>CAZABP010000006.1:0-128463 GCA_964483245.1 uncultured candidatus Brocadiaceae bacterium | reverse complement strand
AAGTGCGCCGGAACCCAGTCCAGGATCACGCCGAACCCTGCCTGGTGCAGCGTGTCGATCAGGAACATCAGGTCCTGCGGCGTGCCGTAGCGGCTCGTCGCGGCGAAGTAGCCGCCGACCTGGTAGCCCCACGAGCCGTAGAACGGATGCTCCATGACCGGCATCAGCTCGACGTGCGTGAAGCCGGTCGCGCGCAGGTGTTCGACCAGCAGCGGAGCGATCTCCCGGTACGTCAGCGGGCGGTCCTCCTCCTCCGGAACGCGGCGCCACGAGCCGAGGTGCAGCTCGTAGATCGACATCGGTTCGCGCAGCGCATCGCGTTGGGCGCGCTGCTGCATCCAGGCGTCGTCCTGCCACTCGTAGTCCAGATCCCAGACGATCGACGCGGTCTCCGGGGCCTGCTGCATCCGGAACGAGAACGGATCGGTCTTGTCGCCGCGGAAGCCGTTGCGGCCGTGGATCCGGAACTTGTAGAGCGCGCCGCGACCCACCCCGCGCACGAAGCCTTCCCAGATCCCGGAGTCGCCGCGCGGCTGCAGCGGCGTCGCGTTGCCGTCCCAGCCGTTGAAGTCGCCGATCACGGTGACGCGCTGTGCGTTCGGCGCCCAGACCGCGAAGTGTGTCCCGTCGCCGGCCGTATCCGGATGCGCGCCGAGATGGCGGTACAGCCGGAAGTGCGACCCCTCGTTGAACAGGAACAGATCCTGCTCGCTGAGCCGGCTCGACCGCGTCGAGGTCGTGCTCGGTGCGCGTTTCGTCATGCCTGCACCCTCGCGGCGCGCAGACCGCTCAGCCGGCGCAGCGTGTCGCCGACCGCGCCGCCGGCGATCTGTTCGAGCGTGTGCCGGGCGCGCCGGCGCCAGTTCGGTCGCTCGCGCCACGTGCCAGGGATGTTCTGCGGCTCCGGCTCGAGCCACAGGTCTTCGAGATTCACGACGACGAGGCCAGTCCCGCTGCGCGCGAGCCAGGCCAGCGCCGCCTGCAACAGCGCCAGCGGATCGTCGGTGTCGCCGAGCAGCTCCTGCTGCTGCAGGTGACGGCGGATCGCCTGCACGAGCACCGCGCGGTGCGCGTGCGATGCCGCGAGCTGGGTCTCGTCGAGCAGGCCGAGGGCGTGGAACTCGGTGATGTCGCGCCCTTCGACGAAGCCGCGCCAGCTCGGCATGTCGTGCGTGTTCAGGCTCGCGACGGTGCTCGCCGTGGGGGCCCGCAGGACCGGATGCTGTTGCGCGTCCGCCTCCATCTGCAGCACGTACATCCGGCTGATCCGGCGTCGCTCCAACTCGCGGCGCACGCGCATCGGCACGGTGCCGAGGTCTTCCCCGACGACGCGACAGCCGGTGCGCACCGCCTCGAGGCAGAGCACGGCGTACAGCTCGTCGGTCGGGTAACGGAGGTAGACGCCTTCGGTCGCCGGCATCCCGTGCGGGACGACGTAGAGCCGGTGCAGGCTCATGACGTGATCGATCCGCAGCAGGCCGCAGTGCCGCATGTGCTTGCCGAGCACGGCGCGCAGATGTGCGTGCCCCTGCTCGCGGGAGCGCTGCGGGTGGAGCGGCGGGAATCCCCAGTCCTGTCCGCCGGGGAACAACGGATCCGGCGGTGCGCCGGCCGAGACCCCGCGCAGGAACAGCTCCGGCTGGCGCCAGACGTCGAACCCGCTGCCATGCACGCCGAGCGGGAGATCGAGATACAGCGCGACGCCGGCGCGGGCGGCACGCGCCTGCGCATCGCGCAGTTGCTCGCCGGCCAGCCACTGCACGCAGGCGTGGTAGTTCGCGAGCTCCGGATCGAACGCATCGTCCGGAATCGATCCGGAGCGGAGCGGCTCCGGCCAGTCTGCGAACGGCTCGCGCCGCGCCGCAGCGATGGCGCGGAAGCGGGCATACGCCTGCAGCTCCGGGTCGGCGGCGAACGCACGGAACGCCTGGCCACGCGCGCCCGGGGCGGTCGCCAGCATCTGCGCGATCGGCGCGAGGATGCTGCGCTTGCGCTGCAGCACGTCGCGGTAGTCGACCAGCGGATCCGCGTCGGGCGGCATCGAAGCGCGCGCGCGCGCGAGCGCCGCACGGGCCGGTTCGCACTCGGCGAGCTCCGGGATGGCATCGACGTCGAGGAACAACTCGTTCCAGTGGCAGCGGCTGGTCGGCGAGTACGGGCTGAACTCGAACGGCTCGTCCAGGTTCGTCGCGAGCAGCGGCAGCGTCCCCAGAGCCGTGCAGCCCCCCTCGCCAGCGAGCTCGGCCAGCCGCGCGAGGCCGCCGAAGTCCCCGATCCCGAGATCCTGCTCGCGACGCAGCGCGTGCAGCGGCAGGAACAGTCCGATGCCATGACCGGCCAGCTCCGGGGCGGCGGCAGGTGCGGCGATCAGCAGTGACCGCGCGGCCCGCGGGCCGGCCTCGACGACGAGGTCGTGATGACCGGGTGGCAGCGGCTCCGGCAGCTCGACGCGCCGGCAGACATGCGCCAGCCCGTCGATCTGTCGTGCACGCTCGCGCAGCAGCGTCCAGTCCACGCTCGTGCCACCGATCCGGATCTGCAGCTCCGGCGGCGCCCCCTGGGGCAGCGTCACGTCGAACTGCACGCGCTGCGCGCCGAAGCTGACCACGACCGGCTCGAGCATGCGCTCGGCGCGTTCGCGGCGCAGGCGCGCCAGCGTGCCGGCGGCACCTTCATGCGGATCCGGCGCGGCGCCGAGCGCTTCGACCACGCGCTGCAGCGCCTGCGGCGACGCGTGCCGCCGCACGCCGGAGAGGTCGCGGTAGACGCGTTGCACGCCACAGAACGCCGCCAACCGGTGCAGCGCGCGCAGCTCCGCCTCGCTCACGACGACAGCACCTCCGATTGCAACTGCCGCAGCCCGAGCAACGGGATCCGGACCCAGTCCGGCCGGTTGTCGAGCTCGTAGCCGAGCTCGTAGATCGCCTTCTCGATCCGGAAGATCGCCAGCAGCGTCGCGATCTCGTCCGCCGAGCACTCGGCCAGGAACGGTTGCTTGCGCGCGTGCTCGAGATACGCGCGCAGGAACTCGACCGAGCTCCACACGCGCCACGTGCGCGCCCAGGCTTCCAGCGTCTGCGCCGCGACGGCGTCCGGCGCCGTCCGGCGGAGCAGCGCGAACAGCGCCATGTACGCGGCGTAGTGGAACGAGCGCACCATCCCGGCGACGTCGCGCAGCGGGCTGCGCTTGATCCGGCGTTCGCCGATCGGCCGCGCCGGCTCCCCTTCGAAGTCGATGATCACGAAGTCGCCGTTCGCGTACAGCACCTGGCCGAGGTGGTAGTCGCCATGCGTCCGCGTGCGCAGTGCATGGCAACGCCGCTGCAGGGCCACGCGCAGATGCTCGAGGATCGCGGCCTCGCCGCCGCACAGTGCATCCGCTTGCGGCCGCAGGTCCTCGTCGAGCGCGCCGAGCCTGCGGCGCAGCCGCGCGAACACGTCGAGCGAGAGGTTGCGGATGCTCTGGAACAGTGCGCGGCGGTAGAACGGCGAGAACGGCTCCGGCGCGAAATCGGGTGACTCCGTGTCCGCTGCCAGCGCCGCGTGCAGCTCGGCCGTGCGTTGGCCGAGCAGCCGCGCCAGCTCGAGATACGCGCCGAGAGCTTCGCCGCCGCGCGGCGACGAGTCCTGCATCGCCAGCTCGCACAGGCCGGCGTCCGGCGCCGCGAGCCCGGCCTCCGGGGCGGCCTGCGTCGCCGCGCGCTCGAGGAAGCGGTTCGCTTCGTCGACCGAGTAGCGGAAGAAGTCCCCCTGGTTGTGCACGTACGTGTGGATCAAGGCGAACGTCGCCGGCGCGTCGCCCGACTCCGCCTCGAGCCACCCGGCGACCGCAGGGGTGTTGGCGAACGGCCGCTGCTCGGTCAGGTGCCGCCCGATCTCGAGGTCCGGATTCACGCCCTCGGCGAGCCGGCGGTACAGCTTCAGGATCAGTCGCTCGTCGAACACCATCGACGTGTTCGACTGCTCGCCCAACAGCAGGCGCGGCTGCGGCAGCTCCTCGAGATCGCGCAGCGCCGCCGCCAGCGCGCGCGTGCGCTGGGCGCGCAGCGTGCGCTTGCCGCCGCGCAAGGACGGCCGCCGCCGCACGGCTGCCAGCAGCTCGCGGCCGAACTCCGGGTCATGGACCGCGTCGAACAGCACGCCGCTCTCCTCCGTGCCGTTCTGGCCACAGGTCAGCCGCGCGACGACCGCGTACGGCGTCGCGGCGAGCACCTCGTCGCCGCGCTCGCCGGACGCGAACGTGACCGGCATCTGGTACGTCTCCGGCTGACCTTCGTGGAACGAGACCTGCATGACCAGCAGGTACCAGCTCCGTTGCGGGCCGAGCGCGAACGCGTCTTCGATCTGGACGTCGGTGATCCGGCGCGACTTGCCGCCGAACCAGCGGCGTGCCGGCAGATGGCCGACCAGCGCGCGTTCCAGCTTGCGGCGGGTGTCACCGGCCAGCAGTTCCTGCCACGCACCGGGCGTGCGCAGGGCCGGCAGGCTCTGCTCGGTGCGCACCGCCGGCCGCACCGGCGCCTGCAGCGCGATCCAGAAGAACTCGTGCGGGCCGAGCGTCAGCGGATACGGCGACTCGCCGACCGGAGGCAGCTGCGCCTCCCCGAACAGCTCGGTCACGCCGTACTGCGTGTACGCGCTCAGGTCGAGCGCCACGAACTGCACGTGCCGCGACAGGTTCGCGACGACCAGGATCCGCTCCTCCTCGTACAGCCGCAGGAACGCGAACACCTTGCGGTTGCCGACCGGCAGCACCTCCATGCGCCCGCGGCCGAACGCCTGGTAGCGGTTGCGCATCGCGATCGCGCGGCGCATCCACCACAGCAGCGAGTTCGGATTCGCCGCCTGCGCCTCGACGTTGATCGTCTCGTAGTGGTACTCCGGGTCGATCGTGACCGGCAGGTACAGCCGCTGCGGATTGGCTGGCGAGAAGCCGGCATTTCGATCCGAGCTCCATTGCATCGGCGTGCGCACGCCGTTGCGGTCGCCGAGATAGATGTTGTCCCCCATCCCGATCTCGTCGCCGTAGTAGATGACCGGCGTGCCCGGCAGCGCGAACAGCAGCCCGTTCAGCAGCTCGATCGCGCGGCGGTTGTTGCCGAGCAGCGGCGCCAGCCGGCGGCGGATGCCGAGGTTGATCCGCGCCTGGCGGTCGCGCGCGTAGACGCGGTACATGTAGTCGCGCTCCTCGTCGGTGACCATCTCGAGCGTCAGCTCGTCGTGGTTGCGCAGGAACAGCGCCCATTGCGAGTTGTCCGGGATCGGCGGCGTCTGCGCGAGGATGTCGAGGATCGGGTGCGCGTCTTCCATCTGCAGCGCCATGAACAGGCGCGGCATCAGCGGGAAGTGGAAATTCATGTGGCACTCGTCGCCGGCCCCGAAGTAGGCCGCCGCGTCCTCCGGCCACTGGTTCGCCTCGGCGAGCAGCATCCGGTTGCGGAACTTGCGGTCGACGTGCCGGCGCAGGTCGCGCAGGAAGGCGTGCGTCTCCGGCAGGTTCTCGCAGTCGGTCCCCTCGCGTTCGAACAGGTACGGCACCGCGTCCAGGCGCATCCCGTCGACGCCGAGGCGGAACCAGAAGTCGAGGACCTTCTGCACCTCCTTGACGACGGCGGGGTTGTCGAAGTTCAGGTCCGGCTGGTGCGCGTAGAAGCGATGCCAGTAGTGCGCGTTCGCGACCGGATCGAACGCCCAGTTCGAGTGCTCGAAGTCCTTGAAGATGATCCGCGCATCCGGATACCCGCCCGGCCGCGGGCGCCAGACATAGAAGTCACGGTGATTGCTGCCGGCCGGACTGCGCCGTGCGCGCTGGAACCAGGCGTGTTGATCCGACGTGTGGTTGATCACCAGCTCGGTGATCACGCGCAGCCCACGCCGATGCGCCTCCGCCAGGAACAGCTCGAAGTCCTTGAGCCGCCCGTAGAACGGATGCACGGCGTAGTAGTCGGCGATGTCGTAGCCGTCGTCGCGCAGCGGGGAGGGATAGAACGGCAGCAGCCAGATCGCGGTCACGCCGAGCTGCTGCAGATAGTCGAGCCGCGTCGTCAGCCCCTGGAAGTCGCCGATCCCATTGCCGTCCGCGTCCTGGAAAGCGCGGACGTGCAGCTCGTAGATCACTGCGTCGCGGTACCACAGCGGATCGTCCGCGAGCTGCTCGGTGCTCTTGCCGCGCTTCACAGGAAGTACTCGAAGTCCTGCTCGGTCCGCAGATGGCGGCGCACGCGCAGCACGTGTGCCGGCAGTGCCTGCGGATCGAGCTCGACCCAGTTGCGTGGGCCGCGCCACAGGTAGCGCGCGCCGGAGATCAGGTCGTGCACCTGGAACCCGGAGTCCGGCTCGACGCCGAGCGCCTTGCAGTCGAGCTGCAGCCAGCCGGCGTGCCGGTGGTGCGGATCCAGATTGACGACGACCAGCACCACGTTCGTGCAGTCCTCGGACGACTTGCTGTAGCACAGCAGGTGCTCGTTGTCGGTCGCGTGGAACCGCAATGTGCGGTCGAGCTGCAGCGCGGGGTTCTCGCGGCGGATCCGGTTCAGCCGCGTGATCAGCGGGCGCAGGTCTTCGCGCCGATCCTCGCGCCCGCGCGCGCGGATCTGGTACTTCTCGGAGTCGAGGTACTCCTCGCTGCCTTCGCGCACCGCCTGGTGCTCGCAGCGTTCGAACGCCGGGCCGTAGATCCCGTAGTTCGCCGCCAGCGTCGCCGCGAGCACGAGGCGGCATTCGAACGCCGCGCGCCCGCCGTGTTGCAGGAACGCCGGCAGGATGTCCGGCGTGTTGGGCCAGTGGTTGCCGCGGAAGAAGTCGGCGACCGGCGGATTGGTCAGCTCGCGGAAGTACTCGACCAATTCGTACTTCGCGTTGCGCCAGGGGAAGTACGTGTACGACTGCGAGAACCCGGCCTTCGCGAGCCGGTACATCAGCTTCGGCCGCGTGAACGCCTCCGACAGGAAGATCACCTGCGGATGGCTGCGCTTGACGTCCTCGATGCACCACTCCCAGAAGCGCAGGCTCTTCGTGTGCGGGTTGTCGACGCGGAACACCTCGACCCCATGCTCGATCCAGAACGCGAACACACCGCGCAGCGCCTGCCACAGCTCCCGCCACGCCTCGCACTCGAAGTCGAACGGATGGATGTCCTGGTACTGCTTCGGCGGGTTTTCGGCGTGCGCGATCGAGCCATCCGGCTGCCGGCGGAACCACTCCGGATGCTCGCGCAGCCACGGATGGTCCGGCGACGCCTGGAACGCGATGTCGAGCGCGATCGAGATCCCGTGCCGCCGCGCCGTGTCGACCAGCGAGCGGAACGAGTCGAGGTCACCCAGCTTGGGGTGGATCGCGAGGTGGCCACCCTCGGCGGCGCCGATCGCCCACGGACTGCCCGGAACGTCAGGGCCGCCGTTCGGCGTGTTGTTCGGGCCCTTGCGCGCGGTGCGTCCGATCGGGTGGATCGGCGGCAGGTACAGCACGTCGAACCCCATGCCGGCGATCTCCGGCAGCAACCGCTCGACGTCGCCGAACGTGCCGTGGCGGTCTGGGTCGTCGGTGCACGAGCGCGGGAACAGCTCGTACCAGGCGGAGCAGCGCGCCAGCGGTGGCTCGACGACGACGGTCAGCTCGCGGCGGAAGCTGACCGCGAACGGCGGCGTCGCCGCGCGATCCATGATCGCCAGCAGTTGCGGGTCGAGCGCCGATTCGCGGCGCGCGGCGCCGGTGAGGGCTTGCAGCGCCTGCTGGAGCCACTGGCGGTCGGCGAGCGTCGTCCCCGCAGCGGTCTCCTCGATCAGCGCGGCGCCGATCCGGTAATCGAGATCCCGGTCGGCGCCGGCGGCGATCTTCTTCGCCATCCCGTCCTGCCAGGTGCGGAACGGATCGACCCACCCGAGCACCGTGTAGTGGTGGCGGCCGAGCTGCGGCGGCGTGAACGCGGCGCGCCAGCGGTCGTTGCCCAGCGGCTGCATCGGCACTTCGCGCCAGCCCGACTCCGCGTCGGCGCGCCAGCGCAGTCGGGCCACGACCTTGTCGTGGCCGTCCGCGAACACGTCCGCCTCGACGACGAACAGCTCCCCGACGACACACTTGGCCGGGAAGCGCCCGCCATCGACGCACGGCGTCACGCGCTCGACGACGGCGCGGCTGCGCCCATCGACAACCGGTGCGGTGGAATCCACCGCTTCTGATGCGCGCGGCCGCTGACTCATGCAGGCCGCGATCGATGGATCAAAACGAGGCAATTCATGCGGGTCGCGAGCCGTGCGAACCTAGACCGAGGCTCGCGCCGCGGCAACCCGCAGTCCGCGTATTGCGTGCAAGCTTTGCACGCCGCGCGTGCTACGAGATCTCGCCCGGCCGCCGCATCATCTTGATCACTTCGCCGACGTGCTCTTCTTCGGCCGCAGCCATCTCGCGCGCCATCTCCTCGAGCATCACCGAACGCCCCTGCACGAGCGCGAGCAGTTCGTGATACAGCGCGAGGCCGTGCTTCTCGTGCTCGAGTGATTCGCGCAGGATCGCGGCGATGTCGTGCTGCGCCGTCTCGAGCAGCCCGCCGATCCCGAGCGATGGATGCTCGCCGAGATGCGTGATCATCTCACCGGCCCGGCACGCGTGTGCCAGCGCCTCGTCCGCCTGCTCGCGCAGCCACTTGACGATCGGGATCCGGTGATGCCCGAACACCATGAACGAGTAGTGCGTGTAACGGACGACGCCGGCGAGCTCGGACTCGAGGATCCGGTTGAGGACGCCGACGACCTTCTTGACATCCAGATCGTTCTGCATGCGCCGCATTGGAGCACGGCAGCGCACGCAGCGGGCGCGTGAGTTGGCGCGATCAGCGGGCCGGCAGCGTAACGGTGCCGGCGGCGGCCGGTCGTTCGGCGCCGGCCCGTGTCGTGTAGACGATCGCCGCGCCATCGAAGGCGACACGCTCGATCGGCCCGCCGAGACGCTGCCAGGTGTGCAGCAGCCGGCCGGTCCGCTCGTGCAGGCGGATCCGCGCGTCGGCGGCGCCGGACGCGAGCAGCTGGCTGTCGGGCGAGAACGCGACGCAGGTGACCGGGGCCGTGTGATCCACGATCGCCGCTGCGTGCGTGGTCGTGCGTGGATCCGCGACCAGGATCCGCCCGTCGCGGCCGGCGGATGCGAGCAGGCAGCCATCCGGCGCATAGGCGACGGCGACCGCCGGGCCATCGTGCCGCTGTCGCTCACCGAGGACCGCGAGTCCTGGCAACGCCACGCGCAACACGCGTCCGTCCGCGAGCGCGGCGGTGGCTTCGCTGCCGTCCGGTGCGATCGCGACGGCGTAGACGAGATCCTGCGCCAGCGTCGTCTGCGCGAGCACGCGGCCTTGCAGGTCGAGCAGCGCGAGCTCACCGCGGCGCGCGGGTGCGCCTCCACCCGCGAGCAGGAACGGCGCGGCACCGTCGTGTGCCGCCAGCGCGAACGGGCGGAACGGCAGCGGGGCCAGGAACCGGTCGCCGGCGAACAGCCCCGCCTGCGAGCAGGTGAACGTGCGCCCGCCGGCGACCGCGACGCCGGTCACCGGCCCTTCGTGGTGCACCGGCGGTGCAGCGCAAGCGGCGAGCAGCGCCGCGAGCGCGCACCAGCTGCTGGTTGGGGCTTCGGGCGATGCGGTACTGGTCGTGCTCTTCTGCAACATGCGCGCGTGCTGCTAACGATCCGCAGCGCGGATCATGCGACTCGTGATCGGATCGGCGTAGCGCGACTAGGCCGGACTGCCGCGCTACGGCACGATCCTGCTCTCGAGCCAGTTCATCGCGCGCAGATGGACGCCGTTCGTCGAGGTCCATGCATCGATCGCTTGCACCGTGAACGGAACGCCGACCAGGCCAGGATCGTTCGGGACCGTGACGGTCAAGCGCGCAGTGCGGGACGCAGGAATCAACATCGGTCCGAGCGGGATCCAGGTCGCCGGATCGATGACCCAGCGACCGATGCCCGGGATGCGCCAGTCGACGCGGTTGGCGCCTGCGTGCGGGAACACGAGATGATTCGCGTCGGCCCAGAGGTCGATCGGGAACGGCGTTCCGAGCTTGGCTTGCGACGGGATGTCGAGCTGCCGCTGGAGGTTGAACATGACGTAGCCCTCGATTGGACCCGGCCACTGCGGCGTGCAGGCGGCCAAGTCGATGTCGCCATCGCCGTCTAGATCGGCAGCGGTTGCCCCTTCGTTCTGTATCGAGAGATGCTGTCCCAACATTGCTTGCTTCGTGACATCCGTGAAGTAGCCCTTTCCGTCGTTCAGCCACACACCAATGCCCCACGTCACAGTCTTGTCGGGTGACGCGACGCGGTACGCGTCCAAGTCGCCGTCTCCGTCGAGGTCTGAAAGCTTGAACTGCGCCCCCCCGGCCGGCGGCGTGAACTGCGGTAGCCGATCGTGCGCGGGAGTGAGGTTCGCCCTGCCATCATTCAGCCAGAGCTCGTACGGCGGTACCCCGCCCTGGGCGGTCATCAGGTCCAAGTCCCCATCGCCGTCCACGTCGCCGAACTCGATCCACTCGCCGGTGACCTGCGGCAGGACCGTTGCAACGCGGAACGATCCGGTCTTGTCGTTCAACAGGATCCGCCGTGGCGCGACTTGGGTCGTGTACGACCAGCCGGTCCAAACGAGATCCTCGTACCCGTCGCCATCGAGATCGCCGTGCGCGACACGCGTCGTGTTCTCAGGCAGCGAGGGCAAGTGCGTCGCGGTCAGATCGGTGAATCCGCCGGTGCCGTCGTTCCGGTAGAGGCGGTCCTCGGCGAGCCAATCCATCACGTAGACGTCGAGATCGCCGTCGCGGTCGATGTCGAGCAGTACGGTTCCGGACGGAAACCGCCGGCCAGCGGGTCGGGGGAACAGAGTCTGGGGGTCGATCGAGTACTTGCCCGTTCCGTCGTTGCGGAATAGAGCTGCCGCACTCAAGTCTGCGAATGGCATGGCCACCACGACGTCGAGGTCGCCGTCTCGATCCATGTCTCCTGCATCGTGATACGCACCTGGATTGGTGCGGCCATTCCAGCCGCTCGTGCTGGCGCAGAGGGTTTCGAAGGTCGCGTTGCCGCGGTTGCGGTGGATCGTCGGCCCGCAGGTCGAGCAGTTGCAGCTTGGGGCGGGACCGGCATGAGTCAGCTCGACTGCCTCGTCCCGGTTGGCATCGAACGCGAGAGTGAAGATGTTGCCGGCTGGAACGAACCGGCCGTGCGGGAAGTGCTTGAACTGGATGGGCGCGCCTTGCGCCTCGAGGGATCCCGCGATGCCGGTGATCAGCGCAAGGAGCCAGGCGATGGTGCACGTGGAGCGAAGTGGGCTCATCGGTTCACCTCTTCTTCTGCCCATCGCGCCAGCGCTGCTCGAGCAGCAGGGAAGCGCGGGTGTTGTGGTCGAGGAGCTCGAGCAGGGTCGCCTGCCGCGGCAACCGCCTCAGGTTGGCTTCCCCGGCGGATGCTTCCGCGCCCTGGCCTGCGTCACGGATCGCGAGGAACGTCTGCAGGTTGCTATCCGCAGTGCCGACTTGGCAGTTGTAACGGATGCCGAGGAAGTCGGAGCCGCTGCCGAAGTACGGGATGACGTCGGGGCAGCCGAGCTGCGCGTCGCCATAGCCCCACGTGCCGACGGTGTACGGAGCGCCTGGAGCACCACCGCAAGGAGTCCACGGGCCGAACGGTGCGGTGGGGGGAATCACGTAGGCGCCGCCACCGAGCACTGACGCTCCCGGCGGGTTGATCGTGGCGTCGAGTACCGCAGTTGCCTTGAGCCCGAAGAGCCCCTTCGTACCCACCGAGACATCATTGTGGATCGTCCCGCCCAGGTTGTGGAACAGCGCCGGGTTGTTGAGTGACTTCAGGCCGACTCCAACCAGATCGTCGTGCCAGGGGTTCGCGGCGTATGGATCCTCACTGGTGTAAATGGGGGGATGAACGAGCAACCTGCCCCACTCCGAGTGCGGATCGAGGAGGAGGCTCGGTGAGAAATCGCACCGCAGGGCACGCGGGATCGACGAGAAGTGCCACGGCGGTGGGGACTGCGCCGTGAACCTGCGGAGCGAACCGGGTCCAAGAACGTACAGCTTCGTGTAGTTCAGATCCTCGAGGTCGACTCCCGCCTGCACGTGCTGGTACCAACCTTCCCCGATCCCGAACGGCGCGTTTGCCAGCGGTCGCGGATAGGACGCTGGCGGCGGCGGCGTACCGCCTGTCATCAGGTTGAAGTAGAAGATCCGCCCACGGTCCGGAAGCGTGACTCCACCCTGCGCCACCGACAGCTTCACGAAGCTGCGTGTGCTCGCGAGATACCCTGCCATGATCAAGGGCCCCATCTCGTCGAAGCCCAGATCCATGTGCGACACGAACTCCTGGCTCTGTCCGAACGTGCCTGTCGCGAACCCCTGCCGAGCCTCGCTCCTCGGATTGCCGAAGCCTTCGCCGTCCCAATCCCAGCCGTCGACTCGCGACTCCTCGGCGCCGAGAGGTAGCCCTGGCTCATCGATGAGGATCTCGCCGTTTGCCGGGGTGATCGGGAACAGCATCGTGCCATCGGGTTGCGCGGCCTCGATGCCTTTGTTCACCAGCGGATTCCGCGGTGGCGGATTGACGGAGCCAGGCGGGCTGGTCGTCGTGTTGACGTTCGGTGCGAGGCGGAAGTCGTAGCGTGAGTACTCGAACCCAGTCCCGCCTTCGGGAGAGTTGCGGAAGATGTCGTTCACGTAGAGCGAGCAGGCTCTGGGTGACCCACTCTTCGTGAATGGCGTCAGATCGACTCGGGGGCCGAACCACACCACAGAGCCAGAAGTGCTGACATCGACGCGCGGCCAGATCGCAGCAACTGCGAACATTCCGCTGTTCCCGAGGTTGACGTAGGGAGGGTTGGGTGGATCTGCGCTATCCTCCCAGGCATTGAAGTCCACACCATCGCCCGCTGCCTGCAACAGCACGGGTGGCGACAGGACTGCCCTGATCTGCTTGTCCTCCGGCTTGACCCCCTCGAATCCGGTCACGCCCGTGATCGCCCAGCTCGGGCTACCGCTGTCGAAGATGTTGTTGATCAGAACCGGGTAGCTCAACAGGTTCCGAAACGGATCTGAGATGGGCCGCACCGCGGTTGAACCACACCAGAGTCCGCAACGGTTCCAGGCGAACGTGTTGTTCACGATCATGGGGCGGTGCCCGAGATCGACCATGCTCGGGTAATCGCCCAGCCAGTAGCCGTCGAGGCCGACCCCCACGATGTTGTCCGTGAAGACGCAGTTGGTGATGCGGATCCGGGAGATGGCGAACTCCTGCTGGTTGGGCCGTCGCCCGTGGACGTAGATCCCAGCGCCTGAACCGACCGGAGCCGTCGTGCTCTCCAACGGAACGCGACCGCCGCGGATCTGGACCGAGTCGATGAACGACTGCTGATGCGTGAAGTAGCTGGATTCGAGCGGTCCTCTGTCTTCGTTCACGACCAGGACTGGAGGCGTCGTACCGTCAGGCTCGCCGCGCGCGTCGAAGATCGTGTCCAGGGCTGAGGTGCCCTGGATGCTGACCCTGTCGCGGATGATGGCGGGCCATTCCTCGCCGTTCCACGGCAGCGCGGTCGCTGGGTCGATCGGAGAAGGGACAACGCCGATCTGTGCGGGTCCGTACAGCCCGGGAAGGCAGTGGACGACCACGTGCGTGACGCGCCGCTCAGTGGACGAATTGGTCCATGGAAAGAACGGCGGCGAACCGGGGCGGAAGTTCGCATCGATCCAGGCGAGCGCGCCATTCGACCGAGTCAGCGTCTTGAACGGGTACGGCGCGTGGTTCAGGAAGCCGGTGATCGGCTTGATGTTGTTCGCATCCGGGGGCTGCGGATGCCGGTCGAGCGGCATGAGCTGCGCGCCGGTTGGCGACGTGCTCGGGTTGAGTGCTGTCGCCCGCGCGTTGTCGCCGTAGAGGGGACTTACGTAGATGTGGAACACGTAGTCGGATCGCGGCGGGTCTTGCGGACCCTGCTGGCTTGTCCCGACCGCAGGGAGGGCCATGCCCGCGAGAGCGGCTAGGGCGAGGCGCTCACGCGAGAGCGCGAGAGCGCGAGAGCGCGAGAGCGCGAGAGCGCGAGAGCGCGAATCAACGGCATCATGCTTTTGACTCCTCCGTAGACAGCGACGAGCCTACCGCACAGACACGTGGCTTGAAACCCGCGCTCGCAGGTGATCCAAGCCCCCGCAGCGCCGGCCGATTGGCTCCGCGACCATAGCTCTCGTCGCGCATGCATCGGTCCTCCCTCACAGCCTCGGCTCCACGACCCGCTGCTCCTGCACCATCACCTCGGCGGTCAGGTCTGCTGCACGATTCACCTCAGCACCAGTTGTGCCGCAACCCTTCTCAAACGCGCAGCGCCTCGGGGATCGGCGCCGCCTCCGGCGCGAGCACGCGCACCGGCCGGCCGTCCGGCGTGCGCAGCACCTGCTCCGGATCGCCGCCGAGCACGTGCCAGAGCGTCGCGACGAGATCGCTGGGGGACAGCGGGCGTTCGGCCGGTTCTTCGCCGCGCGCATCGGTGCGGCCGATGACGCCCGGCTGCAGGCCCGCGCCGTACAGCAGCACGCTCTGCGCGCGCGGCCAGTGATCGCGGCCGGCGCTCGGGTTCAGCCGCGGCGTGCGGCCGAACTCGCTGGCGACGCAGACGACGACGCGTTCGTCCAGCCCACGCGCGCGCAGGTCGTCGATCAGTGCCGCGACAGCCTCGTCGAGCGCGGTCAGCTTCGGCGGGAACCCGTACGTCAGCGCCGAACGGATCTGCACGTGGTGGTCCCAGCCCGGATCCTGCACCAACACGCAACGTGCGCCACCTTCGACGAGCCGCCGCGCCAGCAGACAGCTCTGGCCGAGCCGATGCCGCCCATAGCGCGAGCGCAGCTCGGCCGGCTCGGCGCCGAGCTCGAACCAGCTCCGCGCCGCCGGATCGAGCGACAACGCCCGCGCGCGCGCATGGAATGCATCCCGCTCCCGCTCGGCGCGGTCCTTCGGCGTCTCGTCGAGGGCGTCGAGCTCGGCAAGCAGGTCGTGCGCCCGTGCGCGCGCAGCATCCGGCGCGAGGTCGCGCACGGCGAAGTCCGGCCGCCCCGGATCACCCCCGACCTCGAATGGCCCGCGCGTCGCCGCGAGGAACCCGTGATGCCCGTACTCCGGCGCGCGCGGAATCGCGACGAACGGCGGCACGACCTGATCGACGTCGGCCAGCAGCGCACCGAGCGGCGGATGCACGAGCACCGGCGATGGCCGGTGTCCGGTCAGCAGCAGGTGCGAGCCGCGGTCGTGGTTCCCTTCGCCGTGCGTCAGCGAGCGGAGCAGCGTGCAGCGGTCGATCCGTTCGGCGAGGCGTGGCAAGTGCTCGCTGACGAACACCCCATCCAGCTTCGTGCGCCGGCTCGTCAGGTCCCCGCGGATGTCAGGCGTCGCCTCCGGCTTGCAGTCGAACGTGTCGAGATGCGACATCCCGCCGTCCAGCCAGACCAGGATCAGCGCGCGCGCCGGCTCGCGGCGGGAGACGCGCAACTGCAGCGCCGCCGGCAGCATGGCCAGCGAAGCCAGGAACTCGCGGCGGTTCGGACCGGTTTCGTTCATCGCACCATGCCGAACTCGCGTCCGGCCAGCAGAGCGTAGGCGAGGCGGCGCCAGTCTTCATGGCGCCGCTCTCCGAGTGCGGACGACACGTGCGCGCGTTCGGCCGCAGTCGGTGGCCGCGACAGGATCGTCCGGTACAGCCAGTCGATCTGTTCGCCGGCATCACCGCCGAGGTCGGCCGGTGCATCGAGCACGGTTCCGCGCGCGAGCAGGTGGTGCAGCAGCTCGCCGTTCAGCAGCGCGAGCTCGCGCGACAGCGGGGACCCGGGCGGCGCCGGGGCTTCGGCGCCGGCGATCCAGGCGACGGCCCGGGACCACTGCTCGGGGGTCAACGCGCGCACGCTGCGGCGCGCGAGCAGCTCCGCCTGCTGCGCGTCCTGCGGGTTTTCGCCCGGACGTGAGCTCGCGGCGTACAGCCCCGACGTCACCAGCAGCCGCAGGCCGGCGCGCAGGTCGCAGTCCGCGGCGCGCAGCGTGTCGGCGAGCACATCGAGCATCGCTTCGTCGACCGCGGGGTTGCCGGCACGGTGGTCGTCGACCGGTTCGACCAGACCGCGGCCGAACAGCGTCGCGTGCAGCCGGTTGGCGAGGTTGCGCGCGAACATCCCGTGCGACTCGTCGAGGACGAACGCCGCGATCGCGGCGCGCCGGTCGTCGCCGGGCGCGCGATCGAGGTTCCCCAGCGGCAGCAGCAGCGGAGTCACGACCGACCCGTCCGGCGCGAACAACTCCCCCTGCGTCATCGCGCCCTCGGGTGCCGCGCGCGGACTCGCGAAGCAGGCGCTGAACGCGAGGTGCTCGTCCATGCGCCAGCGGTCGAGCGGATGGTCGTGGCAGCGCGCACAGCCGACGCGGATCCCGAGCAGGCTGCGCGCCACCAGCTCGGCGCGATCGCGCGGGTCGCCGATCCGCGCGAGCCAGCTGCCGGTGTCCCCAAACTGGTTGGGCGACGCCGGCCCCGCGAGCAGCCGGCGCACGAGCTCATTCGCAGGAATCTGCTGCGCAAGCCAGAGCTCGACGCGGGAGCGGAGCTGCGGTGGCAGTTCCAACCAGTCGGCGAAGTGCCGCGCCCAGACTTCGGCGAACTCCGGCCGTGCGAACAGCCGGTCGGCGGTCCGCCCCGGATCCGGATCGGCGAGGAACTCCGCGAGCTCCTGCTCGGTCGGGACGCGGCCGGCGAGGTCCAAATGGAGGCGGCGCGCGAGGAGCCACGAGGAGGCCTTCGGTGGGGCTTCGAGACCCAGCCGCGCCAGGTGCGCGCGCCACGCCGCGGCGAGGGGATGCGCGATCACGGGCGGCGCCTGCGGCTCCGCGAACGGAACGACGACCTCGGCCCGCTCGGTCAGGTTGCCGTAGCGCGCCGTGATCCAGGTGATCCCCGCCCCGAGCTGCGTGACCTGCCCGTCGTCGCCGACCGTCGCAACGCGCGGATCGGTCGAGTTCCACAGCGCCAGCGCGGTGACGTCGCGCGACTCTGCAGCGCCGGCGCGCTCGAACGACGCGAGCGCGCGGAATCCCTGCGGTGCTGCGACCAGCTCGAGCCGTGCGAGCGCCGCTGGCTGCTCGTCCCGGTACGCCGCGCCTGCATCGATCCACGCACGCAACGCACGCCACGCCGCCGAGTCGGTCTGCAGGCGCCGGCCGCCGCCGTGCCGCAATGCCAGCGTCGGCTTCTGCAGCAGCAGGCTCTGTTCCGGCTCACGCAGGTCGAGCCGGCGTCCCTCGTGCCCGAGCACGATCGTCTCCCAGTCGGCGGCGGCATCGCTGCCGAACAGCGACAGCTTGAAGCCCCCCTGCCCGCTCGCACTGCCGTGGCAGTAGGCGGACGCGCAACCCTGCTTCTGCAGCCACGGCAGCACCTCGTGCTCGAACTGCGCCGGCAGCAGCGGCGCCAGTGCAACCAGCAGCAATGAGCAGCGCGCGGCGGCGACGCTCATTTGTTGCGGTCGAGGAACGCGCGTGCGCGCGCGCGGGCGTCGTCGTTGCCGTATTCCAGGCTCAGCATCAGCTTGAACATCTCGACCGTCTGGTCCTTCAGCGCGGCGCTCGTGCCAGCCCGGGTCTCGATCGCCGTGAACACCGCATCCAGCTCGGTCTTGTCGGCAGCGCGCTGGATCGCGCGGCGCAGCAGCGTGCGCAGCTCCTCGTCCTCGGGTGCGCGTCCTTCGCGCGGGCGGGCCTCGGCTTCGGTGGCGGCGGCCGGCTCCGGCTGCGCACCGTCCCGCTGCATGCGCGCGTTCGGGCGCCGCGTCGCCGCGTTCTGCGCGCGGTCGCGGTCGCGCTGCATCGCAACGAGCAGGTCGAGCAGCTGCGCGCGGAGGATCTCCGGATCGCGCGATGCGCGTTGTTCGATCGCGCGCGCCAGCGCCTCCGGCTCGGTCGGCACCGGGCCGGTCACTTCTTCGAGCAACGCGCGCAGGCGCGGTAGATCGTTGCGGCCGGTGTCGACCAGCGTCACCGACTTGTGCACGCGGCCCTCGTTGGCGAGGACCAGCGTCAGGGTCCCCTTGCGCGCGAGTGCGTAGCCACCAGGGCCCTCGGCGCCATCCACGGTGACCAACATCGGCCGGTGCATCCCCATCGCGGCCGAGCTGCGCTTCACCGTCGCCTCGCCGTCGTTGCGATCGCCGGCCAGCAGCACCGTGAACGTCTGCAGCCCGGTCCACCCGAACTCGACGGCGAGCCGGTCGAGCCCGCCGATGACCGGGCCGGTGTTGCGGTTCAGCTCGTGCACGAACAGCAACGCGCCCGGCCCATTGCCGATCCGCGCCGCTACGTCGAACTCCTGCCCCGCCATCGGGCCGGATGCTGCGTACACCGTGCACGGCGGCAGCGGTTGACCGCCGGGCGGGCCACCTTCCGGTTCCTGGGCCGGGAGTGCGGGAAGCAGCGTGGAGAGGAGCAGCGGCAGTCGGTGCATGCGCGCAGGCTAGCGGGGTGGCGGCGGCTGCGGCAGGCGTTGCGAACTTGGGGCTTCCGGGCGGGCGGGCAGCGTCACCGCGGCTCGAACGCTTTCGGATCCACGACCAGGTCGTAGCTCCGGATCTGCACGTCCCAGCTCCGCCCATCCTGCTCGACGCGGCGCGGCAGCACCGTCAGCCCGTTGTCCTGCCACTCCACGAACCGCGTCCCGCCGTGCGGGCCGCGCAGCTCGCCCGGCAGCCCGTCAGCCGCGAGCCGGAGCTCCCAGGCTTCGCCGCCGGCATCGAAGCGCAGCGCGCCATCGTCGCCACGGGTGATCCCGCTCGCCTGCGCGAGCGGTTGCATCAGCACGGCCGCGACCAGCGCATCGAGCGCGCGCAGCTCCTGCTCCTCGGCGGGCGTCATCCGGCGGAACGGCTGACCCGGATCCCGCCACCAGGTCTCGTCGCGCATGCGCAGGCGCATGCGCCCGCCCGGCTCGTCGCGGACGCGCAGGTGCTCCGGCATGCGCAGGATCGACAGCGTCGTGCCGTCGGCAGCGCAGCTCAGCTCGAGGTCGGTGCGGTCGAGCTTCCCCTGCAGCATCCCGTGCATCCGCTGCAGCAGCTCGGCGCGCACGGTGGCGGGTGGCGCGGGTGGCGCGGGTGGCGCGGTTTCGCCGCCGCAGGCGCAGAGCACCAGCGCCAGGGCTAGCGGTTCTTTTCGAAGAACGTGCGCCACGCCGCGACGTCGTACCCGCGCGACTCGCCGCCGGCGAGGGCCTCCAGCGCCTTGCGCGCCGCGAGGCGGACATTGGGGTTCATCTCGGCCGGGCCGAGCAACGGCAGGAGCTGCTGCCAGGAATCGGCCGCCGCCAGCCGGCCGAGCGCGACCGCCGCCGCCGCGCGCACGAGCGGTGCCGGGTGCGTCAGATAGCGCTGCACGGTCGGCGCGTACTGCGGGTCACGCGACATGCCGAGCCCGCGCAGCGCATGCACGACGGTCAGGCCGTCCACGTCACCGATCGCAGGCGTGAGCACGCGTGCCCAGACCGGGTAGATCTTCTGCGGCTCGAAGTGCACCTCCTGGATCCGCATCAGCGCGTTGCTCGCGCTGATCCGCGCCTCGATCGGCTGCTTGCTGTCCTCGACGACCTCCGCGAGCGGCGCCACCGGCGTGCGCGGGTCCATCAACATGCCGAGGCCGAACGCCGCGTTGGTGACGACGGCCGGCTCCGGCGAGCGCAGGGCGTTCAACAGCGGATCACGCACCTCCTGCTGTCCGGTGAAGCCGAGCACGGCGACTGCGATCGCCTGGTTGCGCGGGATCGACGCGTCGATCGCCGAGTCGAGCAGCTGGTCGTACCACTTCTTGCTGTTCTCGCGCAGGAAGCGCGCGAGCCCCTCTGCCTGCAGATCGGCGCGCGAGATCCCGGACTCGGCCAGCGCCTGCACGAACTTGTCGAGGACCTGATCGATCTGGATCAGCGCCAGCTCGTAGGTCTCGCGCTTCTCGGCCGCGGCGGCGGCCTCACGCTGCTTGCGGAAGTCCTCCTCCAGCTTTGGATCCGGCTCCGCCGGCTGCGGCGCGCCGGCGCAGGCGGTCAGGACGAGCAGGGCGGACGGCATCAGGCCGGTTCTCGTTCTCATCAGGCTTCCGATCGGGGCCGGTTGGATCGCGCTCGCCGCGATTCCTTCCCGGGGAATTGGGGGGGACGCACAGTACAGTCGGCCCGGTCGAACCGGATGGACGTCGCAGAGCTCGCAGCCCGGGAGTTCGAACAGGTCGTGCTGCTGCGCGAGCCGGCGATCGGACTGACCGCGTGGATCGCGATCCACAGCACGCGTATGGGGCCGGCGTTCGGCGGGGTGCGGCGCTGGGCGTATCCGGATCCGAACGAGGCGCTCGCGGACGCGCTGCGGCTGGCCGAAGCGATGTCGCTGAAGTGCGCCAGCGCCGGGATCCCGGGTGGCGGTGGCAAGGCGGTCCTGGTGCAGACCCCCGAGCTGCAGCGCGAGGCGGCCTACCGGCTCGTGGCGCGACATGTCGAGCTGCTCGGCGGGCGGTTCTGCACCGGGCCGGACGTCGGGACCGAGCCGGGGGACCTCGCGGTCATGGCGCAGGAGACGCGGTTCGTCGCGCACTTCCCGTCCGGGCCGGTCGGGGAGGCGGGGGATCTGACCGCGGGCGGCGTGCTGGCCGGGATCGCCGCGGTCGCGCAGCGGTTGGGCCGGCCCGGCCTCGCCGGGACGCGCGTGTTGGTCCAGGGGCTGGGTGGCGTCGGGTTGCGGCTGGTCGAGAAGCTCGTGCAGGCCGGCGCCCAGGTCGTCGTCGCCGACCTGCGCCGCAACGTCGTCGACGAGCTCGTGGCCAGGCTCGGCGTCGAGGCGGTCGATCCGGTCGAAGCGATCGCGACTCCGTGCGACGTGTTCGCCCCGTGTGCGCTCGGCGGCGTCGTCGACGACCGCTCGCTGCCGCAGTTGCAGGCGCGCGCGATCGCCGGCTCCGCCAACAACGTGCTGGCTGCGCCGGCACACGGGCAGGCGCTGTTCGAGCGCGGGATCCTGTATGCGCCGGACTTCGTGATCAACGCCGGCGCGCTCGTGCACGGCGCCTGGCAGCAGATCGAGGGGCGCGCACCGGCGGCGGAACGGATCGCGGCGATCGGCGAGCGCGTCGGCGAGCTGCTGGATGAGAGTCGGCGGACCAACACGCCCCCCGAGGTGCTGGCCGAACGGCGCGCGCGCGAACGGATCGCCGGCGGCCGCGCGCCGTGGTTCCCCCCGCGCACCCGATGAGCCGGCCCGCGGACCACGTCGGCACGCACCGGTTGCGCGTGCGCTATTGCGAGACCGACCAGATGGGGGTCTCGCACCACGGCAGTTACATCGACTGGTTCGAGGAGGCGCGCACCGAATGGCTGCGCGCGCGCGGCCGGACGTATCGCTCGATGGAGGAGTCCGGCGTGTTCCTGCAGGTCGTCGAGGTGCACGTCAGCTACCTCGCGTCGTCGACGTACGACGACGAGCTGGTCGTGACGACGCGCGTGCTCGAGCGGCGGTCGGCCTCGATCACGCTGGGTTACGAGATCGACCGTGTCGCGGATGGGAAGCGGATCGCGACCGGGAGCACGCGGCTCGCGTGCGTCGGGGAGGATGGGCGGGTGCGGCGGTTGCCGGAGTACCTGTAGCCCGTCAGGCCCGATCGGCCTCGTCGCGCACGCGCTGCACGGACTGGCAGGCCCATTCGAACATCGCGTGGACGTCTACGGATTCGCCGCTCTCGATCCGCTTGGAGATCATCGTGAGCGGGAACAGGCTGAGGGACGTGCCCTCGAGGACCAGCGCGGGATCCCGTCCGTACTCGTCCTCGACTGCGACCCAGCGCAGGCCGAGTTGCTGCGCGAGTGCGTCGCCGAACGTCACGCCGAGGGCTTGCAGCTTGACGGTCTCCTGCGGTGCGACCCAGCCGTTGGCGAGAATCGCGTCCAGCAGCGCGAGCTTGCCGGCGAGCGTGTCGTACTTGTGTTGCGATCCTTCCGCGTAGTGGCCACGGACCCAGGATCGTTTCGATTCGAGATCGTCCGCCTCGTCAGCGGAGAGCGCGGCGCTTCTGGTCGCAGTCATGGAACGGCCCCCGTCGGATGATCACCTCGGCGGCATGCGAAGCATGCAATCCTGCATGCTCTGCCGCAGTCGCGTTCCCACGATCGCCCAACCGGGCAGGCAGACTGAAGTCCCGAGCGCGTTCACGCCCAGGTCGGCGCGAGGGGCGCGGAACGTCGTGCTGCGGTCGGACGGTTCCATTTCCGCCCGACGCGGCCGTTCGGTCCGCACCGGGTGCCGGGCTACAGTGCGCCGATGACCTCGCGCTCGTCGTTGCCGCAGCTCACCGTCGCGAATCTCGATGCGCTGGCCGGTGGGGATGCCCTCGTGCTCGTCGGCCAGCCGCCGTTCGGCACGCTGCCGTTGCCGATGGAACTGCGGATCGCGATCGACGTCGCCGCGCGCGTCGATCCGCCGCACGGCAGGAGTCCTTCGATCGTCGCCTGCGAAGCCGCGCCGGGCGGGCGCCTCGTGCTCGCGCCGACTGGAGACCTCGCGCACTGGACCAACGACGTGCGTCGCTATCGCGAAGCGGCGCTCGCGGGAACGATGCGTGCGCTCGCCGCCGGCGCGCGGCGCCCGGTCGTCATGGCGGCGCCGCATGCGCAACCGCGCTATGCGCAGGCGCCGCTGCTCACGGCGCTCGGTGCACTCCAGGCGTGTTGGCGGCATCCGCAGATCGCTGCGCGCGGGGCTGCAGTCGTGGACGGAATCGCGCTCGCCGCGGATGGCGCCGATCGCGAGCTCGGCCGGCGCGCGAATGCGTTGAACCATGGTCTCGCGCTGACGCGTGATCTGACGGCAGGCGATCCGGAGTTCATGGCGCCGGAGCCGTTCGCCGCGTGGGTCGAGAAGGAGTTCGCCGGCAGCCAGGTGCAGGTCTCCGTCGAGCGGGACACGCGCCAGATCCTGCGCTCGTATCCGTTGCTCGGGGCCGTTGCGCGCGCGAGCCTCGCGGTTGCGCGCCACCATCCGCGCGTCGTCAAGCTGCGCTACGACGGCGGCGGCGGGCGCAGCCTGTTCTTCGCCGGCAAGGGGGTGACCTACGACACCGGCGGCGCCGACCTGAAGGTCGGTGGCGCGATGGCCGGCATGTCGAAGGACAAGGGGGGCGCCGCCGCGGTGGCGGGGTTCTTCGCCGTGTTGGCTGCGCTGCGCCCGCAGGTGCGCGCGACCGCGTATCTCGGTCTCGTCCGCAACAGCATCGGGCCGGACAGCTACGTCAGCGACGAGATCATGACTTCGCGCGCCGGCGTGCCGCTCGTGATCGGGAACACCGATGCCGAAGGTCGCATGGTGCTCGCGGATCTGCTGGCAGCGCTGCGCGAGGAGGCGCTGGCGTCGAACCTGCCGCTGCTCGCGTCGCTCGCGACGCTGACCGGTCACGTGGGTCGGGCGTACGGGCCGTATCCGGCCGTCATGGCGAACGGCGCCGCATCGACCGAACGCGTGCCGCAACTGCTGCAGGCGGCCGGCGAGCAGCTCGGCGATCCGTTCGAACACTCGCCGATCCGGCGTGAGGACTACGAGATGGTCGCTGCACGCGGGATCAACGACGTGATGCCGCAGTGCAACACCAAGCCGTCGGTCGACACGCCGCGCGGGCACCAGTTCCCGTTCTGCTTCCTCGAGCGCGCGGCCGCGCTGGAGCAACACGACAAGGAGGGCGCGCTGCCGCTGCCGTGGGTGCACCTCGACATCAGCGCGGCGGCCGTGCACAAGGACGGCCCGATGGCGGGGCAGCCGAGCGGGTCGCCGGTGTTGGGGTTGGCGGGGGCGTTGTTGGATCTGGTGTGACGGACGTGGACGAGCCGCCGCAACGGAGACCCGGCCAGCGGGTGCTGATGGATCCTGCGGCCGCGTCCGCGGATCCGAAGTTGCCGGCGTTCCTGGCCAGGCCTGCGGACGCACCGGTGTACCACGGCTTCCCGATCCTCGAGGAGACGCTGACGGACGGGTGGCGCTTCGGCGCGATCAGCGCATTCGACGACGATCCGGAGGGTTGCGAGTACGGCGATGGTTTCGTGGTCGCCCCGGATGGCTCGCGTGCCGGCATCGTGTGGGAAGTCGGTGCGTTCGCGACCCAGACGATTTCCGCACCGGAACCAGGCAGATGGGGGGTGTACGGGATCGCCTTTCCCAAAGCCGTGCGCGGCGTGCAGGACCTCGTCGAGTGCTTCCGCGCGATCCTGCCCGAGCTCAGGGCGATCCACGCACGGGTCGTCGAGGCGCGCCGTTGAGCGAATGCCGGAGATTCCGCAAGCACCTGAAGCTGGCATTCGTCGCGGAGTAGCGTCCTGGCTCTGCCCGGGCGGCGTGCCGCTGCTGGTGTGGCCCTTCATGGCGGTTCTGGCTCTGTTGCTAGGCATCGCCTACTGGGCACCGGCCGTCGCATTGAGCAGAGGTAGAGACCCTTTGCTGACGATGTTGCTTGGTCTCGGTCTCGTGGTGACCGTATCGACGAGCGGTCTGATCGTCGGCGTGCATTGGTCGTACATCCTGATCGCGACTGGTTGTTCCGCCCTGCTGCTACTGATCGCGCGGGCACTCGGGACCTTGGATCGGGGCGAGCGCTTCTGGGCTGTGCACGCGGTCACGCTGATTGGGTGCCTGCAGACGTTTGGAGGAATCGATGCACGGACAACGGCCGAACACCAGCGCGGCATCGAGCTGCGCCGCGCCGGGAAGCTCGAGGAGGCCATCGAGTGCCAGCGCGCGGTGCTGCGCGCGGTGCCTGAGCATGCTGAAGCGCACCGGGAACTCGGCAATGCGCTCGGTCGCCTCGGTCGCAACGCGGAGGCGGTGACGCACTTCGAGACCGCGATCCGGCTGAAGCCGACCTACCACGAAGCCCACGACGACCTCGGCGTCACTCTGCGTGATCTCGGCCGCCTCGACGAAGCGCTGCAGCACCACAGGCGTGCGGTCGAGCTGGCGCCGGACTGTGCGAACGCCCGACGTAACCTCGACGAGACGCTCGGGCGCCTCGGCAAGCCTGACGCCGAACTGAAGCGCGCGCAGTCGCACAAGTAGTCAGTCCTTGCGATCGGGGCACCATCATGTGTGGACATCACCAGAGGAAGCGCGAACTCGAGCCACCCCCGCTCGCGGATAGTGAGGACGCAACCGAGGTCCTCCGGGTCTGGGCCGCACGCAAGAATGGGCAGCAGTTGACGCTGCGTACGCACTGGAAGGAGGTCGGCGCGTGGGGCTTGCTGTTGGTGGACCTCATGCGGCATGTTGCGCGGGCGTACCAACGCGAAGGCCACGATGTGAGTGCGGTACTGCAGAGGATCCGCCAGGCATTCGATGCGGAGTGGTCGCATCCGACGAGTGATGTGGACGACTTGACCGATGAAGTGTGAGCTGCCGCAGCGGTGGCATAGGTCCGGGAGTGTCCGCAGCGGGGAGGCAATGCGAGGGCCGTGATCGCCGGCTATCGCTTCGTCGAGCGCTTCTCGCCCGCGTCCGGTGACGCATGGGCGCGTTACATCGCGTGGTCGGGATACGCGCACCTCGCCGAAGTCGTCGGGCTCGACTGCATGTTGAATCCCCCGCTGTTGTGCGAGTACGAGGCAGCCGACTGGCCGCACGTCGTCTTCGGTGAGCACCTGTTCGGCTGCTTCGGAGACATCGAGTTCGCACGTCGCCGCGTCCAGGATCGATTCGAGCCGGTGCGACATCAGCTGCTTGCGTTGGCACGGGAGCCTGCGGAGCACGAGTTGCAGCATGCGCAGCTGCAGGACTTCCGATTCCTGGGCTTCGACCTGATCGAAGAGGCGACCGGAATCAGTGCGCTGGCGAACTGCACCGGCTTTGCGCGCGCGTTCACGCCGCAGGATCTCTCCGCGTGCGGCCTGGTGACCAGTGCGAGCCGCGCGTATGCGATCCGATCCGCACTGGCGACGTGCTACCCGGATGAGAACCACGCGGACTGCGCCGTCTGGGCGGTGTGGCGGTTCGAGCCGGGGTTGGAGCAGCAGGGATGACTTCCCCCGACCTTCCCCGAGCACCATTCGACGCCAAGGTCACGCGTCAGCTGCAGCAAGGTGACTTCGGGCGGGCGAAGGAGATCCTGCGGAATCGCCTGCAGCAGACGGGTTTCGATCCAGACGCACTCGAACAGATTGGTTGGGTCCTGCTGCAGATGCGCGATCCGTTCGAAGCGGGGCGCTACCTGCTCCTCGCGGGAAGGGACCAGCCTGCATACCAGCCGGCGATCCAGGCGTTCCTCACGCGCACGCGGCGCCTGGGACTTCGACAGTTCCTCTCGCTCTGGCCTGCGCGGTTGCGACGGACCAAGGTCGCAGACCTCCCGCCCGCTGTGCGCGAGGAGCTCCGGTCGCGTGGGATGCGCGAGACGGAGTCCGACGGCACACTCGACGACATCCGGCGCCGCGCCATGCGCACTCCGGTGTCGCAGTGGATCGGCATGAGCCTGCTGGTGCTGCTGGTGCTGGCGGCGTTCATCACGTACTTGCTGCTCCGAACCCGCAACTGAATGCCACCGATGCAACCGTGACGCACCACAGCCTTTGGCTCGTTCTGATCTGTTGCGTCGCTGCTGGCTGTGCGCCTGGACCAGAGGCCGAACACCAACGCGGCATCGAGCTGCGCCGCGCGGGTCAGCTCGAGCAAGCGATCGAGTGCCAGCGCGCGGTGCTGCGCGCGGTGCCTGAACACGCCGGCGCGCACCGGGAGATCGGCAATGCGCTGGGTCGCCTCGGACGCAACGAGGAGGCCGTTCTGCACTTCGAGAACGCGATCCGGCTGAAGCCGATGTACCACGAAGCCCACGACGACCTCGGCGTGAGTCTGCGCGATCTCGGTCGCCTCGACGCAGCCGTGCAGCACCACGTGCGCGCGGTCGAACTGGCGCCGGACTACGCGAACGCCCGCCGCAATCTCGGTGAGGACTTCGCGCGTCTGGGCAAGCTCGACGAGGCGCTGGAGCACGCGCGCGCCGCACTCTCGCTCGATCCGCAGGATGCACGCGCGCACGCCCTGCTCGGTCAGATCCTCGGCATGCGCGGCGACCTCCCGGGATCCGTAGCAGCGCTGCGCCGCTCGCTCGAGCTCGATCCGAAGGCCGCGATGGTCCGCAACAACCTGGGTTACGCCTTGACGCAGCTCGGTGAGCTCGCCGAGGCAGCCGCGGAGCTGCAGCATGCGATCCAGCTCGACCCGAAGCTCGCGATCGCGCATGGCAACCTGGCGACGGTACTCACTCGGCTAGGCGACGAGACCGAGGCACAGCGACACCGCGCGGATGCCGAGCGGCTGTTCGCCGAGCAGCAGCGCAATCCGTCCCGCAAGTAGTCAGCTCGAGCGAGGATCCGGCGCTCGGCCGGTGTCATGGCCAGGCAGATGCCCACGCTCACTTGCGATCCGCGGCGATGGCGGTCCGTATCTCTTCGAGCGTCATTCCCGACCGCTGCCGCAGGAACTCCGACCTCAGCTCGAGGATGCAGTCGGTGGCCTGCTGCATCCTCTGCGGGTCCACCGCCGCGTCGCGCGCCCGCAGCGTCGCGATGACGCGCCGCGCGTCGTGGCCTGCAGAAACGCGGTCCAACCGCGTGCCGGGGATCCGCCTAGCCCCTCATCCGCTGGACCACACGCCGCTGATCGCGATCTTCGCGAGCAGAATCATTTCGACTCCTTCTTCGGCGGGTTCAGGTACGGCAAGTACGGAGCGAAGGCCGTGTTCGCGTAGGCGACCCGCATACGCTTCGCGTTCTCGGACTTTGCTACAGCAGCATCCAGTTTCGCGTCGGTGCCAGGCAGCATCCGCACCACGAACACCTGCTCTCTTCCTGTCCGTGGATTGTCGCGGTAGGTAACCATCACCTCCTGATCGGGATCCCGGCCAACCCAGGGTCGCAGATCCTTCGCGTTCGGGTCCTTCGGGTCCGGGGCAGGGTAGTCGTCAGCGTTGTAGACATCGGCGAGACCCTGCTCCATCCGTGCGCTGCCCAGCTCGCGAATGCGCTTGAAGCGTTCGCTCTCACAGAGCTGGATCTCGCGCCCCATGCGCTCCCACGCCTTCGCCAGCTCGATCCAGTCCTGCTCGGATGGCTGAAGCGGCGGGTTGGGCATCTGCACACCGTTGAACCTCATGTCCGCGAGCATGTTCATCACCTCCGTGTTCCCCGTCGGTGGTGGAACGCCATCCGGAATCGGGACCGTCTCATCAGGAACATCGGGCGCAGTCGTCGGCTCAGCGACTGGCACCTCAACGCGACCCTGCGCCCGATCCGGCACGACCTCGTTGACGTGCGTCGCGTCTGGGGCGGACGGCCTCGGTGCGTCAGCCGAAGCTGGTGGTGCTGGTGCAGTCTCCCGCTTCTCGTGCGCAGCACCGCTCGACCCGAACAAGAAGGTCAGGCCGGCAGCTACGACAACAACTCCCAGAACAGCCGTTGCCCGACGGCTCGACGAGGCTTCCATCTGTGACTCCTGCAGAACGGACGAGCGAGACTGTCGAGCACCGCGAGAAACCCGTCAACCCGTGCTCATCGAAGCTCAGCTCGCGCGATCGAGCCGGCACTCGGCCGGTGCACAGCAGATGCCCACGCTCACTTGCGATCAGCGGCGATGCCGGTCCGTATCTCTTCGAGCGTCATCCCCGGCCCCTGCCGCAAGAACTCCGACCGCAGTTCGAGGATGCCGTCGATGGCCCGCTGCATACTCCGCGGGTCCACCGCCGCGTCGCACGCCCGCAGCGTCGCAATAGGCGAGCCATGCCTCGTGATGACGAACTCCTCGCCGGCAGAAACGCGGTCCAACAGCGTGGCGAGGCTCCGCCTTGCCTCCGATGCGCTCACGCGGACAGAGCAGGTGCGGGGCTTCATCGTGGAGCAATAGGCTACCATCGCGCACCTGGATGCGGTCGACCCACCGGATGGACGACCTACCCAGTCGTGGTGTTCGACAAGTCGGGACGTCTGGTCGACGGCTACTCCGGGTTCGCCGTCACCGGACGCTGCGGTCGGATCGACCTCGCACGCAGCGCGATCGAGCTGCAGGAGTATCCGAGCGGGTACGGGCCGGTATTCGTCGGGCACTACTTCGACGAATCGTCGTGAGGCGGCGCGGACTTCTGCGTCGACATCCGGGACCGAAACGGGCGTGCTTCGATGACGCGGATCGTGTCGGCGCGGGTTGCCGCGCTGCTCAGACGCCACAGCATCCAGAACCTCGAGCTCACGCGGCTGAGCGAGCGCCGGGAGGTCTTCGAGATCGGACTGCGCGACCTGCTGCCAGCGGACTACGAGCAGTGCGTCACCAGCGCCTACCGCCGCGCCGGCCAAGCGGTGCCGGAGCAGTACCGCGGATCCGCGACCTGAGTCTCGATGCCGTCGGCCGATCCCCGAGCCTCCCGCAACCGCCGCCCTCACCCCGCCGCGATCCCTGATTCCCGCCCCCCGCACCCGTTAGATTCCCCGCTCCGATGACCCTGACCCCCGACGCCGCATTCGAGCGCTACCGCGACCGGCTGCTGTCGGTGATCTACCTCCGCATGGGGCCGGAGCTCCGGACCCGGATGGACCCGGAGGACGTGCTCCAGGAGGTCGCGATCGAGGCGATCAATTCCTGGCACACGCTCGAGGACGAGGCGAACGCCGGTGCGTGGCTCGTCGTGCTCGCCAAGCGCAAGGTCGCCCGGATCCTGCGCGACCAGGTCGGAGTGGCCGCCCGCGATCCGCGTCGGGAGCAAGCGATGCGCACCGACTTCCCGTTCGCCGACCGCCGGTCCGGTCCGGTCACGGCTGCCGACCGCAAGGACCGCCTGGGCCTGCTCGAGCAGGCCCTCGGCCGGCTGTCGGAAGACCACCGCGAAGTGGTCCTGTATGCCCGGATCGAAGGTCTCCCGGTCAAGGAGATCGCCGAGCGGATGGGGCGCAGCGAGAACGCGATCCACCTGCTGCTCGGCCGCGCCTTGAAGCGGCTCGGCGAGGAGCTGGATCTGTGACGGAGACCCGCCCCGAGCTCGAGGCGGGCGGGCCGCCGAGCGAGGCGGACCGGCGGATGGCGGAGCTGCTGGCCGGCGACCGGCGCGCGCAGCGCCGCGCCCGTGAGTCGCTGCAGAACGACCAGACCGACTCGGCGGCCGACCTGCGCCGTCGCTTGCACGCGATCGACTTCCTCGACGAGCTGGTCAACGACCAGACCGACCTGCCGGAGCAGATCAGCGAATACCGCATCACAGGACTGCTCGGCCGCGGCGGGATGGGCACGGTCTACGAGGCCTGGCACGAGACGCTGGAGCGCGACGTCGCGCTGAAGGTCCTCTCGCCGGCGCTGTCGGCCGACACCGGCATGCGCCGGCGCTTCCGCTCGGAGGCGCGCGCGAACGCCGCGCTGCACCATCCGAACATCGTTCCGATCTACGACTACGGCGAAGCGGGCGGGCTGCTGTTCTTCGCGATGGAGCGCGTGCAGGGCATCAGCCTCGACAAGCACATCGCCGGCGCGCGCCGCCGCAAGCAGCCGCTGTACGAACCGCGCGAAGCCGCGCGCCGGTTCGCCGGCGTCGCCGACGCGCTGGCGCACGCGCACTCCCGCAAGATCCTGCACCGCGACATCAAGCCGGGGAACCTGCTGGTCGATCCGGCCGGCAACCTCGCCCTCGCCGACTTCGGTCTGTCGAAGAGCCTCGGCGAGCAGCGCGGCAGCCTGGCGCTGACTTCGGCCGGCGGCTTCCTCGGCACGCTTGCCTACGCGTCGCCGGAGCAGGCGCTCGGCCGCGGCGTCGGTCCGGCCAGCGACCTGTACTCGCTGGGCGTCACGATGTTCGAGGTGCTCACCGGCGAGCTGCCGCTGCCGACCGCCGACTCCGACAGCGTGCTGCAGGTCCTGCTCGAATCGCGTCCGCGCCGGCTGCGCGAGCTGCTGCCGAAGGCGCCGCGCGACCTGGAGCTGCTGCTCAACCGTTGCCTCGAGAAGGACCCGGCCGACCGCTATCCGGACGGCGAGACGCTGGCGCGCGACCTGCAGCGGATCGCCGATGGGGAACCGATCCGGATGCGGCGCCAATCGGTGTTCACCCGCGCGATGCGCGCGGCGCGCAAGAACCCAGGCACGACGGCGGCGATCCTGCTGTCGCTGTTGCTGCTGCTGGTCTCGTTCGGCATGTGGACGCGCAACCGCGACAACCGGCTGCGGCTGCTGCAGGCGAACCATGAGAGTCTGCTGCAGGGCGCCGTGGCCGCGGCGCAGGGAGACCCTGGCTCGGCGGCCGGACCGCCCGGCTTGCTCGATGCGCTGCTCGGCCTGCCGCTGGAGCACGCGCCGGGCGCGGTGCGCGCGTTCGCGCTGCTCGCGCAGGCGGAGGCGCTGCAGGTCGATGGCGACGCGGTGGAGCAGCTGCGCTTCGCGCTGGCCGACGATCCGGCGCCCGGGATCGCGCCGATGCTGGCCGAAGGCAATGGCTACGGCGCGCGCAACGAGCTGACGCGGCTGATCGATGCCAACGCCCCGCGTTTCCGCGCCGGCGACGAACCGACGATCCTGCGCGTCTACTCGCTGTACCTGATGCGCGCCGTCGCGTCGCTGACCGCGGCCGTCGCCGAGCCGGACGCGGCGCGCGACGATCTGATCCGCGCCACGATGACGCGGTCCGGGGCGTGGCTGCCGCAGCTGCTGCTCGCGCTGCTCGACTGGGAAGCACCGCAAGGGGTCGCGGCGCTGCGCACGCGGCTGGAGGGATTGCTCGCCGAGGCGCCTGAGGGTGGTGCCCAACTGACCGGTCTGCTGCTCGGTGCGTTCTGCAACCACCACCGGGCACCGACCTCGCATCTGATGTCGTTCGAGCTGCCGTTCGGGGTCTGCCGTGAGCTCGCCGCGCTGGCGCGCGAGCTGGCGCCGCAGAGCCTGCCTGCGAGCGTCGCGTATGGCGACCTCGCCTACAGCGGCCTCGAGCGCCAGCTCGCGACCGCCGCGCGCACGGCGATGGCGGCCCGCGGTGACCTGCCGGCGCAGCGGGCGGCGTCCGACGCGGCGCTGCGCCTGCTGGACGAGCGCGTGGCACCGCGGTCACCGTTGCAGAGTTGGCGGTACGTGTTCGCGTTGCTGCAGGAGCCGCCACCGCCGCCGGCGTTCGGTGACGGCAGCGAGATGCCGGTCGAGCTGCAGATCGCGGCCTGGATCCGGCTGCTGGAGCTGAAGCCGAAGGCGGACTACGTGCAGGCGTTGAAGCCACGTTCCGACCAACTGCTGGAGCAGATCCCGGATGGCCCGAGCGGCGCGCAGTTGCGCACGTTGCTCGCGGAGCGCAGTGGCGACGACGAGGCGTTGTTGAACGCGGCGCAGAGCTGGCATTGGCTCGCGGTCGACGATCCCGGGCCGCTGCTGGCGCGGTTCCGCGCGCACGCGCTGGCCGGCCGCGACACGGAGGCGGCCGCCGCAGCGGTGCAGGCGATCCAGCTCACCGGCGACCGCGTCGCGTTGGCACCGCGCATCGCCGGGATCCTGGACGAGCTCGAGCTCGGCAAGCCGGGCGGCGAGGAGCGCTGGTGCAGGCTGCGGACGATGTTGTGTGGGAGCGAATGATGGGTTCCGCATGTCGTGACAACAGCCAGAGCCGGCCGGCCACGAGGGGCCTGCGATGAAGCGGATCGGCTTCCTGTTGCTCGCGGTCTCGGTCGCGGCGCTGCTCTGGGTCGTGCTGCAGTCGCAGGAGGGGCCGGTCGTGCCGGAGCTGCCGGCGCCGGAGTCGCAGCTCACCCCCCCGCCGCCGCAACCGTCGCAGCCCGCCGCCGGCACGATGCGCAGCGAGGTCCCGCCCGCGCGCAAGCAGATCACGAACCCGGTCGCTGGGATCGTCTATGCCCCGGACGGGCGCCCGCTGGCGGCAGCGCGCGTGAATCTGCTGCAGCGCCGCGCTCCGTTCCCGACGCGCGAAGAGGAGACGGTCGACACGATCCTGACTGCTGCGGATGGGCGGTTCCGGTTCCACACCGAACGTGCCCACGGCCAGTTGCTGGAAGTCACCGGGCCGCGCATCGCGACGACGCGAGCCGAGGTCTCGCTGGCCGATCCGGAGATCGAGCTGCGCACGATGCCCGGCTTCCGGCTGCAAGGGATCGTCGAGCTGCCGGACAGCTCGCCGCTGCGTGGCGCCGAGGTGTTCGTCGAACCGAACGTCTGGGCCGCGACGCCCGCCGTTGCCGTCAAGACGACGGCGAGTGGGACGTTCGAGTTCACGTCGCTGGAGCCGGATGTCGTGCGCGTGACGGTGAGGCATCCGGATTACCAACCGGCCACGCTGAGCGGAGTCACGATCGGGGCGTCCGAGCTGCTGCGGATCCGGTTGCAGGAGAAGGGGCTCGTGCTGAACGGCCGCGTGACGGCGGCGGGCGCCGGCTCGCGCCCGATCGCCGGGGCCGAAGTGCGGCTGTTCCCACCGAGCTGGAACGGTGCGCTGTTCGTGCCGTTCACGACGCAGACCGGGCCGGACGGCCGGTTCACGGTCGGCGGGCTCGGCCCGAGCAATCTGCGCGTCGAGGTCCGGCATCCGGATTTCTCGACGACCAGCACGCTGGCCGTGCCGAGGTCGGACTCGGCAGACCTGAGCCTCGAGCTGGTGCCGCGATCGCGGGTCTCGATCCAGCTCGACGGCAGCCAGCAGCTCGGGGACGACGCGACTCTCTGCCTGTTGACGAACGGCGGCGAGGTCGGAATCGCCGCTCGCGCGAAGGACGGCAGTTGGGGTTTCCCGGGCCGCTACTCGGCCGGGATGGCGCGGCTGGAGCTGCACGGCGGCGAGCTCGCGCTCGGTGCAGGCGGCGAGCGTTCGTTGGCGGTGCGGATCGAGGAGGACGGTCAGACCGAGCTCCCGCTCGAGCTGCAGCCGGCGCCGCGGGTGACCGGTCGCGTGCTCGGGCCGGACGGCGAGCCGCTCGCCGGGGTCAAGGTGCGCGAATCGAAACGCCTCGGCGGGGGACCGGTCGCGCGCGACACGGTGCTCGCAGTCACCGATCGCGACGGGCGCTTCACGATCACGATGCTGCCGGCCGGCCGCGTGCAACTCGTGCTCGTGCATGCGTCGCACGCGGTCCAGGAACTCGACATCGTCGTGCCGGAGCCGGGCATGCCGCTCGAGCTGGCGGACGTGAAGCTGCAGTCGCCGGTCGAGGTGCACGGTCGCGTCGTGCGCGGCGGGCAGCCGTTGCCGGGTGCCGTCGTGTTCGCCAACCGCGGTCAGCTGATCGCCGACTACGCGGTCACCGACGCGAACGGTGACTTCCACCTGCGCAAGCTCGGACCGGGCCGCTACCGGTTGCGCGCGCGCTTCTCGACGGCGCGCGTCGAGACGCTCGACAAGCCGCTGGAGATCGAAGCAGGCCGTCCGGTCGCGCCGCTCGAGATCTGCTGCGAGCCGGTGCGCCAGGTGAGCGGAAAGGTCGTCGACCTCGCCGGCAAGCCGGTGCCGGAGACGCTGCTCCTGGTGCTGAAAGAAGCCGGCGCGAGCGCGCGCAGCGGCCCGGACGGCAGGTTCGTCATCGAAGTGCCGGAGCGCAGCGACGGCACGACGCTGCGCGTGATCAAGTTCGATCCGGAAGTCGTGCTGCAGCAGCCGGTGCCGCGCGAGATGACCGAGGACCTGGTGATCGTGCTGCCGCTCGGTCCGCGCGCGCGGTCGGTCACGGCGAAGGTGCTGGCCCTGCCGGCGCGCACGCCGATCACGAATGCGATCGTGCGGCTCGATCCGCTCGATCTGCCGCCGGAGGCGAAGCCGGCCGAAGTCCGGCAGCGGACGATCCTCGGCCGCGTCGTCGAATTGACGGCCGGCGAGCTGCGGCTCGTCGAGCTGCCGGCCGGCCGCGCCCTGCTGTCGATCGAAGGGCGTGGCCTCGCGCCGCACCGCGTCGAAGTGGATCTGCGCGCGGACGAAGACCACGACCTCGGCACGATCCTGTTGGAGCAGGGAGCCCAGTTGCAGGGGCGCGTCGTCGGACCGGACGGTCGCGGCGTCGCCGGTGCCACGATCCACGTCGGCCGTGCGCTCGACCTGGCGCTGCCGGGTTTCGCGCCGGCGCTGCGCAGCGATGCGGAGGGCCGGTTCTCGATCCACGGGATCGGACCGCATTCCCGCCGCGTGCAGGTCGCCGCACCCGGGTTCGCACCCGGCACGCAGCTCGTCGACATCCCGGCCGACCTGCTGCGCAGCGAGCCGCTGCCGATCGTGTTGCAGCGCGGCACGCGGCTGCGCGTCCGCGTGCAGACCCCCGAGCAGCGGGGGCTCGCGCTGGTGACGGTCGTGCTGCGCCGGCAGGGGGCCTGGCTGACGTCCGGGGTGACGGCCGAGGACGGGCTCGCCGAGTTCGATCATCTGGCACCCGGTTCGTACGAGCTGCTGCTGCCGCAGCATCGTGAGCAGATGCAGCGGATCGAGCTCGCCGCGGGCGCCGAGTCGCAGGAAGTCCTCGTCAAGGTGGAGCGGGCGCAGTGAGCTGCGTCGCGCCGGCCGGATGACGGCGCCGCTCCGGCTGCCGCACTGGATCGGCGGGGCACCGCTCGAGGCCGGCTCGCGCGGGTTGGAGACGCGGTCGCCTGGTGAGCCGGAGCGCGTCGTGGCGCGCGCGGTCAGTGCCGATGCCGCGACGGTCCGTCGTGCAGTCGATCGCGCTGCGCAGGCCGCGGACGAGCTCGCGCAGACGCCGGGACCGCAGCGGGCGGCCTGGTTGCTGCGCTGGGCGCGCGCGGTCGAGCAGGCGGCGGACGAATTGGCCGCGGCGTTGGTCGCCGAAGTCGGCAAGCCGATCGGCGAAGCGCGCGGCGAAGTCGCGCGCGCGGCAGCGATCCTGACCTACTTCGCCGGCGAGGCGGTGCGCGACGGCGGCAGCGTGATCCCGGCGCAGAGCGACGGCGCGTTGCAGCTCGCGTTGCGCCGCCCGCTCGGCGTCGTCGGGCTGATCACGCCGTGGAACTTCCCGCTCGCGATCCCCATCTGGAAGGCGGCGCCGGCGCTCGCGTTCGGCAACGCCGTGGTCTGGAAGGGAAGCGAACGCGCGCTGCTCTGCTCCGACCTGCTGGTGCGCACGGCGCATGCTGCCGGCCTGCCGCCCGGTGCGATCGCGTTGCTGCATGGCGATGGGGAGACCGGTGCGTCGCTGTGCGCTGAGCCGGGAGTTGCTGCGGTCAGCTTCACCGGCAGCGGTGCGGCGGGCCGGCGCGTCGCGGTCGCCTGCACCGAGCGTGGCGCGCGCGTGCAGGCGGAGATGGGGGGCAAGAACGTGGCCGTGATCCTCGCGGATGCCGATCTGCCGCGCGCCGCGCGCGCGGTGGCCGGCGGTGCGTTCCGCTACGCCGGGCAGAAGTGCACCGCGACCAGCCGCGTCGTCGTCGACGCCGCGGTGCTCGGGCCGTTCGTCGACGAGCTGCGCAAGGCCGCCGCCGAGCTCGCGGTGTTGCCGCCGCAGGAGGAGCGCTGCGCCGTCGGGCCGGTGATCTCGCACGACGCGCGTAGCCGGATCGATGCCGCCGTGGCTGCTGCTGGCGGTGAAACGCTGTGGAGCGGGACGGTGCCGCGTGCGCCGGGCCACTGGGTCGTGCCACAGATCCTCGGCGGGCTCGCGCCGGATGCATCGCTGGCGCAGCAGGAGCTGTTCGGTCCGGTGCTGTGCCTGTTCACCGCCAGCGGCATCGACGATGCGATCCGGCTCGCGAACGCGACGCGTTACGGGCTCAGCGCGTCGCTGTTCACGCGGGACCTGAACGCCGCGATGGACTGGGTGGCGCGGATCGAAGCCGGCATGGTGCGCGTCAACGCCGACACCACCGGGGTCGATCCGCATGCGCCGTTCGGCGGCATCAAGGAGTCCGGTTACGGCGGCCGGGAGCAGGGACCGGCTGCGCGCGCGTTCTACACCGAGCTGCGCACGGTGCAGATCGAGCGCTGATTCCGCACCAAAGTCAGCTCCGCTGCTCGATCGCCATGCGGATCGTCGCCAGCACGTCACGCCGTTCGTCGCCGGTCAGCGGCAGGCGCGGCGGTCGGACCCGCTCGGAGCCCTGCCCGAACATCTCCTGCGCGAGCTTGATCTTCTGCACGAACTTCGGCCCGGTGTCGAAGCGCAGCAGCGGCAGGAACCAGTCGTACAGCTCGCGCGCCGCCGCCACGTCGCCGGCGAACGCCAGATCGAACAGCGCGACCGATTCACGCGGCAATGCATTGACCAGGCCGGCGATCCAGCCGGTGGCGCCGGCCTGCACCCCTTCGAGCAGCAGGTCGTCGATTCCGACCAGCAGCTCGAGCCGTGAACCGGCAAGCGCGCGCAACGCCGTGATCCGGCGGAGGTCGCCGCTCGACTCCTTGACCGCGACGAGGTTGTCGTGTGCCCCGGCGAGCGCGAGCACGGCCTCCGGCGGCACGTCGGTCCCGTACGCGGGCGGGTTGTTGTAGAGCATGCAGGGCAGCGCGGTCGCCGCCAGCAGCGCCTCGAAGTGCGCGGCGGTCTCGCGCGCGTCGCCGGCGTAGACGTACGGCGGCAGCAGCATCAGGCCCGCGCAGCCTGCATCCGCCGCGTCGCGGGCGAGCGCGACGGCATCGGCGGTCGCGAGGGCGGAGATCCCGGCCAACACGGTGTTCCCTTCCGCCGCGCGGAGGCAGGTGCGCAGCACGGCGCGCTTCTCGTCGAACGTCAGCGTCGCGGCTTCGCCGAGCGAGCCGAGCGCGAGGATTCCGCTGCAGCCGGCCTCGAGCAGCCGCCGCACCTGCCGGCCGAGCGTGTCGTGGTCGATCGTGAGGTCGTCGCGGAACGGAGTCGTGATCGCGGGGATCACCCCGCGCCAGAGCGTCGAGCGTGGCATGGGCGGTGGAGGGGAGACGGGACGAGGCGAGCCGGGCCAGCGTCGCGCCGGGTGCGGTTCACGTCAACCTCGCGTCACGTTCTCTTCACCGACGCCTCACCACGCGCGGCGATCCTCGCGCCATGCACAGCTTGTGGTTGGCGGCTGCGTTGCTCGCGCAGGATCCGATCGTCGAGTTCCACGCCACGCCAGAACGCCCGCTGGTCGGCCGGAGCTGGGACCGCGGCGCCGGCGCACCGGCGCTGGTCCAGTGGTCGATCGCGTGCGACTTCGCGATGCCGGCGTGGGACAGTGTGGCCGCGCTGCTGCAGACGGACCGGGTGCAAGGCAGCGATCCGGAATGGGGGATCCGGCGCGGCGTGTTCTCGGTCGGGCCGCACGACGGCGTCGAGGTCCCGCTCGGGCGTGTGGTGCGCAGTGTGTTGACGGCGCGCCGGACCGCGGCCGGGATGCGCGTGCGGCTGTATCTCGGCGGGGTGCTGCATGCCGACGAGCTGATCAGCGGCGACGACGCGGCGCGCTTCGAACTCGGCCGCGACGTCATGTTCCTCGGCGCCGAAGGCGAGCCGCCGCGTGGACTGCAGGTGCAGCGCATCGCGGTCTGGGATCAGGTGCTCGAACTGCCGGAGGTGTGGCGGCTCGGGCAGCAGGGTGCGCCGGCGCTGATCGCGGGGCCGTTGCTCGGCACTGTCACGCCGCACAGCGTGGAGCTGTGGGCGCATCTGGGCCGGAAGCTGCCGGCGAGCGTTGATCTGCGCGGGCCGGACGGGCGCACGCAGAGCATCGGCATGCGCGTCAGCGGGGAGCATCGCATCGTCGCGCGCGCGCAGCTGACCGGGTTGCGTCCGGACACACGGTACGAGTACGCGCTGCGGATCGACGGCCTGCAGCCGCCGCACGGCCGTGGATCGTTCCGCACCGCGCCAGCGCCCGGCACGCCGGCGGAGTTCACGCTCGCGGTCGCATCGTGCGCGAAGTGGCAGGCGGATCCGGTGCAGCCGCTGTGGTACGTCGTCGCGGCGGAGCGGCCGGCGTTCCAACTGCTGCTCGGCGACACCGCCTACGTCGACTCGACCGCACGCGAAGACCTGTGGGCGATCCAGATCGCACAGCGGCGCGTGCCGAGCTATGCGCACGCGCTGCGTCACGTTCCGACGCTCGCGATCTGGGACGACCACGACTATGGCCCGAACGACTCCGACGGGACGGCGACTGGCAAGGAGGAGTCGCTGGCGACCTGGCAGGAGCTGTGGGCCAATCCGGCGTACGGAACCGAGTCGGTGCCGGGCGTGTTCGCGACGTTCCGCTACGCGGACGTCGAGGTGTTCCTGACCGACGGGCGCTACCACCGCAGTCCGAACTTCACACCGGACGGGGATGGCAAGACGTTCCTCGGCCAGGGCCAGCTCGCGTGGCTGGTCGATGCCGTCGCGCGCAGTGAGGCGTCGTTCAAGCTGATTGCGAATGGCAGTACTTGGTACGAGAGCGAAAAGGACGGCTGGCGGCTGTTCGGCAACGAGCGGCGGTGGCTGCTCGGCGAGTTCGGCCGGCGCCGGATCGGCGGGATCGTGTTCCTGTCCGGCGACGTGCATCACTGTGGCGTGCGGATGCACCCGACGCAGCGGCTGCTCGGCTATCGGATGCCGGAGGTGATCTCGTCGGGGATCGGGCAGACGCCGGGGCAGTTCGCCCAGTTGCGCGGGGTGCAATCGGCCGACCAGCCGGAGTGGCGCGGACCGCGCGAGCGGCGCGGGCAGAGCTTCGCGTTCCTGGACTTCACGCAGGCCGGTGGCGAACGCGCGCTGCGGATCCGTCTGATCGGGCCGGGCGGCGTCGAGACCTGGCGCGAGACGATCGCGCTCTCGCAGTTGCAGCCGCGCTCCGGTGAGAAGTGACCGGAGCGGCTACTCGCGATTGATCAGGAAGCGCGCCGTGTGCGCGAAGTAGCGCCGCATGACCGCGGCCGGTTCCGGCGCGATGCCGACCTCGGTGATCGCCGCGTCCATGTGCTCGTACCAGGCGGCGGCGGCCGCCGCATCGATCGCGAACGGCGCGTGGCGCATCCGCAGCCGCGGGTGGCCGCGCCGGCGGGAGTACTCCGACGGCCCGCCGAAGAACTGCGCGACGAACAGCGCCTGCCGCTCGACCGGGCCGCCGAGCTCGCGCGGGAACATCGCGCGGATGCGCGGATCGCGGTCGACGCGCGCATAGAACGCGCGCGCGAGCCGCTGGATCGTCTCCGCGCCGACCAGCTCGAACACGTTGCGGATCCGTCCCTGTTGGTGCGCGAGCAGCGGCTCCAGCTCCGCCGGCTGCTCGATGACGTGGTCCGGCTGCTCGGCGCGCAGCGTCGCGGCGTCGCGGTAGCCCCAGGTGACCGCGCAGGTCGCCGTGCCGGCGGCGCGGCCGGCGCGCAGATCGCCGGCCGAGTCGCCGATCATCAGCGCGTTCCATGGCCCGATTCCGAGCTGCTGCAGCGCGAACTCGAGCGGTCCTGCCGACGGCTTGCGTCCGGCCGGCGTGTCGCCACCGACGACGACGTGGAAGTACCCGGCGAGCCCGAGCCCCTGTAGCAGTTGCACACAGAGCTGCTGCGGCTTGTTGCTGACGACCGCCATGCCGGCGCGTCCGGAGAGCTGCGCGAGGGTCTCCGCGATCCCGGGATAGACCGTCGCATGGTCGAGCAGATGCTGCTGATGGTGGGCGAGGTACAGCGCGCGCAGGTCGTGCCCTTCGACCGGGACCGTGCGCTCGAGCAGCTTCGGCAGACCGTCGCCGACCGCGGCACGCACCGACTCGAGCGGCAGCGGCGCGAGGTCGAACTGGGCGCGGACGTGATTGACGCTCGCGGCGATGTCGGCGACCGAGTCGACGAGCGTGCCGTCGAGATCGAACAACAGGGCCGTGTACATCGGATTCGGGCTCCGCGGCGGCGGCGCGGGGGCGGCACAATGCCGGCATGCGACGGATCCTGCCAGTCCTCTGTCTTGCCGGCGTGTTGCCGGCGCAGGCGCAGCTCGCCGGCCTGCGCGCGCGCGCGGCCGAGCTGCTGCAGCCGCATCTGCAGGGCCACCCCGGGGCCGCGATCTCGATCGGCGCGCGCGTCGACGGAGTCGAGGTGTTGTTCGGACTCGGCGAGCGGCCGCCGAGTCCCGACACGGTCTACGAGATCGGCTCGATCACGAAGGTGTTCACGGGGATCCTGCTCGCCGAGCTCGCGCGGGAAGGGCGACTCGCGCTGGAGGACCCGCTGCGCAAGCACCTCCCCGACGGCGTGACCCCGCCGGAAGGTGGCGAAGTGAAGCTCGTGCACCTGGCGACGCATTCGTCCGGCTTGCCGCGGATGCCCGGCAACTTCGGTCCGAAGGACGGGGGCGATCCCTACGCCGACTACGACGAGGCGTTGTTGTTCGCGTTCGTCTCGGAATGCGACCTGAAGTCCGCGCCGGGCGAGCGCTACGAGTACTCGAACCTGGGTGCCGGGCTGCTCGGGACCCTGCTCGCGCGCAGTGCCGGCGCCGACTACGAGACGCTGCTGCGCCAGCGCGTGCTCGCGCCGCTGCGGCTCCACGACACCGCGATCACGCTCGAGCCGAGCATGCAGCGGCGGCTGGTGCCGGGGCACGACCGCGCCTGGCAGCCGGGGCGGAACTGGAGCTTCCAGGCGCTGGCGCCGGCCGGCGCGCTGCGTTCGACCGCGCGTGATCTGCTGCGGTTCGGCTCGTTCTGTCTCGCACCCGGCGAACATCCGCTGGCGGCGGCGGTGGCGCAGTCACACCGCGTGCACTTCGCGCCGGAGAAGGGGCCCGCGCTCGGCCTCGGCTGGCATCTGTCGGCGCACGAGGAGGGCGAGGGGATCGTGGTCTGGCACAACGGCCGGACCGGGGCCTATGGCTCGTTCCTCGGCATCGACAAGCGCGCCGGGGTCGTCGTCGTGATCCTCGTCAACGACGTCGGCGACGTGGACCGCGCGGGGTTCGCGCTGCTGGAATACCTGCGGCGGTGAGCGCGCTCACTGCGCCGGGATCGTCAACACCGGCTTCGCCTCGCTGGCACCCGACTCGCTGAGCGTGAACACGAACATCACGAATGCGAACGTCCGCTTGGAGTGCGTGTCGCGATCGTCGATCCAGAACCAGCGATCGCGGTAGCGCACGGTGAAGAATGCATCCGCCGGCTCGTCGTGGCTGCATTGCACGCGCAGCAACGGCTTGCGCCCGTCCGGCATCGGCGGGGCCGGGGTCGCGCGCCCGGTTTCCAGGTCTGCGGCCGGGATCTCGACGAACGTCGACAGCGCCCCGAGCACCTGCAGCAGCGAGCGGGTCTGCATCGCGATCTGGTTCGGCTGTTCCTGCACCGGCGAGTAGATCAGCTCGAACCTGGTCTCGGCCGGCGGGAGTTTCAGCAGTTGCCGGAGCTCCACGCCGCGCTGCGTCAGCTCCTGGTTGGTCGGTGTGCCGCGGAAGAACACGACCGAGCTGCCGCGCGCCTCGCCCTTCGGCGGCGGCTCGAGCCGCATGCCGACCGCGTCGCTCAGCTGCAGCTCGCGGATCAGTTGCACCGCGCGCACGAACCCGGCGTCGGCATCCTCGGTGCCGCCGACGATCGCGGAGCGGTTCTGCAGGCCGTTGATCCCCTTGACCGTCAGCTCGAACAGCATGTCGGCGGCGTAGCCGGCCTGCACGAGCTGGAACAGCTTGGATGGCTCGATCGGCTCCAGCATGTTGCGCAGGTAGCGGTCGCCGGTCATCGGGGTGTACGTGATCGTCGGGCGGTCGGTGAAGCGCGCCGTGGCGCCGAGCGTCACGTTGTCCCCCTGCACCGCGCGCGGCGACGACAGGGTCCCGCCGAGGCTGATGCCGGTCTCGAGGGAGTACCCGGCGACGATCTGGCCGATGTCGAGGAAGATCGGCAGATCCATGTAGCGCAGCTTCACGATGTTGAGCAGCGTCTGGTACTTCCAGGAGTCGCCGAGTGCCGCGCTGTAGTCGAAGCGGTCGCGCCGCAGCGTCTCCGGGCCGATCGAGCTGCAGGCGGTCGGGAGGAGCAGCAGCAGCAGGAGAGCGTGGGTGTGGATCCGGTGTCTCATCAGGCGAGCTCCGCGAAGACCGGCGCATGGTCGCTGGCGCCGGCGCCGCGGCGCTCCTCGACGTCGACCCAGACGCTCGTGCACTGCGCGAGCGCAGCCGGGGTCATCAGGAAGTGGTCGATCCGCAGGCCCAGGTTGCGGGCCAGCGCGGCAGCACGGTAGTCCCACCACGTGAAGATCCCGGCCTCGGCGTGGTGCTTGCGCAACGCGTCGTGCAGGCCGAACGCGGTGACGTGGGCGAGCGCTTCGCGTTCCGGCGTCGAGCAGTGGATCGTCTCGCGCAGGCGCTCGGGGTCGTAGACGTCGCGGTCGTCGAACGTGATGTTGAAGTCGCCGGTCAGGATCAGCTTCTCGCTGGCGTCGTAGTGCTCGTCGAGGAACCGGCGCAGCCGGCGCAGCCACTCGAGCTTGAACGTGTAGCGCGGGTGCCCGACCGCCTGGCCGTTGGGGACGTAGAGGTTGAGCAGCATCAGGTCGCCGATGTTGCAGCCGAGCACGCGCTTCTCGGCGCCCGGCAGGTCGTCCGGCAGCTCGCGCACGACGGCGTCGACCGGGTGCTTGCTGAGGATCGCGACGCCGTTGTAGGTCTTCTGCCCGTTGACGATCAGGTTGTAGCCCTCGTCTTCGAGCGGCTCGCGCGGGAAGGCTTCGTCGAGGACCTTGGTCTCCTGCAGGCAGACGATGTCCGGCGAATGCCGGCGCAGCCACTCGACGACGCGGTTGAGCCGCGCGCGCACCGAGTTGACGTTGAACGTGGCGATCCTCATGCGTGGAACGGGCTGAGGGCGAGGTAGATCGCGGCGAGCAGGAACAGGCCGATCTGGACCTTCCAGATCCAGCGGAACCACGTGGAGTACTCCATGCGTGCGACCGAGAGGACGCCCATCAGGACGGCGTTGGTCGGGACGATCAGGTTGGTGAAGCCGTCGCCGAACTGGTAGGCGAGGATCGCGTTCTCGCGGTGCACGTGCAGCAGGTCGGCGAGCGGCGTCATGACCGGCATCACGAGCGCGGCCTGGCCGCTGCCGCTCGGGACGAAGAAGTTCATGCCGGATTGGAACGCGAGCATGACTTCGCTGGCGGCGATCGGGGAGAGGCCGGACATCGAGTTGGCGGCGGCGTTCAGGATCGGGTCGATGATCTGGCCCTTCTCCGCGACGACGAGGACTGCGCGCGAGAACGCGACCAGCACCGCGGCGCCGCACAGGTCCTTCGCCCCGTCGACGAAGGAGTCGGCCATCTGGCCCGGGCGGAGACCGCCGAGCAGTCCACACGCGAGCGTCATGATCAGGAACACGGCGGCGATCTGGGGGATGTACCAGTCCGGATCGAAAGCGCCGTAACCGAGCAGCAGCATCGAGGCGGCAAACGCGCCGAGGACGAGGAGGTGCTGTGTCGTCAGCGTGCTGGTCGCGGATGATTGCGGGACGCGCCCCCGCCAATACTCGTCGAGCGCTGGAGTGAGGCTGCGTGATGGATCGCGCGCGACGCGGGAAGCGTGCCAGACGACGAGCGCGGCGCCGAGCGTCGTCGTGATCGCCCACAGGAACAGCCGGTAGCCGAAGCCCTCCTCGATGTTCTGGTCGGCGATGCCCTTGGCGATGCCGAGCGTGAACGGGTTCAGGAACGCGGTCGAGAACCCGAGCTGCGAGCCGAAGAACGGGATCGCGATGCCGGTCATCGTGTCGAAGCCGAGTGCGACGGCGAGCGGGACCGTCACCAGGACGAACGGGATCGTCTCTTCCGCCATGCCGAAGATCGCGCCGCCGAGGCTGAACGCGAACATCAACACTGGGATCATCAGGAAGCGGTTGCGCGGGCCGGCGCGCGCAGTGAGCCACGCGATCGCAGCGAGGATCGCGCCGGTCTTGTGCAGCACGCCGAACGCGCCGCCGACCAGCAGGATGAATCCGACGACTTCGGCGGCCTGCTCGAACCCCGCGAGCGGGGACATCAGCCAGTCCCAGGGTGTCTGCGGTGTCGCCGTCTCGAGTGGCTGGAAGGAGCCGGCCACGACCAGCGTCTTCGTGCTGCCGTCCTTGAGCTTGCGCTCGGCGCGTTCGAACTTCCCCGGCGGCACGATCCACGTCAGCACGCCGACCACGACCAGGACCGCGCAGATCAGCACGAATGCGTTCGGCGGCTGGATCTTCATCGGGGCCGGACATTAGCGTGGCGCACGATGGTTTCCCGTCTCTGCCTGCTCGCCCTTCCGCTGCTCGCCGGCTGCGCCGTGCCGCGCCCCGTCAGCTATGTCACCGCCGTCGACGACCTCGCGCGGCACGACGTCGTGTTCCTCGGCGAGGAGCACGACAACACGCCGGGGCACAAGGCGCAGCTCGCGCTGATCGTGCTGCTGCACACGCAGCGGCCGGAGCTGACCGTGTCGATGGAGATGTTCGAACGGGACGTGCAGGAGAGCCTCGATGCGTACCTGGCCGGCACGATCGACGAGGCGGAGTTCCTGCAGAAGGCACGCCCGTGGCCGAACTACGCGCGGCACTACCGGCCGATCGTCGAATACTGCAAGGCCAACCACGTGCCGGTCGTCGCCGCGAACGTTCCGCGCAGCCTCGCGCAGAAGGTCGCCGCCGAGGGGATCGGGGCCGTCGCCGGCAATCCGCACGCCGCCGAGCAGTCGACCGCGCCGCAGGACCGCTACTGGGACGAGTTCCGCGCGGCGATGGCCGACCACATCGGCAACGACGGTGCCGAGCGGACCATGCAGCGGTTCTACGTCTCGCAGTGTCTGAAGGACGACACGATGGCCGAGTCGATCGTCCGCGTGCTGGCGCGGCACGAGCACATGCTCGTCGTGCACCTGAACGGCAAGTTCCACTCCGACCATCGCCTCGGCACCGCGGCGCGCGTGCTGTCGCGCCGGCCCAACACGTCGATCGCCGTCGTCTCGATGGAGGTCGAGGAGAGTGCCGACGGCCCGCTGCTCGAGCGGGGCCAGGACGGCAACGACTTCGTGCTGCTCGTGCCGCCGGAGCCACCGAAGCCGGTGACCAAGCCGACCGCGCCGCCCGCACCGGAACCGGGTCACCCCGATCCGAAGGAGCAGGCGACCGGCCAGCCTTCCCCGCACGACCGCGCCGCACCCGAGGAGGCCGCGCCCGAAGGTCGCCCCGCGCTCGGCCTGATGCCGGACTACGACTCCACCGGCGGCATGCTCGTCACGATGGTCGTGCCGGATGGGCCGGCCGAGACAGCCGGCCTGCGCGAAGGAGACCGCATCCTCGAGCTCGATGGCCAGACCATCGACGACGTGCGCTCCTACATGTCCGTCCTCGGCAGCCTGCGCATCGGCGCCACGATCCCCGTCGTGGTCGAGCGCGACGGCAAGCGCGTCGAGCTCAAGGTCCAGGTGGGCGCGCGCCAGTGAACCAGACCGCCGCGTAGGTGTCTGACACCTGGTGTACCGGTACACCGGGTGTCAGACACCTACGCGGCGGCCTAGTGCGTGCGCGCGAGCGTGGTGAAACGCTGCAGCGCGGCGCGCAGGTCGGTGGACAGCGCGGTGTCGGCGGTGATCGCCGCGTCGAGTTGTGCGCAGGCGGTCTCGAGGGCGGCGCGTACCTGTGCTGCTTGCGCGGACTGTGCTGACTGTGGATCCGTGGATCCACTGCTCCGCGCGCGCGCGGCGAGCAGGACCTGTTTGGCGAGCGGGGTGATCGCAGGCGGCTGTTCGTCCGCCTCGAGCAGCGCGACGAAGCGGGTCAGCGCGCGCTCGGTCTCGGCACGGTCGCGGACAGATTCGGCGCGTTGCAGGGATTCGGCGAGGCGGTCGGGAAGCGAACGCGGACGGCTGGTCGCCTCGACGACGGACCAGGTGCCGGCGACGACGAACAGGATGCCGAGTGCCAGCGCGACCCAGCGCGTGCGGCGGCCCCGCCGGTCGGCGCGCGCGAGCGCGCGGGACGCGCGCTGCTCGGCCTCGGCCTGCTCGAGCCGTGTCAACCACAGGGTGGCGAGGCGCGCGACGCGGCCGATCGACAGGTCGCTGCGCGTCGCCTCTTCGGCCGGCTCCTGCAACGCGGCCAGGATCCCGCGCGCGATCCGCACGCGTTCGATCGGGTCGGACGCCGCCGCCAGTTCCGCCTCGGCCAGTGCGGAGCGTTCCTGCAGCAGCGCGACCTGGACTTCGCGCCGATCGAGCAGGTACGGCTGCGCCCGCTCCTCCTGCAGGTTGCGCACGAGGTAGTCGAGCACGTCCGCGCGCTGCAGCAGCAGCTCGATGCGCGCCTTCGGCTCGCTGGCTGGATCGTCCAGCAGCTCGGCATACCGCGCCGCCAACGCCTGGTTGCGCCCCGCAGCTTCCTGCACGGCCCGCTTCTGCCGGCGCGCCTGTTCGAGCTGCTCGACGAGCTGCGCGGCGGTCGCCGGCGCCTCGTCGCCGTCGGTCGCGTACCGGTCGACGGCCCGCGCGATCTCGTACATCGCGGTCGTCAGGTGGCCTCGTTCGATCGCCTCCTGCGCCCCGCGCGCGAGCCGGTCGCGCAACGCGCGCGCCTCGTCGACCCGCAGCCGCACGCGCTCGAGCTCCTCGAGCAGGCTCTCGCGCGTGCGTGCCGGCCGGTCGACCAGCACCTCGAGCAGCCGCAAGCCGTCGATCCGGTTGACGATCCCTTGCAGCGGCCGCACCGGCACCGGCACGGCGGCGAGCTTGGTCGTCGCCTCGTCGAGGAGCTGCCACGCACAGTCGGTCAGCGCCGCGGCGGCGCGGTCGAGCGCCATCAGTGCGGCATCCAGCGCCGGCGCGGCATGCGGGAACTCGCGCGCGAGGTCGTTCCACACGCGCAGCAGCGGGCGGATCCCGCCGCCGCGCGCCGCAGTGTCCGTCTCGCCGGCGGCGGCACGCGCGCCGCGCACGAGCAGCGCGCGCACCGGCGTCAGATCGAGCGGGATCTCGAACGCCTCGAGCTGCGCCGCCAGCGCCGGCAGCCGCGGCGCGAGCCGCGCCGCGCGGTCGAGATAGAACCGCAGCCGGTGCACGCGATCGCGCAGCGTCGCGACGACTTCGGCCGACCCGCCGAGCTGCAGGGCCAGTTCACCGACGGCACGCTCACCCGCCTGCGGATCGAGCACCGCCTCGGCATCCTGGATCCGCGCCTGCGCGCGGCCGACCAGCTGCTGCCGGGAGCGGACCTCGTCCAGCGCGCCGCGCACGTAGCGCCGCGGATCCCGCTGCAGCAACGTCGGCGCGGCATCCTCCGCCGCGATCCGCAGCGGCAGCGGCCCGAGCCGGCGTTCGGTCGCTTCGAGCGCCGACAGACTGGCGTGCAGCAGGCCATCGGCGACATCGAAGCTCCCCGCTGCCATGCAGGTCTGCAGCCGCGCAGGCAGCCCCTCGATCAGCTCCGCCAACGCCTGCAGATGTGTCACCCGCAGCCGGAGCGTGACCGGCGCCGCCGGCAGCCGCTCGGCCAGCAGCGCGATCGCCTCGGTCTGGTCGAGCAAGGCCTGTGCGCGCGGCAGCGCTTCGGCCGGGAGCGCGCGCTGCACCGCTGGCAGCCGATGCAGCAGTCGGCTCGCCTGCTGGCGCAACCGGCGCAGCGACTCGGCCCGGGCACCATCGCCCACCTCCGCCAGCAGCTCCCCGGCGCGCAGCAGCTCGGCAGCCGCGATCGCGCCGCGCGCCTCCTCGAGCCGGAGCTCGTCCGGCGAAGCCTCGGCCAGGTACTGCTCCAGCTCCCGCGCGACTTCGTCCAGCGCTGGCCGCGCTTCCGCCGCCGGAGCCGTGCAGCGCAGGATCAGCGCGACCAGCGCCGGCGGCTGACCCCGCAGCCGTCGCCGCCAGCGGCCGCCGCAGGTCTGGACCGGCCCGGTCGGCACGCGGCTCCCGCCGGCGATTCCCGGCGTCATGCCGGTCAGCATCGCGTGCAGCGTCACGCCGAGCCCGTGGACGTCGAGCGCCGCGGCCGCCGGTGCCCCGGCGAATGCCTCCGGCGGCGCCCACTCCCGCGTCCCCCCGGCGAACCCGCCGCGCAACTCCGCATCGCTCTCGCCGATCGGGATCGCGTGCTCGAGGTCGAGCAGCAGCACGTCCGCGGTCGCGGGATCCGGCGACTCACCGCACAGCAGCAGGTTCGCCGGCTTGACGTCGCGATGCGCGACCCCGGCCGGCGCGCGCCGATCCCGCCAGCCGTGCATCCGCGCCAGGGTCCGCACGACCGCGAGCAACACGCGCGCCGCGTGGCGCGGCGTCAGCGTCCCGCGCTCGCGCAGCCACGTGTCGAGGTCCAACCCGGCATGCAGGTCGGTCACGACACAGGGCCGGCCGAGCCACGGATCGACGCCGTGTGCGTGGTAGACCAACACGCCGTCGACTGGCGCGAGCCGCGCCGCTTCGAACTCGGCGCGCGCATCCTCGGCGGTCCCGAGCTCATAGCACTTGACCAGCCGTTCGCCGTCCGCGGTCGCGCGCGCCCAGTGCGTACGGTCCCGGGTCGCACGCAGCAGTCGCTGCGCCGGTCGGGCCGGAGTCGGGGCGGCCGTCGGGCGGTCCGGCAGGGGGGTGGAAGTCATCGGTGCCGGAGGAACCGTGGCTCCTCGTGGTGCGGCAGGGCGGGACAGCGACCCAGAGTAGCCAGGTTGGCCGGCCATGGACGGTGGCTCCGGGGCCGCTGTTCCCAAAGCGAGAGCCCACCACTACGCACCGCGACGCCCGGACCGGTCCGAACTCTCGTTGGGGTCGCAAGCACTGCGGCGACTCGGCAGAATCGCGCGCCCGATGGCGGTCCACATCGAGATCACCGATGGCGCCGGCTTCCGGCGGTCGACCGTCGACCGGCCGGAGTTCTGGCTCGGCGCGCGCCATTCCGGCGCCGACGTCGAGCTGGATCTGCCCGGCTGCGGCGGCCGCGCCGTCGAAGTGCGCGTCGAGGAGAGCGGCCGACTGCGGATCCGCGCCGAGTCCGGACTGCCGTTCCCGGTCCGCACCGTGCAGGGGACCGTCGGGGCGCGCTTCGAGGGGTTGCTCGATGGCGACGTCGTCAACATCGGACCGGCGATGGTGAAGCTGCACCACGTCGCCGAAGCGGCGAGCGGCGGCGTCGAGGAGCTGGATCCGGGTGCGCTGGCAACCGGCGACGTCGCTGCCGGCACGCCGATCGGCTCCTGGTACCAGACGTTCATGGAGGTCGCCGACACGCTCGAAGGCCTGACCGAGCCGGGGCGGATGATCCTGACCGCCATGGATGCGATCCTGGCCTCCACCGCGGCGGAGCGCGTCATGGTCGAGGTGGACGACGACCACGCGATCGAAGGCGAAACGACGTTCCATCTGACGCGCGGTGGGGCACGGTCGAAGTTCCGCGTCAGCCGCTCGCTGGTCGAGCAGGTCAAGGAGACCGGCCGCGTCGTGCACGTGCCGCTGGCCAGCGCCGATCCGGTGGCGTCGCGGTTCACCAGCGTGCGTCGCGAGGGGATCAGCGCCAGCATCGCGCTGCCGATCCGCACGCTGGGCAAGACGCTCGGTGTGCTGTACGCCGACTGCGTCCGCGAAGGGCAGACGCTGGCGGCGGCCGACCTGCAGCGGGTCGCGTTCATCGGCCGTCTGCTCGCCGGTGCGCTCGGCAACCGCGATCTCGTGGCGCGGCTCGTGCGCGCAGCCCCGGACGAGCAGCTGAACCCAGCGCTGCAGACGCAGAGCCCGCTGTATCGCACCGTCGTCGAGCGGATCCGGCTGTATGCGCCGACCGACTACACCGTGTTGATCCGCGGCGAGACCGGGACCGGCAAGGAAGTCGTCGCGCGCGCGCTGCACGATCTCAGCCGGCGGCGCAAGGGACCGTTCGTGCCGGTCAACTGCGCGGCGATCCCCGAGGCGCTGATGGAGAGCGAGCTGTTCGGGCACGAGAAGGGCGCGTTCACCGGCGCGACGGCGGCGCGGCGGGGACACTTCGAGGAGGCGCACGGCGGCACGCTGCTGCTCGACGAGATCGGCGACATGGCGGCCGACCTGCAGGCGAAGATCCTCCGCGTGCTGCAGGACCGGATCGTCGTCCCGGTCGGCGGCCGGCGGCAGACGCGCGTCGACGTCCGGATCCTGGCGGCGACGCACCAGGACCTGGAGCGGATGGTGCGCGACGGGCGGTTCCGTGAGGACCTGTACTACCGGCTGCGCGAGCTCGAGATCGCACTGCCGCCGCTGCGCGACCGGCTCGAGGACCTGGAGTCGCTGTGTGCGCAGTTCCTCGGCGAGGCGGCGCGCGAGCTGCACCTGCCGCACGCGCCGGAGCTGCCGGAGGCGACGCTGGCCCACCTGCGCCGCCAACCGTGGCGCGGCAACATCCGTGAGCTGCGCCACCTGATCAAAGGCGCGGCATTGCGGGCGGCCGGCGGCGCGATCCGGCCGGAGCATCTCGATGCCGGCGGAACACCGCCGCTGCGGGCGCAACCGCCGGCGCCGGAGTCGACCGACGGCGATCTGACCTGGAAGGAACGTCTCGAGGCGCAGGAGCGCGACGCGCTGCGTGCGACGCTCGAGCAGGCGGCCGGCAACCTGACCCGCGGTGCCGAGCTGTTCGGCGTGCCGCGCACGACGTATCGCGAGAAGCTGGTCAAGCACGGACTGCTCGGGAGCGAGAGTTAGTGCCGGCCACGTTGCTCGTCGTCGGCGACGTGCACGACCAGTGGCGCGAGGAGGACACGGCGTTCGTCGAGCGTGGTGCGCAAGACCTCGTATTGTTCGTCGGCGATCTCGGCGACGAGAACGCCGAGCTCGTGGCGAGGCTCGCGGCGATCCGGGCACCGCGCGTCTTCATGCTCGGCAATCACGACGCGTGGCAGAGCTTTTCGCGCAAGGCACCGACGCCGGCGCTGCTCGACAGCCTCGCCGCGCTCGGCGCCGACCACCTCGCGTATTCGCTGCGCGAGCTGCCGGAGGCCGGGATCTCGCTCGTCGGCGCGCGGCCGTTCTCGTGGGGCGGGCCGAGTCTGCGCAGTCCGGAGCTGTACGAACGGCTGTACGCCGTGCGCGACCACCAGGAGTCGGCGCAGCGGATCGCCGCCGTCGCCGCGCGCGCGGCACAGCGCGACGTCGTGATCCTGGCGCACAACGGCCCGGCCGGGATCTCGCTGCACACGCGCGACATCTGGGGCAAGGACTTCGGCCGGCAGCCGGGCGGGGACTGGGGCGATCGGGATCTCGAGCTGGCGATCGACGCGATCGAAGCCTCCGGCCGGCGCGTGCGCGCCGTCATCGCCGGGCACATGCACGACCGGCTGTCGCACCCGCGGGGGCGGCAGCGCGACCGCTTCGCGCGCCGGCGCGGGACCTGGTTCGTCAATGCCGCGGTCGTGCCGCGCCTGCGCGCGCGGGATGGGATGCAGCTCGCGCACTACGTGCGGCTGGTGCTGGCCGGCGGCGCCTTGCAGCAGCTCGAAGAGATCTGGGTCGACGCGGACGGGGTGGTCGTGGAAGCCGCGACGCCGCACGTGCGCGAGCTCGATTGAGCGCGCCGCGCGTCGCCTGCTGCGTCAGAACCGCCGCTCCTCGTCCGTCTCCAGCCTGCCGTACGCGATCCGGTACAGATCGGTCCGCCGGTCCTGCCAGTTCTTGACCGTGCCGGCGAGGCGATGCCGCCGCAGCAGCTCGAGATCCACGTCGTGGATCACCAGCGTCTCGATGTTCTCGCTGCACTCGGCGGCGATCCCTTCCCGCGCGAACGCGAAGTCGCACGGCGTGAAGATCCCCGACCGTGCGTAGTGGATGTCGGCGTTGTCGACGAACGGCAGGTTGCCGACGCAGCCGGAGATCGCGGTGTAGACCTGGTTCTCGATGCAGCGGGCCTGCGCGCAGTGGCGGATCCGCAGGTAGGCATCGCGGTTGTCGGTGTTGAACGGGACGAACAGGATCTGCGCTCCGGTCTCGGTCGCGATCCGCGCGATCTCGGGGAACTCGATGTCGTAGCAGACCAGGATCGCGATCCGGCCGCGGTCGGTGTCGATCGGCGCGAACTCGGTTCCCGGCGCGACGCCCCACCAGCGCCGTTCGGCCGGCGTCACGTGCATCTTGTCCTGCCGCGCGATCGTGCCATCGCGGCGGAACAGGTACGCGACGTTGCGCAACACGCCCTGTTCCAGCGTGAACTGCGAGCCGCCGATGATGTTGACGTTGAACTTGACCGCGGCCGCGGAGAAGAAGTCGAGGTACTGCGGCGTCAGCTCGGCCAGCTTGCGTGCCGCCTCGTGCGGGCGGTCCGCCTTGACGAACGACAGCATCTGCGTCGTCAGCAGCTCGGGGAACAGCACGAAGTCCGATTTGTAGTCGGAGGCGACGTCGATGAAGAACTCGCATTGCGTCGCGAACTCTTCGAAGTCCCGCACCACGCGCATCTGGTACTGCACGGCACAGATGCGGACGTCGGAAACGTTGCGCATCCGCCGCTGCGGCTCGCTCTGGTGGTCGAGGTTGATCCACTCCAGGAACGTCGCGTAGCCGCAGGAGTCGTGATCGCTCGGCAGGTAGTTCGCGATCAGCCGGCGCAGCACGAAGCCGTTCGCACTCTGCGTCGTCAACACCGGGTCGAACAGCTCTCCCTTGACGACCTTCTCCGCGTACTCGCGGGCCGACATCTGGTCGGCGTACTTGTGGTACCCCGGGATCCGCCCGCCGATCATGATGCGTGCCAGGTTGAGCCGTCTGGCCAGATCCTTGCGTGCCTGGTACAGCCGGCGCGCGAGCTTCAGCCCGCGGCAGTCCGGGTGGACCATGATCTCGATCCCGTACAGCGTGTCCCCGGCCGGATTGTGGTTGCGGATGTAGCCGCCATCGGCGATCTCGCGCCAGTTGTGCCACTCCGAGTACAGGTCGAAGTCGACGATCAGGCTCGCCGACGAGGCGACGACCTCGCCGTCGTACTCGATGCAGAGCTGGCCCTCGGGGAAGTGTTGCAGCTGGCTCTCGAACTGTTCGCGCGTCCACGTCGGCATCTCGCCGAAACAGGCCCGTTGCAGCGCCACGACGGCGGCGTGGTCTTCACTGTGCAGCGGCCGCACGGCGACCTTGCGTTCGAACTCTTCGAGATCGATCTTGACCATGATTCTCCGCTCCGCGATCGATCCAGCATCATGCGAAGAGCGGACCGGTGCAACCGAGCGTGAGCCCCAATTGCGACGTCGTCGTGATCGGCGCGGGGATCATCGGCGCCGCGTGCGCGTGGGCACTCGCGCGCAAGGGGCTTGCGGTGATCGTCGTCGAGCGCGGCACGGTTGCGGGCGGGGCGAGTGGTGCCGGAATGGGGCACTTGATGATCGCGGCGGACACCGCGCTGCACGCGCTGACGCGCCGCGGCGTCGCGCTGTGGCGCGAGCTGCACGAGCAGCTGGGTGGGTTCGAGTGGACCGATTGCGGTGTGCTGTATGTCGCCGAGGACCCGCAGGACGTGACCCTGCTCGAGCAGCTCGGACAGCGGTTCCACACGCATGGAGTACGCAGCGAAATCGTCCAGGGGGCGACGCTGCGTGCCTTGGAGCCGGGGCTCGCGCCGGACCTGCCGGCGGCGCTGTGGCAGGCGGAGGACGCGCTGCTGTTTCCGCCGATCGCGACCGCGCGCCTGCTCGAGGCGAGCGGAGCGGAGCTGTGGACCGGGTGCACGGTCGAGCGGTTCCGCATCGACGGGCGGCGCGCGCTGCAGGGAGTCGTGACGACGCGCGGCGAGATCGGTTGCCGGCGGGCGGTGATCGCGACCGGCGTCGAAGCGGCGTGGCTCGCGCGCGTGAGCGGCTGCGGCGAGCTGCCGATCGTGCCGCGCCGCGGGGACCTGGCCGTGACGCCGGCGCGCACGACTCCGGTGCAGCGGCAGATCGTCGAGGTCGGCTACCTGCGGCTCGCCGAGGCATCCCCGCCGGCGCCGGGGGAGGTGGATCCGGGCGGCATCGCCGTCAACGTGCAACCGCAGATGCGCGGCAGCTGCCTGATCGGTTCGACGCGGCAGTTCGGCGGCATGGACCGCCGCGTGGGTCGCGAGCTGCTGCAACAGGTCGTCGCACGCGCGGCGCGCTTCGTGCCGGCGCTTGCGCGGTTGCCGATCCTGCGCAGCTGGTCCGGGTTGCGGCCGTATCCGCTCGACCACCGTCCGTGCATCGGTGCGCTGCCGGGCGTCGAGGGGCTGTTCGTCGCTGCCGGCCACGAAGGACTCGGGATCACGATGGCGCCTGCGACCGGGGAACTGATCGCGGCGCTGGTGAGCGGAACGGCGACGGAGATCGACGCGCGGCCGTTCGCGCCGGGGAGGTTCAGCGATGGCTGAAGCGCGCTGCCGGTTCCGGTTCGCCGGACAGGAGCTGACGGCGGCCCCGGAGGCGCTGCTCGGCGCCGTGCTGTGGGAGGCCGGCGTGCGCGCGTTGCGCGAAGCTCCACGCAGCGGCGCGCCGCGCGGGATGTTCTGTGCGATGGGGGTGTGCTTCGAGTGCCTGGTGCGCGTCGATGGTGAGCTCCGGCGGGCGTGCCTCGTGCGCGTGCGCGAGGGGATGCAGGTGGAGCGCGCATGACCGAGCCGTGCGACGTCGCCGTGCTCGGAGCGGGGCCAGCCGGGATCGCGGCGGCGTTGGCGGCGAGCGCGCACGGCTGCTCGGTCGTCGTCGTCGATGCGGCGGCGCGCGCTGGCGGTCAGCTCTGGCGCCAGCCGGATCGCGCTGGGGAGACGGATGCGCGGCTGCATCCGCCGAGCCATGCGCGCGGCGAGCAGATGCTGTCTGCGCTACGGCGGTCTGCGGTGGAGCTGTGGAGCGACGCGCAGGTGTTCGGCGCGGCGCCGGGACGCTTCGAAGTCGAGCAACGCGGTGCGGTCCGGGTCCTGAACGCGCGCCGCACCGTGTTGGCGACCGGGGCCCGCGACCTGGTCGCGCCGTTTCCCGGGTGGACGCTTCCCGGCGTGTTGACGGCCGGCGGGGTGCAGGTGCTCGTGCGCGGCCACGCTCTCCGCCCGGGCCGGCGCGCCGTGGTCGCCGGCAGCGGACCGCTGCTGCTGCCGGCGGTCGCCGCGCTGCTCGCTGCCGGTTGCGACGTCGCCGGCTGCTACGAGGCGGCGACCTGGCCCGCGCTCGCACGTGCCGGACTCGCTGCACTGTGCAGATCTGCTCTGCGGCGCGAGCTCGGCTTCTATCGCCGGCTGCTGCGCGCCAGTGGTGTCCGGTTGCGCGCGGCGCATGGGATCGTCGAGGTGCGCGGGGATGGGCGCGTCGAGCAGGCGGTCGTGGCGCCGCTCGATCGGACGGGTCGACCGCGGCTCGCGGCGGCACGCACGCACGACGTGGATCTCGTCTGTGTCGGGAACGGTCTGCAGCCGCAGGTCGAGGTGGCGGCGGCACTGGGGTGCGCGTTGCGGTTCGATGCGGTGCTCGGCGGGGTGTACGCCGGCACCGACGACCGCTGTGGGACGAGCGTCCCAGGCATCGCGGCGGCTGGCGAATGCGCCGGCGTCGCGGGGGCTGCCGTCGCCACGATCGAAGGGAAGCTGGCCGGCCTCGCTGCGGCTGCGGCACTCGGCCGTCCGGTCGCCGGTGCCGAGCTGGCGCAGCTCGCGCGGCAGCGTGCACGTGCGCGTGCCGGCGCGCGGGCGCTGCTGCGCTGGTTCGCGCCGCGGCCCGGTTGGCTCGCGACGACGCGCAGCGACACGATCGTCTGCCGCTGCGAAGAGGTGACGCGCGCCGAGCTCGAGCGGGCGGCGGCCCGATGCGGGCGTGAGCTGCGCGCGGTCAAGCTGCAGACCCGGTGCGGGATGGGGGCGTGCCAGGGGCGGACCTGTGCGCGGATCGCGGCCGAGTTGATCGGGGCGGATCCCATCCGCGCCACGGCTGCGGTCCAATGGCCGCTGGCGCCGATTCCGCTCGCGCTGCTCGCACAGACGCCCATTCCACCATCCCCGTGACTCCGATCCGCCGCATCGTGTCGCTGGTCCCGAGCACGACCGAGACGCTGTTCGCGCTCGGCGCCGGCGATCGGGTCGTCGGTTGCACGCGGTACTGCGAGGAGCCGGCGGAGGCGTTGCGCGGACTCCCGCGCGTCGGCGGCACCAAGAACCCGGATCTCGCCGCGATCGCCGCGCTGCAGCCGGATCTCGTCGTCGTCAACACCGAGGAGAACCGCGGCGAAGACATCGGCTGGCTGCGGGAGCGCCTGCGCGTGCACGAATCGATGCCGCGCACGGTCGTCGAAGCCGGTGCCGTCGTGCGCGAGCTCGGCACGCTGCTCGGGCGCGACGAGGAAGCGAGTGCGATGCTGCTGGCGATCGAGGCGGAGATCCTGCGCGCCGAGGTCGAGCGGTTCGCGCAGCCGCCGGTGCGGACGTTCTATGCCGTCTGGCGCAAGCCGTGGATGGCGGTCAATCGCGACACGTACATCCACGATCTGCTGCGGCGCGCCGGCGCCGACAACGTGACCGCCGGTGCCGAGGCGCGCTATCCGGTCGTGACATCGGATGCGCTGCGCGAGCTCGCGCCCGAGCTCGTGCTGCTGCCGTCCGAGCCGTTTCCGTTCGCGGCGAAGCATCGCGAAGAGCTGCTGGCGGAGGGGGTGCTGCCGGACGACTGCGCCGTGCATCTCGTGGATGGGCGGGACTTCTGCTGGCACGGCGCGCGCACCGCGCGCGGGCTCGCCCGCGCCGCCGGACTGCTGCGCGGCGTGGCGTCGTAGCACGTCGTGCGCAGCGCGCTACGCTTCGCCCCGCGATGCGCCTGACGGAACTGCTGATCACGACCCTCCGCGAAGACCCTGCCGACGCCGAGGTGCCGAGCCACCGCCTGCTCGCGCGCGGCGGCTACATCGTCAAGACCGCGGCCGGGATCTACACGTACGGGCCGTTGATGTGGCGCACGCTGAAGAAGGTGATCACGATCGTGCGCGAGGAGCTCGACCGGCAGGGGGCGCAGGAGATCCTGATGCCGATCCTGCAGCCGAAGGAGCTGTGGGAGCGCAGTGGGCGGTGGGACCGCTACGTCACCGACGGGATCATGTTCGCGCTGCAAGACCGCAAGGAGGCGGACATGTGCCTCGGTCCGACGCACGAGGAGGTGGTCACGGCGTTCGCGGATCAGCTGATCACGAGCTACAAGCAGCTGCCGGTCAACCTGTACCAGATCCAGGACAAGTTCCGCGACGAGATCCGGCCGCGGTTCGGGCTGATGCGCGGGCGGGAGTTCATCATGATGGACGCCTACTCGTTCGACGCGGACGACGCCGGGCTGGATCGCAGCTACGCGAAGATGGATGCCGCGTATCGCGCGATCTTTGCGCGCTGCGGGCTGCGGTTCTCGTCGGTGCAGGCGGATGCCGGCGCGATCGGCGGCAGCGGCAGCGAGGAGTTCATGGTGCTCGCCGAGACCGGTGAGGACGCGATCCTGTATTGCGACCAGAGCGGATACGCGGCGAACGTCGAGCGCGCGACGTCGATCCCGCCCGCGGCGCCGGAGGGGGGCGCGCCGAAGCCGCTCGAAAAGCATCCGACGCCGGAGATCCGGACCGTCGAGCAGCTGGTTGCGTTCTTCGGCATGCCGGCCGCGCGGATGGCGAAGACCGTGCTGTACGAGTCGGTCTGGCAGGATCGGACCCAGGTCGTCGCGGTCATGATGCGCGGCGATCTGGAGATCAACGAGGTCAAGCTCGCCAACGCGCTCGACTGCCTGGCCGTGCGATTGGCGAGCGACGAGGCGATCCGCGCCGCGACCGGGGCCGAGGTCGGGTTCGCCGGACCGGTCGGGCTGCCGCAGGAGGTGCCGCTGTTCGCCGACCTGACGTTGGAAGGGGCCACCAACCTGCTGACCGGCTGCAACCAGACCAGCTATCACTGCTTGAACGTGAACTTCGGGCGCGACTGCCGCGTGCCGGAGTTCCGTGACCTGCGCCTGGCGCGTGCCGGGGAGTTGGAGCCGGGCGGCAAGGGCCCGCTGCAGGTCGCGCGCGGGATCGAGGTCGGGCACATCTTCAAGCTCGGGACCAAGTATTCCGGCGCGATGGGGGCCACGTTCATGGCGCAGAACGGCAAGCCGGCGCCGTTCGTCATGGGTTGCTACGGCATCGGCGTCAGCCGCACCGCCGCTGCCGCCGTCGAGCAGAACCACGATGAGAAAGGGATCATCTGGCCGCTGCCGCTCGCCCCGTTCGAAGTCGTCGTCGCCATCCTGGATCCCAAGCGCGAGGCGCAGACCGCGCTCGCCACGCGGATCTACGACGACCTGCGCGCTGCCGGCATCGATGTCTGTCTCGACGACCGCGCGACGAGCCCCGGCGCCAAGTTCAAGGACCTCGACCTGCTCGGTTTCCCGCTGCAGATCGTCGTCGGCCGCCGGGCCGACGAGCAGATCGTCGAGTACATCGTGCGCCGCGGTTCGCAGAAGGAAGAGCTCTCCGCCGCCGCCGCCACCGCCCGCGCGCGCGAATTCGTCCGCGGTACACCGGGTCTCTGAGACGCCATCCGTCAGTTCGCGCGTGTTTTCTCGCGCGAAGCGGTACGCGGCGTCTCAGAGACGCAGTCCATCACTTCGCGCGGGTTTTTTCGCGCGAAGTGACGGACGGGGTCTCAGAGACAGGGTGTACCGGTTCAGAGGAGGCGCCCGATCTTGCCTTCGCCGGCGTTGGTGACGACCCAGCCGAACGTGTTGCCGGTGTCGGCGACGAGCCACTGGTTGAAGAAAATCACGCCGAACAGGTTCGGGTCGTTGGGAATCGTGACCTTCCACTGCGCGACGCCGACGATGTTGGTCTTCAGCGGGAGCTGCCATTCGCCAGAGGCGAGCAGGTTGCAGCCGGTGGCGCCGAGCACGCCCATGTCGAACGGCAGCGGCAGGCCGGACCAGGTGGTCTTCGAGGCGCCGACGAACAGCACGGCGGCGCCGTTGACGGTCGACGTGATCGCCTGCAGCTCGAACGACCCGCCGTACTCCGGCGGATTGGTCGCGACGATCCACGGCGCCACCCCCATCCCCTTGCAACCGGCGCCGAACGTCACGTAGCGGCCGGCGTCTTTCTTCGGGTACGGCAGGTTGCGCGACAGCGCCGCAGCCGCGAGGTCGTCGTAGTTCGGCGTTCCGTTGGTCAGGTCGTTGTCGTCGTCATCGAGGATGAACACCTCGCGCACGGCGTCCGGCTGGTTGCGCGCGTTCGCGACGATGGACGGCAGCACGATGTGCTCGGCGATGTCGATCCCCTTGGTCGCGCCGTGCCGCTTGATCAGCAGGTCGCGCAGGGTCCAGTTGAACCCCATCCAGGTCTGCCCGGCCTGATGGGGGCCGCCGCCGGCCGGATACTTGTACGTGTTCAGCGCAGTCCGTACGTCGTCACCGTTCTTGAAGAAGTCCTCGCCCAGGATCGGCTGTCCGGTGCGGTAGATCGCGATCGTGTCGCCCCACCCCTCCGACAGGCCGTCGGTCTGCGAGATGCCGCCGTAGTTGTCATCGAGTCCGTGTCCCCACTCGTGCTCGACCACGGTCGGATACGCCGTGTTGTAGCACTGCGCGCTCTCGGCATAGAAGTTCGTCGTGAAGTTGGTGTAGTGCGCGTTGCAGCTCGAGTTCAGATTGGTGAACACCTGCACCGTGTCCATCCGGTTCAGCGACGGCGCGTTGTTCATGATCCGGCGGTAATACTCGTTGACGAGATCCGTCCCCCAGTACGCCGTCGACTGCGACCAATCGAGCTGGCCGCTGCCCGACGCGTACACCGTGATCGTCGCCGGCACACCGGGCGTCACCGGCGCCGACCCGCTGAACTGCGTCCCCTGCTGCGCCGTGGTCGACGCGACGCGCCGGCCGGCGAAGCGGAACGTGACCGTCACCTGCGTCGTGCCGCCATGCGCGATGTCGAACTTGCCGCTCGCATCGGTGTAGCCGTTGTTGCCGCCGGTCACCTGCACGAGCACGTTGGCGAGCGGGATCGGCTGCAGCGCGCTGTGCGGCTTCGTGTCGGTCTGCGCCCACGCCACGATCGTGCCCTGCACGTTCACGCCCGCGCCCGGCTCGCCCTGCTCGACGACGACGCGCGGTTGCAGCGCCCGCGCCAGCGCGAGCGACCGCTCGAGCCGCGGCGCCGCCGCGCGGTGCGCCCGGTTGCTGCAGCCGAACGAACACTCGTGGAAGTCGGTCTGGTACTCCAGCACCCGACCGTTGCGCGCATCCACGTACGCCCGCCCGACCTGGCGCAGCTCGGCGTGGTCCAGCTTCACCTCCCATGCGAGCTGCGGCGTCGTCCGCGCCGCAGCGTCGACGTCGGCCCAGATCACGAGCTGCATCGCCGGCAGCTTCGTCGCGGCTGGTAGCAGATCGCGGCTCTGATAGGCGATCAGCGCCGCCGCCTCGCGCGAGAGGACCGGCGTCGTGTCGAAGCCGGCCGGGATCGGCACCGCCTGGCTGCCGACCATCGAGATCCCGCCAGAATCGTGGACGCGCACGTCGTAGCGCCCCTCGAGCACGTCGAGGCCGGCGAACTGTTGGCGATAGACCAACACGAACAGCCGCCCGACCTTCTCACGGATCTCTGGCACGAACGTCGACCCGCCCGGTCCGAACAGCTCCGGATGCTGCGCCAACAGCTCCTCTGCATGGCGTTCCGCTACCGCCATCTCGCGGATCGGTCCGCCCTCCAGCTTCAGCCCGGAGCCGTAGATCGCCTTCGGCGTGCCGGTCGCCGGCGACCAGCGTGCGACCCAATGCCCGGGGTGCTCGGCGACGAAGCGCGCCCACGCGCGCAGCATCGCGGGATCCTGGGGTTGCGCGAGATCGGGAGCGGCCGCTTGCTGGCCGCACAGGGTCGCCGCGACGCCAAGCGCGCCGGCGAGCAGGTGGATGCGAGACATCGATCCTCCAGAACGGAGAGGGACACCGGAGCGGACAGCGGCGCCGGCGGCAGCGCCGCCGTCACCGAGAGCAGCGGAACGTAGGCAGACGTTCCGCCGCCCGGTAGTGCCCGGGCGTGCATGCGCAACACGCCGTTCGGGCAACTTTCCGCTCCAGGTCGGATGCCCGCGGTCTCGCAGACCAGCGGGCACCGCATCGGTTGCGGCCGCGAGGCCGCAACCGGCTCAGCGCTTGCCGACCTTGCCTTCGCCGCCGTTCGTGACGATCCAGCCGAACGAGTTCGCGTTGTCCTTGACCAGGTACTGGTTGAAGAACTTCAGCCCCACCAGGTTCTGATCATTGGGCAGCGTGAACGTGCGCGTCGCGACTCCGATCGCGTTCGTCGTCAGCCCCTCCTGGATGTCACCGGATGCGAGCAGCTGGCAGCCGTTCGCACCGAACACACCCAGGTCGAACGGCAGTGTCAGCCCGACCCAGCTCGTCTTCGACGCGCCGGTGAACAGGACGACCGGGCTGTTCTGCAGCGAGCCGAACATGTTCACCTGGAACGAGAAGCCGATCTCCGGCAGGTTCGAGTTGTAGAGGATCGGCGCGAACCCGGTGCCGGCGCAGGACGCCCCATAGATCGCGTACGTCGCGGCGTCCGGATTGACCTTCTTCGGATACGGCAGGTTGCGCGACAGCGCGGCCGCCTCGAGGTCGGCGTAGTGCGGCGTGCCGTTGTTCAGGTTGTTGTCGTCGTCGTCGAGGATGAACACCTCGCGCACCGCGTCCGGCTGGTTGCGTGCGTTCGCGACCAGCGAGCCGATGACGATCGTCTCGGCCTGCTTGGTGCCATTCGTCGCGCCGAGGCTCGCGCGCAGCTTCTCACGCACGGTCCAGTTGAACCCCATCCAGGTCTGTCCCTGCTGATGGACGCCGCCGCCGGCCGGGTACTTGTACGAGTTCAACGCCGTGCGGACGATGCCGCCGCTCAGCGTGAAGTCCTGCCCGACGATCGGCTGACCCGTCTTGTAGATCGCGACCGTGTCACCCCAGCCTTCCGACAGGCCGTCGGTCTGCGAGATGCCACCGTAGTTGTCGTCGATCCCGTGCCCCCACTCGTGGTGGATCACGGTCGAGTACGCCGTGTTGTTGCACTGCGAGCTCTGCGCGTAGAAGTTGATCGTGTACCCGGTGTAGTACGCGTTGCAGCTCGACGGCAGGTTCACGTTCGCGCGCACGGTGTCCATCCGCGTCATGCCGGACGGGTTCACGATCCCGCGCAGGTACTCGTTGATGTCGTCGGTGCCCCAGTACGCAGTCGCCTGCGACCAGTCGAACTGCCCGGCGCCGGACGTGTAGATCTGGATCTGCGCCGGCGTCCCCGGCGTGACCGGGGCGGAGCCGTTGAACAGCGTGCCCTGCTGGGTCGTGACGCTGCTGACGCGGCGGCCGGCGAACCGGAACGTCACCGTCACCTGCGTCGTGCCGCCGTGCGCGATGTCGAAGTCACCGTTCGCGTCGGTGTAGGCGTTGTTGCCGCCGGTCACCTGCACGAGGATCCCGCGCAGCGGGACGTTCTGCAGCGGCAGCACCGGGGTCAGACCGTTCTTCAGCCAGGCCTTGATGTTGCCGGTGACGTTGGTGCTGCCGGTCGGCGTGCCGCCGGTCACGACGATGCGCGGCTGCGCCTGTTGGGCCGTCTGCGCGAGCGCGAGTGCGCGCTCGAGCCGCGGGTTGCCGCCGTCGTGCGCCCGGTGCGAGCAGCCGAACGAGCACTCGTGGTAGTCGGTCTGGTACTCCAGGAACCGGCCGTTGTGCGCGTCGACGTATGCGCGCCCGACCTGCTTCAGGTCGAGGTGGTCCAGCTCGATCTCCCAGGCGAGACGGACCGGCGTGCGCACCGACGCGTCGGCGTCACCCCAGATCACGAGGCGTGACTCCGGCAGCTGCTGCGCCGCCGCCGCGATCCCGCGGGCCTGGTAGGCGACCAGCGCCGCCGCCTCGGGCGAGAACGACGGCACCGTGTCGAAGCCGTCGGGGATCGGCATCGCTTGGCTGCCGAACATGGAGACGCCGCCGCTGTCGTGGATGCGCACGTCGGCGCGACCCTCGATGACATCGAGGCCGGCGAACTTCTGCGTGAAGACCAGCACGTAGACGCGCGCGATCTTCTCTTCGATCAGCGGGACGAACTCCGAGCTGCCCAGTCCGAGCAGGTCGGCGCGCGCCGTGAGCAGCGCGCGCGCATGCGCGCGCGCGGTCGCGAGGTCGGTGATCGGGGCGTCCTGCAGGTGCAGGCCGGGCCCCCAGACTGCGCGAGGGGTGCCGGTCGCGGCCGACCAGCTCGCCTGCCATGCGCCCGGGTGTGCCGCGAGGAATCGGGCCCATCCCTTCAGCACGTTGGCATCGGTGGGTTGAGCCGAAGTCGTGGCCTGTTGGCCGAACAGAGCGGCAGCGCACAACAGCGCTGCGAGTACAGGGGTCTTCATCGCCAGGTGTGGAGAGTCCTAGGGGCAGGACCGCGGGCAGTGAGATCGCCGGGCGCCCTCCGGCGCCTGGGGGCGGGCGACGCTAGAGGGCGACCGGCGGAATGCAACGGGGGCGCGCGCGGCGTGGTCCCCGACGCCGTCTGCCGTAACAATGTTCCGTGCTTGGAGCCGCGCGATCTGTTCGAAATCCTGATGCGGGAGAACGCCGACCGCGTGCGGTCCTTCCTGCTGGCCTCGGTGCGGGACGCCGCCACGGCCGAGGACCTGCTGCAGGAGACGTTCCTGGTCGCCTGGCGGAACCTCGACCGCTACGACCGGCAGCTCCCGTTCGGGCCATGGGTCCGCGGGATCGCCGGGAAACTGCTGCTGAACCACCGCCGCCGGCTCGGCCGGTCCAAGGTGCACTATTGCGACGAGGAATCGCTGCGTGACCTCGACCGGAGCTTCGAGACCCTCGAGCGCCTCCCGGGGGACACGTTCGACGAAAAGCTGGACGTGCTGCGCGACTGCCTGGCCCGGCTCGGCCCGCCGCGCCGGCAGGTCGTGTCGTTGCACTACGAGCATGGGCTGCACTGCAAGGAGATCGCGCAGCGCCTCGCGCTCGGGGTCGAAGCCGTCAAGAAACACCTGCAGCGTGCACGCACCGAGCTGATGCGCTGCATGGAGGGCCGCGTCGAGCCGGAGCAGTTCGCCGAAGGGAACGCGCCGTGAGCCCGGCGACCGACGACGAACCGCCGCGCCCGGACGAGACGCTCGACGACGGCGACGTAGCACCCCCGGTGGACGCCGCCGCGCGCGCATGGGTCGTCGAGCAGCGGTTCGTGCACGGGCTGCTGCGCACACTGCACACCGCCGATGCCGAGTCGCGCGAGGCGCGGATCGATGCGGTGCTGGCGCGGTTGCCGCGCCGCGGGGCGCGGGTGATCCCGATGCCGATGCTGGCGGCGGCGGCCGCGCTGCTGATCGTCGCGTTCGGGATCTGGTTCTGGCCGAGGGGAGCCGCATTGCCGCGCGCAGAAGCGATGGTCGCGCTCGCGCTCGATCGGATCGACGAGCCGGTGGATCGCCGGTTCGAGCTGACGTTCGAACAGCAGGGAGGCGAGATGGCGGAGCAACTGCGCAGCCACTACGAGTTCACGCTGCGACCGGGGAACCGGTTCCGCATCGTCGGACAGAGCACGCTGTTCGGCCGGTTCGAGTTCGGTTGTGACGGCGAGACGCTGTGGGCGCACGCCGGCACGAACGTCCGGCTGTCGAAGCCGCTGTCGGAGCAGCAGGAATTCGAGCAGATGCTCGGGATGCTGCTCGAGGTCGGCTTCCTCGATCTGCACGGCGTGTTGGCGACATTGCCGGTCGAGTTCGCGCTGCACACGGTCGGGCGCGAACCGCCGCGCGAAGTCGGCGGCCCTGCGCGGGTGCGTTTGGTTGCAGAGCGGACGGCGGCGCAGGCGCAGCAGAAGCTGCAGCGCGTGGAGCTCTTGCTGGACGAGCCGGACGGGCTCGTGGACTGGATGCAGCTCGAGAGCGAGCCGCGGCCGGGCGTGCGGCGGATCTTCCGGTTCCGCTACGTCGGCGTCGTCGAGGACGGCGAGGCGCTCTACCGCCGCCCCTGGTGAGCGCGCGGGAAGTCCGGCCCGAGCAGGAATTCGGTGGTCCGCCCGGCGAACGTCGCGCGGATCTTCGCCTGCTCACCGTCGGGTTCCGCGATCGCCGTCAGCAGCGCCGGATCGGCGGCGGCGCCGTCGAGCAGGGTGCCGGTCAGCTCCGCGTCCGGTAGCAGGCCGGTCCGCGCCGCCTGCGCCTGTTCGAGTCCCGCCAGCGTGGTCTCGACCGCGGTCAATCGCTCGCGCACCCGCTCGCGGCGCTCGCCATCGGCTGCTTCGAGCATCTGCGCGAGCCGCGTCTGCTCGTCGCGCGCGAGCTGCAGGTCGCGCGCCAAGCGCGTCGCCGTCAGATCGCGGAAGCGCAGGCACAGCGCATCGCCGTCGCGGCAGCACGCTTCGATCGCATAGCCGAGCCGCGCGCCGCCGCTCTGCTGCACGTCCCCGATCCGGAGCTGCCGCTCGCGCAACACCCGCATGACGTCGTCGCCGGCCGGCACGGAGTAGAACGTGAACGTCGCCGGTTCCCCGAGGAAGCGTCCCTCATGGCTCACCAGCTGCAGCGGAACGAGCTGCTGCCGCAGCGAATGGCGGCCCCAGCGCAGCGTCAGCTCCACGGCGCCGTCCGTGCTGCTGAGTGCCAGGTCCAGCATCTCCTGCGCGACCGGCTCGTCGCGCAGCACGACCGGCACCTCGTCGTAGGCGACCTGCTCGTGGAACAGGTTCGCGTCGCGGAACATCACGATCGACCACAGCCGTTCGCCGAGATAGCGCGCCGACAGCCGCGTCGCGCCGGGGGGAATCACGACGCCGCCGGTCAGCAGCGGGATCGGAGTCGTCAACAGCGGTGGTTCGTCGCGGCTCATGCGCCACACGGTGCCGGGGCGCAGCTCGCGCGCCGCCGTGCGCCCGCGCAGCGCGGTCGGCGTCCACTCGATCGTCAGCGTGTCGGCGCCGACCTGCAGCGTGCTGGACGTGCGCTGCGCGCAGGCGAGCGGCGCCATCGAGGCGAGCAACAGCAGCGTGCAGGCGCGGCGCATGGCGCGCGCGATCATGGCTCGGGTGGCGCAGCGCGCAAGCGGAGACCTCAGCGGCGCTGCTCGCTCCTGCTACCTGCGCCCGATCACACCTTGCCGGGTCTCCGAGAGCACCATCCCTGCTGCATTCGCGGTCGGATCGGACGTGAACATCTGCACGAAGAACCGGTGACCGACGATCGTCGGCTCGGCGGGGATCGGCAGCGCGACCGCGCGTTCGCCATTCGCGTCCGAGACTCCCGGCAGGATCAGATCCCAGCGCAGGCCGAGCGTGCAGCCGGGCAATCCGTATGCGGTCAGATCCAGGGTCATGCGTTGGCCGCCGAGGAGCAGTCCGTTCGGTGTGGTCGGGAGCATGCCGCGCGCCGCGAAGCGGAACGTCGAGCCGGTGTACGGCGCCCGTCCGTCGGCATCGAGTAGTGGAATGCGGCCGTTGCTGCCGCGGCAGCCGGGGGAGAGCTCGCCGAAGATGCCGAGGTTGGTGGCGGCGTAGATCCAGGTCTCATCGATCTGGCCGCTCTGCTTGCCAGTGAAGCCGCCGAAGCGGACGGTCCGCAGGCGCTTGCTGTCGAAAGCCAGCGCGTGGCCCTGGCTTGCTGTCGGCCTGGTCGTGTCGGTGATTTCGCGCCAGATGAGGCCATCGAACTCCCATGTGTCGCCGTACGTGAGCGCGCCCCGGTTTCCTCCGTGGAGGATGATGCGCTCACGGTTCGCGTCGTAGGCCATCGCCGATTCGATCCGCGCCCAGGGCCCGTTCGGCACCTGGACCTGATGCCAGGTCGTACCGTCCCACTCCCAATGGTCACCGAGGTAGGTCGCTCCTGACCCACCACCGAACATGACCATCCGCCCGCGCGCCTCGTCCCATGCAGCCACCGCGCCATGCCGTGGCGGCGGGCTGTTGGCCGGAAACACCTGCGTCCACTTCGCGCCGTCGTAGTGCCATGTGTCGCCGAAGACGGTGTTGAAGTCGGCGCCCCCGAACAACACGCCGACACCGCGCACTGGATCGAAGGCCATCGCTGGTCCGAATCGTGGGACAGGTCCCTGCGCGGAACTCTGCGTCCACTTCGCACCATCCCAGTGCCACGTGTCGCCCCAGGGCTTGTACGTCCAATCGTCCAGGCCACCGAACAGCACGCATAGGTCGAGGCGGCGATCGAAATAGAACGCCGCACTCGACCTTTGGCCTGGCTGGATCGCGGGTGAGACGTCGACCCACTGATTCCCGCGCAACTCCCACGTGTCCACGTACCGGTACGGCGGGATGTAGCCGCGGCCGCCCATCAGCACGCACGCGTCGCGCTTGGGGTCGTACACCATGGCGCAGACCATGCGTGAAACCGGCGAGATCCTGGGCAGGACCTGCTGCCAATAGACGGTGCGAGCGAGGAGATCGGGCGCGCTCGTGGAGTGCACTTGGGCGCGGCCCTCGCCGGCGAACAGCGCACCCAGCAAAGCGCCGAGTCCCACAGCGGCGTGTCCGCTGGGAGAACCGTCGCCAGTCACATGCATCGCGTCTCGACGGCCTTCACGGACCGCATGTCGTACCCGCGCAGCCGAACACCCGACAGCCCACCTCGATCGAACCCGGTCCGATGACCCCCCGAGAGCTTCGATCCCGCGCTGCAGCCCTGCCGGATGCTCCGGTTACGCTCGCCGCCCGTGGAGCCGGGCCCGACCGTCGAGACCTGTGATCCCAAGGCGCTCGCGGAGCTGCTGTTGCAGGTGGACCGTCCGGCGGCCGAGCTGGCGACCGAGCTGGCGCGCGCGCGGCGCGCCTGCATCGGCGATGCGACGCTCGCTGCCGAGCTCGACGAGCTCGAGCTGAGGTTCCTACGGCGGCAGGCGGAACGGCCGAGCGCCGACGAGCCGACGCGCAAAGCGGTCGCGGCGGCCCGGATCGGGATGCTGCGCGCGCGCATCGACGCGCTGCTCGGCGCGACCCCGGCGCCGGCGCTGTTGTTCGACCTCGCCGAGATCGAGGCGGAAGCGCAGCACCTCGGCGAACTCGAGCTGGCGGCGCGCGCGCGCGAGGGACGCCTGCGCATGCAGACGCAGGTCCCACGCGACGCGGCGCTGTGCGAAGAAGCGCGTGAGCGCTACGCGGTGCTCGCCAGCCACGAGCAGGAGCTGACGCCGCAGCATCGGATCCTGCAGCTGACGACGGTCGCCGGCCTGCTCGAAGACCTGGTCCGGCTCGGCGCCGGGAAGCCGCTGCCGTCCCTGGCGCGCCGGCTGCGGGCGCGCGCGCAGGATCTCGGCCTCGAGCGCGAGCTGACGGCGCGGCTCGGAGCGAACGGCGTGCGCCGGCTCGAGAACACGAGCTTCCTGCTGCTGGCGGTCCTGTTCGTGCTGCTGTTCGCCGACGCGCTGCTGCCGCTGTCGCTCGGGACGCGGCGCACGCTGATGCTGATCGACGGCGCGATCTGCGTCTTCTTCATCCTCGAGTTCGCGTTCAAGTTCGCGCTGGCGCCGGAACGCAGGCAATGGTTCGTCCGCAACGCGCTGTTCGACCTGCTGCCGGCCCTGCCGGCGGCGCTGCTGCTGCTCGACGTCGGGCTCGAAGCCGGCGACGAGGCGGCCGGCCTGCGCGCGTTGCGGTTCCTGCGCATCGCATGGTTCGCGCGTTACGTGCAGGCACTGCGGCCGTTGCTGCAGATGCTGCGGCTGGTGTTGTTCCTGGTGCGCGGGTTCGACCGGCTGGTGCAGCGGTTCGCGCCGCTGCTGAACCGCAATTTCGTGTTCTTCGAGCGCGACCCGACGGCGCTGGGGGCAGCGGTCCCCGGAGGTGCGTCACCGCAGCGCGCGTTGGTGTTCCAGGCGTTGCGGCGCGAGCACCTGTTGCTCGAAGAGCTGCCGCCGGCCGAGCGCAACGCGCTGCTGGCCGAGCGTGGGCGCGAGCTCGCGTCGCGCGTCCACGCGGTCCCGCCCGGGACCGCCGCGATGCGCACGTTCGAGCGGGACGTCGCGGTCGAGACCGCGATCGTGCAACTGCATGCGCTGCAGACCGAGGACATCGCGGTCTGGCTGTCGCGCCGCGACCTCGCGTCGCTCGACCGCGTCGTGCGCGTGATGTCGGCACCGTTCGTGCGCAGCCTGCCGTTCGTGCGGCGGTTGGCGGTGCACCCGCTGCCGGACGCGCCGGAGGAGCGGATCGTGCAGCTCGGCCGCCGCGTCGCGCGGCTGCTCGAGCAGTGGCGCGAGCGGACGCTGTATTTCGCCGATCTGCACGGGATCCTGACCGGACCGCAGATCCTGGATCGGATCGCGACCGCGATCGTCGTCGCGACGTCGCGCCCGGCGGTGCGGCTGTTGATCTTCGGCAGTCTGTTCGCGCTGGTCTGGTTGCTGCTCGGCGAGAACCACTTCCTCGGGCGCTTCCTGAAGAACTTCGTCGCGACGCCGCTGCTGGTGCTCGGCGGCGTCTGCCTCGTGCTGTTGACGCTCGGGCGCTGGCTGCGGCGGATCGCCGGCGAAGCGTCCGACTCGCTGCATCGCACCAGTGAGGCGCACTTCCAGTCGCTGGTCGAGCTGCGCAAGCTGCGCCACGAGGAGCAGGATCTGCAGTTCCTGGTGCGGCGGGTGTTCCCGGTGGAGCTGCCGGTGGCGCAGGCGGCGGCAGCACTGCGCCGGCGGATCGCGCGGCAGCGCGGGCGCACGGCGCCGCCCAGCGAGTCGGAGCCGCCATCGCTGCAGAGTCAGCTCGACCGCTTGGCGCTGCTGTACCTGCACGGACTCGACGGGGCATTGCTGCACCAGGGGGACATCACGACGAGCCAGCAACTGCTGGCGAATCTGAGCCTCGAGAACATCCGCACGCTGTACCTGCGCTACGACCGCCGCGAGCGCAAGCGGCTCGCGCGGCTCGCGCTCGACGTCGGGCGGCTCCGCTCCGGCCCGTTCCTGTGGTTCCAGTTCATCGCCGAAAGCGTCGCGACCGAGGCCGCCAAGCGGGTGCTCGAATACAACCGCAACTGCCTGACGCGCGCCGAGCGGGAGCGCGCGACCCCACAGCGTGTGCAGGCGTTCGAAGCCTGGATCAACAGCCGTCTGGGGCAGGAGTACGGCCGCACGCTGGCACCCGTGCGCACGACCGACGGCTGCTACGCGACGACCGAATTCACGGCGCTCGACTTCCTGAACGTCGACGAGGAGCGCGAGCGACGCGTCGAGCAGCTGTTCGGACCACGCGTGTTGGCGGCGATGCGGCACGACCGGCGCGCCATGGCGCGCGAGATCTTCGGGATGCGCCCGCTCGACCGGTTGCCGCGCTCGCGGCGGACCGTGAACTTCTACCTGCTGCATCGCAAGCACTTCGCCGGCGGACGCAGCCTGTTGATCCCGCTCTGGCTCGCCTGGCAGACGGTGCGTGGCGTCTGGGTCGGGGTGCGCCGGCTGGTGCGGATCGTCGAGGAGATCCTGACGCCGCGGCTCGCGGCGGCGCGCGCGGTGCGCGGCGAGGCGTCGTTCGCGGTCGCGCGGCGCAAGATCCACCGGATGAAAGGGCAGGGTCTGCTCGAAGCGATGCGGATGCGCGCCGCGTTCGATCCGGAGTACTGCGGTGTGCCGGCCACCTGGTCGGACGCGCAGACGGTGGACGCGATCTCGGAGCTCGAGCGGGATCTCGACTTCCTCGGCATGGCCGCGCATGAGCGGACCGACCTGCACCAGATCGCGGCGGCGACGAAGGAGCTCGTGCTCGACTGGCATGCGCGCGTCGCGACGCTGCCACCGCTGGTGACGGAGCGGGATCCGGTCGTGCGCCGACAGGCGGAGAGCGCCGCGACGATCGCGTGGCTGACCGACCTGCAGCAGACGCGCACGCTGCTGCAGGCGACGGCCTGGCGCGACGAGCTGGTCGCGCTGGTGGAGACCGATTGCGAGGCATGGTCGTGGCAACCGGTGCGCCGCTGCCTGCGCTGGCTCCTGCGTGGATGCCGCCGCCATCCGGCGCGCGCATGGCTGGCCGCGCACCCGGGTGATGGCCCTGCGTTCCGCAGCCGGCGTGCACGCCGGCGCCTGTGCCGCGCCTACGACCTGGACGTGCTCCAGACGCGGCGCTTCGTCGACGCCTGGGCTGCGTTGCCGGCTGGAACGGACCCGGTCACGGCGGCGCTCGCGCGGTTGCGCGCGGTGGCAGAGGATCCGCTGCCGATCGCGCGCGATCTGACTGCGCTGCGCGCCGTGCAGTCGCTGTCGGTGCTCGACGTCCGCAACTACCGCGAGCTGGTGTTCGAGATCGGTGCCTACGCGGCGGATGGCGAGGATCCGGCGCAGGCGACGCAGCTTCCGTGAGCGCCGTCGCGCTCGGCGGTTGGCTGTTGGCGGCGCTGCTGCTGCGGGTCGCGGCGAGCGCGCTGGTGTCGCTGCCGGATCAGGATGGCGTGAGCTATCTGTGGATGGCGGAGCAGTTCGCCGCGGGGGAGTTCGCGGCGCCGTTGGGTGAGGTGTTCCCGCCGCTGCTGGCGCTGGTGATCGCGCCGTTCGTCGCGCTCGGCCTCGAACCGTTCCGCGCCGGCCAGCTCGTGTTGGCAATCGCCGGCACGCTGGCGATCCTGCCGTGCGCGCGGCTGATGACGCAGGATCACACGCTGCGCGCCGGCCCGCTGCTGCTCGCGGCGACGCTCGGCCTGCCGATCCGCTTCGGCGCCGAGATCTACACCGAGCCGATGTTCCTCGGTTGTTCGGCGGCGGGGCTGCTCGCCGGGATCCAGGGCCGCGCGTGGCAGAGTGGCGCGTGGAGTGCCGTGGCCTTCTGGCTGCGGCCGGAGGCGCTCGCGCTGCCGCTCGGACTGTGGCTCGCCGATCGCCGGCGTTGGCCGGTGTGGGTGCTGCCGCTGGTCGCGGTGCTGCTGCTCGCGGTCGCGCGAGGCATCGCCGGCCACGGGTTCGATCCGTTGCCGAAGCTGGCGTTTCACGAGCAGAAGCTCGCGCTCGGCGACGGTGGAGACCCGGACCTGCTGCCCCGGCTGATGGACAACCTCGCGCTGCTGCCGGGTGCGTGGCTCGAGGCGTTCCAGCTCGTCGGGCTGCTGGCAGTGGTCGGGTGCTTCGTGTCGCGTGGCGCGCGCGCACGTGACACCGGCGCCGTGCTGCTGATCGGGCTCGCGGCGATCCTGGTGTTCGTGATGCGGAGGCGGTTCCTCGTCGCGTGGACACCCTGCGTGTTGGTGTTCGCGTTCGCGGCGATCACCGCACTGCGCCCGGTGCGCCTGCAGCAGCTGGTCCTGCTGTTGGCCGCTGCCATCGGGATCTGGGTCGGGCTGCGGCCGACCGATCCCGACAAGGCGGTCGAGCGCGACGTCGGCGCCTGGCTCGCGGCACAGCTCCCGCCGGGGGAGCGGGTCGAGGGGGATCTGCCGCGCGTGCTGTACTTCGCCGGACAACGACCGCCGCCACCGCGGCATCGCACGGTCGGTGAGCTCGTCGAGGCAGCGCGCGATCCCGCAGTCCGGTTCTTCGTGCTCGGGATCCGACGCGAGCAGGCGGCTGTGGTCGCGGCGCAGCTGGCGGAGTTCCAGCCGGTCGCACTCCCGTTCGCCGCGGACCGGATCCAGGTCTGGCGGCGCTAGGAGTCTGCGGCGCAGACTCCTAGCTAGCATTCGCGCCCGCAGCTCCGCCATGCATCCGGACGCCGACCGTGATCCCTCCACTGCCGCGCAGCGACTCGAGCGCGCGCTCGCCATCTTCGTCGGCTGGCACGAAGCTCCTGACGGACGCAGCAGCGCGGACCTGCTGGCGCAGCACCCTGAACTCGCCGAGCTGCTCGCACCGATGCTCGACGCCGGAGCTGCGCCGGAGCCGTCGTCGCGGGAATCCCTCGGAGGCTACCGGCTGCTGCACGAGCTCGGCCGTGGGGGGATGGGTGTCGTCTACGAAGCGGTGCACGCGCAGCTCGGGCGGCATGTCGCGTTGAAGATCCTCCCGGCGCTCCCTGCGCTCGATCCATCGGCCATCGCCCGCTTCCAGCGCGAAGCACGCCTGCTCGCGCGGCTCGCGCACGCAGGGATCGTGCAGGTGCTCGAGGTCGGCCAGGACCGTGGCCAGCACTGGCTCGCGATGGAGCTGGTGTCCGGCGCGTCGCTCGCGGCGGTCCTGGTCGAACTGCGCCAACGGGGGAGCAAGGATTGGAACGCGCACGACTTCGCCGCGGCGGTCGCGACGTGCAGCGGCGCGGCCGAGCCGCCGGCGGCCGTGCTCCGTCCTGCCAGCCGCGCCGTCGTCGTCGCGCGGATCGGCCTGCAGCTCGCCGAAGCGCTCGCACACGCGCACGCACACGGCATCGTGCACCGCGACGTCAAGCCATCGAACGTGCTCGCGCGGCCGGACGGCAGCGTCGTGTTGTCCGACTTCGGGGTCGCGCTCGGCCTGGACGATCCCGGGCTGACCTTGACCGGCGCGGTGACCGGCACGCCGCGCTACCTCTCGCCGGAGCAGGCGCGCGGCGAGCGCGACGCCGTCGATGCACGCAGCGACCTGTTCTCGCTCGGTGCGACGCTCTACGAGCTGCTGGCGCTCGCGCCGGCGTTTCCCGGGACGACGGCCGCCGACGTGCTCGTTCGCGTGCAGCGTGAGGATCCCCCGGACCTCCACCGGCTCGACCGGGAGCTGCCGCGGGATCTCGCTGCGATCCTCGGCGCCTGCCTCGAGAAGGATCCGGCGCGCCGGCCGGCCGATGCCGCTCCGCTGGCCGCCGACCTGCGCGCGTTCCTCGACGGACGCCCGGTCTCGGTCCGCCGCGCCAGTGCGGCCGAACGGCTGCGCCGTTGGGTTCGCCGCGAACCGTGGCGCGCATCCGCCGCGGCGCTGGCGTTGTTCGCACTCTGCGCGCTGACGACGTTCACCGCCTACACGATGGCTCGCGCACCGCTCGTCGAAGCCGGCGCGCAGCGGACGCAGCAGCTCGCGCTGTACGACCTGCTCGCGCGCGCGTGGCTCTGGGCCGGCCTCGACGACCGGCGCGCCCGGGCCGGCTTCGACGAAGCGCTGGCGCTCGCACCGACGTCCGCGGATGCCTGGGCGGGCAGCGTCATGGCGAGCCTCGGCCTCGACGACTTCGCCGATGCCGAGCACCGGGTCACGCGGATGCGCGAGCTCGGCGTCGAGCCGCGGATCGCCGACCTGATGCAGGCGCGGCTGTGGTGGGGGCAGCACCGGCGCGAGGAGGCGAAGGAGCTGCGCCAGCGCGTCGGCGATCCGCAGGGACATCTCGAGCTGTTCCTGTCGGGTGAGAACCTGGCGCGGATCGCGGAGGAACTGCCGCCCGCGCAGGTGATCGAACGCGAGCGGCAGATGAGCGTCGCCGTGACGACGCTCGACCGCGCGATCCTCTGCGCGCCGGAACCGATCCCGAGCTATCACGCCGTGCGCGCGCGCGTCGCCGGCTTCCTGAGCCACGAGATGGCGGCGCGCGGCAGCAGCGAAGTCCTGCGGACGCACTGGCCGGAGTCGCCGCTCGCCTGGCACGCGATCGGATTGTCGCTGCGGCAGTTGAACTGGCCGAAGGACCAGGAGAACTGCGTCGCTGCGTTCCGGCGCGCGATCGAGCTGGATCCCGGCTTCGCGATGAGCTGGTTCGAGCTCGGTGCATTGCTCGGCAACCGTGGGGATCCGGAGGCGGTGCCACTGCTCGAGCGCTATCTGCAGCTGGTGCCGGGTTCGGTCGCGGGCAAGGCGCAGCTCGGGCTCGCGCTCGCATCCGTCGGCCGGGCGGACGAAGCGCGTGCGCTCGCCGCAGCGATCGTGGCGGCAGTGCCGCAGGATCGTGCGACGCTGCACGGAGCGGGACGGGTGCATCAACGCTTGCGCGAAACCAGCCGCGCGCTCGAGCTGTGGCAGAGCGCGCTCGCGCTCGCACCGCAGGCGCGCGACGCAGTGGCGCACCGGATCCACGTGGATCGGATCGCACTGCTGCTCGGGCAGGACGTCGCGGCGGCGCGCACCGCGGCGGCGGCGGCGCTGGCGCAGTTCGAGCGCGCGGATCCAGAGCTGCTGCTGTTGCACGCGCGTGCACTGCACGCCGGTGGCGACGCGCAGGCGGCGCTCGCCGAACTCGACGCGGCGCAGGCGGCGATATCGCCGCGGCACCGTGCGCGCAAGATCCTGCGCGAGCAGATCGATGCGTTGCGCGCGGAGTGGGACTGAGAGCCCTCAGTCCGGGTCACATTGCCGGTACGCCTCGATCACGGCGAGCTCACCCTCCTTGCCGCCCTGCGAGTTGCCGTGCTCCATGCCGACGACGCCGGTGAAACCCTTGCCGTGGATGTGGCGGAATACGTTGCGGTAGTTGATCTCGCCGGTCGTCGGCTCGCAGCGGCCCGGGTTGTCGCCGACCTGGAAGTACGCGATCTCGTCCCAGGCACGGTCGATGTTGGGAATCAGGTTCCCCTCGGTGATCTGCTGGTGGTAGATGTCGAACAGGATCTTGCAGGCGGGACTCGCGACTGCGCGGCACAGCAGATAGGCCTGCGGGATCTTGGTCAGGAACATCCCCGGGTGGTCGCGCCACGGGTTCAGCGGTTCGAGCACCATCGTCAGCCCGGCCGGCTCGAGGATCTCGCTGCAGCGCTTGAGGTTCTCGATGACGTTCGCGGTCTGGTAGTCCCACTCCAGACGCGCGTCGTACCGGCCCGGCACGACCGTGCACCAGCGTGCGTTCACGCGCTTGGCCACTTCGATTGAGTTGCGCATGCGCTGCAGCAGCTCGTCGCGGATCTCCTGCTTGTCCCCGGCGAGGTCGACGCGACCGAAGTCGGCGCTGGCGACGAACACGCCCATCGTCATGCCGAGCCGCGCCAGCTCGTCGCCGATCTTCTGCTGGAGCTCGACCGGGCGGCCGGCCATCCCGTTGTCCTCGAACGCCGTGAAGCCCTGGTCCGCCATGAAGCGGATCTGCTCGAGCGGGTCCTCGGCGTGGTGGCGGAACATGCCCAGATGCGGCGCGTACTTGAGCCGGAACGGCCGGCGCGGAACGATCGGCTCTCCGCCCCCCGCGAAGCTGCCGCCGACCGTGACGAGCCCGGATGCGATGAATTCCCTGCGATCCATGCGCTGGAGCCTACGCGCCGTGGTGATGCTGCTGCCAGTGTTGGTCGGGTGCGGTGAGGAGGAGGCGGTGCCGGAGCCGCCAGTCATCGTGCTCGAGCCCGATCCACGCGCGTCAGGCATCCTGGCGACGTCGCTGCAGTCGTTCACGCAGCAGATCCCGGGCACGGACGTGACGATCGAGATGATCGCTCTCCCGGGCGGGACGTTCTGGTTCGGCAGTCCCGACGACGAGCCGGGCCGTGGCGACGACGAAGGGCCGCCGCGCAGGATCCGGCTGGATCCGTTCTGGATCGGCAAGCACGAAGTGCGCTGGGACGAGTACGACATCTGGAGCCAGGAGCGGGACGCCGGGGATCCGCGTGTCGATGGAGTCGCGCGGCCGACGCCGCCGTACACCGACATGACGTTCGGAATGGGGCGCGAGGGATTCCCCGCGGTCTGCATGACGCAGCATGCGGCCGCGACGTACTGCGAGTGGCTGAGCCGCAAGACCGGTCGGAAGTACCGGCTGCCGACGGAAGCGGAGTGGGAGTGGGCCTGCCGTGCCGGCTCGACGGCGGCGTACTCGTGCGAACGTAACGAGCTCGCAGAGCATGCGTGGTTTCTCGACAACAGCGAGCGACGCTATCACGAGGTCGGCACGAAGAAGCCGAACGCGTGGGGGATCCACGACATGCACGGCAACGTCGCGGAATGGACCTGCGAGCAGTACGTCGCCGACCGCCATGCGCTGCCGCTGTCGACCCCCAACCTGCGGGCGGATTACGCGCCGCTGATCCCGGTCACGAAGGAGTACCCGATCGCCGTGCGCGGCGGGTCGTTCCTGGATGGCGCGCAGGCGCTGCGCAGCGCCGCGCGCCGCGCGTCGCATCGCGACTGGAAGCAGCGCGATCCGCAGATCCCGAAAAGCATCTGGTACATGACCGACGCGCAGTTCGTCGGGTTCCGAGTCGTCTGCATCCCCGAGTGAGGAGCTCCCATGCCATCTCCGATCCCGACGCGTCGTGACTTCCTGGCCGGTTCCGCGGCGTTGCTCGGCAGCGCCGCGCTCGAACGCCGTGCGCTGGCCGCTTCCCGGCGCGGCGACCTGCTGCGCGTCGGGCTCGTCGGCTGCGGCGGCCGCGGCACCGGCGCTGCGGCGCAGGCGCTGTCGACGGCCGGCGAGGTGCGGCTCACCGCGATGGCGGATCTGTTCGCCGATCGACTGGAGTCCTCGCTGCGCCATCTGCAGCACGACGACAGCGGCGTCGCGTCACGCGTCGACGTGCCGGCGGAGCGGCGTTTCACCGGCTTCGACGGTTGGCGCGCGCTGCTCGAGAGCGACGTCGACGTCGTGGTCCTGGCGACGCCGCCGCACTTCCGGCCGGCGCAGCTCGACGGCGCGATCCGCGCCGGCAAGCACGTGTTCTGCGAGAAGCCGGTCGCCGTCGATGGCTTCGGCGTGCGGCAGGTGTTGGCCGCTGCCGAGCTCGCGGCGCAGCGCGGGCTGTCGATCGTCAGCGGCCTGCAGCGCCACCACCAGAACGGCTACGTCGAAGGGATGCGCCGCGTGCACGCCGGCGCGATCGGCGAGATCGTCGCGGCGCGCTGCTACTGGAACATGGGGCACCTGTGGATGAACGAGCGCCGGCCGGAGTGGAGCGACATGGAGTGGCAGCTGCGGAACTGGCTGTACTTCACGTGGCTGTCGGGGGATCACATCGTCGAGCAGCACGTGCACAACATCGACGTCGTCAGCTGGGCCAAGCAGGCGCATCCGGTGCGCGCGCTCGGCTGCGGCGGGCGCCAGGTGCGCACCGAGCCGGCGTACGGCCACATCTACGACCACCATTCGGTGCACTTCGAGTACGCCGATGGGACCTGGCTGTTCAGCATGTGCCGGCAGATGCCGGGCTGCGCGAACGCCGTGTCCGAGCACCTGCAGGGGACGCGTGGCCGCGCTGACTTCCAGGACGGGTCGTGGCGGATCCACGGCGACGAGCCGTGGCAGTGGACTGGTCCGAACAACAACCCCTACCAGACCGAGCACGACGTGCTGTTCGACGCGATCCGCGCCGGCAAACCGGTCAACGAAGGGCAGCAGGTCGCCGAGAGCACGCTGGCTGCGGTCCTCGGCCGGTTGGCGACCTACACCGGCAGGGTCGTGACCTGGGAGCAGGCGCTGGCGTCCGAGCGGCTGGGGCCGGAGCGCTATGAGCTCGGCGAGCTGCCGCTGCCGCCGGTCCCGATGCCGGGGCATGCATGACCGCCGACGGCCGCTACCAGGAGCTGAACCCGCGGCAGATCGTGTTGACGATCGCGCGGCTGCGCGCGCGCTTCGACGAGCGGTTCCCCGAGCGTGGGTTCGGCCAGGTGCTGCGCGAGCTGGAGACTACTGCGAGCGCCGCGGTCGACCGGACGCGCGAGATCCTGCGCCCCAACCTCGGCCTGCGCGCCGGGATCGGCCTGCTGCTGATCGCGCTGCCGATCCCGATCGTGTTGAAGATCGCGAGCTACGACCTCGAGAAGCTGCAGTTCTCGTTGCCGGAGTTCATCCAGACGCTCGAGGCGGCACTCGGCGCGACGTTCTTCCTCGGCGCGATGGCGCTGTTCCTGGTGACGCTCGAGTCGCGGCTGAAGCGGCGGCGTGCGATCACGGCGATCCACGAGCTGCGCGCGATGGCGCACATCGTCGACATGCACCAGTTGACGAAGGATCCGGACACCGTGCTGCCCGGGCACGTGTCGACCGCGTCGTCGCCGGAGCGGCAGATGACGCCGCACGAGCTCGGCAGATACCTGGATTACTGCAGCGAATCGCTGTCGCTGCTGGCGAAGATCGCGGCGCTGTACGGGCAGCACTTCAGCGACGCGGTCGTGCTGGAAGCGGTCGACCAGGTCGAGGATCTGTGCGCGCGCCTGTCGGCGAAGATCTGGCAGAAGATCGACCTGCTGGACCAGATCCGGGCGCGGAGGTGAGCGCTACCCGCCGATCAGGAAGTGGCAGACGTCGCCGTCCTGCAGCACGTATTCCTTGCCTTCGACCCGCATCTTCCCGGCGGCCTTGATCGCTGACTCACTGCCGAGCGCCTCGAGGTCGTCGAACCGGTAGACCTCGGCGCGGACGAACTTCTTGACGAAGTCGGTGTGGATCACGCCGGCGCCGACCGGCGCGGTGTCCCCCTGGTGGATGACCCAGGCGCGCACCTCCTTCTCGCCGGCCGTGAAGAACGTCTGCAGCCCGAGCAGGTCGAACGCGGCGTGGATGAACCGTTCGAGCCCGCTCTCGTGCATCCCGAACTCCGCCATCATCGCGGCGCGCTCGTCGGCCGGCATCCGGATCAGCTCTGCTTCGAGGTCGCCGCACAGATGCGTCAGGCGCGCCTGCGTGCGCTCGGCGTAGGCGCGCAGCTCGGTGACCGCGGGGGCTGCAGCTTCGAGGTCGTCGTCACCGACGTTCGCGACGTACAGCGTCGGCTTGACGGTCATCAGGAACAGCGGCTGCAGGGTCTTCAGCTCGGCTGGCGTCAGCGCGAGTGTACGCAGCGGCGCGCCGGACGTGATGTGGTCGCGGCAGCGCTGGAACAGCGCGAGCTGCGAGGTCGCCTCCTTGTCGCCGGTGCGCGCCTTCTTGCCGACGCGCTCGACGTTGCGATCGAGCGTCTGCACGTCGCAGGCGCCGAGCTCGAGGTCGACGACCTCGGCGTCGAATGCAGGATCGACGCGCCCGGTGACGCTCTGCACGTCGCTCTTGGCGAAGCAGCGCACGACGTGGATCAGCGCGTCGCTCTCCTTGATCGCGCCGAGGAACGAGATCCCCATCCCTTCGCCGGTGCTGGAGCCGGCGACGAGGCCCGGGATGTCGACGACCGCCATCTGCGCCGGGACGATCTTCTGCGTCGGGATGTGGTGCGCGATCCGTTCGAGCCGGCGGTCGGGCACGGTCACGACGCCGCGCACCGGTTCGGTCGTGCTGAACATGTAGCTCGACCGCGGACCGGTGTCGGTCGCCGTGATCGCAGAGAAGATCGTCGACTTGCCGGAGTTCGGCAGGCCGACGATGCCGGCGGATAGAGGCATCGCGGGGTCGGGGGGGTGCGGGGGGCGGGGAAGCTACCGATCGGGCGGCGGCACGGCCAGCGGCGTGGGCGGACGCCACAGCAGCGAGTAGAGCCACAGCGCCAGGGTCCCGAGCGTGACCAGATACAGGCTCTGCTGCAGGTTCTTCAGCTCCTTGCCGGTCAGCTCTTCGCCGGCGACGCAGCCGAGCGTGTAGAGAGCGAGGCCGAGGATCGCGCCGCGGCGGCGCTGGATCGCGCTGGCGCTGAGCAGGAACAGCGTCGGTAGCAGCGCGACGTGGTGGGCCTTCCACGAGATCGGCGAAAGCAGCAGCGACAGCGCCAACACGGCGGCGGTCGCCGGCAGCGCGATGTCTGCCTCGCGGCGGCGCCGCCAGAGCAGGAGCCCGGTCACCGCGAGCAGCGCCAGATTCAGCGCGCGGGAGATCGTCGTGACGAGGTGCGGCGCGAGACCGAGCCCCGGGATGAAGCCGGGGACTTCGGCCGCGAGCGGCGGCGGCACGTCGCCGAGATAGCGCGCCGCCATGCAGCGCAGGGATTGGTTCATCCACGTGAACGGCGGGAAGCCGAACGCCGGTTCGGCGAACGGGTCCGGCAGCCGCAGGTACGCCAGCGTGCCTTCGAGCCAGCGCTGCCACGGCGCCGGGTCGAACCGGTGGATCGCGAACGCCAGTAGCAGGAATGCGGCCGTCGCGAGTACCGCATGCAGCGCCGCGCGCCGGAATCCGAGCAGCGCGAGCAGCGGCACGAACAGGACCTGCGTCGGCTTCGTCGCCAGCGCGAAGCCGAGCAGCCAGCCGGCCGCGCGCGGGCGGCCGCTGCCGGCCAGCGCGATGGCACCGATCGCCGCTGCGAGGTTGAACGAGTTGCCGCCGCCGCCGTGTGTGTCGCGCAACACGTAGCGTCCGCCGACCAGCAGCGTCAGCAGCAGGATCCACGGCATTGCGCGCGCGAGCGCCGGCCGCGCGTCGCGCAGCCGTGCCGCCAGCCAGGCGCCGACCCAGCCGAGCGCCACCACCTGCAGCGCCACCCATGCGAAGCGTCCGATCCGTTCGCCGAGCAGCCAGAACGGCGCCGTCAGCAGCCCGAACGACGGCGGATACGGCGCGTGCAGCGGCTTCGGATCCAGGTACGGCGCATACAGATCCAGCCCGAGCAGCAGCCGCCGCCCGAACTCCAGGTGATCGATGATCACCCCGCGGTCGCGGATCCCCGCGCGCACGACCAACGCCGTGCCGAGCAGGAGCCAGAGCCAGATCCAGCGGCGGTGGTTGCGTCGCGCAGCCGAACTGACGGATTCCATCTCTGAGATGTTCTCCATCACTTCGCGCGGGAATTCACGCGCGAAGCGGTACACGGCGTCTCAGACACCCCGTGTACCGGTTCGCGTCGCGTGCAGGCGCACCGGAGTCCGTCTCTGAGATGTTCTCCATCACTTCCCGCGGGAATTCTCACGCGAAGCGGTACGCGGAGTCTCAGAGACCCCGTGTACCGGTTCGCGTTGTGGTCGGGCGCGCGGTAGAAGCGCGGGTCCATGCCGCTGCTGCTCGGTGCCATCCATCTGCCACCCTCGCCGTCGCGCGGCGGCGACGTCGAGTCGGCGCTGCAGCATGCGCTGCGCGACGCCGCGGCGTATGCCGAAGGCGGCGCCGACGGGCTGTTGGTCGAGAACTTCGGCGACGCGCCGTTCCACCGCGGCACGGAGGAGGACCGCGTGCCGCCGGACGTGCCGGCGTGGCTGGCAGTTGCAGCGCGCGCGCTGCGCGAAGCGACCGGGCTCCCGGTCGGGATCAACTGCCTGCGCAACGACGGACGCGCAGCGCTCGGCGCCGCGGCCGTCGCGGGTGCGCAGTGGATCCGCGTCAACGTGCTGTCCGGTGTGTACGCCACCGACCAGGGACTGATCGCCGGCGAAGCCGCGCGCATCGCCGCGTACCGTCGCCAGCTCGGCTGGCGCGGTTCGCTGCTCGCGGATCTGTTCGTCAAGCACGCGGTCCCGCTCGGCCCGCAGGAGCTCGCGACCGCCGCCGCCGACCTCGCCGAGCGCAGCGGCGCCGACGCGCTCGTGCTGAGCGGCGCGCGCACCGGGCTGCCGGTCGATCCGGCGCTGCTCGAAGCCGTGCGCGCAGTCGTCCGGGACTTCCCGCTCTGGATCGGCTCCGGCCTCGACGAGCAGAATGCGCGCGGGCTGGCGCCGCAGTGCGCTGGCGCGATCGTCGGCTCGTCGCTGAAGCAGGACGGCGAGCTGCGCCGGCCGGTCGATGCGCGCCGCGTGGCGCGGCTGCGCGCCCTGTGGTGATCGGCCCGTTGGCAGCGGGCGATGCGCCGCGGGCCGCGCGGCTCCCAAGCCGGCGCCGCAGCTGTGCCGAAAACGGATCCGGTGAAGATCCTGCTGCTGACTCCCGCCCCCGCCGAGCACCACCTCGGCAGCGCCAACACGGTCCAGCGCTGGCGCGAAGGCCTGCAGCGTCACGGCCACCTGTGCGAGATCTTCGGCGCCGTGACCGAAGGCGGCCTGAAGGAATCCCTCGAAGGCGCGATCGACCGCTTCAAGCCGGAGATCGTGCATGCGCACGATGCGTTCCACAACGGCGTGCCGCTGCTCGGCCTGCGCATCCCGTGGGTCGTCTCGCTGAGCGGCGAGGACTTCCACCACCGGATGGTCTCCGACCCGCTCGGCGTGTTGGTCGGGCAGGTGCTGCTGCGCTCCCGGCGCGTGCTCGTGCCGACGCCGTCACTCGCAACTGAAGTCGAGCAGGCGATCCCGGACGCCGTCGGCAAGATCGACGTCGTACCGCGCGCCGTCGATCGACTCGCGACCGATGGCACCGATCTGCGCCGCTCGCTCGGAATCCCGCGCAGCCGGTTCCTGATCCTGCTGCCGGGCGGACTGCGCCCGATCAAGGGGCAATACCGCGCGCTGCCGCTCGTGCGCCTGCTGCGCGGCGCCGGCATCGACGCCGAGATGATCATCGCCGGGCCGGAGCAGGACGCCGACTACGCGGCGGAGCTGCGCCGCCTCGCGGCGCAGGAGCCGGGTGTGCGGATCCTGCCGACGCTGTCACCCGAGCGCATGGGTGCCGCCTACGTCGACGCCGACGTCGTGTTGAACACGTCGCTGTCGGAAGGGATGAGCCCGACGATCCTCGAAGCCGGCGCGCTCGGCCGCACCGTCGTCGCGAGCGACGCGCCGGGGAACCGGGATCTGATCCGCCACAAGGAGACCGGGCTGTTGTTCGACGACGAGCAGTCGCTGGCGAAGTGTGTGCTCGCGCTCGCGCGCAACCGCTCCGCCGCGGGCGCGCTCGGCGTGCGCCTGCGCGAGGAGATCAAGCGGAAGTTCGACCCGCAGCGCGAGATCGACCAGTTGCTCGCGGCCTACGCGGCGGCCTGAGCGGGAGGCGGCTCGGGGTCGGTTGGCTTCAACACCGAGCGGAACGAGTACCACGCGAACAGCGCGACCGTCAGCGGGAGCACCCACAGCACCAGTGCCATCGCGGCGCCGATGACCACGACGTCCATGTGGATCAGGATGATCGCGTCGTGCCACGCGTCCGGATCCACACCGACCGTGCGGGGACCGTTCCGGACCAGCATCACGAACGGCCGGAACAGAAACATCAGGAGCGCACCTCCGGGGATCAACCACAGGATCGCGAACGCCGTCCACCAGCCACGAAACCGCCGCCCGAGCTCCGCCCGCGCGGCCGCCGTCAAGGTCTCGTCTTGCATCCCGCGAGCGTAGCCCGGCACGGGCGCGTCGGGTCGGCGCGTGGCTCGCGCGCGTTGCGTTGAAACCCGGCTGCACGCTCGCGTTGCCGTCCGCCCCTCCTATCGTGCGCGCCCATGACTCCCTCCCGCCTGCTCGCGGCGGCCGCGCTGCTGGCGGCCGGCGCCGCTGCACAGCACCACCAGACCGTCAGCTTCCCCGAGCTGATGCTGACGCGGAACCGGCCGCAGCCGTACACGACGACATTCAAGGTGCGCGCCGGCGCCGTCGGCAGCATCGCGCAGGACGCCGTGCCGGCGGCCGGCTTCGACGACGAGGTCGGGCTGGACGGGTTCGCGTATCTGCGCGAGTCGCAGGTCGGCGGGCGGGAGAGCGTGCTGGATGCGTACGCCGGCCGGGACGGGGCGTACTTCGGCCTGAAGGACGACGTGCTGCTCGGCGGTGGCAACCAGAGCCGGTTCGAGGGCTGGTACCGCTTCTTCCCGTTCTACCGCGAGGGCTTCTACGACGGCGAGGACTTCACGCCGACCGGCCGCTACGAGAGCGACGAGTGGGGCCTGCAGCTCAGCCTCGGCCGCGACGTCGGCGAAGGCATGCGGCTCGACGCCGGCGCGTTCTACAAGCAGCTCTCGTTCGATCGCAACGAGCAGACTTCGTCCGGCTATCGGATCCCGGGCGACTACGCCGCGTACGGGTTCAAGACCTGGATCGAGCACAACACGCTCGCGCTGAGCCGCGTCAACGGCAGGCCGGAGCAGGGTTTCCTCGCGACGGTAGCGATCGAGTACGAGCTGAACGACTCCGACACGCTGTTCGGCACCGTCGGGATCTTCGAGTCGGAGCTGCCGAGCTCGGTCTGGCGCGGCGAAGGCAAGCTCGAGTGGTACGTCCCGCAGGGGGACAGCGGCGTCTGGGAGATCTGGGTACGCGGCGCCGTCTCGCCCGACGAGGACCGCGTCTACACCGCGGATACGCAGAAGCCGATCGGGCACCTGTGGGTCGACGGCACGATCGGCTACCGGTTGGAGCTCGGGTCGGCGTTCGTGCTGACGCCGTTCGCGCAATTGCAGTACCTGCAGACGCTGCGCGAGAGCGGCGTCGGTTCGAGCAAGGAGTTCTTCTACGGCGGCGGCGTGCACATGGGGTTGATGCTCGGCAACTCGATCGAGCTGATCGGGGATTACTCGTATCTGACGAATCCCGCGCGCGCGCCGGTCACGACCGATGAGGACATCACCGGCGAGCACCAGTTTTTCGTCGGGCTCGAAGTGACGTTCGGCGGGTCGTGAACGGCTTCGAATCCTCGCGTTCCCGCGAGGACGCTGTGCCGGCGCAACTCAGCGCACGCCCAACTCCGCATCCCCCGGTGCCCCGAACGTCACCGAGACCCACTTCGCGACGACGCGGATCCGGTCGTCCAGCACGGTCGTCACGAGGAACGGCGTGCGCAGCGCGCCGACCGTGCGGTAGTCGGCGAACTCTTCGCGCACGTTGACGCGGCCGAGGCCGGGACGGGCTTCGCGCGTCTCGAGGCCGCGCACCAGCCCCGACTCGGCGTCGACGAGCAGGCGCAGGCGTTCCTGCGTCGGGTCGTCGCGCTCGAGCACGGCGATCGGCCGGTTGCCGGCGCGGCGCAGCGCGATCAGCCGATAGCTGGCTTCGCCGCGCGCGACGGCGGCGAGCAGCAGCAGTGGATGCCGCAGCGCGCGTTCGAGCAGCGGGATGGACTCCTCCGGCGCGAGCGGCAGCTCCTGGTCACCGGCGCGTTCGCTGCCGCCGTCACGCGTCGCGACGGTCTCGATCGTGGTCGCGAGCACGCGCCGCATGCGGCGCATCCGATCCGGCGCGCGCACCCAGAGCAGGTCGCGCAGCAGCGTGTCGGTCTCGCCGAGGTGAAGCTCCGCCGCATACCCACCGAGCGTCGCGAGTGCCTCCGGTCCGCCCACCGCGCGCAGCGCCTGCTCGATGAACGGCTTGGCGCGTTCGGCCTGCGCGGTCCGATCCGCCGGCACCACGCCGCTGACGCCGGTCGCGAAGGCTTCGTCGACCACGGTGACACCGGGCAGGTCGAGCGGCGGCAGTTCCGGCGCGATCGCGACGGCCGACAGCGGATTGCGGCCGAACTGGGCGAGCGCCGCGGCGAGCTGCAGGCGCTTGGGTTCGCCGAGCCGGTTCAGCAGCTCGCCGAGATCGAACGGCTTGCTGCGTTCCGGCACGGCAGCGCGCAGCACCTGTGCGCACATGTGGCGCGCCCACGCACGCGGGTCCTCATGGTCGGCGACGAGCCGGAGCTGCAGCCGCTGCGCGGCACGCCGGACCTCGTCGTCGTTCGGCGGGCGCAGCCGCAGCGACTCGCGCGCGAGATCGAGGCCGCGCCAGATGGCGGCGAACGCCGAAGGTGGTGCCGGCGCGCGCAGCCACAGGTAGCTGCCGCCCGGCTCGTCGTGCAGCGTGCCTTCGAACGCGACCGGTCCGGCGCCAGCCTCGCGCAGCAACAGTCCGATCCGGCCGCCGATGCCCTCCATCGACAGGATCTCGAGCAGCAGCCGGAGCTCGAGCGCGAGCGGTTCTTCGAGCGTCGGCAACGTCAACACGAGCCCGATCTCGGCGAACGGCGCCTGCGCGATCCGCAACCCCGGCAGCGGTACCACCGGCGCGAGCTCCTTCGGCGGATCCGCCTGCGGCGCGGCATCGAGCCACGGCGCGAGCGTCAGCTCCGCCTGCGACGCGACGACGATCCCCTCCTCGCCGGGCACGTGCAGCGCCAACACGCAGCCACGCGGCTGCATCTGCAACCGCTGGAACACGGCGACTTCGTCCGCTTCGAGCGACTGCAGCCGCGCGAGGTGCTCGGACGGGGGCAGCTCGGGCCAACGCGTGATCCCGAGCGCTAGCGTGCCGGCGCGCGGGCGGGCGCGCTCCTCGGCCCGGCGTCGGACGAGGCGCTCGCGCAGCTCGGAGCACGCGGCGTCCCCAAGCGCTTCGGCGCGCAGCGCTGCGACCAGCAGCGCGAGGGCCGGGCGCCATTGCGCAGTCGGCACCGTCAACTCGATCGCGGATGCCTGTGCACCCAGCTCGACCTCGATCTGACCACCGAGCAGCACGATCGCGTCACGTAGCGTGCGCCCGGCGCCGTCCCCGACCCGCGCTTCGGCCACCGCGTGCACCGCGAGATCCGCGAGCCCCGCCTTGCCCATGCGCTGCCCGAACGGCAGCGCGAGCCGCACGACGGCGATCCGACCGCCATGCGCAGACGCCGGCGTCGCGAGCACGAGCCCGCTCGGCAGCAGCCGGCGCTGCGTCGGCGCCGGCGCGTACGTCGCGAATGCCTCCCCGGGATCCACTGGCTGCGATGCACGTGTGCCGGTCGGGCCGGCACCGGGACCCGCGTCCACAACCGGTTCCGGTTGCGGATTCTGCGGCTCGACTGGCGGCCGGATCTCGTCCCGCGGCATCGCCACCGGCTGCGACCAACAGCCGGCGAGTCCGACCCACAGCAACGGTGCCAGCGCACTGCGACCCACATTCATCGCGCCGGCTCCTGCAGCACGACCGTGCGGCGTTCCCGCACCAGCAACGCGCGCGCAGCAGCGTGCAGTGCCGCCGCATCCAGCGCCGGCGGTGACAGCACGTCCTGCGGTTCGCGACCGCCGGCGCCGCATTCGATCGCGAGCAACCGCGACAGCTCGCGACTGCCGGCGCGTTCCGGGACCTGGCGCGCGGCATGCCGCGCGACGACGAGATCGCGCTCGACTGCGCTCGGGCCGGTCTCGAGCGCGTCGGCCAGCACGGCGTCAAGCGCCGCCAACAGCGCCTCGCTGGCGGCCGGCGGCACGCCGCGATCGGCGATCTCGATCCCGAACAGAAACGGCGGCTGCGGTCCGGGGAAGCGCGCCGCAGCGCGGACGCTGATCGTCGGCAGCCCGCGCGCACGCAGGCGCTGCGGCAGGAACGCATCCTCACCTCCGGCCAGCCACTCCGCGAGCAGCTCCAGCGCGTGCGCCGAGATCCCCGGCGGCGGCAGCCAGCCGGCGACGAGCGCGCTGGTCGCTCCGTGCAGCGACGAGCGCCGCTCGCCGCGTGGGGTCGGCGTCACGCGCGAAGGCGCCAGGTCACCGCTGTCCGGCAGCGGCGTCAGCTCGCGCTCGAGCAGCGCACGCACGATCGCCGGATCGAAACTGCCCACCAATACGTGCAGCGTGCGCGGCCCGGCCTGCGTGCGGGCGAACACGGCGAGCGCATCGCCGGCGTCGACCGACGGCGCGGCCAGCAGCTCCGGCTCCTCGCGGGTCGCGGGGTGCCCGGCCAGACCGATCTCGAGCAGCTCGTCGACGATGCCGCCGAACGGCCGCGCGCCGCGGTCGCGCTGGCGCTCGAGCCGCGCGATCTCGAGCTGGCGCCGCCAACCGACCAGCAGCGCGCCGCTGCGCCGCTGCGCCAACAGCGAAACGACGCGCTCGAGCGCGTTGGTCGGGACGGTCAGCTGCAGCAGCGTCCCATCGTGGACGACCTCGAGCTCCGGTCCGATCGCCGGTGCGCTGCGCAGCTCCTGCTGCCAGGCGAACGGGTCGGCGGTCGTCAGCGCCTGCTCGAGGGCATTGCGCCAGCGCTCGAACAGCTCTTCCGGCGCCTCGCTGCCAGCCTCTTGCAACTGGACATCGAGCTGTTCGTAGCTGCGCCAGGCGCCGCGCGCCGCGTCGACCTGCGGTGTGGGGACGGCACCCCACAGCGACGCCCGCGCCACGGCGACGGCGAGCCCGATGCCGCCAGCCGGGTCCTCGGTCGCGCCGGCCGGCGCGTACGTCGTCCAGTGCACGATCGGCGCGCCTTCGACCGGCAGCAGCAGGATGCGGCTGCCATCCGGCGCGCGGAACTGGACGACCGCCGCCGGATCCTGCGCGGCCGACGCTACGCCGAGCGCCGCGGCGAGCGCGATCCGGCTTCCGGCGCGCAACACGTCAGGAGGCTCTCAAGAATCGTGCGCGGACATGTCGGCCGGCTGGTGCTCGCGGTTGCGCGGCATGCAGACGCCGCGCCGGCTGTGGCGCACGAACTCGATGACGGCGTGCGCGTGCGGCACGTGGCCGAGTTCCGCTTGCGCATGCTCGAGCCGCTGCGGCAGCAGCCCGCCACCCCAGAACAGGATCCGGAACGCGCGCTTGACGTCGGTGATGTCGTCGCCGGTGAGACCGGCGCGCCGCATCCCGATCACGTTGATCCCGACCAGGCGGGCGCGGTCTCCCTGCACGAGGCTGAACGGCGGCGCATCGCGCGACAGCCGCGCGCCGGCGCCGACCATCGCGAGCTTGCCGACGCGCGCGAACTGGTGCACGCCGACCATCGCGCCGAGGATCGACCGGTCTTCGATCGTGACGTGCCCGGCTGCCATCGAGCCGTTGGTGAACACGATCCCGTTGCCGACCGTTGCGTCGTGCCCGACGTGGCTGCCGACCAGGAACATGTTGTGGTTGCCGACGGTGGTCGTGCCGGACCCGTGCGGCGTGCCGCCGTGCAGCGTCACGCTCTCGCGGAACACGTTGTTCGAGCCGATCCGCAGCTTGCTGTCGACTTCGCCGGCGATCAGTTTCTTGTCCTGCGGGCGGACGCCGAGCGTCACGAACGGATACAGATCGCAGTCGTCGCCGAGCCACGTGTCACCGTCGATGACGACGTGCGACTGGAGCCTGCAGCGATCGCCGAGGCGGACGCGCGGACCAACGGTGCAATAGGGTCCGATGGAGACATCGGCACCGAGCTCGGCGCCGTCGGCGATGATCGCGGTCGGATGGATCCGCATGCGGATGGGGTCAGGGGTCGCGGTGAGCGCGGGTCGTGCGTGGGGAGGGATTGTGAGAGGAGGTCGCGAGTGCGGCAACTTCCGTTCCCCGGTGTGCCCGCGTCGGGGCGCGGCGTCGTGAGAAGCGAGGGGAACCGCAGACCGAGCGGGTATGGTTCCCGCCCCGATGGTGGAGGCAGCGGCACGCGCACAACCCCCACAACGCAGCGCGTGGTCGTTCGGCGCCACCGGCCGTTGGGCCCTGCTCGGCGTGTTGGTCGGGATCTGTGCGGGGATCGGCGCAGTGCTGTTCCACTACGGCCTGCATTGGACGACCGAACAGGTGCTCGTCGGCCTCGCCGGATACGACCCGCAGGAGCCGGCCGGTGAACGGATCCCGCGCGTCGATCTGCCCGCGGTCTCCCGCTGGTTGATCGTCGTGATTCCGGCGATCGGTGGGCTCGTCGCCGGCCTGTTGATCGCGTGGTTCTGTCCCGACGCCGCCGGTGAAGGCACGAACGGGATGATCCGCAGCTTCCACAGGCAAGGTGGGCGGATCAGCCTGCGCGTGCTGTGGGTCAAGCTGGTCGCGAGCATCGCGACGATCGGCTCCGGTGGCTCGGCCGGCCGCGAAGGGCCGAGCACGCAGATCGGCGGCGCGATCGGTTCGAGCATCGCCGGGCTGTTCCGGCTGCGCGAGCGCGACCGTCGCATCCTGCTGCTCGCCGGTGCGTCGGCGGGGGTCGGCGCGATCTTCCGGGCGCCGCTCGGCGGCGCGCTGTTCGCCGGCGAGGTGCTGTATCGCGACACCGACAGCGAAGCAGAAGCGCTGATCCCGTGCCTCGTCGCGTCGATCGTCGCGTACTCGGTGTTCATCCTGTTCCTGGGGAACGCGAGCATGTTCTCGGTGCCGCCGGAAGTGCGGTTCCAGGATCCGCTCGATCTGGTGTGGTACGGGTTGCTCGGCGTGTTGTGCGCAGTCGTCGGCCGCGTGTACATCGGCACGCTGCGCACGACGGCACTGAAATTCGCGCCGCTGCCGCTGCCGCGGTGGGCGAAGCCGGCGCTCGGCGGTGCGCTGGTCGGCCTGCTCGCGCTGTTGGTCGGCGAGCTGACCGGGGACATCCACCAGAACGTGCTCGGTGGCGGGCACGGGTTGATCCAGATCGCAATGGACGGGCTGCTGCCGTTGCAGGCGCTCGCCGTGCTGCTGGTCGGCAAGGTGTTGGCGACGTCGCTGACGGTCGGCTCCGGGGGATCCGGGGGGTTGTTCGCACCGAGCCTCGTCGTCGGCGCTCTGCTCGGCGGCGTGACCGGTGAGGTGCTGCGGCTGCTCGAGCTGACCGACGCCGTGGCACCTTTCGTGTTGGTCGGGATGGGCGGGTTCTTCGCCGGCGTCGGCAAGGTCCCGATCACGGCCGTGATCATGGTCAGCGAGATCACCAAGAGCTACGAGCTGTTGGCGCCGATCATGCTGGCGGCGTCGGTCGCATTCCTGCTGAGCCGGAGCTGGACGCTGTTCGAAGAACAGGTCGCGACGCGGCTCGACTCGCCGGCGCATGCCGGGGATTTCGTCGTCGACGTGCTCGAGCAACTCAGCGTGCGCGACGTCATCGACCGCTCGTTCGAACCGACGCTGGTCCGTGACGACACCCCGCTCCGTCGCGTGCTCGCGCTCGTCGCGCAGTCGGACTCCCGCTATTTTCCGGTCGTCGACGGGCAGGGCCGGATGACCGGGATCTTCTCGCTGACCGACATCCGGCGCGTGATGACCGAGACCGCCCTGGCCGACCTCGTGTTGGCGAGGGAGATCGCGACCGAGGACGTGCTGAAAGTGACCCCGGACGACGACCTGAACACCGCTTTGAAGCGCTTCACGATCAAGAACATCGACGAGCTGCCGGTCGTCGCGACCGACGACCCGACGCGCGTGCTCGGCATGCTGTCGCGCAAGGACGTGATCCGCGCGTATGGCGACCGGCTGCGCCAGCTGCGGCAGCCGGAGGCGGACGGGCAGCGATGACCAAGCGCTTGAAGGGCGAGGCGGTCGCGGCGGGGATCGCGCTCGGCGAGGTGCACCTGCGTGGTTACGAGGGGGCGGAGGGTTTCACGCCGCGGATCCCCAAGGACCAGGTCGACGCGGAGCTCGCGCGGCTGCGGATGGCGCTCGCGCGCGCGCGCGAGCAGCTCGAAGGCCTCAAGCAGAAGCACGGCGGCGCGCTCGGGGCGGACGAGCTGCGGATCTTCGACACGCACATCGCCTATCTCGACGACGCGAAGTTCGGCGGCGAGCTGGAGCGGCTCGTGCGCGAGGAGCAGTTCAGCTTGCGCGCGGCGATCCGTCGCGTCGTCGCGGATTACGAGCGGATCTTCCAGCTGGTCGAGAACGACTACCTGCGCCAGCGGGCCGGGGACTTCCGGGACGTCGCGACGCGCGTGCTGCGCAGCCTCGAGGATCCGGCGGTGCCGGCAGCACAGCCGGCCGAGCCGGGGGAGTCTTACGTGTTGGCGGCGCGTCAGTTGACGACCGTGGACATGTTCAGTCTCGACAACGAGCTCGTCGCCGGGATCGTCGCCGAGGAGGGTGGGATCTCGTCGCACGCCGCGATCCTCGCGCGGTCGATGGGGATCCCGACCGTGACCGGGATCCGCAACCTGCCTTCGCTGTTGATCGACGGCGATTTCGTCGTCGTCGATGGGAACACCGGTGAGCTGATCGTGAATCCGGATGCGGCGTCGCGCGCGGACCACGCGCGCGCGGCCGAGCGGCACCGTGAGAGCCTGCGCACGCCGACCGCCGACGAGGAGCAGGCGGTGCTGCGCGATGGGACCGCGGTGCGGATCCACGCAGCGTGCGGGAACCTCGGCGAGGTCGATCTGTCGCGGACGCTGGGGATGGAGGGGGTCGGGCTGTATCGCACCGAGCTGACCTTCCTGCTCGAGAAGCGGACGCCGACCGAGGAGGAGCTGTTCGAGCATTACCGCGAGGTTGCGCGCCATCCGGGTGCGGGGCCGGTGAACTTCCGGCTGCTGGACGTCGGGACGACGACGCCGGTGCCGGGGCTGACGCAGGTGCCGGAGCGGAATCCTGCGCTCGGCGTGCGCGGCGTGCGCGCGCTGCTCGACGCGCCGGCGCTGCTGCGGCTGCAGGTGCGCGCGATCCTGCGCGCGGCGGCAGGCACGCACCGCGCGGCCGTGCTGGTGCCGTTCGTGACCGGGACTGCGGATCTGGCGCGGATCCGCGCCGTCGTCGTCGAAGAGCGGCTCGCGTTGCGCAAGCGCAAGGTCCCCTGCGCCGACTCGCTTGGGCTCGCGCCGATCGTCGAAGTGCCGGCCGCCGCGCTGAACCTGCGCACGCTGCTCGAGGACGCCGACTTCGCCGTCATCGCGCTCGACGACCTGCAGGCGCACCTGATGGCGGCCGACCGCGACAACCCGCGCGTCCGCGATTACTACCAGATGATGCACCCGGCGCTGTTCGAGCTGCTCGCGCGCATGGCGCGCGACGCGGCCGGCGCCGAGAAGCGCGTCGTGTTGTTCGGCGAGAGCGCCGCCGATCCGGTGCGGCTGCCGTTCTACCTCGGGGCGGGGTTCCTGGATTACTCGGTCGCCCCGGTGCGGCGCCGCGGGATGTTGAAGGTCCTGCGCCGGTACTCGCTCGAGGAGTGCCAGCAGATCGCGAACCAGGTGCTCGAGGCACCGCGCACGATTGACGTGCAGAGGATCTTGGTTGCGGGGTAGGGGTGGGGACGACGGGAACGGAACGGGCCCGGGCCCGGGCTGGGGCCGGGGTTGGGCGAGGAAGGGGAAGGGGAAGGGTTCAGGCGGGAGAGCGCGAGCGCGGTGGCGTGATTGGCGCGGGTGGAATAACGCGGTGGCGGAGCGTGCTCTGACGCGACGGCCCGGCCCTTGGATGTAGACCCGGACACGATCGCCCGGCTGCAGCGCGGGCAGCTGGAAGCGCTCGGCGCGGTTTATGCCGCGCTGGGGGATCGGGTGTTCCGGGTCTGCAGGCATCTGCTGGGCCAGGATGCCGATGCCGAGGATGCGACGCAGGAGACGTTCATGAAGGTGTGGGACCACGCGGCGCAGTTCGCCGGGCGTGCGAGCTTTGCGACCTGGGTGCATCGGATCGCTGTGCATCATTGCTATTGGCGGCTGCGGCAGCGCAAGGGGCGGCGCGAGCGGCAGGAGGGAGCTGAGACGTTGGGGAAGCTGGCTGTGGAGCGGGACGGAGTCGCGGGTGTCGAGGAGCGGGAGCTGGTGGAGCGGTTGCTCGAGGAGCTGCCGGAGGAACAGCGCGCGGTCGTCGTGCTGCGCGAGATCGAGGGGCTCGCGTATCAGGAGATCGCCGAGGTGTTGGACGTGCCGATCGGCACAGTCATGAGTCGGTTGAACCGGGCGCGCGCGCGGCTCAGCGCCGCGGCCGCTGGGAGGTTGGCGCATGAGCGGAGATGAGATGGATCGGCTGCCGCCGGAGGTGGAGCGGGGGCTCGCGCAGTTGCGCGAGCGGCGCGCGCCGCCGGAGCTGTGGACGCGGCTCGAGCGCACTGTGCGCGCGCGGCAGCGGCGGCGGTTCGCGGTCGCATTGGCGGCCGGAGTGTTGATCTGGGTGGTGTTGGCGGTCGCGTGGCGGAGCGGCGGCGCCGAGGCGCGTGATGCGGAACCGATCGCGGGACCGTTCGGCGCGCTGGCGCTCGCGGTCCGCGACGACGTGCACCGCCCGGTGAACGTCGAGCGCAGCCCCGAGCTGCGGTTGCTGCGCGAGATCTTGGAGCACGAGGTGAAGTGATGGGATTCTGGCAACGACCTTGGGTGGCGCCGGCGCTGTTCGGCGCGCTGCTCGCGAGCACGGCGACGAACGTGGTGCTGGGTTTCGGCGGCCGCGGTGACGGTCCCGATTCGACGCTGGCGCAGGTCGGCTTGTCGCAGGCGCAGGTGCAGGACGCACGCGCATGCTGCGCCGGCTGCTGCGACGAGCGGTTGGAGCTCGATGGCGAGGTCGCGGCCAAGGAAGCCGAGCTGCAGCGCCTGCTCGCAGCCGAACCGTTCGATCGCGCTGCCGTCACCACCACCGCCAAGGAGCTCGGCGCGCTGCACGCGCGCGCCGTCGAGAACAGCGTGCAGGCGATCCTGCTCGTGCGCGGTGTGTTGACGCCCGAGCAGCTCGCCACACTGCGTGCCAGCTGCGCGCGCTGAGGAATACTCCTCACGCGCGCGTGCTCGATGGCGCGCGGGGAATCCACCCCGCCCAACGACTGGAGCACCTGCGATGAGTTACCTGTTCGCGTTCCTGATCCCGCTGTTCTGCTCGACGCCCCCGATCGGTCCCGGTCCCGCCGACTGCTGCCCGCCCAACAGCGGCTGCTGCATCGTCTGCCCGGAGTGCCCACCCGCCTGCTGCGGCGGCTGAACCGGTACACCGCGTCTCTGAGACTCCATCCGTCACTTAGCGCGCGAAATCACGCACTAAGTGACGGACGGGGTCTCTGAGACCTGGTGTACCGCTTCGCGCGGGTAATCTCGCGCTAACTGACGGAGTGGGTGTCAGAGACGCCGTGTACCGGTTCAGTCGGCGGCGGGTGGGGGAAGCGCGTCGAGGTCGAGTGACGGGAGCTCGGGCATGCTGGCGCCGGCGATGCCTTCGAGGTCGCCGTACATGCCGCCCATGCCGCACAGCGCGCGTTCGAGCTGCTTCTCGCGCTTGGCCCAGGCGCGCTGCATCGCGGTCTTCTCGCGTTCGAGGTCCTGGCGCATGGTCGTGAACGCCTCGACGACGGTGTCGACGCGCTGGCGGAACTGCGGGCCGACGAGGTACTCGTACAGCACCTGCATCTTGCCCTGACGGCCGGCGAGCGCGGTGCGCGCCTGCGCGAGCGCGAGCAGACCATCGCGCAGCGCGCTGGCGAGCGGGATCGCATGCGCGGGATCGGTGATCCAGACGCCGTCGATCTGCATGAACGGCGAGCACTCCTGCGGCAGCACTTCGCTGACGAGCACGGCGAGCTCGGCCTTCAGCGTGCGTTGGTCATGGCGGAGCTTGGGCAGCCAGGTATCGCTCCAGTGCTTGGTGCGCTTGGACTCCCACAGGATGGTGCCGCCGTCCTGCCCGTTGCTGCCGACGATCCGCTGGATGCAGTCGGCGCCGGCGGTGCCCTTGGGCACTTCGCTGATCGTGTCGCGCGGGAACGCCTGGCACAGCCGCGCCTCGAGGTCGAGCTCGAGCACTTCACCCTGGAGTTGCTGCGAACCCTGCTCGGCGCGGCGCTTGAGGTTCTCGATCTGCTCGCGCAGGTCGCCGATGACCTTCTCCTTCTCGGCGTCCTTCAGCTTCTGCGCCTCGGCGAACTGCCGCGACGCGGACTCCTGCACGCGCGCGCGCTCGGCGTCCAGCTTGCGCGCGACTTCGAGGTCGAGCGCGGCCTGGCGCTCTTCGAGCTCCTGCTTGGTGCGGCGGAGCGCCAGCTCGTTCTGCTGTGCTTCGGCCAGCTTCTGCCGGCTCTGCGCGAGATCCTGCTGCAACACGGTCAACTGCTGCGCGAGCTCTGCCTTCGCGCTGGCGCTCGCCTCGCGGAGCGCCGCCGAGCGAGCTTCGGTGAGTGCCCGGTCGTGCTCGGCGCGGACCTTCGCCAGCAGCGGCCCCGCGAGCGTCTCGGTCAGTCGGATCGCACGCTGGCAGTGCGGACAGGTGATCTCCGGCTCGCTCATGGTTGCGCCGCGAGTATCCGGATCGGCTCGTCGCGGTGCCACTCGGCAGTCAGATCGCACCACAGCACGAGGCCGCGCCAGGTGCCGAAGCGCGCATAGTCGCGCGCGATCGTGCGATCGCTCGGCGGCCGGCGGCGGCCGCGCAATGTCGCGAGCCGCGCGCGGCACCACGAATCGAGCGCGAGATCCTCGTAGTGTCCGAGCAGCCGCAGCGCCTGACCGGCGGCATACGGCCCGAAGCCCGGCAGCGCGAGCAGCCGGCGGCGCAGCTCGGTGGCGGGGAGCGCAGGGTCTTCGAACTGTTGCGGCGACAGCGTGCCCTCGGCGAATGCGCGCGCGAGCGTGGCGCAGGCCTTCGCGCGGTAGCCGGTGCGGACCACGTCGCGCCAGAAGCGTTCGCCGTGCGCGGCGCAGGTCGCAGCATCCGGGAACGCGCGCGCGCCGGACGGTGCCGCGCGCCCGAGCGCCTCGACGAGCCGGCGCGTCATCAGGCGCGTCGCTGCCCACGAACAGTTCGTCGTGAACAGCAGCTTCAGCAGATCCTCGAACAGTGCCGGTGCCCGCAGCAGGCGCCCGGCACCGCGCTCGGCGATCCAGTGCCGTGACGGATCGCGCGCGCAGATCTCCCAGAACGGAGTCAGCTCCTGGTCGAGCCGGAGCATCCGGCGCAGCGCGGCGCGGAGCTGCGCTCGCTGCGCGGAGTGCGTGACGGCGGCGCGCACGCGCAGACTCGTGCCGCGGGCGGTCACTTCGACGTCGACCGGTTCACCGAGATCGAGCACGGTGCGCCAGGTGCCGTGCTCGGTGCTCCACGCGTGCGGCGCGAGGTCGATCCAGCCGTGGCCGAACAGCGCGAGGCGGAGGTCGAACGGGGCGGGCGGCGTCAGCTGCACGGGATCAGACGATCCCGGGTGGGGGCGCCGTCGTCGAGCCTGCCGTCTGCAGGCTGCACTTGCGCACGAGTCAGCGGCGCGGAGATCCCTCGGGCATCATCCGTCGGACACCTTCATCCACATGCGGCCGCCCTCGCCGGACGACCAGTCGATGTTGCACGTCTCGTCCCCGACCTGCACCCCGAACGAGTACGTGATCGGGTCCATTCCGAGACGCCTCATTCCCATCTGCGTCAGCTTGGCGGCAGCAGTCGCCGTCGCGGGCACGGGTGCTCGGCGCATGAGATCCAGCATGGCTACCGCGAAAACGAACGGCGGCGGCTGCGGGGAGATCTGGATCTGCTGCACTCCACCGGCTCCCCGATCTGCGCGCGGGCCCTGATCTGCGAGACCTTCGTCGCCCACGAGGCGGTGCAGATCCAACGTGCTGCGGGGGTCGAACCACGATGCAGCACCCCGCCAGACGCGCACGAGCCTCGCGTCGACCCCGTGTCCGACGCGGAAGAACACGGACTCGAACGCGCCCGCGATCTGCGGATGCGCGACGAGCTCGAGCGCCACCGTCGCGCCGGCGAGCTTCCGGGCCTTGGCGAGCAGATCGGCCGCAGCGTCTGCGCCCGGCTGGAACGCCCTGAGTCGCAGGGTCACACGTCGCCCGCGGAACCGGAACTGCTCCTGCACCGGACCATGCCCGCGCGCGAACGCGAGCTCGCGATCCGCGCCGATCCGCACGCGCACGACTTCGAACCTCCCGGCCGGCAGCTCGAGGGGCACCCCCAGGCCGAGCAGTTCCGCATTGGCGCTGGCGCGTCCGCGCGCGGCACACTGCCACGCGGCGATCGCGCCTACGGGTGTTGCGAGCAGCAGTGCCCCCTCGGCAACCGGATCGAGGAATCGCACGCCGCCCTCGTGGCGCATCGCCCCCGCCACGATCCCCCTTGGGTCCGTGCCCAGATACTCCAACGCGTCGAACCCGAGCGTCGGATCACCGCAGAACACGGCGAGCTCGAGCCACACCCGCTCGCCCTGCCCCAACACGCGGGTGACGTGCTTCGTCACGGTCCTCGTCGTCGGCGCACCGTCGATCTCGACCGCGTACACCCACGTCGTCCCCTTCGTCCGCGGCAGATACGCCATTGCATCGTGCGCCGGCGCTTTGCCCTGCGCTGCGAGCGGGACGCACGCCAGGAGCGCGACCAGCGCCATCCGCATCAGTCCTCCCGGATCCGGATGTACGCGACGCTGCTCCCCTCGATCCGCAACTCCACACGGAACTGCCGCAACGACACACCCTGTTCGTTGCGCACGTCGTAGTTCCCCTCGGCAGTCAGCTCCGGCAGATGCGACGGCACGGTCAGCACCGGGCCGCGCGGGACGAGACGCACGCCCTGCGGCGGCATGGTCGCCGCGGCGTGTGTCGCCGCGATCGCGCCGACGAGATCCTCCACGAACACCCGGTCTTCGTGTGTACAGCGCACGCCGACGTCCTTCATGTAATCGTTCCAATCCGCCTCGGAGTCCGGCACGAATGGCGTCACACCTTTCCGGGTCTCGCGCAGCAACACGCGTTCAGCATCAACGCGTTCGCGCACGAGCGACAGCCGCGGACATCTGGTCAGCAACGGCGAAGCGATGGCATCCGCATCGACGCGATGCACGAGGGATACGGTGAATCCATCCTCGCCGCCGAGCGCCGGCCTCGCGCGCGTCAGCTCGATCGTGCGCTTGGGGGGCACCGCGCCGGCACACAACCACTCGACGGTCTCGCGCACGATCCCGACCTCGCGCACGTACGACGTGCGCGTGCGGTGGTAGACATCGCCGTTGCGGGCGAGGTCGACTTCGACGGTGACGGCCCGGAATCTGCCGGCCGGCACGACGACCTCCTCGTCCAGATCGACGATGCGGCCGCTCGCCGTGAAGCCGGCATCGGCGTACTCCTCCGGTGCAGCACTGACCCACTCCAGGATCGGTCCGGGTGGGCAGGCGAGGATCCGCAGCGCCCAGCTCCGACGCGGACCAGGGTAAGGGCTGCGGAACGTGCAGAGCTCTCGGATGCCATCGCGGTCGACGCGCAGCGTGCGCGAACCCTCACTGTCCCCGTGCGTGACCTGCACGACGTACAGCGGCCCGCTCGGGGACTCGGTGCGTCGCGCCACGGTCATCCGCAGCGATTGCGGGTGCGTGCGCCCGTTCTCGACCACGCGGTAGTGCCACGAGGCACCGAGCCCGACCGGCAGGAACGCCGGGCCGTCGTGTTTCGGCGCGCGCTGCTGCGCCGGCAGCGCGAGCAGCAGAGTGAGAGCGGCAGCAGGGAGGGCAGGACGCATCAGGGCCTCCTGGGATCCGCGGGGCGAAGCGGCGGAGGATAGCCGCCGCGCGTGGGTTCCGGAACGGTCCCGGCCACTACGGCTCGATCTGCACCCGAGTGGGAACGCCGGCGCGGAACTCCACGGTCACGGTGCCGGGTCGGCGTGGATCGCTGCCGATGGTTCTCAGCTCCGCACACCAGCTCCCGGCTTCGGCGGTCGCACGATAGCGATACTCGCCGCCGGAGGCGTCGACGGTGTACGCGCCGCTCCGCAGCGTCTCTGCGACCGTCGCGATCGCGCACAGCAGCGGCGAGACCTGCAGCCCTTCGCGGTCCTCGAAGTCCAGCACGAGGTCATGCCCTTCGGCGCGCAGCAGTGCGGCCCACAGCTCCGGCGAATCCGCGGCATCGCACCACACGGCGCGTTCCCCCTGCTCCGGATCCGGCAGCACGACGGCGATCCGGTTGCGCCCGTTCGCGTCCACGCGGAACCAACGGTTGGGGAACAGCTCATCGAGCAGCGGGCTCGTCAGCGGCACGATCGAGGACTCCTCCGCGCCCTGCAACGACCGGACGAGCGGGGCGCGATCGCTGACCGGGCGAGGCGCGCGCACGGTGGTCGAGCGCAGCCGCATCCATGTCTCCTGCCCGGCGTCGGCGGACACACGCACGATCCGGATCTGCACCGGACCGATGCCGCGCGCATACCAGGTCGTCTCGACGACGCGCCCGCCAGGTTCTTCGTAGCTGTGCTGTGCACAGACCGTGTGGAACTCGCCGGCCGGGACGGCAACGAGCTCGTCGAAGGCGAGGATCTGCACGCGGTGCGTGGAGGACGTTCCGTCTGCGGCGTCCACATTCCACGTGCATTCGGTCACCGCCCCGGGCGGGCACGGCAGCACGCGCTGCGGCGTGCAGACCGGATCGACATGCGTCAATCCGTGGTCGATGCCGGCGAAGCGCCACACGCCATCGGGGCGTGCGGCCCAGTACTCCGCGCGCCGCGCATGGCTGGTGACGACGCGCCACGCCGACCCGCCCGGCGCGGCAACCCGTCGCTCGACGCTGCGCCGCAGCGTCTGCGGCTCGCCGCCATCGCGGGTGACGTCGTAGACCCACTCGGCGCCGGCGCGCAGCGGAAAGAACGCGGCGCCGTGGTGCGAGAGATCGGCGCGCGGTGTGTCCTGCGGAGCGAGCAGCAGCAACAGCGATGCGGTGCAGGCGATCACTCGGGAACTCTCACGCGCTTCGTCACCGCTGGATCATCACCGATTGGATCCGACCGGATGCCGCCTCGATCTGCACCTTGCGCGTGTGCGTGCCGACCCGAACGTCGGCCGCGATCCGCAGCAACCGACCGGGGTCTGCGCCCACGGAACTCTGCAGTCTCTCTGGCGTGACGCGCGCGTCGTCTGGCAGGTCCGGCTGGCACAGCAGGACATCGAGTAGGGCCGCCGTCATCGGTGGGGCGCCGAGTGTCGTGTGCCAGATGCTGTTCTGCTGCGGCAACACCGCCACTGCTCCCGGGCCCTTGATGAAACCCTCGTCGTCGAGCAGCTCGCGCCAGCTCGCTCCGCTGTCCAGCGCGAATCGCACGACACGCCCGCGAAAGCTGCGCGCGAGCTGCGCCTGTTCGCTGATCCCGATCCGGAAGAAGCGCGATTCGTATTGCCGCCCGAAGTACGGATGCGTCAGCTCGACGATGCCCGCATCGCCCGTGGCAAGTGCCACAGCAACCTCCGCGGGTGTGGTTTCGGGGATCACGCTGCCGGCCCGGAACTCCCGGAGCTGCGTCTGCTGCACGACCTTGCCGTTGTGGGTCCACTGATCCCGCACGACGCAGACTCCGGGCGCGTATTCGAACAGCAGCTTGCTCGCCGGATCCGGCGGGGAGTACTCCACGCGCGCGCAGGCGAACCTGCCGGCGGGTACTTCGACGACTTCTCCGATCCCCTGTAGAGCTGCTCTGGGCGCGCCTTGCGGGACTCCGACGTCCCAAGCAGGGTTCAAGCCGACTGGAGCGGCCAACCACAGCGAACGGTGTTGTGTGTCTTGCAAACCCGGGGTGGCTGGCTGCTGCTTCAGCCGGCCGATCTGGACGACCCCCTCGCGCAGCAAGGCATAGTGCTCATAGCCGGATATCGGGCCGGGAACGATTCCCTCCTGCACCGAGATCTCGACACACGGCGCGCCGTCGACGCGCAACACCCGCGTGATGCGCTTCGTGACGACCCGCGTCGCGCCATCACGGTGGATCTCATAGACCCACGTCGTCCCGGGTGTTGGCGGCAGGAATCCCGCCGCGTCGAGCCGTGGCGCGGGTTGCGCGATGGCGGTCGCGGCGGGCAGCAGCACGGATGCGAGTCGCAGCAACGCGTGGCAGGAAGCACGGACGACGGTCTTCAAGAAAGACTCGGACTGGTTCGGACCGGAGCGCGGAGCATAGCTCGCGCGCGTGTGGTGCGTCCGATTGCGTGTAGGCGCAGACCGTGGCGCGTTCACTGCCGGATCGTGATCGATCCGATCCCGTTGCCGCGCTTCGTGATCCGCACGGTGCGCTGGAGAGCACCGACCTGGACTTCCGCAACCATGCCCGATTGACCGGTGCGAACGTCGATCACCTCATCGTCCTGCTGGAGCACGGACACGATCGCATGCCGTGCGGACTGCTCATGCAACAACGCGTCGAGCAGAGCGGCAGCGCGCGCGACGCCCAGGTAGCGACTCGTCGGCAATGGCCGCTGCAGCGGAATCGGTTGCGGGCCTGGCCGTTGCGCTGCGACCTGCAGCCGCCAACCGAACACGAACTCGTGCGGAACCAACCCCTCGTCCGCGAGCAGGTCCTCCCAGCTCGGCCCATCCTCTGGTCCGAACAGCGCGACCTTGCCACGGAACAACCGCACGATCCGCGCCCGCTTGCCTGTACCGAGATGGAAGAACCGCGACTCGTACTGCTCCCCGAGCATGGGATGCGTCAGCTCGACGATGGGCGTGTCCGCTTGCGCATACGCAGCGGCGATCGCCCAAGGCGGCGTGTCATGGACGACCTCCCCGGCCCGGAAGTGCCGCAACTGCACGCGCCGCACGACCTGACCCTTGTGGAACATCTGATCCCGCACGACGCAGACCCCCGGCGCGTACCCGACCAGATGCCGGATCGCCGGATCCGGATCGGAATACTCGACGCGCACGCACGCGTACTTCCCGGCATACACCTCGACTTCCTCGCCGATCCCCTGCAGCGATGCGCGTGGCGACCGGCGTTGCTTCGGCGAGCCGCCGACGTCCCACTCCCCGACGACGCCGGCCGGAGTCGTGAGCCACAGCACGCGGAAGGCCTCCTCCTTCACCTCGTGCAATCCGCCGCGCTCGCTCGGCTGGCCGATCTGCACGATCCCGTCGCGCCGCAGCGCGAAGTACTCGTACTTGACCGGCTGCCCGACACCGGTCCCCTCCTGCACCGAGATCTCGACACACGGTGCGCCATCCAGCCGCAGCACGCGCGTGATCCGCTTCGTCAGCAGCCGGATCACTCCGCCGCTGTGGACCTCATAGACCCATGTCGTCCCGGGTAGCGGCGGCAGGAATCCCGCGGCGTCGAGCCGCGGCGCCGGCTGCGCCGCTGCAACGCCCGCGAGCAGCAGCGCGCAGACACCACGTGGCGCACGACTGGCATGCATCAACACGCAACAGCACCAGCGACCGAGGACGTTCACGGCGAGCTCCGAGGCATCCGAGGCAATCGGATCGAAGCGCGCAGGATACGTGCGACCCGGCCGGGCGTACAAACACGGCTGTGATCCGCCCCGCGACCCCTGACGACATTCCGAGCATCCTGCGCTTCATCCGGGAGCTGGCCGTCTATGAACGGCTCGAAGCACACCTCGCCTGCGACGCGACGGCATTGCACGAGCACCTGTTCGGCGCGCGGCCGGTCGTCGAGGCGTTGCTGGCCTGCGACGAGGGCTCCGGCGAGCCGCTCGGCTTCGCGCTGTTCTTTCCGTGCTATTCGACGTTCCGCACGAGTCCGTGCCTGTATCTCGAAGACCTGTACGTGACGCCGCCGGCGCGCGGGCGCGGTCACGGCGAAGCCCTGATGCGCGAGCTGGCGCGGATCGCGGTCGCACGCGGCTGGCCGCGCTTCGACTGGGCGGTCCTGGACTGGAACGAGCCGGCGCTCGGCTTCTACCGTCGCATCGGGGCTTCGGTCCTGGCCGACTGGAGGATTTGCCGGCTCGAAGGCGCCGCCCTGCGCGACCTCGCCGGCCCCGGGTCCTGACGCGGAATATGCTCTGCCGGCGAATGCTCCCCCGCGCCACCGCCCTGCCCCTGCTCCTGCTCGCCGCCTGCGGCACGGATACCGGCACGACCGGCAAGGTCACGACGCCGCCGGAGACTCAGCTGCGCGCGATCGATGCGCGCACGGCCGGCGCCGACGGGGACGCGCTCGCCGCCGGGCTGCTGCGCGCGACGAACTTCGCGACCCTGCCCCCCGGCCATTCGTCGATCCCGCCCGGCACCGGCACGCTCGAGGCGGAGCAGGTCTTCCGCGCGCTCGCGCACCTCGAGGCCTCCGGTCTCGCCAGCGACAGCGGCGCCGGTCTCGCGGCATCGGCGCGGATCCTGCGGCTCGCGGCCGAACCGGGGGCCCCGCCGGACCTCGACCAGAGCGGCGACAACCTTGGCGAGACGCTGGCGGCCGAACTGCAGGCACTCGCCGATCTGGCCGGCGCGGTCCCGTCCGCGAATCCGGCGGCGCTGCTGTTCGGTTGGAGCGACGGCACGGCGGAACGCGCGGCCGCGAGCCGCGCCGAGCGTGCCGACTACGCAACGATGCGCACGGCTCCTGGTGCCGCCGGCCGCGTCTCGATGCGCGAGATCGGCGCGATGCTGCACGCGCGCGCGGTCGCCGCGAGCGGGCTGCTGCGCGCCGGCCGCGGCAGCCGGCCTGGCAGCGATCCGGATTCCGGCCGTCTCGGGCTCCAACTGCTGCAGCAGGCGGTCGCGATCGACGAGACGCTGCTCGAGCAGATGTTCATGCGTGCCGACACGCGCGCGCTCGCCCGGCTCGCAGATCCGGCCAACTACGACCCGGACGCCGGCTTGCGCTGGCTGCCGGGCTCGCTCGAAGCGCAACGCGACGCCAGCGGCGTCGTGCGCGCCTGGTCACCGGGCGACGGCGGCAGCGATCTCGAAGCGTTGGCGCAGGTCCTGCGTGGTGCGACGCTGCTCGCCTGGCTCGGCTCGGCGGCGAACCCGCATCCGGATCTGCGCGACACGTTGAACGGCCATCCGTTCGGCCCCGCCCCGCGCTCGCGCCGCGGGATCCGCACGGCGCCGCTGCTGATCACCGGCACGCAGGGCCAGGCCGCGCTGACCTACGAGGATCACGTCAAACCGATCCTGGATGCGCGCTGCGTCACCTGCCACGGCACGCAGTTCCCCGGCGGTGGCATCACGCTCGCGACGTACGAGGGGATCCTCAAGGGCGGCAACAGCCAGGCGCAGTTTCCGGCCGTGGTCAAAGGGGACCGCGCCGCGAGTCTGCTGTATCGCGTGTTGAACGGCGACACGCAGACGGCGCGGCGGATGCCGCTCGGCGGTCCCTATCTGGCGGCCGAGCAGATCGACACGATCGGACAGTGGATCGACGACGGCCTGCTGCGGGCGCCGCCGCGCGCGCCGGATCCTGGCATCGACCTCGTGACGGTGCTGCTGCGCAACCTGCGCGCGATGCACGTCGACCCGAAGACCGGTCTGCTGCACGAACGGCACGAAGGGGACGCCGGCTCGCAATGGGCGTCGTCGCGCGCGAGCGGCATCGCGCTGTTGGCGCTGACCGAGCTCGACCTCGCGCTGCCGCAGCTGCCGGACGTGCGCACTTTGTTGACGCAGGTCGCCGGCGCCGCGAGCACGTGGCTGGTCGAGTTCGACGGCACGGTGCATGGCGGCGTGCGGATCGACCTCGGTTTCCGCGAAGGGGAAGCGGATCTCGCGTCGCAGGCGGCCATGGCGGCCGGGATGCTCGCAGCCGGCCGGCGGCTGCAGGATGCGCGGCTGCGCGCGCTGGGCCGCGGCGCGGCGAAGAAGCTCGTCACCCGGTTCTGGAACGCGTCCACCGATCTGTTCCGCAACCGCGACGGCGGCCAGGAGTCGACGTACGACCCCGCAGTGTTGGCGCTCGTGTTCGACGCGCTGCGCGAGGCGGCGTTCGAGCAGGATGTCCCGGAAGCGGCGGCACTGCACGACCGCTTCTTCGTGCGGCTGCGTCCGGTGTTGGTGTTCTCGGAGTGGAGCGGGCGCGGCGAGGTGCTGCACGACGGCAGGCCGGACACCGACGGCAACGGCGTCCCGGAGCCGGAGGCGGCGGGCGACGCACACGGCCGCGCACCGCTGTTCGCCGGCGAGATCCGCGCCGGCCTGCCAGACCCGGTTCCGGACGGCCCGGTCACCTGGTCGCGCCATGTGCTGCCGCTGTTCCGCGCGACCTGCGCGCAGTGCCACATGAACGGCAATCTGCGCGGCAACTACTCACTCGACACGCCCGAACGGGCGCGGGTCGCCGGCGACTCCGGCGGGCACTGGCCGCTGATCGTGCCGGGCAAGCCGGAGGAATCGCTGCTGTGGCGCAAGCTCGTCGAGCGCCGGCCCCCGGTCGGGGACCAGATGCCGCTGATGGAGCCGCCGCTGGATGCGCGCGGCAAGGCGCTGGTGGAGCAGTGGATCCGCGGCGGCGCGCTCGCGCGTTGAACGCGGGCCGCCATCACGAAACCGTCGACGCGGGCGCCCCGATCGCTTACGTCCTGCGCACCCGATGAAGATCGCCTCGATGTTCGGTCAGGGCGTGCCGGTCGTGTCGTTCGAGTTCTTCCCGCCGAAGACTCCGGAGGCGACGACGACGCTGTTCGAGACGGTCCGTCAGCTGCAGGCCTGCCGGCCGTCGTTCGTATCCGTCACGTTCGGCGCCGGCGGCGGCACGCGCGATCGCACGATCGAGCTGGTGACGCGGATCAAGCAGGAGCTCGGGCTCGAGGCGATGGCGCACCTGACCTGCGTCGGCTCGTCGCGCGCCGAGATCCGCGCGATCCTGGAGCGGCTCGCGGCGGCCGGGATCGAGAACGTGCTGGCGCTGCGCGGCGATCCGCCGGCCGGGCAGACCGAGTTCGTCAAGCCGGCCGACGGGTTCGGCTACGCCAGCGAGCTGATCCGGTTCATCCGCGACGAGGGGCACGACTTCTGCATCGGCGCCGCGTGTTATCCCGAGGGTCACGTCGAGTGCCGTGACCTCGAGCTCGACCTGCAGCACCTGCGCGCGAAGGTGCACAGCGGCGTCGACTTCCTGGTGACGCAGCTGTTCTTCGACAATGCCGACTACCACGCGTTCGTGCGCCGCGCGCGCTCGGCCGGGATCCGCCTCCCGATCGTGCCCGGGCTGATGCCGATCACGAACGTCGCGCAGGTGCAGCGCTTCACGCAGATGTGCGGGGCGCGGATCCCGCAGGAGCTGCACCGGCGGCTGCGCGTCGTCGAGCACGATCCGGCGGCGGTCGTCGCGACCGGCGTGTTGTGGACCGCCGAGCAGACGCGCGAGCTGTTGGCGCAGGGTGCGCCGGGCGTGCACTTCTACACATTGAACAAGTCGTCGGCGACGCTCGCCGTGCACGCGAGTCTGGGACTCTGATCCGCGACCCGACGGCTCACTTGCGCGTCACGCGCAGTGCATCGTCGGATTGCCAGATCGCATCGGTGGATCCGTTGCGCAGCACGAGGCGGTATGGCACGCCGGTCGCGAGATCGCGCTGGTCCGCAGGTCCGAACGGCACGACGACCAGCGCGTGGTCGTTGCGGAACCACCAACAGCCGGCGTCGAGGCCGACACCGAGCCGCGGCTTGCCATCCGCGACCAGGAACAGCCGCAGATCCGCCATCGCCAGGAAGGTCCGCAGCGCGGCGCCATCGGCGACCCCTTCGACGCGCACGACCATGCCGAACACCTTGCGCTCGGCGAACCAGTCCCGGATCTCCTTGGGCGCGTCCTCGCCGTCCCCCCAATGCGCGGCCGTCAGCCGCGCCGTCAGCGCCTGCGGCTGCTTCGCCTGCGGCAGGTCGCAGTGCGGCCCGACCTCGGTGCGCAGCGTGATCGTCGAGTACGGGTTCGGCCCGCCGAACAGATCGTCGTAGCGCTTCAGCGTCTGGCGGCGACCGATCGTGTCGGCTGTCTTTGCGTCGGCCCAGTCGGAGAACGTCGCGACGTGCGTCATCAGGCCGAACATCCCGGGCTCCAGGATGTCCTGACCGAGCTTGTCGTAGTTGAGGCGCCGCCAGCGGCCGCCGACGTAGACCTCGTTGAAGGTGTGCGACGCCCAGGAGTCCTTCAGTTGTGCGATCGCCGGCACGATCTGCGCGCGCAGCCCGGCATGATCCAGTCCGCGCTCCAACATCCGCAGCTCCTGCTCGTCGTTCGCGTCGACGACCGGGATGCAGAGCACGATCCGGGTCGGGATCCCGAGCGCGCGCAGGCAGCCGTTCAGGTAGATCGCCGACGACGTGCAGCTCCCGCGCGTGCCGTGTGTGAACATCCCGCGCGCCGAGAGGTCACGCTCCCACAGCTTCGCCATCGCGCCTGGCTCCGTCTCCAGCGCCGGCACCAGGTCCTTGGGCACGAACGGTCGCCCCTGCGCGTCGAACGCGGTCACGAACGTCGTGAACGCGTCGTGGTGCTTCGCATGCTGGCAGAGCCAGCGCGCCGCCTGCTCGACGAGCTTCTTGTCGTCCAGCCCGGCCGACTCGACGTCGATCCCGTCCTCCCGCAGCGCCGCGACGAGCTGCTTGCGCAGCTCCGGCGTCCAATCGGCGGTCGGTCCCGGCGCCGTCCACTCCTTCATGCGCGCCGCGTCGCGGCGCCAGTTCCGGTTCCCCTCGATCGCGCTCGCGACCGTGTTGTACGGATAGTGGATCACCTCCAGCTCGACGTGATCCGCGGTCTCATCGAGCACGCGCGCGTCCTGGTAGTCGTCGCACAGGTGGTCCGGCGTGACCGGCCGCATGACCTGCACGACCGAGCGGATCGTGATCTGGAACTCGCGCCGCTCGCGCCAGTCACCGTCTTGGATCCCGTCGCCGTCACTGTCGGCGCGCGCCGGGTCGGTGCGGTACTTGTGCACCTCCTGGAAGTCCGACAGCCCGTCCTTGTCCCGATCCGGGTCCTTGGTCTGTGCCGGCAGTGCGCTGCCGAGCAGCAAGGACAGGCCGGCACACACCGCGCCGCTCCACGCCGCGCGGGCGTGGAGCAGGCGCGGAGCCACGGCCGCTCCGGTCACCGGAACGCGAGCCGGACGCCTTTCGACGTGACCCAGCCGAGGCTGTTCGCGGTCGGATCGGCGATCGCCCACTGCGCATACAGCGAGGCACCGAACAACACGGTCGGACTCAGCAGCGCCAGCGAGGCCGTCCCGTTGGCGTCGAGCTGCAGCGTCAGCGCGACGTCCGGGCGGGCGTGCAGGAAGTTCCCGGGCGCGCCCTGGATCGGCAGGTTCAGTGACGCGCCGCCAACCAGCAGCAGCACCGAGCGGCCCTGTGGCAGCGAGCTGTCGATGCCGAGCTCCAGCGTCCGCCGGTACTGCCGGTCGAGCTCCGTCAACACGCCGGTGCTCGGTGGCCCGTGCGGGCCGTAGTGCGAGACCGTGACCGGCTGGCAGAACCGCCGCGCGAACACTTCGACCTGCCCCTGGTACTCCGCCTGATACACGACGACCGCGCCGTGTCGGTCGATGCTCGGCCGGCGGTGTCCCGCCAGCGAGCTCGTGGTCACCGCGAGCTGCGCGCTGGTCGCGACGTCGACGGCGTGCACCTCGAGGTTGCTGCCGACCGGGAGCTGGTAGAACGCCTCGCCATCCTGCGTCGGCATCGCGATCCGGTCGCCGCGCAGCGCGGCCGTCGAGACCTGCCGCCGGTTGCCGGATGCGATCTCGTACGTGAACAGCTCCTTGTTCGTGTTGACGACTGCCTCGTAGGCGATGCTGCGCGCGTCGTAGGCGAGCCGTGCGTAACGGTTGCCGCGACCGCTGTTGGTCGACAGCGGACCGTTCAGCTTCGACTGCGGACGGTCGTAGACGAACAGCTCCTGCGTGCCGGCCAGATTGCGCTGCATGACGACCAGTCCACCGCGCAGGTGCGGCAGGCGACGGCCCGGCCCACTGGCGCTGGTCAACTGCTGTGGCGTGCCACCGCCGGCGGCGACGACGAACACCTCCATGTCGGTGCCGACCAGATCCTCGTAGACGACCCAGGCACCGTCGTCGCTGATCTGCGGATACGGCAGCAGACTCGCCGTCGCGACGATGCGATCGCTCGCCGCGACCAGATCGACGACGTGCACGCCGCCGGCGTTCCAGTACGCGATGCGCTGGCCATCGTCGCTGATCGACAGACTCGGCCACGCGTCGTAGATCGACGCACCGAGCCGCAGATTGCCGCCGGTCGTGCGCCGGGTCGGCGTCCCGCCGTCGGACGGGACCGTGAACAACTCACGGACACTGCCGACGAACGCGACGAACGCGACGGTCTCGCCGTTCGCCGACAGCACCGGCATCCGCTCGCCCCCGCCGCTGCCGGTCGACAGCCGCGTGACCTGCGCCGGCGCGGCCGCGACGGCGAACATGAACCCGACCAGGAACGTGACGGGGTATCTCATGGCAGCACCAGCTTCGCGATCTTGTTCCTACCGGACTCCGTGAACCAGATCGTGCCGTCCGGCGCGACCGTCAGGCCGTCCTTCAATCCCGGCGACGCCGTCGGGATCTTGTGATCGGTGAACGTCTTCGTCAGCGGGTCGAACACCGCGATGTAGCCGGCCGAGCGCGTGCCGACGATGACGTGCCCGTTCGGCGCCATCGCCATCGGTCCGCCCAGCTCGCCGGTGCGCCACAGGTACTCGACGAACGTCCCGCTGCGCGTGTCGTACTCGCCGAGTTTGTTCTCGCTCCAGTACGTGTAGTAGATCTTGCCGTCGTGCACGCCGGCGAACGCCGGCCCGGTCCGGCTCGGTGTGGGGATCTGCACGATCGGCTTGCCGGGACTCAGCTTGCCGAGCCCGTTGAACGTGTACAGCGTGAACCACGCGTCGCCGGTCTCCGGCTCGATCATGCCGCCGACCGGATACGTGCCGGCTGCCAGCACCTCCGAGCGCACCCAGGTCCCGGTGACCGGATCCAGCTCCGAGATCCGGTTGTTGGCATGGTCGGTCACGTAGATCGTCCCATGCATCGTCGGCGTCGGGATCGCCATCGCGGCGTTCGGATACGGCGCCGCATACCGCGTGAACACCCCGGTCGTGACGTCGTGCACACCGAGCCCGTGCGTCGAAGTGTAGAGCCCGGTCCAGACGCGATCCTGGTCGTCGACGGCGAGTCCGTCCGGCTGGCCGTACACCGTCGTGCCGACGCGCGTCGGGTACGACGTGAACGCCAGCGTGTTCGGGTCGAACACGGTGACGCGGTTCCCCGGCGGTTCGCTGAACCAGATCCGACCGCGGGCGTCGGCCCAGATCTGATCCGGGAAATTCATCCCGGCGAACGTGTACTCCGTGATCACGGCCGCCTGCGGCGCCGGATCCCATGCGAGTTGTTCGAACACCGTGTGCACGGCGCGGCCGCCGGCGAACAGCTCGTGCTTGCGGTGCTTCGCGTCGGTCGTCGTGCGCAGGTGCGCCACGACCGGAGCGCCGCCGGCCGGATCGACGTAGATCCGCGCCGTGGGGTCGTTCTTCACCGCGCTGACGTCCGGCAGCGGACCCAGACGCGGGCAGCGGTTCAGGATCCCCAGGCACCCCTCGTCGCCCCAATACAGCCGCGCCTGCGCGTCGTGCATTGGGACGCCGTCGTGCGTCAGCGTGAACGCCCACACCTCGAGTCCGCGCCAGGTCGACGCATCGGCGAAGCGCGCCTGCAGCGTGCCGTGCCCGAGCGCCCGCGCGTGCGTCGTCAGCCAGGCGGCGGCCTGCGCGCGATCGCGCGGGACCGCGAGCTCGCGCACGTCACCTTCACGCCAGATGAAGAACGGGACACCGGATGCGTCGCGCAGCGCGCGCGCCTCCACGCCGAGATCGAGCGCCTCGCTCGCCAGCACGCGCAACCCCATGACGAGATCGCGCACCTGCGCGGGTGGTTGCGCGACCCCCGGCAAGCTGAGAAGGCCCAACGAGAGCGCGGCGCAGAGCCACCGCAGAGGTTTCGTATGCATGTGCGGCCTGGGTGAGGACGGGGAAGGAGCGGATGGTAGCTGCCGGCCGACGCGCGTCATCCGGGGGGGAGCCGGTCGGGCAAGGTTCAGCAGGTCGCCGCCGTGCTGGCGCTCCGCGATCCGCTGTGCAAAGCTGCCGCGCGTGATCGGATCCGGGTCGGCCGCGGAACTGCGGAATTGCCAGTCGCTGCGTCGGGAGCGCCACTGCCGATGAGCCTGCCCCCGCGCGCACGCGCGCGCCATGCGGCACGGCGGGAGGCATTGATGCGCCAGCTCGGCGCGGGGGTGCTCGTGCTGCCGACCGCGCCGCAGCAGATCCGCAACGCCGACACGCACCATCCGTACCGCGCCGGCAGCGAGTTCTGGTACCTGACCGGCTTCGCAGAGCCGGAGGCGGTGCTGGTGCTGCGCGCGCGCCCGCGCGGGCAACCGGAGATGACGCTGTTCGTCCGCCCGCGCGATCCGGAGCGGGAGACCTGGGACGGCCGCCGCGCCGGGGTCGCAGGTGCGAAGCGCGGCTATGGCGCCGCGCAGGCCTATCCGATCGCCGAGCTCGGCAAGCACCTGCCGGAGCTGCTGCGCGGTGCCGAGCGGCTGTTCTTCACGCTCGGCCGTGATTCCCGCACCGAACGGATCCTGCTCGACGCGCTGGCGCGCAACGCGGCTTCTTTGCGACGCAGCGCGCCGCCAGCACACCCGCCGCTGTTCGATCCGTCGCCCGTGCTCGCCGCGATGCGCGTGCGCAAGGATCCGGACGAGCTGGCGTTGCTCGGCCACGCAGCCGACGTCACGGCGCTCGGGCATCTGCAGGCGATGCAGGCCGCGCGGCCGGGGATGTACGAGTACCAGGTGCAGGCGGTTCTCGAAGCGGCGTTCCTGGCCAGCGGATCGCCGCGGCTCGGCTACCAGTCGATCGTCGCGAGCGGGCCGAATGCTTGCATCCTGCACTACCACGAGAACGACCGGCGGCTGCGCGCCGGTGAGCTGCTGTTGATCGATGCCGGCGCCGAAGTGGGGATGTACACGGCCGACGTCACGCGGACGTTCCCGGTCGGCGAGCGGTTCAGCGAACCGCAGCGCGCGGTCTACGCCGTCGTGCTCCGCGCGCAGAAGGCGGCGATCCGTGCCGTGCGCGCCGGCCGGGCCTGGAATGCGCCGCATCGCACGGCGGTCCGCACGCTGACGCGCGGGCTCGTCGAGCTCGGGGTGTTGCGCGGCCGCGTCCACGAGCTGGTGCGTAGCGAGGCGTACAAGCCGTACTACATGCACGGCACGAGCCACTGGCTCGGGCTCGACGTGCACGATGCCGGGGCGTACTCCGCCGAGAACGGCGCTCCGGTGCGCCTGCAGCCGGGGCACGTGCTGACGGTCGAGCCGGGGCTGTACTTCGATCCGCGCCTGCGCGGCGTGCCACGCGCGTTGCGCGGGATCGGGATCCGGATCGAGGATGACGTCGCCGTCACGCGCGGGGCACCTCGCGTGTTGACCGCCGCCGCGCCGAAGGAGATCGCCGAGATCGAGGCGATCCGCGCCAACGCCCGCTCATGACGGCAGAGCGGCGCAAGCTGCCGGCCGGCGCGATCGAACGGGCGATGCGGCTGTCGGTGGTCGACGGCGTGCTGTGGGCGTTCATGGTCGGGCTCAGCGAGACGTACTTCAGTGCCGAGGCGGTGCGGCTCGGCGCGACGGCGCTGGAGCTGAGCCTGGTCATCGCGCTGCCGCTGATCGTCGGTGCGCTCGGTGCGACGCTGGTCGTGCGGCTGTTGCGCGCGTGGCCGCGCCGGCGCGCATTGGTCGTGCTCTGCGCCAGCGCGCAGGTGGGCACGCTGCTCGGACTCGCGGCGTTGGCGCGCGCCGGCAGCCTGACGCCGGCACTGTTGATCCTGTTGGCGAGTGCGTACCAGGTCGCTGGACAGGGTTCCGGGGTCGCATGGTCGTCGTGGTACGGCGATCTGGTGCCGGCGGCACGGCGGGGCAGCTTCTTCGCGGCGCGGGGGCGGCTGGTGCACGTCGCGACGTTCCTGGGAATCGTCGCGGCCGGCGTGATCCTGGACCGGATGGAGCCGCCGATCGGCGACGACGCCGTCCGCGGGGGAGGCGGCTTCGCGCTGATGTTCGCGCTGGCGGCCGGGTTCCGCGCGCTGTCGGTCGTCGTGTTGTCGGTCAGTCCGGAACCGCGCGCACACCTGCTGCACGCGCAGGGGCGGCTGCGGCGGTTCTTCGAGACGCGGCGCGGGCGCAACGCGCGGCAGCTGCTGTGGACCAGCGGCTGCTTCCAGTGCGCGGTCTACACGACGGCGCCGTACTTCGCGCCGTTCATGCTGGAGAACCTGCAGCTCGGGTATCTCGAGTACATGATCGCGATCGCGACGCAGGTCGTCGCGAAGGTCGCCGCGATCCACGTCTGGGGACGGATGGTCGACCAACACGGGGCACGCCGCGCGTATCTGACGTCGCTCGTGCTGGCGGCGCTGGTGCCGTTCTACTGGGTGTTCGTCGGTGGGTTCGGCGGCGTGCTGCTGGCGCAGGCGATGTCGGGTGCGGCCTGGGGCGGCTACGAAGTGGCGCAGTTCTCGCTCGTCCTCGCGTCGACGGTCAAGCGCACGCGCACGCTCGTGTTCGCGACGCTCGGCGTCGGCAACGGCCTCGGCCAGGTCTCCGGCAGCCTGCTCGGCTGGAGCCTGTTCAGTCTCGGTGGCTACCGCTTCCTGTTCGGCGCGAGCACCGTGCTGCGCATGAGCGTCGCGCTGCTGTTGCCGCGGCGCATCGTCGAGCTGCGGCCGGCGCCGGATGCGCGGGAACCGCTGTTGCTTCGCGTGCTCGGCTTCCGTCCTGGCCCAGGTGTCGTGCATCGCCCGATTCCGGTGCCGGGCGAGGGGGAATCCGAGCCGCGCTGAGCGCAGGAATTCTTGGCCTGCGGCGGCTCGCGGCCTAGGGTGGCCCCCGCGTGTTGGAATCCGGCGCCCATTCCGACCTCAGCGATCCGCCCCTGGAACGGATCCGCGCGCGCCTGCTGCGGATCCGACAGACGACCGAGGCCCTGACCGCACAACTCTCGGCGGAAGATTGCCAGCCGCAGTCGATGCCGCTGGCGAGCCCGGTGAAGTGGCACCTCGCGCACACGAACTGGTTCTTCATGCAGTTCCTGCTCGAGCCAGCCGGCTGCGCGCACTGGCCGGACGCGAGCTGGCAGCGGCTGTTCAACTCGTATTACGTGTCGGTCGGACCGCGGCACGCGCGCCCACAGCGCGGGATGTTGACGCGGCCATCCCTCGACGAGGTGCGGGAGTGGCGTGCGCACACGACCGATCGGCTCGCGGCGCTGCTCGCTGCCGGGCGGTTGGGGTCGGACCGGCTCGCGACGCTGGAGCTCGGTCTGCAGCACGAGCAGCAGCACCAGGAGCTGATTCTGATGGATTTGAAGCACCTGTTCGCGCAGAGCGAGCTGTTGCCGGTCTATCGCGCAGCGGCGCCGGCGCCGGCAGCGATGCAGCCGGCGCCGCCGATGCGGTGGGTGTCGATCGCTGGTGGGCTGCGCGAGCAGGGGTTCGCCGGGGACGGGTTTGCGTTCGACAACGAGCGGCCGCGGCATCGCGTGTTCGTCGAACCATGCGCGCTCGGCTCACGGCTGGTCACGAACGGCGAATACCTGCGCTTCGTCGAGGAGCGCGGTTACGAGCAGCCGCTGCTGTGGCTCAGCGAGGGCTGGGACTGGGTGCAGCGCGAGCAGATCACTGCGCCGCTGTACTGGCGCCAGCAGGACGGGGCGTGGCACGAGTTCACGCTGTCCGGTCTGCAGCCGCTCGAGCCGTCGGCGCCGGTCGTCCACGTCAGCGGCTTCGAAGCGGACGCGTTCGCGCGCTGGGCCGGGGCCAGGCTGCCGCGCGAGGAGGAGTGGGAGGCGGCCGCGGCCGGTCTGCCGGTCGCCGGGAACTTCCTCGAACGTGGGCGGCTGCACCCAGCACCGGCACCGGGCGGCGACGCGCCGCTGCAGCAGATGTTCGGCGACGTCTGGGAGTGGACCGGCAGCGCGTATGCGCCGTATCCCGGCTTCGTGCCGAATGCCGGCGCGCTCGGTGAATACAACGCCAAGTTCATGGTCAACCAGCTCGTGCTGCGCGGCGGCTGCTGCGTGACGCCGGACGACCACGTGCGCGCGACGTACCGCAACTTCTTCGCGCCGGACTGGCGCTGGCAGTTCAGCGGGATCCGGCTGGCGCGCGCGGGAGGTGCGGGATGAGCGCACCGGATCCCGCACGGGCACCGGCGCTGACGGCGCCGGCGACGTTCGCGGCCGACGTGTTGACCGGGCTCGCGAGCCGGCCGAAGCAGCTGCCGTGCAAGTGGCTGTACGACCGCCGCGGCAGCGAGCTGTTCGAGCAGATCTGCGAGCTCGACGAGTACTACCCGACGCGGACCGAGCTCTCGATCCTGCGCGCGGCGCTGCCCGCGATCGCGGAACGGCTCGGCCCGCGCGTGCTCGTGCTCGAGCCGGGTAGCGGCAGTGGGGAGAAGACGCGGCTGCTGCTCGCGGCGCTCGAGGACCCGATCGGCTGGGCGCCGATCGACATCTCGCCGGCGGCGTTGCACGGCGCGGTCGCGGCGATGCGGCGGCGCTACCCCGGGCTCGAGCTGCTGCCGGTGCATGGCGATTTCGCGCAGCGGATCACGGTGCCTGCGACGAAGCGTGAGCCGGTGCGCCGGCTGCTGTTCTTCCCCGGCTCCACGATCGGCAACTTCGCGCCGGCCGCGGCGCAGAAGCTGCTCGCGCGGTTCGCCCGCGTCGCGGACTCGCTGTTGATCGGCGTCGACCTGCGTAAGGACCCGGAGATCCTGCTGCGTGCGTACGACGACGCGCAGGGGGTGACGGCCGAGTTCGACCGGAACCTGCTGGCGCGGATCAACCGCGAGCTGGATGCGGACTTCGACCTGGCGCGGTTCGCGCACCGCGCGCGCTGGAACGACGCCGAAGGGCGGATCGAGATGCACCTCGAGAGCCTGGCGGAGCAGTACGTGCACGTGCTCGGGCGGAGGTTCGGGTTCCACCGCGGCGAGACGATCCACACGGAGAATTCGTACAAGTGGCGGCTCGAGGACTTCGAGGCGCTGGCGGCGGCGGCCGGCTGGCGGCGCGACGGCGTGTGGACGGATCCGGAGCAGTGGTTCGCGGTGTTGCTGCTCGGGCGGTGAGGCGCGGCGCGCGGTAGGCTGCCGCGCGTGGGAACCCGGTTCGGAGCGTGCTCGCTGCTGGCGCTGTGCGTGCTGCCGGTTGCGGCGCAGAGCGGGTCGGGGGACATGGTGCGGTGCGTGTGGCGGCTCGACCAGCAGCTCCGGCTCGTCATCGACACGCCGTATCCGGAGCTGAGTGCGGAGTCGGATCCCGGACCGCAGGCGCTCGATGCGTTCGGTGCCGCGGTGCAGGAGCTCGGCACGGAGCCGTTGCGAGTGCAGCGCCTCGCCCGAATGTTCGTACCGCTGTTGGTCGCCGTGCGCGGTGGACCGACGGCGACGCATGCCAAGCGGATCCATGCCCGGCTCGGGATCGATGCTTCGATCCAGGGCCTGGTCGCCCGCGCGACCGGCACCGAGACGACCGTCGGTGACGTCTGGTTGACGGCCGCGTGCAACCGGATGCTCGCGTTGCGCGCGATCGAGGATCTGCACGCGCATGGCGCGGTCGCGGGATTGAGGGAGCTCCAGCGCGGGCCGCAGAAGGACGACCCGCTGCTGCAGGCCCTGGTCGCGGATGCTGCAGGCGCGCGCCTGCAGCTGGGACAGGAGGAGCCGACGGCACAACCGCTGACGGTGTCGTTGCCTGCCGGCGTGGAGGGCATCGTCGCGGCGCGCTTCGACGACCTCGGCGGGGTCGTGCATCTGGCCGAGGCTTGGCGGCGCGCGATGGCGTGGCTGGCGAACGACGAGTCCGCGGCTTCCGGCCACAGCCTCTCACCCGGCACGAAGCTGAATCGACAGGGGATGATCGACCACGCCGACCGCCTCGCCTGGGAGCTGTTCCGCCAGTTCGGTGCCTGGCGCGTCCGTTCCCTGGCGCTCGGGCGGGACCGCGAGACCGGCGCGCTGGTCGCCGAGGTTGCGGCGCTGTTCGAGACGGAACGTCTCGCGCGGCAGCTTCGCGAGCATGGCCTGGCATCCAACGAACAGGCCGGCCGGCTGCAGGTCGCCGGCGGCGGGTGGGGGCTCGCGCTGTCGGCCGGCGAAAATGTATTCATCGGGACCGACCCAGGCGGACCCCCGCGCGCCCGCTGGGTCCGCATCGCACCCCCCTCCGGTCCCGGGTTGGTGGTCGAGCTGCCGGCGTTGGACGGCGGCACCGCCGAACGACCGCAGCCGACCGCAGCCCGGTTCGAGCTGCTGGCGGACGGATCGTGGTCGGTGTCGTTGCAGTTCCAGAGCCTCGCATCCGCGCAGGGCTGGCAGGCGCGCCTGCGCGAGTTGTCTCCGAGCCCCGGCGAGCACGGCCAGTCCCCGCGGTGGTCGACCGAGCGCGCGTTCTCCCACTTCCGCCGGCTGCTCGGCCGGATGCGCCGCGCGCACCTGCCGGAGGGTCGGGCGCAGCTCGACCTCGGACCGGAATCTCCCGAGCGCCTCGTCGACGTTCTGCTCGCGCTCTGCTCGACCGGCGCGTTCTGACGCCGGCAGCGCGCGGCGAGCGGTGAAGGATCGCCGCGAAACCCCCCGAGCACCCACTTGCTCTGCAACGCGCGCGCGATATCTCTCCGCGCCCATACCGGCGACCGCCGCTCACCGAAGTTCTGGATCGGGCTGATCCGGGGCGAGCGCGCGACCTGCCGGATCTGAAAGAGACGCAGGAGGGCTCCCATGGGCCCTGTTTCCGTTCCGCACGCCAACAACTCCGCGTGCGACGCCGGCAGTGACCGGCAGTCCGTGGCTGCGCAGATCATCAGCGAAGCCGACGCCGAACCTCCAAGTACCTGCGGAACGAGCCTCCGGCTCGTTCCACCTGCGGGTGATCCCGCTCCTGCCGTCCCCGAGCCGAGCGCCGACTTCGTCGTCGGTGAGCGCAGCTCCGAGTTCCGCGCGCGCTGCTTCGCGCAGGCGACCGACGCCGAGTGGAACGACTGGCGCTGGCAGCTCCGCAATCGGATCAAGGACCTGAACGGTCTGGCGCGCGCGTTCCAGCTCAGCGAGGACGAACGCACGATGGTGCAGAGCCTCGGGGACCGCCTGCCGGTCGGGATCACGCCGTACTACGCGGCGCTGATGGACCCAGCCGACCCGATGGAGCCGCTACGCCGCACGATGGTGCCGGTCGGACGCGAGGACGTCACGACGCCGGGTGAGCTGGCGGATCCGCTGGCCGAAGACCAGGACATGCCGGTGCCGGGCCTCGTGCACCGTTACCCGGACCGCGTGCTGTTCCTGGTCACGAGCTTCTGCGCGACCTACTGCCGCTACTGCACGCGTTCGCGGCTGGTCGGGAAGACCGGGGAGTACCACTTCGACAAGTTCCAGTACCAGCGCGCGATCGACTACATCGCGGCGACGCCGTCGGTGCGGGACGTGCTGATCTCCGGTGGTGATCCGCTGACGATGGCGGACGACCGGATCGAATGGCTGCTCTCGCGGTTGCGCGCGATCCCGCACGTCGAGTTCATCCGGCTCGGCAGCAAGGTCCCGGCCGTGCTGCCGCAGCGGATCACGCCGGCGCTGTGCGCCATCCTGCGCAAGTACCACCCGTTCTGGCTGAGCGTGCACTTCACGCACCCGGACGAGGTCACGCCGGAGGTCGCGCAGGCCTGCGGCCGCCTCGCCGACGCCGGCATCCCGCTCGGCAGCCAGACCGTGTTGATGAAGGGCGTCAACGACGACGTCGCGACGATGAAGCGGCTGATGCACGCGCTGCTGAAGATCCGCGTGCGGCCGTACTACATCTACCAGTGCGATCCGATCCCCGGCTCGTCGCACTTCCGCACGCCGGTCGAGAAAGGGCTCGAGATCCTCGAGGGCCTGCGCGGCCACACGACCGGCTACGCGGTGCCGCAGTTCGTCATCGACGCGCCGGGTGGTGGCGGCAAGCTGCCGCTGATGCCGAGCTACGTCGTCGGCCGCGAGGGCGACGACCTCGTGCTGCGCAACTACGCCGGCGAGACGTTCCGCTACCCCGATCCGCTGCCAACACCATGAAGATCGGGATGACCTACGACCTGCGCAGCGAGTGGCTCGCGCAGGGGCTGAGCGAAGTGGACGCGGCCGAGTTCGACAGTCCGCAGACGATCGAGGCGATCGAAGGTGCGCTGTCGGAGCTCGGTCACGAGCCGGTGCGGATCGGCGGCCTGCGCGCGCTCGTCGCGCGGCTCGCGGCCGGCGAGCGGTGGGACCTCGTGTTCAACATCGCAGAAGGACGCGGGCGGTTCGGGCGGGAATCGCAGGTGCCGGCGCTGCTCGAGGGGTACGGCATCCCGTTCACGTTCAGCGACGCGCTCGTCTGCGCGCTGACGCTGCACAAGGGGATGGCGAAGCACGTGCTGCGCGACCGCGGGATCCCGACGCCAGAGTTCGCCGTCGTCGAGCGGATCGAGGAGGTTGCGCAGGTCGCGCTGCCGTTCCCGCTGTTCTGCAAGCCGGTCGCCGAAGGGACCAGCAAGGGCGTCACCGCCGACTGCAAGGTCGACGATCCGGACGCGCTGCGGCGGATCTGCAAGCGCCTGCTGGTGCAGTTCGGCCAGCCGGTGCTGGTCGAACGGTTCCTGCCGGGGCGTGAGCTGACGGTCGGCGTGCTCGGGACCGGCGACGACGCGCGCGCGGTCGGCGCGCTCGGCGTCGAGCTGCTCGAGACCGCGGAGCCGAACGCCTACACGTACGAGAACAAGGAAGCGTGGCCGTGGCGCGTGTCGCTCGCGCTCGCGACCGGGGATCTCGCGGCGGAGGCGTTCGACCTGGCCGAGCGGGCGTGGCGCGCGCTCGGCTGCCAGGACGGCGGACGCGTCGACCTGCGTCAGAACGACCGCGGGCGGCTCGAGGTCATCGAGCTGAATCCGCTGCCGGGGCTGAAGCCGGGGCACTCGGATCTGCCGCTGCTGTGCGAGATGGCGGGGATCGGCTACGGCGAACTGATCCGGCGCATCGTCGAATCCGCCTGTGCGCGGTTGCCGCACGCGGCGAAGCTGCGCGTGTGAACGTCGCGATCCTGCACGATGCCGTCGGCCCGGACGCGCGCGCCGACGAGCTCGACGTGCTCGTGCAGGCGCGCGCGGTGCGCGAAGCGCTGGCCGGGCAGGACGTGGAGCTGGTTGCGGTTTCACTGGATCTCGCGGCGCTGCGCGACGAGCTCGTGCGGCGGCGGCCGGAGCTGGTTTTCAACCTGGTCGAGTCGCTGGGGCGCAGCGGACGCCTGGTCGCGGCGGTGCCGCTGCTGCTCGAGGCGTTGCAGATGCCGTTCACCGGCTCTGGCAGCGCGGCGACGTTCCTGAGCGCCAACAAGCTGACCAGCAAGCGCGCGCTGCGCGCGGCCGGGCTGCCGACGCCGGACTGGCGCGACGAAGCAGGGTTGCACGCGAGCAGGTCGCTGCCAGGGACCTGGATCGTGAAGTCGGTCTGGGAGCATGGGTCGCTCGGGCTCGACGACGGGGCCGTGCTCGCCGGTGACGACCCGGCGCGGCTGCGCGCTGCGATCGACGCGCGGCGTGTGGTGTTCGGCGGCGAGGGATTCGCCGAGCAGTTCATCGCCGGGCGGGAGTTCAACCTCGCGCTGATCGAGGCGCCGGACGGGCTGCGCGTGCTGCCGGTCGCCGAGATGCGGTTCGACGGGCTCGACCCCGGGCGGCCGGCGATCGTCGGGTACGCGGCAAAGTGGGACGAGCAGAGTACGGAGTATCTGCAGACGGCGCGCAGCTACGACGTCGCGCGCGGCGATCGCGAGCTGCACCGTGAGCTCGCCGAGCTCGCGCGCGCGGCGTGGCAGCTGTTCGACGTGCGCGGCTGGGCGCGGGTCGACTTCCGCGTCGACGAGCGCGGGCGGCCGTGGATCCTCGAGGTCAACACGAACCCGTGCATCGCGCCCGACGCCGGGTTCGCGGCGGCGCTGGCGCAGGCCGGGATCGAGTACCGCGCCGCAGTCGGGTGGATCTGTGACGCCGCGATGCGTACGCGGATCATCGCGCCGGCGCCGCGTGGCCTGCGCGACGAGCCGGAGCCGGACGACGTGGAGAAGGTGCGCGCGCTGGTCGCAGCGACGCGGTTCTTCAACGACGACGAGGTGCGGATCGCCGCCGAGCTCGTCGACGAGCGGCTGCAGAAGGGCCTGCGCAGCGGCTACTGGTTCCTGCTGCGCGACGATCCGGACGAGCCGTCGCGGTTGCTCGGCTACTCGTGCTACGGGCCGACCGACGGGACCGAGGCGAGCTGGGATCTGTACTGGATCGGTGTGGATCCGCGCGCGCAGCGCGCGGGGGTCGGGCGCGAGCTGATGGCGGCGACGGAGCAGCGGATCGCGGCGGCCGGCGGGAGGCTGGTGTACGCGGAGACGGCCGGGCGGGCGCAATACGCGCCGACGCGCGCGTTCTACGAGCGGTGTGGGTACGCCGTCGTCGCGAGGTATCCGGACTTCTATGCGCCGGGGGATGACAAGGTGGTGTACGGGAAGGATCTGTCGGCGCTGAGGGGCTGACGGCATGCGCTGATCCGTCGGGCTGCGGCGCAACGAATCGGTTTACTCCCTGCGCGAACTTGGGAAGAATGCGGGCATGGTCGGGCGGCGCGTGCGTCCAGAGGAACTGCTCGGGCCTCTTGACGAGGTCGAGCGGAAGCACGCGCCAGACGAGCTCTTCGTCGAGGGTGACACCGCACTGGTCACTCGCGGCGCACGGGTGTCCATCGTCGGCTCGAGGAAGGCCTCGACCGAGGGCCTGAAGCGCGCCGCGAGGCTCGCAGCTCTGCTCGTGGAGCGCAACGTGGTCGTGGTCAGCGGACTTGCGGAAGGCATCGATACCGCCGCGCACGTGGCAGCCATCGAACACGGCGGCAGGACGATGGCCGTGCTCGGAACGCCTCTCGATCAGTGTTCTCCTGCGCGGAACCGCGACCTGCAGCGCCGCATCATGCGTGAACATCTGGCGGTGAGCCAGATCGCGCCAGGGAAGTCGCTTGGTGCCAAAGCCTTCCCGATGCGCAACCGCACCATGGCGCTGCTCTCGGATGTGACGGTGATCGTGGAGGCAGGCGAGAAGAGCGGCACCATCCACCAAGGATGGGAAGCGCTGCGACTCGGTCGACCGCTCCACATCATGGAATCGCTGGTGCTGGAGAGGCACGCGTGGACCCGTGAGATGCAGCGCTACGGGGCACTCGTACTCTCGGACTCGACCAAGGACCTGTTCCTCGAAAGCATCCCCGAGGAGAGCCGTGTCGAGCGAACCGAAGCTTCCTTCTGAGGTCGAGTTCGCCTCTTTCCTCGTCTACAACCCGAGACCATCGGAGTTCCCGAGCGACGTCTCCGCCCACTCCCGGAAGGTTTGCAACGCCGTCAAGAAGGAGACGGCTCAATGGGCGATGAAGCATCGGCTTGCTGAGCGGATGCGGGCCGAGCTCGGGGAGGAGATCCGCCTGCGCTTTCTGCCTGAGCATGCGACGCTCGTGCCCATGCCTGGGCATGCGCCGTTGAAAGATCCGAAGTCGCACTGGGCGGCACGGAGCTCTGCGAGGCATTCGTAGGGGCGCAACTCGGCGCCAGGTGGCTGCCACTGTTCGAACGGATCGTTGCGGTACCCAAGGCCGCCTTCAGCGCGTCGGTGGAGCGGCCATCCGCGGAGGAACACTACCAAGCGCTTCGTGCGAGGGGTGACCTCGCCGCCGGGTCGTTGATCACCATAGTCGACGACGTAGTGACGCGGGGTTCGACCCTGCTCGCTGGGATCGCCAGGCTGCGGGAGGCGTGCCCGCAAGCGAAAGTCTGCGGCTTCGCCCTCGTGCGCACGATGAGCGACGAACCCATCGCCCGCGTGAAGGAGCCGTGCTCGGCAAGATCAAATACGGCCCGCGGGGGACGCTGCGGAGGCCGTGAGAGTCAATGCGACGCCGCAGACGGAATCCCGCACGCGTGGCCCCCCGGCGGGCTCGCAGGCCGCGCGACGAACTGCGCGTCAGGCAGTCACCGGCGCGTCACGCATCAGCTCGCGCAGGCCGAGCCCGAACAACAACAGCGTTCCGACTCCGTAGAGCGCCGCGGTCGCCGTCGGGTCCGGCTGCAGCAGCACGTGCAGCGGCCAGAACGCGAGGATCAGCATGCCGCCGATCGTCAGCGCGTAAACCGCGGGACCACGATCCGCGCGCGCGGGATCGAGTGGTCGCAGCAGCCACAGGCACAGCGGCAGCGCCAGCAGGTAGTAGTGCAGCCACGTCAACCCGGACGCGAGCAGCGTGGCGACGCAGCCGATCGCGAGCACGGGGTACTCCGCGCGAGCGGCGCCCGTGGTGCCGGAACCCGGCATGCGCCGCGCGTGTCGCACTACGACCAGCACAGCCGCGCCGATGACGAGCAGCGTCCACGGCAGCCCGACATTCCAGCCGAGCGCTTCGCGCACGAGCTGCGGAATCGCGTAGTTCCCCCAATCGACCGTGTGCTCGCTGCCGGCGAACAGCCGCGGCAGCTCACCGAGCCATGCGAGCCACGGTGACAGTGAGCCGAAGAACGCGGCGGACGCGAGCAGCGCGAGCAGCCCGCCGAGCGCCAGTCCGCCGGCGTGCACGGCGAGGCGCCGGGTCTGCCGTGCCAGCGCATACCAGACCAGCAGCAGCAGCGGCACGCAGGCGAGGTTCGGCTTCATCGCGACGGTCAGGCCGAGCAGTGCGCCGGCAGCGATCTGCAGGGCGGTCCGCGGCGAGCGCTGCAGCCACAGGAAGCCCGCCAACAGCGCGAGCTGCAGGCGGTTCACATTGCCGACGCTCGCATCCGACTGCACAGGCCAGAACGCGGCGAGCAGCACGCCGGCCGCGAGCAGCGACTCCGCCAGCGCGTAGCCGAGCAGCCGCGCGAGCGCGAGGATCCCGGCCACGAGTGCCAGCAGCAAGACGAGCTGGAAGCGCGACAGGTCCCGCTCGTAGTCGCCGGACGAGCAGACTCCGAACAGCGCGTACAGCCACGGCGTCGAGTACGTCTGCAGCGTCTGCCGCTGAGCAGCCGCCTGCAGGCGCCGCGAGGCGCGCTGGGCTTCCTCGCTGTCGCCGGCGTCGCGCAGCGCGCGTTCGAAGTACATCCGCCCGAGCCGCTCGCGTTCTCCATCGCTGTAGATGTCCGCGGTCTCACCGCGCTGCACGGCCTGGCCGATGACCCAGAACTGGTAGTAGTCCATGCCGGCGGTCGGCCGTGCCTCGGCCCATGCGCGCGCGGCGGTGACGCAGACCAGCAGCAGCGCGAGCGCGAGCAGCGGGCGTCGCGCGCGGGAGCCGGAGACTGCGCTCGGCGCATCCGCTTCGTGCATGCCGCGATGCTTACGCCGCCGGCGCGGCCGTCGCCACACCGGGACCTGACGATCGGCCCCCGCGGCGCGAAGATCGCGCGCCGAGGTCTTCCCCATGCGCACGCTCCTTGCATCCGTTCTGCTCGCGACCGCCGCCAGCGGCCAGTCTCTCGCCGATGGCGACTTCGTCATCCTCGACGACGGCACCAACACCGTGCACCGGATGACCGCCGCCGGCGTCATCACGACGCTGCACTCCGGCGCCCCGCTCGGCACGCCGACCGGCGTCGCGGTCAGCGGCAACCTCGACGTCTTCGTCTCCGACTTCGGCAGCAACACGATCTACAAGATCCCCAAGGGGGGTTCGATCGCGCCGCACGCGACGAGTGTCCCGGGTGCGATCCGGATCGCGCTCGACGAGGACGGCTCGCTGCTCGTGCCGTCCCTGACGACGAGCGCGTTGCTGCGCGTGTCGACGACCGGGCAGGTGACGACGATCTTCTCCGGCGCGCCGCTGGCGCGGCCGTTCGACGTCACGGTCGACTACGACGGCAGCTACCTGGTCGTCGAGGAGGGGACGCGGACGCAGCCACCGGCGCTGCTGCGGATCACGCGCGCCGGCGTGCCGACGACGATCTGGAGCGGCTCGCCGTTGCGGTTGCCGCACGGGATTGCGCTGCTGCACGACGGCGACTACGCGGTCATCGATGGGCTCGTCGACTGCGTGTTCCGGATCCCGCGCGCCGGCGGTCCGCCTGTCGTGCTGGTGCAGACGCCGGCGATCATCAACCCGGACTCGCTGTGCGCCGACTTCGAGGGACGTCTGCTGTTGGCGGAAGAGCTGTCGACCGGGCGGCGGATCGATCTGGTGGATCGCTTCGGCGTCGTGACGCCGGTGTCGAACCCGGCCCCGTTCACGAACCTGGAAGGGATCGCGCGCGCGCCGCGCCTGTCCGGTCCGGCCAAGGGGGGTGCCAACCAGACACTGAACCTCGGGCTCGACTTCGGACCGACCGACGCGACGCACCTGTACTTCCTGTGGGCGAGCCTCTCGGTGCATCCGGGAATCCCGTTCGGACCGCCCGACCCGCGCGGTGTCGCGACGAACCCGGATCTGATGCTCTCGGCCACGATCGGGGCGAACAACGCGATCTTCAGCGGCTGGGCCGGGGTCCTGTCGCCGACCGGGACCGGGGCGGCGACGCTCGTCGTGCCGAACCTCGTGCTGCCGCAGTTCGCGCTCTACGTCTGCGGCCTGACGATCGACCCGCGCAGCCCGCTCGGCTTCAAGTCGTTCGCGAACGTGCACACGATCCGGTTCTGAACCGATTTCGGGCCGGGCGCGTCACGCGCCGGCGTGGCCCTCCATCCAGGGGTTGTTCCTGACAACCCAAACCTGACTGGAGACAAGCCATGAAGTCCTTCTCGATCGCGTTCCGTTCCTTCGCCGCCCTGACCCTCGTCGCGAGCACGCTCGCCGCGCAGGAGCGGGATGGCAGCTACAGCCTCAACTACGGCAACTCGAACCTCGGCGGCCGGATCACGTTCACGGCCTACGCCAAGACCGAGATGCAGCTCGCCCCGCTGGCCGCGTCGGTCAGCGCCGGCGCCAACATGACCGCCCGCGTCAAGATGTTCGGGCACGACGTCGAGGCGGCGTCGGTCGACCTCGCCTACAAGATCTCGTCGACGACGCTGTTCACCCGGCTGGGCAGCCGCGTGGCGAAGATCGGCAGCTCGACGTTCACCGTGAAGCTGGCCGGCTTCGAGGTCGTCAACGAGGAGGACCCGGACGTCGTCGGCAATCTGCCGGCGCTGAACGTGTTCGGCTCGAACGGCCTGCAGTATCCGATCCCGGTCGGCCCGGTGGTCGTGACCGTCAGCGCGAACGCCGGCGTCACGTCCAGCTTCAGCCTGTCTGGCGACCTGGATCTGACCAACATGGCGATCTCGGCGACCGGTTCGATCCGGGCAGCCGCGACCGGCGTGGCCCGGGTCGGGCTGGGCGTCCCTGGGTTCAGCGTCGGGGTGACCGGGACGCTGAACTTCGCGGACACCACGGCGAGCCTGACGCTGGCGACGTCGCCGAGCGGCCCGAGCGGGAGCTTCGGGATCTCGGTGCGGCCGATCCGGCTGCTGCTCGGGGTCTATGCCGAGGCCTGGCCGTTCCGTTGGACGCAGACCTTCTACGACTACTCGCTGCCGGCCCAGTCGCGGACGACGCCGCTGAGCTGAGCCGCGGGAAACCGTGAACGGGCGGGCGCTCCGGGGGACCGGGGCGCCCGCTCGCGTTTTTTGGGCTCTCCTGACGTTCGTGTGGGTGTCCACGGTCAATGAGAAGGCGACGGCGCT
>CAZABP010000005.1:111639-176824 GCA_964483245.1 uncultured candidatus Brocadiaceae bacterium | reverse complement strand
CGGATGGGTGGTTGCGCGGATGCGGGTGATACCAAAGGGGTCTGACCCTTTTGGGATCATGCGGGATCAAGCGCGCGGCGTGGTTCGGACGAACCTGATGGGGATGACAGAGGCTGCAGGAACCGGGCGCGGTGCGGGCAACGTGCCGCTGCGCGTGGGGTTTGGGTTGGCGATCGGGTTGGGGGTCGTGGATGCGGCGTTGCGGCTGACGTTTCGTGGGCGGAGTCAGCCGGTGGAGTCGCTGTGGCGGGTGTTCGACGCGACGAGCGAGCTGAGTCTGGTGACGTGGTTCTCGGTGGTGGCGGTGGCGGCGCTGGGGATCGTGTGTGTGGGGCGCGCGCGGGAGGGGAGGTGGTGGTACGGGCCGGGGGCGTTCTTCCTGTTCCTGTCGGCGGACGACGCGTGCCAGTTGCACGAGGGGTTCGGGCGGATGGCATACGAGCACGTGCGGGAGCTGCCGGTCTATGCGTGGCTGCTGGTGGTGGCGCCGGTGTTCGTCGTGGTCGGGGTGGTGTTGTTCGTGCGGTTGTGGCGGGCGCTGCCGGAGCAGCGGCGGCGGGCGTGGCTGTTGGTCGGGTTCGGGTTGTGGGGGTTGGCGCTGGCGCTCGAGGTGGTGGAGGGGTCGGCCAACGGGTCGGCGATGCGGCTGCGGGGGATTCCGATCGTGGAGTACACGAAGTGGCTGGAGGAGCTGTGCGAGATGGTGGCGCCGCTGCTGCTGTTGGCGGCGGTGATGCCGGCGGGGCCGGCGCGCGAAGAGGCTCCGGTGGGGTGACGGCGTCGGCGGCGGCGGACGATGCCGCGGCGTCGTGCCTGCCTCGCGCTGCCAGGCGTCGGCGGCACAGGCCGCGGTGGGGTGACGGCTACTTCGCGCTGCCGGCGTCGGCGGCGGCGTCCTTGACGCGGTGCTTCTCGAACCAACCGCGGACGTACAGGATGCGGCGCATGCGGTTGCTGACGTGGCGCGCGGAGGCGCCGTGGTACTCGTCGGGGACGCGCACCATGACGGTGTCGACCTTGCGCAGCTTGAGGGCCTGGTAGTACTCCTCGGTCTGACCGATCGGCGTGCGCAGGTCGAGCTCGCCGGTGAGCAGCATGACGGGGGTCTTCACGTTGCCGGCGAGGCGCAGCGGCGAGCGCTGCCAGTGCTCGTCGATGCTGTCCCAGGGGAGTTTCGCGAAGTTGGTGTACCAGTACGGGCCGTCGGTCGTGCCGACGAAGCTGATCCAGTTGGTCACCGGATACATCGCGACGGCGGCGCGGAAGCGGTCGGTCGTGCCGACGATCCAACAGGTGAGGACGCCACCGCCGCTGCCGCCGTAGACGAACAGATTGCGCGTGTCGACGCAGCCGCGGGAGATGACGGCGTCCACGCCCCCCATCAGGTCGTCGTAGTCGCGGCCCGGATAGGCGTTGTCGATCGCATTGCCGAAGGTCTTGCCGTAGCCGGTGCTGCCGCGCGGGTTGCAGTAGAGGAGCAGGTAGCCGTGCGCGGCGTGGTTGTGGCGTTCGAAGTCGAAGTTGACGCCATACATCGCGTGCGGCCCGCCGTGGATCTGCAGGATCAGCGGGTACTTGCGGGTGGGATCGAAGTCGGGCGGATGCACGAGCCAGCCCTGGATCGCGAGCCCGTCGGGGGAGGTCCAGCGCAGCTCTTCGACGGTGCCGAGGCGGACGTCCTCGAGCACGTCGGCGTGCACGGAGGTCAGCCGCTGCAGCCCCCCACCGGGCGGCTGCACGTACAGGTCCGGCGGCAGCTGCGGGGACGTCAGGACGCCGACCAACGTGCCGTCGCGCCCGACGTCGCCGAGTTGGAACTGGTGCATGCCGCGCGTCAGCTCCTCGCGGGTGCCGTCCAGGCGGACGTTCCAGGCCTGCAGTGTGCCTTCGCTCGGCACGGTGCAGTAGATCGATTCGCCGTCGGCGGCCCATTGCAGGTTCGTCGGCTCACGATCGAAACCGTGGGTCAGCGAGCGCGCGCCGGTGCCGTCGGCACGCACGATCCAGAGCTCCCCGACGGAGTACGTGTCGTCGCTGTGGTCGTGTCCGGTGTAGGCGATCCACTCGCCGCTCGGCGACACGATCGGCGCGCGGTCCGGTCCTCGCCGGTCGGTCAGCTGCCGCACGGTGCCACTGCGCAGCTCGACGGCGTAGACCTCCGACTCGCGCACCTGCCAGTCGGCATCGGCGGTGCGCAGCCCGCTGAACACCAGCTCCCGCCCATCCGGCATCCACTCCGCGCCGGCATGATCGAAGTCGCCGGACGTGACCTGCCGCGGGGTCCCTCCCTGCACGGCGTCGACGACGAACAGATGCCGCCAGCCGGCCGACCGGTATCCCTGGTGGTCGCGGCGATATGCCAGCCGCGTGATCACGGTCGGCTCCGGTGCCCACTTCGCCCCCTTGGGCGGCTTGGGCAACTCGATCGGAAACCCGTCCTTCTCCGGCACCTGCATCGTGAACGCGATCTGCGTCCCATCGGGCGACCAGCGCGGATCGTGCGGCGCCTCGACGACGTGCGTCACCTGCATCCGTTCGCGGGTCTCCGGCCAGTACACCCAGAGCTGCGGGCCCTTCGGCTCGCCATCGGCGACGAACGCGATCCGGGTCCCGTCCGGCGACCACCGCGCGTCGCTCCCCTCGGTCAGCGGCCGCAGCCCGGTCCCGTCGCGGCCGACGATCCACAGCGAGCTGCGCTGCCGGTCCTGGATCTGGTCGGTCCAGGTCCGTGTGAACAGGATCCGGGTGCCGTCCGGCGAGAGCTGCGGCGCGGCGACGTTCTCCCATTCGAGCAGCAGCTCGAGCGAGAGGTTGCGCGGCTCCTGCGCCGCGAGAGGCAGGATGGCGCTGCATGCAAGCGCCAGGCGGGACGAGGTGCGCAGCATCCGCGAGAGCCTATCGCGCCGGCACGCGTCCTATGATCCGCGCGCGATGGAACCCGCGCGGACGCCGGCCTGGGTGGTGTGGGTCGTGCCGGCCCTGCTCGCTTCGACGTGCGGGCTCGGGCTCAGCCTGTACTTCGTGACGAAGGAGCGGCTGCCGGAGCCGGAGCTGCAGATGCTCCAGCTCGTGCACGACCGCGTCATGCGCCAACACGTGACCGTGCAGGACCCGCACGAGCTGATGTTGAAGGCGATCGACGGCATGGTGGACGGACTCGATGCCTACAGCGAGTTCGTGCGCCCGGTCGAAGCACCCGCATTCGACACGCTGACCAGCGGCCAGTACGTCGGGATCGGGATCCTGATGTTCCCCGGCGTGGCGCCGATCACGGTCATGTTCCCGCTGCGCGACGGGCCGGCGGAGCGTGCGGGGATCCAGGTCGGCGATCAGATCGTCGCGATCGACGGGGAGCCGCTCGACGGAGGTGATCCGCAGACGCTCGCGCGCACGGCGTTCGACAAGCTGCGCGGCGAGCCGGATACGAAGGTCACGGTCTCGGTGCAGCGCGGCGAGCGGCCACCGTTCGAAATCCCGCTCGTGCGCGGACACGTGCAACAGTCGAGCGTCCGCTGGGCGCGTCATGTCGACCCGGAGCAGGGGATCGGCTATCTGCACATCGAGGACTTCCAGACGCGGACCTACGAGGAGATGGAAGCCGCGATCGCCGATCTGGTGACGCAGGCGCCGCTGCGCGCACTGATCCTGGACCTGCGTTGGAACGGCGGCGGTCTGCTCGAGCAGGCATTGCCGGTCGCGAACCACTTCCTGCGCAGCGGTCTGATCACGGTGCTCGTCGAACGCGGCAAGCCAGAGCACCAGCACGTTGCAAAGGCGCCGGACTGCAAGCTGCCGGAGCTGCCGCTGGTGCTGCTGGTCAACTCCAGTTCGGCCAGCGCCAGCGAGATCGTGGCCGGCGCGCTGCAGGACCACGGCCGCGCCCGGATCGTCGGCGAACGCACGTATGGCAAGGCGAGCGTGCAGAGCATCTTCCGTTGGCGCGGCCTGCCGATGCGGCTGAAGCTGACGACCGGGCGCTACCTGACGCCGAACGGCCGCAACGTGGACGGGCCGCGGCAACCGGACGGCACGCAGACCGGCGGCATCGTGCCGGACGTGCCGTGCGAGCTCGCGCAGCAGGACGCGCTCGAGGTCCAGCTGCGCCTGCGCAGCCGCGAGGAGATCCCACCGGCACATCGGGCCGCGGTCCGCCAGCTCGCCGCGAAGCTGTCGCACGCGCTGCCGAAGCCGGTCGGTCCGGAGCGGGACACGCAGCTCGCTGCCGCGGTCGAAGAGGCGCGCAAGTTGCTCGCCGGCCCGAAGGGACGCTGACGATGCTCGTGCTCGGGATCGAGTCATCGTGCGACGAGACGGCGGCCGCGGTCGTCCGCGACGGACGCGTCGTGCTCAGCAACGTCGTCGCGAGCCAGGCGGAGATCCACCGCCGGCATCGCGGCGTGGTCCCGGAGATCGCGAGCCGCACGCACCTGACGTCGATCGTGCCGGTCGTCGACGAGGCGCTCGCGGTGGCAGGGGTCGAGACTGCGGAGCTCTCGGCGATCGCGGTGACGCACCGCCCCGGCCTGATCGGCTGTCTGCTGGTCGGGCTCTCGGCCGCGAAGACGCTGAGCTGGTGGCACGACCTGCCGCTGGTCGGCGTCGACCACATCGCCGCGCACGTGCATGCGGCATTCATGACCCAACCCGAGCTGCCGCTGCCGAGCCTCGCGCTGGTCGCGTCCGGCGGCCATTCGGCACTGTATCTGGTGCACGCGCCGGGCCAGCACGAGCGGATCGGGAGCACGCGCGATGACGCCGCCGGCGAGGCGCTCGACAAGGGTGCGGCGTTGCTCGGGCTCGGCTATCCGGGCGGTCCGGAGGTCGAGCGCGTGGCGCGCAGCGGGGATCCGCGCGCGGTGCGCCTGCCACGCACGATGCTCGGGCCGGACTCGCTCGACTTCTCGTTCAGCGGGTTGAAGACCGCGCTGCTGTACCACCTGCGCGGCAACGCGCTCGAGCGGCCGATGCCGGAGCTCTCGGCGCAGCAGGTCGCCGATCTCGCCGCGTCGTACCAGGCAGCCGTCGTCGAGACGTTGGTCGCCAAGCTGCGCCGCGCCGCGGCACGGCATGCAGTCGCTTCGTTCTCGATCGGGGGGGGCGTCGCCCGCAACCAGAGCCTGCGCGCAGCACTGCAGCAGGACGATCTGCTCGGCCGGCTGGTCGCCGTGTTTCCGCCGCCGGATCTCTGCTCCGACAACGGCGCGATGGTGGCCGGCCTCGGCACGCTGGCGCTGACGCAGCAGCGCATCGACGGGCTGGATCTCGCCGCCGCCGCGACGGCGCGGAGGAGCGCATGACCCGGCTCGAGGAGATCCTGGCGCGCGTCGCGCGCGGCGAGCTGGCGCCGGAACAAGCCGCGCAGCTGCTGGCGCCGGAGCAGGATCTCGGCTTCGCCAAGCTGGATCTCGCCCGCGGCGCGCGCTGCGGCGAAGGGGAGATCGTGTTCGGCACCGGGAAGACGCCACAGCAGGCGGCCGCGATCGCCCGCGAGCTGCACGCGCGCAGCGGTCGCGTGCTGCTGACGCGCGTCAGTGAGGAGCACCATGCGGCGGTCCGCGAACTGCTGCCGGACGCGCAGTGGCACGCGCCGGCGCGTTGCATCACGGCCGGCAACGGCGCGGCAGTCAGGCTCGGGCGCGCCGCGTTGCTGACCGGCGGCACCGCCGATCTGCCGGTCGCCGAAGAGGCGGCGCTGACGGCGCGCTTTTGCGGTCTCGAGGTCGAGCTGTGCGCCGACGTCGGGGTCGCCGGGCTGCACCGGCTGCTCGCGCGGCTCGAGGCCGTGCGCCGCGCCGACGTCGTGATCGTCGTTGCAGGCATGGACGGCGCGCTGCCGTCCGTCGTTGCCGGACTCGTCGAGCGCCCGGTCATCGCGGTGCCGACCAGCGTCGGCTACGGCGCGAGCTTCGGCGGCCTCGCGGCGCTGTTGACGATGTTGAACGCCTGCGCCGCCGGCGTCGCGGTCGTCAACATTGACAACGGTTTCGGCGCGGGCTATCTGGCCGCGACGATCTGCCGCAAGCGCCCTCTCGACCCGCACCCGCGAACGTGACCAACCCCCCCCGCCGCCCCGCCCGACTCGTGCTCGAGGACGGCACGATCTGCCACGGGCGCGCGTTCGGCGCCGCGGTCGAGCAGACCGGCGAGCTGGTCTTCAACACGTCGATGAGCGGCTATCAGGAGATCCTGACCGATCCGTCGTACCGCGGGCAGACCGTGCTGCTGACGCAGCCGCACATCGGGAACTACGGCGTCAACACCGAGGACGAGGAGTCACAGCATCCGTGGCTGTCCGGCCTCGTCGTGCGCGAGGCGAGCCGGATCGCGAGCAACTTCCGCAGCGGCAGCGACCTCGACGACTACCTCGCGCAGCACGGGATCCCGGCGATCGAGGAGGTCGACACGCGGATGCTGGTGCGCAAGGTGCGCGACCACGGCGAGCTGCGCTGCCTGATCAGCGACGACGCGAAGGCGTCCGACGCTGAGCTGCTCGCACGGGTCCGCAAGGCCCCCCGCGTCGGCGACGTCGACCATGTCGCCGCAGTCTCGACCCGGCAGGTCGAGCACTGGACGCGCGGCCAGGAGTCGCCGTTCTCGCCCCCGGTCCCCGGCGGCGGCCAGCGCACGCAGATCCCGATCGTCGCCTACGACTTCGGGATCAAGCGGAACATCCTGCGGCTGCTCGTCGCGCACGGGTTCGACGTGACCCTGGTCCCGGCCGACACGCCGGCGCGCGCCGTGCTCGAGCGCAAGCCACGCGGCGTGTTCCTGAGCAACGGCCCGGGCGACCCGGCCCGGCTGCCGCAGCAGGTGCAGACCGTGCGCGAGCTCGTGCGCGCGGTGCCGGTGTTCGGGATCTGCCTCGGCCATCAGATCCTCGGCCAGGTGTTCGGCGCGAAGACGTTCAAGATGAAGTTCGGCCACCATGGCGGGAACCAGCCGGTCAAGGACCTGACGACCGGCAAGGTCGAGATCACCGCGCAGAACCACTCGTATGCGGTGGATCCGCGGCAGCTGCCGGACCAGGTCGAGGTCACGCACCTGAACCTGAACGACGAGACGGTCGAAGGGCTGCGCCACCGCGAGCTGCCGGTGTTCTCGGTGCAGTACCACCCCGAGGCGGCGCCCGGCCCGCACGATGCGCTGTATCTGTTCGAGCGGTTCCGCGGGTTGATCGAAGCGGGTTAGGCCGCGCTGCGCGCGCCGCGCGTGACCGCGAGCCCGTAGACGATCGCGAACAGCAACCCGATCCCGACCGCGACCTTGCCGGCCGAAGTCGCGCCGCCGGCAGCCTCTGCGGACGCGGCGACCGACACGAGCCCGAGCGTATGCGCGAGCGCGCCGCCGGCGACGAGGCCGGCGGTGCCGGCGAACGCGTCGGCATTCCCTTCGCCGGTGAGCACGATCTGCCGCACCGGGCAACCGCCGGCGAGCGCACCGGTCAGGCCGGCCAGCGCGAGGCCGAGCGAGTTCCACAGCCAGTCACCGTGCGCGATCGGCGAGGCCCCGAGCGCCGGTTTGCCGGTCAGCGCGACGGTCAGCGCGTAACCGGCGATCAGCGCCAGCGCGCCGGCGAGCATCCAACGTTGACGGCGAAACAGCTGCCGCGCGGCGAGGATCGCGCAGAACCCGGTCGCCGACATGATCGCGCCGGCGACGGCGGCGATGCCGAGTGCGATGAGCCACGGCGCGTGCGCCGGCGGGCCGTCGCTGCCGGGACCCGGGCCGAGCAACCGCCCGCCGAGGAACAACAGCAAGGCGCCGAGCGCAGCGAGTGGGCCGACCAGGCCGACCACGAGCGGCGCCGGCTGCGTGCGCCCGATCGTCGGACCACGCCGCTCGATCAGCATCCCGATGCCGACGCCGCCGACGAAGCCGGGCAGCGCGAGCCAGGCAGTCGGATCTCCACCGCCGAGCCGCTGCAGCATCCGGAACGGGCAGCCGAGGAACACCAGCGCGCCGATCGCCATGAACAGGCACAGCAGGAACCGCGCGCCGGCGTGTCCGCCGGAGCGGCTGACCGGCTGCCGGCTGGCGGCCATCCACAGCAGCGCCCCGACGATCAGGCCGACGACTTCCGGCCGGAAGATCGCCGGCCCCTTGGCGTGCAGCCCGAGCGCACCGCCGACGTCGCGCGCGAAGCAGGCGCCGCAGATCCCCATGTTGCCCGGATTGCCGAGCGCCACGAGCGTGGCAGCGAGCACGCCGGTCAGTCCGGCGAGCAGCAGCCCGAGCAGCCGCTGCCGCGGCGTTGCATCACCGCGCAGCATCCGGGCCTCGGCTCACAGGTCGCGGTAGCTCCAGGTCTTGTCGGCCGCGATCGGCTTGCCGTCCGCTTCGGCGTACGGATTCAGCAGGTAGTTCAGCGGCTCGCCGGCCTGCGCCGGCTCGAGCACGAGGTCGCGGCCGACCGACAGCGTGACGCGGTTGGGCGTGTGCGCACCGAAGAAGTAGTCGGCCCGCTCCGGGAACCGGTCCGCCTCGGAAGCATCGATCGGCACCCAGGTCTTGCCCGGCACGCGGAAGAACGACCAGCAGTGGTAACCGCCGGGCGGCTCCTGCTTGCCCGGTTCGTACGGCAGATACAGCCCGATCTCGAACCCGGACGCGATCCCGCTCGCGCGCGCGAGTGACATGAACAGCGCGTGGAAGTCGGTGCAGTTGCCCTGTCCGACGTCGCAGGCGTGGTTCGTGTCCCCGCGCCCCCAGCCGGTGCCGGACTTGTCGTACTTCATGTGCGCGAGCACGTGGTCGTAGATCGCACGCGCCTTGGTCAGCGTCGACTGCTGACCGGCGGTGATCTCGTCCGACATCTTGCGGATGCGCGCGTCGACGAACGTCATCCGGTCGTTGCCGGTGAACGCTGCCGGGACTGCGCTGCTCTCGCTGCCGTCCTGGGCGACCTTCTGCAGATCGGTCACCTGCTCGAGCCGGCGGCAGACGAACGAGTATTTCGTCTCGACGCTGGCCGCGGGGTTCGCGATCTCCCAGTACGCGAGCTTGTTGCCGTACTTCGGTTCGGTCGTCAGCCGCGGTGCATCGCCGTGGAACCGCAGCTCACGGATCGTCTGCACGGTGCTGTCCTGCGGCACCGGGACCCACAGGCGGAGCAGCTTCGTGCCGGCGGGGACCTGCTTCACCTGGGCCGTGTATTCGATCGCGAACTCGCGCGAACCGGCCGGCTTCAGGTACTGCGGGTCGGCCGGCATGCGTGCCGCGGACGCGGAAGCGGGCGTGTGCGGATCCGCGGACTGGCAGGCGGGGAAGCAGATGGAAACGGTCAGCAGCAGCAGAGCGGACGGACGTGGCGTGGACATCGGTTCAGCAGCCTTTCGAGCGGGGGGATGGGTTCACGAGCGACGCGGCGGCGGGCTGGAAATGGGCCCGCGCACAGACCTGTGCGGACGCGCGTCAGCGTCAAGTGAACGGAAGGCTGAACCTCACCGGCGGCGGAACGTAGGCAGCCATGCCCGCCCGCGTCAAGCGCGGCAGGCGGATGTGGGCTAACGGCCGCGGGCTTCCGGCTTGCGATAGAACTCGAGGTAGAACGGGTTCCAGTCGCGCTCTTCGATCGCGAAGTCGTCCATGTCGTAGCGCCGCATCCGCTGCGCCTCGAGCTCCTCCTTGGGGAAGTCGTACGGGAACACGCGCACCCCCTCGCGCGCCTCGAGCCGGATCAGTGGGTGCAGCATGACCGTCTCGCCGGACTCGAAGCGCATGACCAGCGAACGCGCCCGGCGCAGCACGAACACGCGGTTCTCCTCGTCGCGCTTGACCAGCGAGGCCATGTGGATCGAGAACACGTCCGACTTGGTCGTGATCAGGTCGAGGAACTGCTGCTTGATCTCGGCACTGGCGATGTTGGCGAACTCCGGCACCTTCTCGAGGTCTTCGGGGGTCGCGAACACCTGGAGCTGCGGCCGGTCGCCGGTCTGGACCCCGTCCGGATTCGACAGCAGGGAGGAAGCGCCGCTGCCGGACAGCGCCTCGCCACCTGCCTCCTCGAGCTGCTCCTCCTCCGGTGCTTCTTCGTTGCGGTAGCGCAGGATCGCCTCGATGACGGCGTCCGGCATCTGGCTCGGCGACAGCAGGCAGCGCAACACCGGACGGGTCGCGGTGTTGATGTTGATCTTGATCCCGAGTCCGGCGAGCTGCTTCGGGTCGTCGCCGCCGGAGGAGCTGCTCGAACTGCTCGAGCTGCTGCTGCCGGTGTTGCCGGTATTGCCGGTGTTGCCGGTGTTGCCGCCGGCAGGGTTGGCACCGCCAGCCTCGCTGCCGCCCGGCTGCGCGCCGCTGCCCGGCATGTTCGTGCGCTGCTGCGCCTTCTGCCGGGCGACCTTGTCCGGGTCCCCCTCGTCGTAGGCGAGCGACGTGTAGACCGTGAGCACCGATTCGAGGCCTGGCAGCAGCAGCGGCTCGCCGGTGTCGATGTCGTATTCGAACTGATCGAAGAACAGCTCCGGCGTCACATTGCGCAGGAACAGCAGCTCGTCGAGGTGCAGCGGGATCGTCAGCTCGCGGCGGTCCTTCTTGTCGTCGCTCTTCAGCGGCGGACGGGGGATCCAGTCGTTGCGGCCATGGCCGCGCATCCACTCCGTCAGCGAAGTCGCCAGCTGCTCGGCATCGCCGCCATTGACGTCGAGGTCGGTCCCCTCGCGCAGCGCATCCACGAGCCGCACGAACCGCTCGCGCGACGCGCGCGCGAACTTCTCGTCGGCGCTGATCAGCGTCAGGATGTTGAACTTGCGGTTCTCGTCCTCGACCCAGACGTAGGTCGTCAGGTCGGAGTCGGAGTACGGCGTCGGGTAGAACCACGGATCGCGGCTGCTGTCGGCGCTGGCGGCTGGGTCCTCCTCGCCGCCCCCCTCGCCGCCGCCGGGCCCCGGCATCGGCATGCCGCCGGAGCTGCCGCCCTGGCTCTGCGCGCTGGCCGCCTTCATGTCGTCGGCGAGACTCTCCTCGACCTCGTGCAGGCGGTACTCCTGGTCCTGCTTCATCCGCGCCGCCAACGCGTCGTTCTCACCGGTCATCCGTGACATCTGCGCAGTCGTCACGAGCTCTGCGATCAACACGTAGATCAGGACCGTGAAGATCAACACGAGCACCAGCGCGATGCCGTGTTCGGAGCTGGGGTTGGGCGTACGCACGATCGACGGGCCGTTGGACGGGGACGCCGGCAGGTTATTGCAGCCGGGGGCGGCGGGGCAGGGCGGCCCCCGCATCCGCTGCCGGCGGCCGCGTCACCGGGCCGCGAACCCGCGCGGACCTTCGATGATCCGGGGCGTGATGTGGAACTCCAGCGACGTCGTCTGCTCCTGGCTGGAGGTGGAGCGGAACAGCAGCCCGAGGATCGGGATGTCCCCCAGGATCGGGATCTTGGATTCGCGCTCGAGTTTGTTCTTGGATTCCAGCCCGCCGATCACGGTCGTCTTGCCGCTCGGGACGTGCACCGACGTGATCGCCTTGCGGCTCGCGATGATCGGCGTGTCGACCGGATCGGTGTCGGCGAACCCGATCACCGACGAGACGTCGGCGAACACCTCGAGGATCACGGTGTCGGTGCCGGCGATGACCGGGCGGATGTTCATCGTGATGCCGACGTTCTCGAAGGCGATGTCCGTGGAAACGTTCTGGCCGCTCGACGTGATCTTGGCCTTGGGGAATGGCAGCTTCGTGATCGTGGTGACGGTCGCGAGCCCGCCGTTGCGGACGACCATCTTGGGCCGGCTCAGGATGTCGACGATGTTGTTCGACTCGAGCAGTTGCAGCGTCGCGTTCAGCTCCCAGGAGTCGTGGATCCCGCCGATCGTGAACGTGCCGCGGTCGGTCGTGCTGGTGCCCCCGATCAGCGTCGGGCTGATCGGGAAGCTGGACGTGATCGTCTTGACCAGCTGGTTGGTCGACAGGTTGGCGAGGATCGGGGTGTCCTTGTCGACCTGGACGACGCCGATGTCGAGGCTGTCGTTGGTCGCGTACTCGACGATCTTGACCTCGATTTCGACCTGCGGCCGGAACGCGAAGAACAGGTTCAGCGCGTCTTCGAACGCGGCCAGCCCCTCCGGCGTCGCGGTCGCCATGACCATCGCCGACGGCGTTGGCGTGACCTGCGCTGGAGTCGTCGTGGCGACCGGCGCCGCGATGTTGGTCCCGCTCATCTCCTCGAACTTCGGGAAGTACACGAGATCGACTTCCTTGCCGCCCAGCATCTGCCCGAGCACGCACTCGCTGCCACCCAGCGTCTGCGTCGTCGGCGTCGCCACGGCCGGCGCCGGCTTCCCCGGCTCGGCGAGCAGGTTCAGGAACGTCGGCGCGGTCTCGGCGGCGAGCGGGTACTGCTTCGTGACCTTGCCGTCCGGCCGGATGATCACGCCGGTCCCGAACCGCGCACGGATCGCGGCCGCCCGCTCACGCTCGGCCTGCTCTGGATCCTGGGGCGGCACCGGATCCTGCGGCACGGGATCCTGCACGGCACCATCGCGCAGCGTGCGCGGCAGCGGCTCGCCGACGCCCGGGCCGAGTCCCCAGATCTGCGCGCCGAGATCGCGTGCGGCGGCGCGGGACGGATCGACCGGGGTTCCATCCGGCTCGAAGGCCGCAGCCGTCACGATCCGCTCCGGCCAGTCCGGCGCCGGTGGCTCGGTGGTCGCGCAGGCAGCGAGCAGCAGCGCGAACAGCGCAGGGCAGAGGTCGCGCGGTCTGGAGGGTTGGGTCACGTCGGGGTCGGCCCCACGCCATCGGCGTCCTGGAACCGGAGGTCTGATCGGCGCGCGGGGGTCAGGGGCTTCAGCGGCGCAGCCGGATTCCGCCGTGGCAGCGGCGGTCTGGGCGCGGGTGCTCAGGTTTCGAGCAGCTCGATGACCTTGTCCGTCAGGTCGGTCACGGACACACCTTTGGCATCGGTGATGTCCTTCGTGCAGACGACGCAGTCATGCCCGGCCGCCTGCGCCGCCCGCTCCGCGGCCGACTTGATCCGCTGGTTCATCTCCGAGATCAGCAGGTCGTAGCGGGCCGAACCTTTCGCCACCCCTTCCGAGCGGATCGTCTTGTACTCCGGCGTGGCCTTGCGGACCTTGTCGTACTGGATCGAAGCAGGCTTCGACGTGTTCGCGGCACTGCCGTACAGGACCTGGGCGGTGGTCTTGACCTCGATGCCTTGGGCCGGCGCGATCGCAGTGGTGCCGAGCAGGGCCGCCGCCGCGAAGAGGATCCGCAAGAAGTTTCGTTGCATGGTCGCTGGATCGCCGAGCCACCCGGCCCGTCCGGCGCGTATCGAGCAATGGTTGTGCCGCCGTGGAGTGGCGAATTCGCGGACGCCCGACGATTGGCCGCAAACCCCAGCCCTGGCGTCAGTTGCCCGAATGCAGGCACGCTCGATTCGAGACGTGCCGATGATTTCGCCAGCAGGCTCTTATTTCGCCATCCGTTCGCCAGCGAACGCGACCCCATGATCCGGGGGGCGCCAATTCATTCGCCATCCGAATTCGCCGCGCCCTGCCGCCGATAGCGCGCGCCCCTGCGGGTGCCCACCCGCTGCGCGAACCCGAGCGCAACGAGCTGGTTCAGGTCGCGCAGCCCCGTCCGCGGGCTGACCCCTGCCTCGATGACGTAGTCCTGCGTCGAGAGCTGGCCGCGGGACTCGAGCAGCGCGTGCAGCCGGCGCAGCCGCGCCGGGAGCTCGGCAGGCACGAGCACCGTCGGTTCGGCTGGGGCGGCGGGGGCGGCCGCGTTGGGCTCGTCCAGGGACCGATCCCGACCGCTGCCGTTCGTGACCGCTGCGGCCTCGTCGACTTCCGGGGCGGTTCCCAGCAGGTCGGAGCGTTTCACCAGGTCGCCGGTCGCCAGCACCATCGCCCGGAACACGAGGTTGCGCAGCTCGCGCACGTTTCCCGGCCAGTCGCGCCGGTACAGCTCGTCGAGCGCCTCGGCGCTGAACCCGACCACGCGCGTGTGGCCGGCCGCGACCGCCTCGCGGCGGAACGCCTCGACCAGCTCCGGGATCTCCTGCCGGCGTTCGCGCAACGGCGGCACCTGCACGGCGACCCCGAGCAGGCGGTAGTACAGGTCTTCGCGGAACGTCCCGGCGGCGACCATCGCGCGCAGCTCGCGGTTGGTGGCGGCGACGACACGGACGTCGACCGGGACCGGCTCGCTACCGCCGACGCGTTCGACTTCACGCTGCTGCAGCACGCGCAGCAGCTTGACCTGCATGTCGAGCGAGATCTCGCCGACCTCGTCGAGGAAGATCGTGCCGCCGTGCGCGAGCTCGAAGCGTCCCTGCTTGCGCGCGATGGCGCCGGTGAACGCCCCCTTCTCGTGGCCGAACAGCTCCGACTGCAGCAGCGTCTCGGTCAGCGCGGCGCAGTGCACCTTCACCAGCGGACCCGCCGCCCGCCGGCTCCAGGCGTGCACGAGATCGGCGAGCACCTCCTTGCCGGTGCCGGTCTCCCCTTCGAGCAGCACGGTCAGCTCGGACGGCGCCACGCGCTCGAGCGTGCGCAGGACCGCCTGCATCGGCGGGCTGCTGAGCACGATGCCGCTGTCCCGCAGGTTCTGCAGCCGGCGCCGCAGCGACGCTGCCGGCGCGCGTTCTTCGGCGGTGCCGCCGAGCGCGTGGAACAGGAACTCAGCGCTCGCCGCCTCGGCCGGATAGACCGCCTCGGCGTGCTCGAGCTGCAGCGGCAGCGCCGCCTGCGGCAGGCCGAGCTCAACGTCGCCGACGCGCGCCAGGATCGTGCTGACCGCCGCGAGCGCTTCGGTCTTGCCGTGCGCCGGCAGCAGCAGCTGCAGGTCGTCGTGCTCGGCGCGGCAGATCTGCGCGTCCGGCGGCAGCGTCTGCCGCAGGAACGCGACGAACCGCTCGAGGAAGCGTTCCCAGCCGGGCGCACCGAGGTCGGCGGCGAGACTCGTGTGGCCGGCGATCCGCAGCCGCAACAGCGCAACGCTCTGCCCTTTCGCCTCGGCGGCGGCGACCTCCCGCTCCGCCAGGCGGCGGAACGGCTCCGGCAACAGCGCGCCGGTCTCGACGTCTTCGACCGCGTGGCGGTACAGGCGCGCGTTCTCGAGCGTCGCCGCGGTCTGTGCTGCCACCGTCGCCAGCAGATCCAGGTTGACCGGCGCCGGAATCGGATTCTCGAACAGCAACAGGATCGCGCCGGTCGTGCGGCCACCGAGCAGCAGCGGCAGTCCGACTGCGCTGCGATGGCCAGGACAGGCCGCGGCGAGCGCTGAACCCTCGGCGAACCGCATGCTGAACGGGCCGGTCGCACGCAGGATCGCGCGCAGCTCCACCAGCTGCGGATCGAGCTGGCCGTGCCCGACCAGCTCGACGCGTTCCCGTTCGCGCAGCAGCACGCGCACGGCGTCCGCCGGACTGTGCCGCGCGCAGAACGCACGCGCGCTGGCGACGACCTCCTTGACGTCGAGCCGCGACGTCAGGTCGACGATGCCGCGGTTCAGCGAGTGCAGGTCGTGGATCCGCTCGCGCAGCCCTTGCGCCATCTGGTTGAACGTCGCCGTCAGCCGCCCGATCTCCCCACCTTCCTCGACCGGGACCCGGACGTCGAGCACGCCGGCACTGAGCGCGCGCGCGCCGCGCTCGAGACGTTCGATCGGCCGGCTGACGCGCGTCGCGACGTAGAACGACAGGAACACCGACAGCAGGATCAACACCCCGGCGCCGGCGACGAAGAAGCCGCGCAGAGGCACCGAGCCGAACGGCAGCGGCAGCTGCGGTCCGAGGTCGACGTCGACGACGCCGAGCAGTGCGCGCGGCGAATCGTGGCGGTCCTTCTGCAGCTCGTAGGTCGCAATCAGCCCACGCGTGCCGCCGCGGTGCAGGCCGACGAACGGCTGCCCGCCGTCCAGGATCTGCGCGACCGCGGCGCGTCGCTCGTCGAGCGCCGCCGGCCGGACTGCATCGTCGAGCAGCTCGGCACTGCCGAGCGACGGACCGCCGACCGCGACCAGCGGATAGCCGCGCAGGTCGGTCAACAGCGTCGCGTGGTTCGGCGCCAGTCCAGTCAGCACCGACTCGTCGAACCGCCGCATGACCGACAGCCGGCAGTTCCAACGCGCCACCGTCTTCTCGACGTAGACCCCCAGCACCGGCACGCCCCATGAGAAATACAGCCCGGCCGGACGTGGCCGGAGCTGCGTCTCGAACGCCCACAGCGAAGGATCCCCGTGCGCAACCGTCAGCGTCGGCGCGACCGCGCCCGGCGTCGGCACCGCCTCGAACCGCAGATAGCCACTCTGCCAATCCGGCGGCAGCTGGCTCTGCAGCAGCTTCTCGATGCGTGCTCGCGCGGCTTCGAGTCGCTTGGGATCGACGCTGCCGCGCAGCCCTTCGATCTCGGCCAGCAGCGCGGGGTGCCAGCTCTCGGCGGCGACCCCGATCTGCTCCTGCCGCTCGCGCAGCTGCCGGCTCGCGGTGCCGAGTGCGGTCGTCAGGTTCCCGCGCACTTCGTTCTCGTGCCGGGTCTCGAGCACCTGCACCAGCACGAGGGACAGCACGGCGAGCGGCGTCAGCGTCGCCACGCCGAGCACGGTCAACAGCCGCAGGCGCAGGTTGCGGATCGCGACGATCAGCTCCGCGAGCAGCAGCAGCAGCACCGGCGCCGACAGCAGGCAGCAGCCGAACGCAACCAACGTCAGCCGGCGCGCGACCACGCCGTGTTCGGGGTCGTCGATCGAGACATGCAGCACCGCGCCGGCCGTGCCTTCGCCCGGCAGCGTCAGGTATGCCTCGTAGCTGCGCGCATCGCCGCTGGCGTTGTGCAGCAGCAGCGGCTGTTCGGGCCGCAGCCCACGCGCGACGGCGCGCGGCAGCACCGCGCGGTCGATCCGCGCCGCACCGGTCAGCGTCGATTCGATCAGACGACCATCGCGGTAGACCGTGAACCCGGCCGGCTGCAGCGCCTGCAGGTGCGTGCCCTTCAGCGCCACGCGGCGGCCACGGTCGACCAGCTCGAGCGGCGAATCGGTCAGATCGAACGGGATCTCGTCCTGCGCGAGCCCGAACACCGCCGAGCGGAACCGGATCTCGTACGGACCGGTGTTCTCGAACCGCAGCGCGTCGACGACCGCACCTTCCGGCAGGTCGATCTCACGGATCAGGTTGATCCGCGGCTCCTGCTCCTGGTCCTCCCAGCGGAACGCGATGCTGGTCGATTCGTCCTGCGGCGCGTCGACGGCGTTGTAGCGGACCATCTCGAACAGCACCGAGCTCTGATGCTCGAACGAGACGACGCGCTCGGGCTCGTTGCCGCGGAACGTGATCGTGACCTTGGCGACCTCGGTGCCGGGCGCGAGCTCGAGCGGCACACCGCCGCGCGCCGGGAACCGCGCTCGGTAGATCAACCAGAGCTTCTGGTATGCAGTCGCGTGATCCCGCGCGAGCGGGACGACGCGTTCGCGGCTCTCCGCCGAGCCGGGATACAGCTCGACGCCGGCGTCCTCCGGATGCCCGGCGCGCAGATCGGTGCGGATGCCGCCGAGCGCCGTCTGTCCCAGCGGCAGTGGCCGCGGCGCCCCACCTGCTTCCGGCCAGCTCGTCAGGCCGACCAGCTGCATCTCGTCTCCGCGCAGCGCCGTCAGCGTGATCGACGAGACCCCGGGCGGCACGGCGACACGTTCGAACGTCATCGTGCGCCGCGCCTGGTTGAACGCGCTGGCCGACTCGAGCGGCGCCGTGAAGTCGACGTCCTGCGTCGTGCTCGGCCCGGCGCTGCCGCTGCCACCGAACACGACGCGCACCCGCGGCGCCGGCGCCGAGGCCGCCGGTGCGGGGACCGCGCCAGCCGGCAGCGAGATCACGACCGCGAGGTAACCGGGCACGAGGGCACTGCCGAGCTCCAACCGCTGCCCCTGCTCGAGCGGCAGCGGCACCCAGTACGGCTGCACCGGGAAGCGGTCGAACGCAGCCGGGTAGATCTTGCGTCCCCCGCCGAACACCGGCGCCGCCGGGTCGATCAGGTCGGTCAGGAACCGATGCTCGAACGAGCGCTTGCGTTCGACCTGGCCGCCACCCAGCAGCGCGACCAGCGCGCGGTCGCGTGGCTGTCCGGTGTAGCTGGCGAGCGTGCCGCGTTGCATCTTGGGGATGTCCGCCTGCAGCGCGCTGACGACATCGCGGCACTGCGCCGCATGGCTGCTCTCGCGCAGACCCAGCACGAAACCGGGCAGCAGCAGGCCGGTCAGGAACAGCGCGATCGCCAGCACGCGGCCGATGTTGCGCAGCGCCGGCACCTGCCGTTGCGCCGAGCGCCAGCCACGCACCAGCAGCCAGACCAGCGCGCCGACCAGGCATGGCACGAGCACGAACGGCGTGTAGTCGGCCAGTGACGTCAGCCACGAGCGGCCGCGCGCACGCGGATCCGCGAGGAACCCCCCTTCGTCGGCATGCAGGCGCCCGAGATAGCGCGTATCGTCGACCGAGTTCTGCCCGCTCCAGGTCATGTACTGGTAGCGCTCGCGCCCGCGATCCCAGTCGTCGATCGCGACGTGGAACCCGATCATCTCGGTGCCCGGCACCAGGGCCGGGAAGTTGTGCAGCGGCAGGATCGCTTCGAACGAGTAGCCCACCCCGTCGAGCACGCGGTGCAGGACGCGGATCCCGCTCATCCCGAACGGATTCGGCCGCGCCTCGCGCCCCTCGGCACGCGCGCTGACGAAGTCGACCGCACCCCACGGGCGCGTCACCGACAGCGGCATCAGGAACAGCTGCAGGTCGTCGCTGTCGAACCGCCGTTGCCCTTCGACTCCGGCGTCGTCGTGCAGATCGAAGTCGAAGAACAACTCGACCGCATCCGCCGATTCCCACGGCTGCACCGGTGAGCCGGTGACCAGACTGTCGTCGCGGATCCGGCCGGCGACGTACAGGTGCGCCACGTCGTGGCGCACCCAGAACTGCGCCGACAGGTCGTCCGGGCCGAGCCAGTCCCCCGCGCGCGAATGCCGCCAGATCTGCCCCGGCTGGTCGAGCACCAGATCGGGCGGCGCACTCCACTCGGCGAGATCGCCGTCGAACCGGAACGCCGACGGAAGTGGCGTGCTACGTGCGGAGGGTTGCTTCGGCGTGGCGGGCGCAGACTCCTGAGCCGGAAGCAGGAGCCCGGCAACGAAGGCCGAGCCGAGCGCCAGGGCGTGCATGGAATTCGCCACCGGCGGAGATTTCGCCAGGGGAGCTCCTCCAACTCAAGATGCTGCTGAAAATGGCTGTTGATGCCGCTTATTCGCCACGTCGAGCGGCCTGGAAGGCCGATGGGTTCGTGGCCCGGGCTGGCGAAACAGCCCCATCAACAGCCATGCGGAGCAGGATCCGGTTCAGTCGCGGCGCGGGCGCCGGCGGCGGCGGCGGCGCTGCCCCGCCTCGTCATCGTGGCCACCCTCACGGGGGCCGCGCGACGCCGGACCTTCGGTCTCACCGCGGTCACCGGCTTCCTCTTCCTCCGGCGGCCAGTGCTGGGTCGGTGCGTAGTGCTCTCCGTCGCCGACACCGTGGACCAGCTCGACGTGCTCGGCCGGCGGAACGGGCGGCTCGGACCCGGGCTCGGCCGGGCGCTCCCAACCACCCCGCTCACGGCGCGGCTCACGCTCGCCCTGACCGCGCTCACTGTCGCGGACCCGGTCGGGGAACCGCTCCCGATCCCGATCCCGATCCCGCTCACCCCTATCCCGCTCACCCCGATCCCGATCCCTATCCCGCTCACCACGGTCACCGCTCCAACCGCGCTCACCACGATCACCGCGCTCACCGCGGCCACCGCGATCACCACGGTCACCACGATCGCCGCGTTCACCGCGATCGCGGCGCTCCCAGCGTTCGCCCCGCTCACCGCGCTCACCGCGCTCCGGCCGCTCGCCGCGCGGGGGACCACCTTCCCCCTCCGGCGGCTCGCCGAGCAGCGCGCGGCGGCTCAGCTTGATCTTGCCGAAGTCGTCGATCGCGATGACCTTGACCTCGATCTCGTCGCCGAGCCGCACGGCGTCGGTGACCGCGCGCAGGAACGTGTTCGACAGCTCGGACACGTGGACCAGCCCTTCCTGCCCCGGCAGGATCTCGACGAACGCGCCGAATTCCTTGATCGAGCTGACGCGGCCTTTGTAGACCTTGCCGACTTCGACCTCGGCGGTCATGTCGCGGATCCGCTGGACGCAAGCGTCCACCTTCTCCGAGTTCGTGCCGGCGACCGTGACGGTCCCATCGTCCTCGATGTTGATGCGGACCGTGAACTCCTCCTGGAGCCCGCGGATCATCTTGCCGGACGGACCGATCACGAGACCGATCTTGTCGATCGGGATCTTCAGCGAGATCAACCGCGGCGCGTTCGGCGAGATCTCCGCCCGCGGCCGGCGCATGACGTTCAGCATCTCGCGCAGCACGTGCAGGCGGCCTTCGCGCGCCTGCTCGAGCGCCTCCTCGAGGATTGCGCGCGTCAGCCCCTCGCACTTGATGTCCATCTGCAGCGCCGTGACCCCCTTGCCGGTGCCGGCGACCTTGAAGTCCATGTCACCGCAGTGGTCTTCGGAGCCGAGGATGTCACTGAGGATCGCGTAGCGCTTCCCCTCCATGACGAGCCCCATCGCGACGCCTGCGACCGGCTGGCTGAGCTGCACGCCGGCATCCATCAACGCCAGCGTCGCGCCGCAGACGGTCGCCATCGACGAGGAGCCGTTCGACTCGAGGATCTCGGACGTGATCCGGATCGTGTACGGGAACGCATCCTTCTTCGGCAGCACGCCCTCGACCGAACGCTCGGCCAAAGCGCCGTGGCCGATCTCGCGGCGGCCGACCGAGCCGATGCGCTTGACCTCGCCGACGCTGAACGGCGGGAAGTTGTAGTGCAGCAGGAAGCGACGCGGGCTCTCCGGATAGATCCCGTCCAGCATCTGTTCGTCGTCCGCGGTGCCGAGCGTCGCGACGACCAGCGCCTGCGTCTCGCCGCGCGTGAACAGCGCCGAGCCATGCACCTTCGGCAGCACACCGACCTCGATCGTGATCTGCCGGATCGTCCGCAGATCGCGCCCGTCGGCACGCCGCCCCGCCAGGATCGACTCCCGCTCACCGCGGTCGACCAGCTCGACGGCGATCGCTGACACGAGCTTCTCGTGCGCGCGCGTCTCCTTGTCGGTCGCATCCTCCGGCGCCGGGAACGCGGCGGCGACTTCCTCCATCAGCGCGCTGCGCGCTTCCTTGCGCTCCTGCTTGTTCCCTTCGTGCACGGCGATCGACAGCAGCCGCTTGCCGAACTGCTTCTCGATCGCACGCACGAGCTGTTCGTCCCGCGACGGCGCAGCGAACTCCTGCTTCGGCTTGCCGGCCTTGGCGACCAGCTCCTCGATCAGCTCGACGATCTCGCGGCAGACGCGGTGGCCGAGCTCGATCGCTTCGACCAGCACGTCCTCTTTCACCTGCCGCGCGCCCGCCTCGACCATGACGACCGCGTCGCGATGCGCGGCGACCGTCAGGCTCAGCAGGTTCTGCTCCGACTGCACGACCGACCAGGTCGGATTCACCAGCAGCTTCTCGCCGACGAGTCCGATCCGGCAGGCGCCGAGCAGCTTGCGGTGCGGGATCGAGCTCAGCGCGAGCGCCGCGAACGACGCGATCGCCGCCGGAATGTCCGACTCGGTCTCCTGATCCGTGCTGAGCACCTGGCTCAGGACCTGCACCTCGCGCTTGAACCCGTCGGGGAACAGCGGCCGGATGGCGCGGTCGATGACGCGGCTGCCGAGGATCTCCTTCGTCGTCGGGCGTCCTTCGCGCTTGAAGAACCCGCCCGGGAACTTGCCGGCCGCGGCCGGCTTCTCGCGGTACTCGACGGTCAGCGGGAAGAAGTCGATGTCCTCGCGCTCCTTGCTGCTCTGTGCCGTCGCCAGCACGACCGTATCGCCGTAGCTGACGACGCAGGCGCCGTCGGAGAGCTTGGCCATGCGGCCGGTCTCCAGCGTCAACATGCGTCCACCGATCTCGCGCTGCACGCGGATCGGACCCCAGCCGGGGCCGTTCTGCCCCGCAGCGCGCGGTGCGCGCCGCTCCTGCTCCGCGCGCGGCGCGTCGCTCGTCTTGCTGGTCGTCTCGGTCTCCTTGCGCGGGCTGCGCCCGCGGCCTCCGCGACGGCTCGGTCCACTCTTCCCCGCCGCCGCCCCTTCGTCTCTAGCTCTTGTCATTGCTTCTCTTCATGCCTCTCTGGCCGCGGGGCAGACCCCGCTGGCGTCTGTCGCCCGCACCTGCGGGCGAGCTGCGGCTCCGGCCTCCTGCCGGATCCGCGTGGGAACGGTCCGTTCCCAGGCCGGCGCTTCGGCGCCCGGCCGCTTCATTCACTCACTTCTCAAATCACGATCTGCGGCTCCGCCGGCCCGCGCCGCATCCGTGCGGCACGATCGATGGCTAACGACGGAGCTCCAACTTCTGCAGGATCGCCAGATAGCGCGTGTGTTCGTTGCGCTCCAGATACCGCAGCAGCTTGTTGCGGCGGTTGACCTTGGTCAGGAGACCACGGCGTGATGAGTAGTCCTTCGGGTGCGTCTGCAGGTGCTGCGTCAGCTCCTTGATGTGCTGAGACAGCAGGGAGATCTGCACTTCGGGGGACCCGGTGTCCTTGTCGTGGACCCGGTGTTGCTCGATCAACTGCTTGCGCGTGGCGCTCGGGAGACTCATCGGCTCGTCTACGGTTCGATCCTGAGACCTCCGCCGCAGGACCGGAAGGGTAGACATCCTTGGCACCGGCGCCGCAGTCGGGGTCTGGAAGGCGAGGGAGGGTAGCGGCGCCGTCCGGAAAAGGAAAGGTCGGCACGCGAACGGCGGCGCGGCTGTGGATTCCGCCGGCGCTGGTGTGGCGCCGCCGCGCGCAGGAGATCGACGTACCGGGACCGCCGGTTCAGGGTCGCCGCTTGGGCAGCAGCGCGATCACCTGCTCAGCGAACTGCCGCCCGGCGCTCAGCTCCCGCTCGCGGCCGTCCAGCGGCGCCGGACCGCGCCCACCCGCCTTGACCTCCCCCTCGACGCTGCCGGACCAGAGGATCTTGCGATCGCGCGCGCCGATCATCGTCAGGTCGGCGGCGAAGCGGACCTTCGCGTTCGCCATCAGCGAGGACTTGTCCCAGCGCGTGATCCGGATCCCGAGCACGGCGTCCTCCTGGTAGCGACCGGCCACCGTCGCGAGCCAGGCCGGGTCGACGACCGAGTGCGTGCGTCCAGCAGAGCTGGCGTCGCGGGGCGTCGCACGATCGATCGCGGCGAGCGCGATCGGGGAGTAGAGACGCGTCACGAGCTGCGCGGCGACCGCGTCGCGGATCTCGCCGAGCACTGGTTCGGCCGCGTTGCCGGGAGTCGCGTCTTCGATCGGCATCACGGCGACGTCGACCGGGTTGCTCGCGATCAGGTCGACCGACGTGATCATCGACGACTGCACCGGAGGGAGCGGGGTTTCGCATCCGGTGAGGGAGAGCGACAAGGGAAGGAGAAGGAGCGCGACCGTGGTGCTGGGCTTGAAAACGTGCATCGAACCTCCCGACCGAGGGAGACTAGCGACATGCCGTGGCATTGCACGGGTTCGGGTTGGGGTTCGGGTTCGGGTTCGGGTTCCGAGTCCGGGAACGGGTTCGGGACCGGGATCGGGATCGGGATCGGGGATCAACCCGGTACACCCGGTGTCAGTTCTCTCACCGCCGCGACGCGGCGACCACGACGCCGCGAAACCGGCGGATCTGGCGCCGCTGCGGCGGCGACGTTCGCCGACGGGGCGTATGACCAGTTTCTAAGGAGACACGCGCGCGGCGGTCTTGCGGCCCGGCGCTCAGCTCGCTTGCTCTCTGGTCCCCCAGGCGCGGGCGCTGCGCAGGCAGGATTCGCAGCGTTGGCAGGGGAGTGGGCCGACGTCGTAGCAGCTCCAGAAGTCGGCAGGCTCGAGGCCCAGGCGACGGGCCGCGGCGGCGATGTCCGGTTTGGTCAGGGCGAGCGTGGGGCTGTGGAGTTGGAGTGGGGTGCGTGAGGCGAGTTGGAGGAGCGTGGTGGCGGCGGCGGTGAAGGCGGCGGAGTTGTCGGGGAAGGTGATCGCTTCCTCGGCGTTGAAGCCGGTCACGATGGTGTCGGCGCCGAGAGTCTCGGCGTGGGCGGCGGCAGCGGCCACGAGCACGAGGTTGCGGCACGGGACCCAGACGGAGGCAGCGGAGCTGGCGTCGCCGGGGGTGGCGCGCGTGCCGATGGGAAGAGGGATCGAGGGATCGACGAGGGCGCTGCCGGCGCGGCGCGAAAGATCGCCGAGCCAGTGCAGCGCGAGGGATTGCCACGGCACGTGGTAGCGCGCGGCGAGGCGGCTGGCGTGCGCGGCCTCGGGGGCATACGCGCGTTGGGTGTAGTCGGCGGTGAGGCAGAGGACGACTTCGTGGCCCTCGGCCAGGTGGAGGGCGAGCGCCGTGCCGGAGTCGAGGCCGCCGGAGAGGAGGACGACCGAGCGGGCCACGGTCAGTTGATCGTGAAGCTCTTGGGTGCCGCGCGCGTGAACGCGACCTGCTGGCGACGCATCTCTTCGAGCATGTAGTCGTTCGGGCCGTACGTGATCGAGAACAGCAGATGCATGTCGGCCCCGATGGTCCAGGTGCCGGTCGAGAGGCCGACCAGCCCGGTGCCGGCGAGGTCCGGGAGCTGCCAGGTCTCCGCGGCGAGCGCGTCGGTGTCCGCGCGCAGCAGGGACCACTGGCGGCCGAGCGCATCCTGCGCACGCAACTCGAGGAAGCCGCGGCCGCCCGGCAGCGCGGCAGGATCGAGGCGATCTTCGAACGTGACGCTGGGCGAGCCGGTGCTCGGGCCCGAGGGCGCGGTCACGGTCGGCACCCCGAGCGGCGGCACGGTCGGGAACGTCGTGCCGAGCGTGTAGTCAGCGATGAGCTGGCGCTGGCGCGACAGGTTGCCATCCCGGTCGACCGCTTGCGTCGATACCCACAGCGCCGGGCTGAACCCGGCCACCGCGAGCACGCTCGGTAGCGAGTAGCTGCCCTGGATCGCGAACGCCACGCCGCTAGCCGGCGTCGCGAAGCCCAGGCCGAGCATCGTCATGCCGGGAATCCCCTGCAGGCTCGAGACGATGCGCACGGTCGGGCGCCCCGCGAGGTTCGCGGTGTCGAGACCGCCGGCGCCGGCGAAGTCGAGCATGAACGCACCAGCGAGATTCAGCGCGGTGCCGGTCGACGGAATCAGTGGCAACGTCCGCGTCACGGTCTGGCCGCCGGTCGCCGGTGGCAACGGCGGAGTCGGCGTGGAGCCGTTGTTGCCGCAGACCGAGCAGTGGTAGTTCGCGAACGTCGGCGTCGCAATCGGCTCGATCGTGCCGGCGAACGCCGTCACCACCTGCAGCCGCCCCGGCCGGATCGCCGTCGCCGGGATCGCGGTCGGTGTCGTGCCGCTTGGTGCCACGTCGAGCAGCGCAGGTTCATCGAACAGATTGCTCGCGATGCGTGCGGTCTGCCCAGCCGACGGGACGAATGCGAGCGAGCCGGTCAGAGTCGCCGTCGCGTTCGTCTGCGGCCGCAGCGGCAGTGACACGAAGCCGGCCCCGGTGTCGAGCAGGCTGCGCAGATGGAACCCGTCGCGCACGATCGTGATCGAGTGGCTCGTCGTCGCGAGGCCGGTGAACGTCACGCGCCCGTTCGCGCCGGTCACGGCCGACTGCCGCCCGGTCGCCGGCTTGGCCGGCATGCCCGGCTCGATCAACACCGTCGCGCCGGCGACCGGCGCGAACGTCGCCTCGTCGTAGGCCTCGACGATCAGCGTTCCGGATGGCGACACGCTGTTCGTCACGGCCCCGCGCTGCTCGATGAAACCCATGACCGGCGCCACCGCCGGATTGCCGGCCACGTCGGTGTATTCGAACTGGAACTGCGCCGGCGCGGTCAGGCGCCCGAGCGCCTGCGGCAGCATCGTGAACTGGCCGTCGGCGGAGCTCGCGAACAGGAACGACGACCCCATCGTGGTGTCGAACCGCGCCTCGGCCAGCTGCTCGCTCGCGACGCCATGGAACACGATGTGCTCCTGGTCGGTCACGATGCTGTCCGGCGTGCTGCCAGCGGGCGGCCCGATCGTGCGGATCGTCGGCGCCGAGATGTCGAGGCGCGGCTCGTTGTCGGAGTCGGAAAGCACGTAACCGGTGCGCGCCGCACCGCGCGCCAGCGTCGCCGCGAGCGTGATCGCGCCATCGCTGAACCGCGGCTGCTCGAGCGTGCCGAGCGCGGACGTGAAGTCGACCATGAACGTGCCCGGCCCCGGCACGGGCAGCTTCTGGCGGCGCTCGACGAACTCGACATCGGTGTCGGCTTTCGTCTTCGGCTCGAGGCCGTAGAGGCGCACGATCAGGTCGTCGCCGGCGGCCGCCGATGCATCGAGGTCGACGTGCACGACCATCGTCCCGAGGTTGGTCCGGTTGACCTTGTCCGGGAATCCGGACGACGCGTTGCCGACCGTCGGTGCAGCCGGCGCCGCCTGCCACAGCGTCGTGAAGCTCGAAAACGGCGTCTTGCCGCCGAAGTCGAGCTTGCCTGTCGTGCCGAACTCGATCCCGTCGGTGAACACCAGCTCGTGCTTGACGTTGCCGTCCAACCGCGCATCCGGATCGATGCGCGCGATCCGCGGATCCGGGACGTTGCTCACGCGCAGCGGGAACGAGATCGCGCCCGGCAGCGGCGCACCGTTCGCTTCGCGCACGTGGTACGACGTGTCAGTCACGGTGGTCGCGACCGGCGGCTTGCTGAACACCGCGTAGATCGGCGTCTCCCGTTGTTGGTTGCGCGCGTTGTTCTCGGGCAGCGTCGTCAGGATCTGGCCGTCGGCGAGGTTCGGATCCTGGTCGGCAGTGAACTCGGCGACGACCCTCGGCTCGGTGCCGCCGAAGCGGACGCCGTCGGCATCACGCGCCTCCGGATCGACGACGATCTCGAACACAGGGGTTGTCGGCGGAACGCCACCCCCACCACCGCCCCCGCTGCCGGTGTTCAACGGCGCGGACGGGCGGATCAGCACGACGGTGCCGCCGAGCAGGAAGTCGTAGCTCGCCGGGAGCGGCGAAGTCGTGCCTTGCGCGCGCACGTAGACGGTCGGTTGGCCACCGGTGTTGCTCGGTGGCGAGATCGAGTCCTCGTTCACGCTCTCGTTGAACACGACGACGATCGGGACGGTGCCCGGCCAGCCGGCCCCTTTCGGATAGGCGCTCGCGACTTTGGGCCGGCCATCGATGCTGATCCCGCCGATGACCGGTTGCTGGACCAGCGTGCCGTCGTCGTCACCCTTCTTCTGGCCGCCGTCCGGGTCGAACGCGCGCGCGACGTTGTCGCAGCCGGTGGGAAGCAGAAGGAGAGTCAGCAGGGGCAGCGCGAGCGTGGTGCGGCGAGAGAGCATGCGGGCGGTTGGGGACGGAGAGCGGGACAGCTTATTCCGGGATGGGGATGGGGTTCGGGATCGGGCCGAAGCGGGACCGGGAGCGGGATCGGGATCGGGATCGGGATCGGGACCGGGACCGGGAGCGGGATCGGGACCGGGTTCGGGCCCGGACGCCGGGAACGGGATTGGGTGAGGGTGAGGGAGCGGGGTACGCGCGGAGTACCTCTCCCGCCTCTGCGGGGAAAGACAGGATCTCGTGAAGAGCCGTTTACCTACCGGCCGGGCGCTGGGGACAGCTGTCCGCGCGCGAGCGCGTGCTGGGATTCGGCGAGCAGGGATTCGACGATCTGCTCGAGGGCGGTGGAGAGCGCGATGACGACGGCTTCGGGGTTGCGGCTGGTGGCGGGGACGGTGGCGGCGAGCTCGCGCTGGAAGAGGATCTGGCCGTCGCGGGTCGTCATGCGGGCGTCGACGCGCAGCTCGGCGCTCCAGGTGGATTCGTGGTCGCGTTGCTGGCAGGCGAGGAGGCGGGTGGCGAGGGAGACGTCGGCGTGTCCGACGTCGGCGGAGGAGAGGACTTGTTGGAAGGCGCGGGCGCGTTGGAGGCCGACGACGAGGGCTTCGCCGAGCAGGGAGTCGAGCGGGCCGGCCCAGCGGTGGAAGCGGTACTGGGCGATGCGGACGGGACCCTCGGCGACGACGAGGGCATCGCCGCCGAGCTCGGCGGCGATCTGTGGGCGCTCGACGCGCAGGGCGCCGGCGATGGTCTGGGTGACAGGGGCGGGCGTGGGTGCGGCGAGGCGGTAGAGCTGGTCTTCGGGGACCTGGACTCCGCCGCAGGAGGCGAGCGCGGTGAAGGCGGCGGCGACGAGGCAGTTGACGGTTGGTGCGTGGCGCATCAGCGGCCTCCGCGAGGTGGTTCGGGGATCGGCCGCTCGGAAGAGTCGCGGCCGTACAGGAGGGTCGAGGGTGCTTGGCGCAGGTTGCGTGCCAGGAGGCGCAGTTCGCCGAAGGCTTCGCGCATGCCGGCGAGGCCCTCGAGCCATGGGCGCCGCGATGCGCCGAGCAGGGCTTCGAGCTCCTCGGCGAGCGCGAGCAGGCGGGCACCGCCGTCGCCGAGCTGGGTGACGGCCTGGTGCGCAGCTGCGATCACGGGTCCGGTCTCGTCGAGCCGTGCCATGCTGCGTTCGCCGAGGTCGCGCAGGAGTTGCTGCAGTTGGGGAGCGATCGGCGTGAACGCGGTCGCCAGTTGATCGACCCGCTCGAGGGCGGTCACGGCGCGGTCGAGCAGCGTGTCCACCTTCGCCAGCGTCTCCGGCATGCTCGCGGTCAGCTGGTTCATCGGACTGAGGACCGGCTCGACGAAGCCGCCCGGGCGCAGCTGCTTGCCCGAGGGGTGATAGCCCTCGAGCTCGACCGTGACCTGCCCGGTGACCAGCAGGCGGTCGAGGCGCGCGCGGGTTCCGGTCTGGATCACGGCGCGCTCGGGATCGACGGACATCTCGACCAGCGTGCGGCCGTCCTGGAACCGGATGTCGGTCACGGCGCCGATCGGCACGCCTTGGAAGTTGACGTTCGAGCCGATGACCATCCCCTTCACGTTCTCGACGAACAGCGCGAAGTAGCGCACGCGGTCGGAGTTCAGGCTGCTGCCGACGATGAACGCGATCATCCCGACGAACAGCGCGCCGGCCGCCAGCACGAGCAGGCCGACCCGGCGACGCCGCGCGCGTTGCAGCGAGTCGTGCGTCATGCCGGCTCCTCGAGCAACGCGGCGAGGTCAGGCGCGCGCGCGTCGTGCCGGCGCGAGCGGCGGTCGAGAAAGTCGCGAATCCGCGGCTCGCGGCTGGCCCAGACCTCGTCGCGGGTGCCGAGCGCAGCAACGCCACCGTCGAGCAGCACGGCGATCCGCTCCGCGACCGCCGATGCCGACGGCAGGTCGTGCGTGACGACGACCAGCGTCATCTGGAACGCCCGGCTCAGCTCGAGCATCAGGTGGTCGATTTCGGCCGCCGTGACCGGATCGAGTCCGGCCGACGGCTCGTCGAAGAACAGGATCTCCGGGTCCAGCGCGATCGCGCGCGCGATCGCGGCGCGCTTGCGCATGCCGCCGGACAGGCTCGCCGGCAGCAGGTCCGCCGCGTCGAGCAGGCCGACCATCTCCAGCTTCATCCGCGCGGTCTGCCGGATCACGGCGGCGTCGAGCCGCGTGTTCTCGCGCAGCGGCAGCGCGACGTTCTCGAGCACGCTCAGGCTGCCGAGCAGCGCCCCGGCCTGGAACGAGAACCCGCAGCGCAGCCGCAGCGCATCGAGCCGGTCCGGACTCAGCGCGTACAGATCCTCGCCGTCGACCAGCACGCGGCCGGACGTTGGCGGGAGCAACCCGGCCAGGTGGCGCAGCAACGTCGTCTTGCCGCAGCCGGACGGCCCCATGATCACGAACCGCTCGCCGCGCCGGATCGCGAGATCGATCCCGGTCAACACCGGCCGCCCAGCGAACTCCGTCGCGAGCCGTTCGGTGCGGATCAGATCCCCGGTCGCGTTCACACGAGCACCAGCCGCTGCGCGGTCACGAACAACGCGTCGATGACGATGATCAGGAACACCGAGAACACGACCGCCTCGGTCGTCGCGCGGCCGACGCCTTCGCTGCCACCGCTGACGCGCAGGCCGAGCGAGCAGCCGACGACGCCGACGCAGAGTCCGAACGCGACCCCCTTCGCTGTCGCCACGGCGAAGTCCCCCAGCTGCAGCGCGACCCGCAGCTGCTCCTGGAATGCGTCGAACCCGATCCCGGCCGCCGCGCGTGCGAACAGCGCGCCGCCACAGATCGCGACCAGATCGAAGAACAACCCGAGCGCCAGGGCCGCGATCCCCAGCGCCACCACCTTCGGCACGACCAGGAAGCGAATCGGATGGATCCCCATCTGGCGCAGCGCGTCGACTTCTTCAGCGACGACCATCGCGCCGAGCTGCGCCGCGTTGCTGCTGCCCGAACGCGCGGCGAGCACGATCGCGGTCATCAGCGGTCCGATCTCGGTCATGACCGAGACGCCGACCATGTCGGCGATGTAGATCTCCGCCCCCCACACGCGCAGCTGCACCCAGGCCTGCATCGCCAGGATCAGCCCGAGCAGGAACCCGATCAGCGCGATGATCGGGAGCGCGCCGTGCGCGGCGTGGTCGAGTTCGAGCACCGTGCGGTCGAGCCGCAGGCCGCGGCCGCGGAACGGGCCCAGCAGCAGCGAGTCCAGCACCTGCAGCGACGTGGCGCCGATCCCCGCGATCCGGGCGAGCAGCGGCTCGAACGCCCCACCCACCCGCTCGAGCAGCGGCGCCGTCCGCGCGGCCGGATCCGGCGCCAACAGGCGATCGAGCGACACCAGCGACAGGAATTCCCGCACGGCCTCCGGCAGGCCGCGCAACCGCACGTCGGCACCCCGGGCGCGCGCGCGGCGGACCCCTTCGACCATCGCGCCGATGCCGGCCGAGTCGAAGGCTTCGACGTCGCTCAGATCGACGACGAGCCGCGCCGGGCCGCCGGCCAGCGCGTCCTGCACGCGCGCCACGACGGAGCCGGCGGCGCCGCGGTCGAGCCGTGCGCCGACCTGGATGATGGCCGCTTCCATGGTGCTGGTCGGAGTCCTGCCTGCTCGCGGTGCTATCGGAGGCACGGCGGCAGACGCTTGAGCCGGCCCTTGCCGTCCCCCGGGCCGGCGGCGCAGAATCCGCGCGTCCGGTCCCCCTCGCAGCGTCGCCGCCGAACGCCCGGCCCGACGGGCCAGGCTGGCCGCTTGTCATGACCTGCTGATGATCCGAACGTCCGCCGCGCTCTTCGTTCTATCTCTGTTCGCTGCATGTGCCGGAGCGCCGGCGAACCAGGATCCGGAGCGGGAGGCGAAGCTCGCACGAGCACGCCAGCTGCTCGACGCCGGGGATCCGCATGAAGCGCTGAACCTGACCGACGCGCTGCTGAAGGCGGACGCCGACGATGTCGAAGCGCGCAAGCTGGCCGCCGAAGGCAACTTGCAGCTCGTCAACGAGCAGAACCCGCAGGCTGCGGCGTTCCTGGGCGACGCGATCCGCAACCTGCGCGCGGCGCGGGACCTGCGCCCGGCGGACCCGCAGATCCACGAGCAGCTCGCGCGCGCGCTGTTGATGAACGGCGAGTTCGCGGCCGGCCGTGATGCCGCGGTCGAGGCGGCCCGGTTGCTGCGCGACGGCGGGGCGACCCCTGCGCGGATCGCCGACGCGGTCCTGCTGGCGGCCGACAACGAGATGCAGCTGTTCGTGGATGCGCGCAACGCCGAGGTGGAGGAGCAGCGCGACCCGGAGCCGGCGACGATCGAGCTCGCCAATGCCGTGCTCGGCCGGCTGGCCTATGCGCGGCAGGGCGCCGCGGGCGCCGCCGCCGTCCGCGCGGCGCGCGTCTACCAATGGCTCAATCGGCCGAACGAAGCGCTGACCGAGCTGCAACGCGGGATCGAAGCCGCCCCGCAGGACGGCGCTGTCCACGACGCGTTCCTCGACCTGCACCGCCAGCATGGCCGGATGGCCGAGGGCGCGGCGGCCTACCGGCGCATGATGCGGGACGGTGCGCCGCCGATCCTGCACTGGCACCTGGGACGCGCGTTGGTCGAGGTCGCCGATCAGCAGCGGCGCGAGAGCCAGTTCACCGAGGCGATCGCGACCTATGGCCAGGCCAACGCCGAGTTCGCGCGCTACGGCGCGATGGTTCCCGCGCACCAGGCCGGCGTGAACCGCTGGCTCGCGATCGCAACGCTGTCGATCGCACGTTGCCAGCTCGAGAGCGGCGACCTCGAAGCTGCGAAACAGTCGTACGTGGCGGCCTGCGAGCAGGACGCGGCCTGTGCGCGGTACGACGCGTCCGGCATGCCGGCCGTAGTCGATTCGTTCGGCGGGCACTACCTGGCGGGGCTCGACCTGATCGGTCGCCGCCTCACCGAGCGCGCGGAGCGGGAGCGTGCGCTGCGCGACAGCCTGGCGCACTACGAGTGGATCCTCGCGCGGCATCCCGACCAGTTCGGCTCGATCTACAACAACGCCGGGCTCAGCGCGCGCGACCTCGGCAACCTGGTCGAGCAGCAGGCGCGTGCCGAAGGCACCGCGGAAGCGCAGCGCAAGCAGCTGCTCGAGCAGGCGATGGCGCTGTACGAGAAGAGCTACCAGCACTACGAGAAGGCGGTGCAGTACTCCCCCGACGATCCGCGGATCGTCAACGACTGCGGCCTGATGCTGATCTACCACCTGCACCGCGACTACGACCGCGCGCAGGCGCTGTTCGAGCGCGCGATCGAGCTGGGCCAGCCGATGCTGGACGCGTTGAGCGCCGACGCGCCGGCCGAGGAGCGCAACTTCCTCGAAGAAGCGGTCGGCGACGCCTGGCAGAACCTCGCGGTGATGGCGCGCGCGCAAGGGAAGCCGTTCCGCGAGTACGAGAACCACCTGCAGCAGGCGGTGCGGTACTACCCGTACCAGCGCCGCGAAGCCGCGAAGCTGCTGCAGACGCAGGGTGCGCCACCGCAGGCGGAGGCCGCGCCGCAGGACGCGGCGAAGGCGGCCGCGTTCGCCAAGGTCGCAGAGCCGGCGCGTGCGAAGGCCGCGAGCGGCGACTTCGACGGCGCGCTGGTCGAGCTCGATGCCGCGGCCAAGGAACTGCGCGGCTACGCGCCATGGCACCTGCTGGTCGGCACCTACTGTCTGGAGTACGCGCGCCAGGCGATGGGCCAGAACGGCTCCGCGTCGCAGATCGAAGGCCTCGTCACCGACGCGGTGGCGAACCTGCGCCGCGCGGTCGAGCTCGACTCCGATCCCCCGGAGCCGCGGCGCAAGCTGGCGCAGGCGCAGCTGCTGGCCGGCGAAGTCGCGGCCGCGCACCGCACCGCGAACGAACTGCTGTCGCACCTGCGCTCGCTCGGCGCCGGCGATCGCGAGATCGTGCTGGCTGCGCACGCGCTGCGCGCGAATGCCGGCGCGCGGCTGTTCATCCAGAAGAAGGGCAGCGACGAACAGGACGAGGATCTGCTGCGCGAGGCGCGCAGCTCGTTCCGCGAGCTCGAAGCGAACGCGGCACTCGACGACGAGCTGCGTTCGACCTGGGTCGCGCTCGAGCAATGGGCCGGGGCGCCGGACCAGGCGTTCGAGATCGTCGTGCGCGCACTCGAGCGGGAGCCGGGCCGCGCGGACCTGGTCGGGCAGCTCGTCGAGCTCGGCACCGGCTCGCGCGCACAGAAGGCGGTCGAGCTGCTGGCCGCGCGCGAGGATGCGCTGGGGCAGTGGTTCCTCGGCCGGGCGCGGTTCAACCTCGCGCTGGATCGCTGGAGCGCGAATCCGGCCGAGCCGCGCGAGGCGCTGGCGACGCTCGACCGTGCCGTCGAAGGGTTCGAAGCGGCGATGGCGAAGGAGCCGAGCTATGCCGGCTCCAGCACGGAGTGGAAGGCGCTCGCACTCGGCGCGAAGGGGATCCTGCAGCTCGCCGCCGGACAGCTCGAGCCGGCGCGCGAGGCGTTGCTCGCGGCGGCGAAGCTCGCGCCGGCACAGGCAACGACCGACCTCGGGACCGGGCAGACGATCAAGGGCGGCCTGCAGCTGTTGGTCGACAAGCTGTACCAGAAGCCGGCGCTCGGCGAGGCGGTCGCGCTGCTGCAGCAGATCGTCGCCGCGATGCCGGCCGACAGCGACTTCCTGAACAACCTCGGGCTGATGGCGCGGGACCACGGCATCGCCGTCGAGCGCAGCGGAGACGCCGCGGCGGCGCGGCAGCTCTACGAGATCAGCTACGACGCCTACACGCGCGCGTCGCAGCTCGAGCCGGACAGCATCCGGTTGGTCAACGACCGCGCGCTGCTGTTGATCTATCACCTGCACCGCGACCTCGAGCAGGCGGAGGCATGGCTGCGCGAGGCGATGGCCGATGGACAGCGGCGGCTCGACGAGGCGCCGCCGGAGGAGGCGCAGGCGCTACGCGATCTGGAAGAATCGGTCGGCGACTGCCATCAGAACCTCGGCTACTTCCTGATGACGCACCGCAAGGACTACCCGGCCGCGCGCGCGGAGCTGGAGAAGAGCCTCGAGTACCACCCCAAGGCGCAGCGCGCGAGCACTGCGCTGCTGCGCCAGCTCGAACGCCTCGAGAAGGGGGGCTGATGCGCCGGCCCACCAACCTGTTGGCGCTGCTGGGGCTGCTGGCGCTGCTGCCGGCACTCGCGCTGCCGGCGCTCGCGCAGGGGGAACAGCCGCCTGCGCAACCTGCGCCGGCGGTCGCCGAGCCGTCGCTGCGCGAGCGCGCAACCGCCGCCGAGCGACGGGGCGACTTCGCCGCGGCCGCCGAGCTCTGGCTCGAGCTGGTCCGCGCCGAGCCGCACGTGCCGGATTGGTACGTGCGGGCGGGGGACTGCCTGGGACGCGTCGGGCGCTTCAACGATTGCCTCGATCTGCTGGATGGCGTGCGCGGCCGGTTCCCCGACGTGCTCGAGATCCCGGCGCTGATCGCGCGGACCTACAGCCTGAAGGCCGGTCGGCTCGCGGCCGATGGGGTCTACGACCAGAACTGGGTCTTCGCGCTGCAGGATGCCGCGCGGACCGCCGAAGCGATCCTCGACAAGCATCCCGGCCACCAGGATGCGCGGCTGATCGCTGCGCAGGCGCTGCTCGAGCTGGAGGAGACCGCGCGTGCCGAGATCCACGCCCGCGAAGCGGCGGAGCGGTTCCCGATGCATCCCGGCGGACCGATCCTGCTCGGGCAGATCGCATTCAGCGAGTTCGTGCAGCTGCGCCGCCAGCTGCAGGAGGAGCAGCCGAAGGGGCGCGCGCAGGCCGACCTGATCGCCCGCGCCGCCGATGCGCGCGACCGCGCGCAGAAGGAGCTGCAGCGCGCCGTCACGATCGACCCGTCGCGGACGTTCGCGCTGGTCAAGCTCGGAGATCTGAAGGCCTGGAATGGCGAGCTCGAGCCGGCGCTCGAGTACTACGGGCGTGCGCTCGGGCAGGATCCGCGCGCGCAGGTCAACCACGACTGGGTGCGCACGAACACGAAACCGGAGCGGCGGCTCGCGCTGTACGACGAGGCTGCGCGCGCGCTGCGCGGGCGCGGTACCGATGCCGCCCAGGTCGCGCTGGTCGAGTTCTACGCCGCGCTGGCGCAGTTCGACGCCAAGCAGTGGAGCACGGCGAAACGCCGCTTTGCCGCCACCGTCGCCGCGAACCCGGAGTTCACCAACGCGCACTACTACGCAATGCTCGCCGCGTACTGGGATGGCGACCACGAGCTGGCCGAGCAGCAGGGCGTGCAGTTCGCGACGCGGGCCGCGCGCCCGTTCGCCGATCTGCTGCGCCAGCTCGACTCCGATGCGCGCGACACCGCGGTCAACATCCTCGAGTTCCTGGCCGCGCGGTGCTTCAAGGCCGGCCGGATGGCGCAGAGCCGCGATCTGAACCACGTGCTCGCCTGGGTGCGGCAGACCGCGGTGACGTGGAACAACTATGCGTTCCTGTGCCGTGAGACCGCGAAGTACGAGGACAGCCTGGTCGGTTACGAGCACGCGCTCGAACTCGAGCCGGAGGATCCGCAGTTGTTGAACGACGCGGCGGTGATCCTGCAGTACCACCTCGCGAGTGAAGAGAACCTCGCGCGCGCGAAGGAGATGTACGAGCGGGCGATCCGCAATGCGGAGCAGGTGTTGCGGGAAGGGGGGGAAGGGGACCGGGTCGCGCGGGCGCGTCAGGCGATGCAAGATGCGCGGGGGAACCTGGGAAAGATGAAGGGTTAGGGCAGGGGCAGGGGGAAACGGGAACGGAACGGGCCTGGGCTGGGGCTCGGGCTGGGGCTGGGCGAGGAAAGGGAAGGGGAAAGGGAACGGGGGAGCGCGGGGTTGTGGGCGTGCGGTTCGCGCGACGGCGGTACACCGGGTGTCAGTTCTCTCACCGCCGCGACGCGGCGACCACGACGCCGCGAAACCGGCGGATCTGGCGCCGCTGCGGCGGCGACGTTCGCCGACGGGGCGTATGACCAGTTTCTGAGGAGACTCCAACCCTCCCAATTCAGACGGTTGGTGTCAGACTCCAACCCTCCCAATTCAGGAGGGTTGGAGTCTGACACCAACTGCCCGTTTCTCGGGAGACACCTACGCAGCGGCCTAGGCAAAGCGCGGGTGGCGAGCGACGCGGGGGTCGCGGTAGAGTCCGCCGCGGGTCGGTCTTCGCTCCTGTAATTGAAGCAGCGTTTCGACGCGGACTTCGTGAGCGGGCCGGCCCGCTTCCATTCCGGGCCGCGCCGGGTGCGTTCAGTCCCCCACCAGGCGCCGCCCGAGATTCCCATAGTTGCGATAGGGCGCCTCGTCCGGGGGACCGGCGGCGAAGCGCCAGATCAGGCGGGTGGGATCGTCGCGCGGGATGGCGAGCAGGGAGCTGGAGACGGTGCCGTAGTCGTCGCCGTGCTTGAGGATGCGGTGGCCGCTGCGCTCGCCGCGGTCGAGCAGCAAGGGTGCGAGGTGATCGAGCAGTGTGGGGGCGTCGGGAGCCGTGGCGAGGGCTTGCGGCAGGTCGGGGAGGGTCAGCTCGTCGGGTGCGTGCTCGTTGCTGACGACGAGGGTGGCGGCTGCGTCGAGACGCGTGGTGTGTTCGCCGTCGTGGCGCAGCACGAGCGTGCGGTCGGGTGACGCGAGCACGAGCTGGAATGGGTTGAATGGCTCGCGGCGGACGCGCGCTTCGACGGCGGTGGCGGCCTGCTCGAGATCGGGGGCATCGAGCGCCAGGTGCGGGAGGAGGCCGCGCGAGGTGTGCGTGGTGCGGCGCGGGAGGGTGGTGATGTTGGTGAGGCCGGCGACGTGGCCGCGCGCGTCGACGGCGAGCCAGGTGCCGCCGGCGCGCGCATCGCGCGGCGCGAGCTGCAGGCGGTGACCTTGCGTGTAGAGGGTCGGCGGTGTGGCGTAGCGCGTGCGCTGTTCGTCGCGGTTGCTGGCGACGACGAGCGGGTAGCGGGGATCGACGCCACGGAGCACGATCAACAGGCACATTGCGACGCGGACGCTACTGCGCCGGCGGCGGCGGCGTCAGCCTGCGCGCGAGCGCCTGCTGAAACGCCCGGATCGTCGCCTCGTGGCCGAACACGAACCGCGCCAGGAATCGGAACAGCGGGCGGTGGATCTCGCCGCGTTCGGTGATCCGCAGCTCGGTGCCGCCAGGGACCGGCGCCAGTTCGTAGGTCCAGGTACCGCCGAAGCCCTGCCCCTCGTCGACGATGCGCCCGACGAGACGGCGCGGCGGCTCTTCGAGCTCGACGTCGTAGGTCAGCGGTCCGAACTTCGAGTGCTCACGGACGCGCCGCCTGCCGTCCGGCGTCTGCAGCAGCTCGACGCGGCGCAGGCCGGGTCGCCACTGCGGCATCCGTTCGTAGTCGGTCAGCGCCTGCCAGACGGCGACCGGCTCGGCGCCGTGCACCTGCACGACGCTGGCGACGTGCTCGCGTGGCAGGGCGGCGCCGATCGCGATCGGCACGGCGATCAGCAGGACGAGAGCGGCGGCGATCCACACCCAGAGCACGCAGGTTCCGTAGCAGGCCGCGCAGAGCGGCGCCACGGTGCCGCGTCACGGCGGTTCCGCGACGCGCGGCTCGGCCGGGACGACGACCGCCGGACGCGACCGGCGCCGGACGAGCAACATGCCGAGGCCGGCCAGCACGGCAGCGGCGGCGCCAACGCGGAACAACGGCCGCACGCTGTCGCCGGTCGCGACCAGCGCGCCGAACATCGGCCCGCAGGCGAGCCCGAGCTGGATGCAGCTCTGCACGACGGCGAACGCGAGCGCGCGCCGGCGTTCCGGCACGCGCCGCCCGACCGCCGCATAGGCGAGCGTCATCGTGCTGGCCATGAACAGCGCGGCCGGCACGCGCAGCGCGAGGAAGCCTTCGATCGTGGTCACGAACGACGTCGCCAGCAGCAGCACCCCGAGCGCGAACGCGGCGACCGCGAGGCAGCGCAGCGGTCCGTAGCGGTCGGCGAACCGCCCCCAGATCGGCGTCACGAGGAACTGCGCGAGCGCCAGGATCGTGAACGCCGCGGCGGTCGTGCGGTCGAGGGCGTGCTCGAGGTCTTCGCTGCGCGCCGCCAGGAACGGCAGCGGGCCGAGCTCCCGCGTCCACAACGCCAGGAACGGCTCGACCATGTGCAGTCCCAGCCGCAGCAACAGCACGCAACCGAGCAGCGCCAGCAGCAACCGCTGCCCGAACAGCTCGCCGAAGTCCCGCCGGAACGTTGCGGCCCAGCTCCGGCCCTCCTCGCGGCCGGTCAGCTGCGAACGATCCTCACGCGCGAACACGACGACCGGGACGACGGCGACCAGGGCCAGCGCGCTGGTGACCCAGAACACGGCCCCGCGCCCCAATACGGCCGCGACCTCGGCGCCGACGACCGGGCCGACCAGCAGCCCGAGCGCCAACGCGACCTGCAGCCCGGCCAACGTCCGCCCCTGCCGCTCGCGCGGCGTCGACGCCGAGACCAGCGCCATCGCCGGCGCGACGTAGCCGGCGAACATCCCCTGCACGAACCGCAGCGCCGTCAGCAGCAGCGGATCCCGTGCCAGCGGTGCCAACGCGGTCGCGATCGCGATCGCCAGCAGCGAGCGGACGACCATGACCTTGCGGCCGACGCGATCCCCGAGCGCACCCCAGAACGGCCCCGCGAACGCCGATGCCAGCGGCCCGGCCGCGAATGCGACGCCGGCCCAAACCCGCACTTCATGCGGATCCTGGATCCCGAACTGCTGCTCCACATACAGCGGCAGCGTCGGGATCACGGCCATCAGCCCGAGCGAGACGACGAACAGGCTCGGCCAGACGGCGAGGTAGTTGCGTCGCCAGTTCTCCAGGAGTCGGCCGGAAACGAGGCGCCGCATTTTGCGCCGGGGGCCCGGCTCTGCAAGACTGGGAGCGACGCGCGGCGAGGATCGTCGTGCGCCCTCCCCTCCACCCGCGGATCCCGATGCTCCGTCTGCTCACGCCGCTGCTGTTGGCAGCCACCTCCCTGGCCCAGATCTCCGGCCCCTCGGCCTCCACCGCGGTCCGGCCGCAACCGATTCCAGTCCCGCTCGCGCAGGAGCTGCCGGCGCTGCAGGAGCAATCGGCGTGGGCGCAGGACACGAAATACGAAGGGGCGACGCCGGACCTGCGGCGCCGCGGCGCCTTCGTGATCGGGAACGGGCGCGCGTTCGGCGTGCTCGGACTCGGCGCGCGCGCAGCCTGGATCGGCGGGATGGTCGGGCCGGACTACGGTGCGCTCGGGGGTGGCACCGACGAGCAGAAGTCGTTCGGCGCCGTGACGTTGGTGCTCCGCCGCAACGGCACCGAACTGCCGCTGTCCGAGCAGCGCGTCCGCCGGATCCGCAACGCCGGCATCGTCGCGACCGAGGACCGTGAGGCCGACGGGCTCGCGCTGCGGATGCTCGCGTTCGCACCACCGCCGGCCCCGGCACGCATCGTCGCCGTCGTCGACGTCGTCAACACCGGCACCGCACCGGCCGCCGGCCTCGAGCTGGCCGCGATCGCCGACGGCACCCTGGCACCGGAAGGTGCCGCGTTGCTCGAGCGGATCGACACGCAGGGGCACAGCCACGTCGCGCGCTACGAGCTGAGCGGTGGCAAGGCATCCGGCAACGGCTGCCTGGCCGCGCTGCCGGCGCTCGCGCCGGGCGCCTCGCACCGCGCGCTGCTGACGATCACGTTCGGCACGCCGGGCGGACTCGAGCCGGCCACGGTCGACGTCGCGTCGGCGCAGCAGCTCGCCCAGCAGACGCTGCAGTGGTGGCAGCAACGGCTGGCCGGCTCGTTCGAGCTCGACAGCGACCACTTCAAGCTGACCGATCTGGTCGGCGACGTGAAGGTGGCGACGGTCTGCCAGCGCGACGAGCGCAGCGGCCTGGTGATCCCGATGCTCGGCCGCCGCGAGGCGACGATCCGCGACAGCGTCGGCCCGCTGCTGACGTTCCTGCGCGCCAACATGTGGGACGACGCCAAGGCGATCCTGCAGTGGTGGTTCCGCTCGATCGGCGGCGGTGGCACGGTGCCCGCGCGCCTGCCGCTCGCGTTCACGCCCGGCAGCAACAAGCCGGACTGGAACAAGCTCGGGGTGCCGGCCAGCGATCTGCCGCTGTGGGTGCTGCTGCAGCACTTCTGGTACTGGCGCACGACGCACGACGCGGAGCTGATCCAGGCGCACTGGCCGCTGATCGAGGCCTGCCTCAAGCGCGTCCCGCGCGCGAAGGACGACCTGATCCCGTTCGACGGCAGCGAGAGCGTGCTGCACGGCACGCTGCTGGCGCAGTTCCCGCAGCCGATCGGGGACGGCAGCATGCTGATCGCCGAGAACGCCGCGCACGACCGCCGCGCCTGGTCGTTCGCCAGCGGGACGATGTTCCTCCTCGCGGTGCAGGCGGTCGGTGAGATGGTCGACGGGCTGGACCGCAAGCAGCACCCGGAGAAGTGGGCCGGCGAGGGGCCGGCACGGCGCCCGAGCCAGGTCTACACCGAGCGTTCGTTCCCGATCATGAACGCGCTCGAGAAGCGCTACTGGCTCGAGCAGGAGCAGCACTTCGCGCCGGCGATCTCGATGATCAGCGACCAGCCGCACCGCGTGCCGGTCGCGAACCTGAACCTGTTCCCGCTGTGGATCGGCTGGACGTTCCCGACCGGTGAGCGCAGCCGCGACAACCTGCGCAACTCGCTGAGCCGGCTCTGGCGCGATGGCGCGCGGATCGGCACGACGCCGACCTGCGGTTACGCGACCGGCGACGTGCAGGCGATGCTGGTGACCGCGCTCTGCGAGCGCGACGCGATCCGGCGCCTCGAAGCGTTCGACGCGATGCTCGCGATGGCAACGCCGGCCGGCGAATGGGCGGACCTGTACGCCCCGGACGGCCTGCCGGTCGGCGGCCTGCCGGACGGCACCGGCCGCGGCCTCGCGCGCGCGCACCCGCATCTGCTCGGCGTCAATCTCGACGCGGCGCTGTATGCCGTGCACGGGATCCGCGCGATCGCAGTGCCGAACTGGGACAACAACGACATCCGCGCGGAGTTGCGGATGCCCAACGGCGCCACGTTCGTGACGCTGAAGGCGCTGAAGAAGGACGGGCGGCAGCTCGACATCTACATGCGCGAGATCCACGAGCCGCTCAACAAGGAGGAGCTCGAGGCGAACAAGGAGAAGAAGCCGGAGGAGCAGCGGGATCCGAACGCCGAGCACCGCCGGCTCGCGTTCCGGATGGAGCTCGTCAGCGGCTCGCCGGCGAAGGGTTACTACGACGTCGGCCTGAACGCGATGGGCACGATGTTCGTGCGTTACCTGTGGCCGGAAGGGCGCGTCATCGACGAGCGGGAGTTCTGGGCGCCGGACAAGGAAGCGTTCCTGCCGGCGGATGCGCCGACCGCGATCGCCTGGCCGCCGCTGCAAGCGGCCGCAGACGCGCGCACGTTGGTGCTGACCAACCGCCGTGCGATGGCGGAGCTCGTCCGCGGCGAGGCGGTCACGCTCGTCGACACCGGCGCACCGTGGCGCATCGAGGATCTGCTCGCGCTGCTGCGGACGTCGGATGGCGCTCCGGCACACGCCGAGTTGTTGCTCGACTACGGCTGCCAGCGCGCCGGGCCGTCGACGCTGAAGACCGCCGCGTTCTGGCAGCAGGGCGCGTTCGACGAGGCGCTCCGTGCGTTCGAGGCGGTCGGCGGCAAGGTGTTGCGGACGGAGTTCCTGACCACCGCGCAGGACGCGCAGGGTCAGCCGCGCCGCGCGGAGGACAGTTCATTCCGGATGCGCCGCGGCGAGCGGTTGAAGTTCACGGTCCAGGCCGAAGCGGAAGCGGAGCACGTGCTGCGCACCGGTTCCGACTGCGGTCTGCGCGTGTTGGTGGACGGCAAGGAGGTCTTCTCGCGCGAAGTCGGCCTGCTCGCGATGCCGGACAGCGACGCGACGCTGGTCCGCTTCACGCCGGGCGCGCACGAGATCACGGTCGAAGCGCTCGGTGACGGAACGGTGTTCATCCGGTTGTCCGACCAGAAGGGGATGCCGGCGCGCGGGCTGCAGTAGCGCGATCCGCTCCGCGGGTGCTGTCGCGCCGAAGAGTCCTCGCGTGCCGCGAGGATTCTCCGACGGTGCAGCTCACCCCCCACGCAGCACGACGAGGATCTCGACGATCTCTGCGCCGTCCGGCGCTTGCGGTGCCGGTGCCTGCCGCAGCCGCGTCGCGCCCGTAGCACCCCCGCCGGCGTCGGCACCGCTGCGGCGCCTGGCCTCCTCGTCCTGCGGTTGCGGCTGCTGCTGTGGCTCGACCCGAAGCCGGGAGACTTCGACGCGCTGCTGCAGCTGCGGCGCGCGCAGCACGACTTCGCGGATGAACTTCTCCACTTCCGGCACCGGGCCGCGCACGCGGAATGTGCGGTCCGGCAGCGTCGCGTAGCCGGTCCGGGTCTGTGGTACCTGCTCGCGCGCCGCGCGGTCCGCCTGTGCGGTCTCCTCGCGCGCTGGCTCCGTGCGTTCGGGCTGCGTGCGTTCGGCTTCCTTGCGTTCCCCACCGGCGCGGCCGGAAGCCGGCGCCTGCGGCGCGTCGCGCGGCGTCGCAGTCTGCGATTGCGGCGCCGGCGCGGCTGGCTCGACCGGTTCGATGACGACCCGCGCCGTCGTCTGCAGCGCGAGCGGCGCGGCAGGCGGCTGCTGCGGGAAGCCGAGCTGGCGCTTCTGGTCCGGCGACGCAGGCTCCGCCGGCGGGTTCGTCGGGCTGGCGCCGGGCGCTTCGCCGGCGCGGTAGAGGCGCTGATCCGCCTGCTCGTCGCGCAGCGCGTCGGCCGGCTGGCGGCTCAGCTGGTCGCGCAGCACGCGCACGATCTCTTCGGAACTGGCCTGCGCGGAAAGCTGCGTCACCGACGCCCCGAAGAACACGTCCTTGTCCGGATCGCGCGCGCCGGGCCGCGTCGCGTCGGGGACCAACGACAGCACGAGGAAATCGTCGGCGCCGCGTGCCCCTGCGTCGCGCCGCAGCGGCGGCACGCCCGCGCCGGTCTCGTTCCATGCCTGTTCGGAAGGCGGCACGACGATCGACGGGGATGGTTCCAGTGTCGGCTTCGACTCCGGCTCCGCCTCCGCGAGCGGCGCTCCGGCCTTGCCGAGTTTCTCGGCCTTCTTCGCCCCCTCTTGGACCAGCTGCGGGTCCGCGGCCGGACGCTCGCCGAGCTCCACCCCCACACTCGGCTGCTGCATGTCCTGGTCGAGCAGCGGCTGCTCCGCGCGTGACTCGGTGCCCGCCGAGTCGCGCAGCACGCGGCGCAGTTCGTCCACCGCGCCGTCGCCGACGGGCGCATCCTTCGCACGCGCATCGTCGGTCTCGGCACGATCGAACCGCGCGATCTGCTGCTGCTCCGGGTCCGGACCGCGCGGTCCGTCCGACCGCGAGGCCTGCCAGGTTCCGACCAGGGCAGCAACGACCGCCGCGGCCGCCGCCAGGCTCGCGAACAGCGGCCAACGCGCGCGGCCGGGCGGGCGCTGCTCGCGGCGCAGTTGCGTGAGCACGGCATCGGCGAGTCCAGCCGGTGGTGCCACCTCCTCGAACCCGCCGCGCACGCGCTCGACCGTCGCGCGGTAGCGCCGCGCGCGCTCGGCCAGCCGCGGATCGGCGGCGAGCTGGGCTTCGAACTCACGCCGTTCCTCCGGCGGGAGCCGCCCGTCGACCCAGTCGCACAACTGCAGCTCGAACGGATCGAACACGGGGCGCAGATCCCGGTCGTCGCCAGCGAACCGATCGCTCATGGCCGGAAAGCCTCCAATCGCTGCTGCAGGATCAACCGCCCGCGGTGGATCCGCGAGCGCACGGTGCCGGGCGGCACATCGAGGATCTCGCCGATCTCCTCGTACGACAGCCCCTGCAGATCCCGGAGCAGCACGGCGTGCCGGAACTCCTCGGGCAGGTCGGCGACGGCCGCTTCGACGGCCCGCCGCGCATCCCCGTCGTGGATCCGTTCATGCGGCTGCCGCTCGCGCCCCGGCGGATCGAGCCGCAGGTCCTCGGTGCCGGCGAGCGGCGCATCGAGCGACAGCGTCAGCCCCGCGCGCTTGCCGGCGCGCCGGCGGCGGTACTCGCTGATGCAGAGGTTGACCGTGATCTTGTGGATCCAGGCCACGAACCGCGCGCTGCCGTCGAAGCCGGGCAGGCCGCGGAACATGCGCAGGAACACCTCCTGGGTCAGGTCGGCAGCAGTGTCCCGATCGCAGCGCAGCATCCGTAACACGAGTCCGAAGATCCTCTTCTGGTGTCGTTCGACGAGGTTGCGGAACGCATCGTGATCACCGCGCATCGCCCGCTCGACATCCGGATCCACCGGCTCCGGCTGGCTCTGCGGCGGCTCCGCGACCGGCTCCACCTCGAAGGCGGGGGGAAGACGCCCGCCCGGCACCCGGGTTCCCTCGGTCTCGATCCGTGGTTGGAAGTCCGCCACTCGCGTGCTGCTTGTCGCCCTGCGGCGGCCAGGATAACGAATCCCTGCAGCCCGGGCCTCCCGGCGCGTAGGAGTGACGATGCCGAAAGATCTCTACCAGCTCGACTGCCCCTGCTGCGGCAAGCGGATCGAGATCAACACGCGAAGTGGCCGGGCACGTGCGATGCGGCCGGAAGAACGGCTCGGCGGCGGTGATCTCGACACGCTGCTCGACAAGCACAAGCGCGAGGCGGAGCGGCTCGACGACATGTTCCGCGACGCGAACGAGACGGCCAAGCGCGCCAGCACCGAGCAGCAGAAGCTGTTCGACCGCGCGCGCGAGCAGATCGATCAGGAGGACCCCAAGGGTCCGCCGCCGAACCCGTTCGCAATGGAGTAGACGGCCGCCGCCGCCGCGGCTGCCGAGTCCCGCTCCGGGACCCGGCTTGCGCCGCTGGCATCGGCGCTGCCTGCTGCACCCGCAACTCGTGCCGACCCGGGGTGCAGTGGATCCGTACACTCCCCGCCGGGAGCACGGAACATGGGAAACGGGTACGCGAGGCGCGTGGGAGCGCTGCTCGCGGCTGGTCTGCTCACGGGCGGACTCGCTGCGCAGGGTTCGATTCCCCCACCAGCCGGTCTGACCGGATGGTGGGCGTTCGACGGCAACGCGGCGGACTTCGGCCCCAGCGCGCTCGATGGCACGTTGAGCGGGCCGGGTGGGTTCGCGGCGGCGCGCGTGCTGCAGGGTTACCTGCCGGGCGGACCGGGTTCGCTGGTGACGGTGCCTGACGCGGCACCGCTCGACCTGCGCGTGAACTGGACGTTCGAAGGCTGGGTGCGCGTCGATGCGCTGCGGCCGGCGCACAGCTACCTGATCAACAAGGGTTCGGCGCTGCACCGGACCACCCCGTTCGCGATCGGCATCGTGCGCAGCTCCGGCACGTTCCCGGCGACGGCCGGTGCGTCGATCACCGGCGTGCCGGCACCGGGCCGCGTGTTCGCGGTCGTCTCCGACAACTCGCTCGAGCAGGCGGTGATCTCGAGCACGTCGGTGCCGCTCGGGACGTTCGTGCACATCGCGGTCACCGTGCAGCAGGTCGCAACCGGCACGCAGCTGCGGATCTACCAGAACGGCGTGCAGACCGGCTTTGCCTGGCTCGGCCGCCTGCCGTTCAACGGCACGGCTCCGCTGCAGCTGGCCGGCGTCGCCGGCGGCCTCGAGGAGACCCTGAACGGCATCCTCGACGAACCGACGCTCTACGGCCGCGCGCTCGCAGGGAGCGAGATCCAGGCGATCTTCGCCGCCGGTGCGGGCGGCAAGACGAAGCCGCAGTTCGACACGACGCCGCCGGTCATCTCGATCGACGTCCCGCTCGACGGCATGGTCGTCGGCAGCGCGCTCGTCGCGGTGCGCGCGACCGTCGTCGACGAGAGTCCGACCACGGTCGCCTCGAGCCCGGCCGGCGTGACCGGCAGCCTGCCGGCCGGCGGCGGCACCGCCAGCGGCGACGTGGCGCTGGATGGCGCCGACGGCGACTACACGATCGCAGTCACGGCGACCGACACCGCCGGCAACGCCGGGGGCGCTTCGGTGACCGTGACGCGCGACACGTCGCTGCCGATCGTCGCGATCCCGAGCCCGGCCGAAGGCGCGATCCTCGGCGATGCCGCGGTGACGCTCGCGATCGACGTCAGCGACCTCACGGCCACGTCGGTCGTCGCCGGTGGCGCGCAACGCGACCTGCCGGCCGGCGGCGGCGCCGTGTTGATCCCGGTCACGTTGGTCCCGGGTCCGAACGCGCTGCGCGTCGTCGTGACCGACCGCGCTGGCAACCGCGCCGAGCTCGTGCGCAACGTGCTGCTCGACCTCGATGCGCCGGTGGTCACGATCCTGGCACCGGCGGACGGAGCACTGTACGGCCCCGGCAGCAGCGCTGCTGCAGTCGCCGTGCGCGTCGACGACCTGACGCCGACGTCGGTTGCTTCCGATCCGGCCGGACTCGCCGCCACGTTGCCGGCCGGTGGCGGCCTGGCCAGCGGCCTCGTCCCGCTCGTCGAAGGTCTGAACCGGATCACGGTCACCGCGAGCGACGAGACGCAGCGTGCGACCAGCAGCTCGATCACGGTCAATCTGGACACGACACCGCCGCTGCTGCAGATCGAGAGCCCGCAGGCCGGCGCCATGCTGCGCGACACCGTCGAGCTGCGCGCAAACGCGGCCGACGTCGCGCCGGGCAGCGGCATCGTCACGCTGCAGCTGCTCGTCGATGGGCAGCCGATCGCATCGCAGCAGAGCGGCGACGTCGCCGTGACGCTGGACACGACGCAATTGACCGACGGCGCGCACAGCCTGGTCGCGATCGCGACCGACGGCGCCGGCAACGAGAGCCGCGCGATGGTCGGGTTCGCGGTCGACAACACGCCGCCGAACGTGCAGGTGCTGACGCCGGTGCCACTGGTCGAGGTGCAGGGCATGTTCCGGTTCGAAGCGCAGGCGACCGACGTCGGCAGCGGCATGCGGTCGCTCGTGCAGACGGTCGGCGGGCAGGCGCCGATGCTGGACGGCTCGCAGTTCGCGTCGCAGCCGCGCGTCGACCTGCTGGCGTCCGGCCAGGAGGACGCACAACGGTGGCCGGACGGCGTGTTGACGCTGCGGGTCGTCGCGACCGACTTCGCCGGCAACACGGCGCAGGTCGAGTTCGACGTCCTGGTGTCGCACCCGACGATGCCGCCGCCGGCGCTGACGCCGGCCGACGGCCAGCAGGTCCGCCGCGTGGTCGAGCTGGTCGCCAACGCTGCGGGGCCCGACCTGCGTGAGATCGAGCTGGCGGTCGACGGCCAGGTCGTGGCGCGTGGCTCGAGCGCAACGCTGCGCGTGCCGCTGGATACGCGCCGCTACCTGGATGGACCGCTCGCGATCACGGCCACGGTGCGCACTGCGCACGGTGAGACCTCGACGCGGCACGTGCTGCAGGTCGACAACATGCAGGTCGTCCGGCTGCAGCCGGGCACGATCGACCTGAAGGCCAAACGCGGCGCGCGCTGTGCCTGGGTCGACGTCACCGGCCCGAACCTGCAGCTGCTGCTGCCGCTGCGCGAACGCCAGCTGACGCTGCGCGTGGATGGCGGCTCGCCGGTGCCGGTGCGCGCCGGCTGGATCATCTGCCTCGACCGCCACCGCATCGGGCTGCGGCTGTTCTTCGACCGCCGGGATCTCGCGAATGCGATCCGCGCGGGCCTTGCCAGCGGGGCGCTGGCGATGGACGACCTCCGGGTCGAAGTCCGGCTGCTGGCCGGTGACCGGGAGCTCGGCGCGCAGACGGTCCGGATCCACAGCCACCGGCACGACAAGCGCAGGTGAACGCGGTGACGACAGAGCGCCGGCGTCGCGCCGCCCTCGGCGTGCTCGCCGCGGGTGGAATCGCCGTCGGGCTCGGCCTCGTGTCCTGGTCCGACGGCAGTGCCCGGCAACCGGACCCCGCGCTCCCCGGCCTCGCGCCGCTGCTCGCCGCAGAGCGCGGTGAGACGCTGCCGGCGCGTGCGCAGATGCGCGACTACGTCGGTGCCTGCCGCGCAGCGACGCACGACGACGCCGCGCAGCTGCGCCAGATCGCGCTGACGCATCCGGACCCGCTGGTCGCCGGCAATGCGATCGCGGCGCTCGCGCGCTTGGACCGTGTCGCCGGCGATCGCGAGCTGCTCGCGCTGATGGCGGATGCGCGCCCGCGCGTCCGGCAGGAGCTGCTGTGGGCGCTGGGCCAGGACGAGGCCGGCCGTGCGCAGCTCGCGGTCACGCTGGAATCCACCGCCACGCCGGAGCGGCGGATCGCGCTGCTCGCGCTGGTCGCCGGCGGCGACCGCAGCGCGGCGGAACGCGTCGCGCGGACGCATCCGGATCCGGCCGAGCGCGCGTTCGCACAGGCGCTGTTGCAGCAACGCCCGGGGGGTCAGGTGTTGGCGCGCACCGGGTTCGTCGACCCGGCGCGGTAACCGGCCAGATCGAGCGTGACGTGACGCCAACCGGCGGCGCGCACCGCTGCCAGGATCGCCGCGCGCGCCGGACCGATCGCATGCGCGAGCTCGCTCAGCCCGACCTCGATCCGGGCGATGTCGCCATGGTGGCGGACGCGCAGGTCATGGAAGCCGAGCGCTCGCAGCGCAGCCTCCGCCTGCTCGATCCGCGCCAACAACTCCGGCAGCACCGGAGTCCCGGCGGCGACGCGGGACGCGAGACAGGCCATCGCCGGCTTCTCCGCCGTCGCGAGTCCGTGCTCGCGGCTGTAGCGACGGACGTCTGCCTTGGTGAAGCCGCAGTCCGCCAGCGGGGCCAGCACGCGGTGTTCGCTCGCGGCGCGCGCACCGGGACGGTCGTCGAGCGCATCGTCGGCGATCGCGCCGTACAGCACCGGCCAGGCCGGATCGCCGAGGTTGCCGCGCTGCGCAGAGATCGCGGCGAACAGCTCCGACTTGCAGTGATAGCAGCGCTGCCCATCGTTGCGGCGGTACTCCGGACGCGACAGCTCCTGCGTCGCGAGCAGCACATGGCGCACGCCGAGACCGGCCGTGAACGCCTGCGCCTCGGCCAGCTCCGCGCGCGGCAACGACGCCGAGTCGGCGGTGACCGCGAGCACGTTCGCGCCGAGGACCCCGGCGCACCGGTGCAGCAACATCGACGAGTCGACGCCGCCGGAGAACGCGACGACGGCACCCGGCAGAGCCGCGAGCTGCGCCTGCAGCGCGGCGAGCTTCGCTGCGTAGTCGTTCATTGCAGGTCGCGGTGGACCACGCGTCCCGCGATCACGGTCGCGAGCACGCGAGCCTCGTGCAGATGCTCCGGCGTCGGCCGCCGGTCGAAGATCGTCAGATCCGCGAGCTTGCCCGGCTCGATCGTGCCGAGCTCGCGCTCCTGGAACGCCGCGTGCGCGACGCCGTGCGTGAATGCGCGCAGCGTCTCGTCGAGCGAGAGCTTCTGGTCGGTTCGCAGCTCGGCGCCGTCACCTTCCCACGGACGCGTCGTCTGCGCGGCGTACAGCCCGCGGCGTGGATCGTGCGACTCGACCGGGAAGTCGGAGCCGAACGCGAGCGGGACCTCGTGCGCCAGCATCGTGCGGAACGCATACGCGCCGCGCACCCGCTCCGGCCCGAGCCGCGCCGGCGCCCAGGGCATGTCGGAGGTCAGGTGCGTGGGCTGCATCGACGCGACGACGCCCAGGTCGCGGAACCGCGCGAAGTCCGGCGGCGCCACGATCTGCGCATGCTCGACACGCCAGCGCGGCGCCGGGGCCTCCTCGGCGAAGCGCGTCGCGGCGAACACCTCCAGCACGTCGCGGTTCGCGCGGTCGCCGATCGCGTGCACGCAGAACTGGAAGCCGTGGTCGGCGCACAGCTGCGCGAGCGGCTGCAGCGCCGCCTTAGGCGTCACGAACAGCCCGCGGTGGCCGGGGCGGTCGGAGTACTCCTGCAGCAGGACCGCACCGCGTGAGCCGAGCGCGCCATCCGCCATCCCTTTGACTGCGCGCACCGTCAACACCAGGTCCGGCGTCTGCCAGGGCCCTTGGCGGATCCGGTCCGTCTCCTGCGCCGCGAGCATGACGTAGACGCGCAGCTGCCAGCGACCCGCAGCGTGCAACCGGCGCAGCAGATCGACGTCGTCACCCGGAACCCCGGCGTCGTGGACGCAGGTCAGGCCGGCTTCGAGGCAGGCCTGCTGCGCGCGCAGGTAGAACTGCTCGCGCTCGCCTGCGCCGGTCTCCGGCAGATGGCGCGTCACCAACGCCATCGCGCGGTCGATCAGCACCCCCGTCGGCTCGCCATCCGCGTCGCGCAGGATCTCGCCGCCAGGAGGATCCTGCGTCGCGCGGTCGATGCCGGCCAGCCGCAACGCTCGCGCGTTGACCAGCGCCGCGTGGCCATCGATCCGGACCAGGAACACGGGATGGTCCGGCACGGCCGTGCTGAGCTCCTGATGCGTGGGGAAGGCGCCGCCCGGCCAGTCGTTCTGATCCCAGCCGCGCCCGCGCACCCAGCTCCCGTCCTCCTGCGTCTGCGCCTGCGCGCCGGTCCGCGCGACCAGCTCGGCATAGGTACGCACGCCGACCAGATCCACTTCGACCAGGCTGCGGCCGAGGCCGGCCAGATGCCCATGGGCGTCGCCGAGACCGGGCATCACGAACGCACCCGCCGGAAGCTGCAGGATCGCTGCTGCTGCGGACGGCCGGTCCTGTGTGAAACGCCCGTCGCGCACGACCAGGTCACCGCGCCAGGGCGCAGCGCCGGTCCAGACCTCGCCGCCGCGGATCACGAGATCCTGCGGCGCCAGCAGCGCCAGCGACAGCGCCAGTGCGATCATCGCGCCTCGATCCGGATCTCGGTGTCCGGCGTGAAGATCATCCGTTCCTGGTCGCGGGCGTGCGCGACGTGCGTGCCGGTGAACACCAGGCAGTCGCGCATCCGGATCGGATGCTCGACGACGACGCGGTCCATCAACACGCAGCGCTCCAGCTTCGCGTCCGGGTGCACCTGCACGTGCCGGCCGCGCCAGTGTGACTGCCCGCTGCCGTCCAGCCAGCGCAGGTTGAGATCGAGCAGATCGTGCGCATAGCTGAGGTTGAGGTCGTTGCGGATCACCTCCGCCGCCGCGACGTGATAGCCGTACTCGATGTAGATCTGGATCGCGTCGGTCAGCTCGTACTCGTCGCGCAGCGCCGTGCGCGGCGTGCGGCGCACCGCGTCGAAGAACGTCACGTCGAACAGGTAGATGCCGCAGCCCTTCAAGTCCGTCTTGGGGAACCGCGGCTTCTCGATGACGCGCGTCACCCGCCCGTCCGGGCCGGCTTCGACGACGAAGTTGCGCCGGATCGCCGCGCGGTCCGGCTCCCGCTTGACCGCCAACACCGCGGCGGCCGGCTGCGGTCCGCGTATCCGCTCGAGCATCGCCCCGAGGTTCTCCGTCTCGAAGAAGATGTCACCGAGGAACAGGAAGAACGGCCGATCCACATGCGCCTCGAGCCGCGACACCGCATGCGCGATCCCGAGCGTCTCCCCCTGCTCGACGTAGGTCAGCCGCAGCCCGAACGCCGAGCCGTCGCCGAGCGCCCGCACGACCTCGTGCCCCAGGTGTCCGATCACGATCACGACATCCTGGATGCCGAGCGCCGCCATCGTCTCGAGCTGATGCGCGACCAGCGGCTTGCCGGCGACCGGGAGGATCGGCTTCGGGTACCGCTCGGAGAACGGTTGCATCCGCGTGCCCTTGCCAGCGGCAAGGATCACTCCCATCAGATCAGCGGTAGGCGCCATCGCCCGCGCACCTTAGCGGGTGCGCGGGCGGGCGCGACGCTGGGAGAGGGCTTCAGAGCCCGCGCAGGATCGCGAGCCGATCCTGCAGCACCGAGCCGATGATCAGCTCGTGCTTGCCGTCGCCGGTCAGGTCGGCGACCTCGGCCGAGACCGCGCGGTAGCTGCCAGGCAGCAGTTGCACGCGCGGGAATCCGCCTCGCCCGTCACCGAGCAGCAGCCGGAACTCGGCACCGCTCAACGTGCCGACCAGGATGTCCGGCCGCCCGTCCGCGTTGAAGTCCCGCGCCAGCAGCGCAGTCGGCCGCGAGCCTGCCGGCAGCGCCAGCATGCGGAACCCGTTGACGGTCGAGAACCAGACGCGCACTTCGCCGGCGTTGACGGCGCTGACGACGAGATCCGCCCAACCGTTCGCATCGAAGTCGGCCGTGCGCAGGTAGATCGGACCGGCTCCGCTCGGGAGCTCGGCCAGGCCCTGGAACGTGCCGTAGCCGTCGTTGGCGAGGATCGTGATGCGACCCGCCTCGTAGCGGCTGACCGCGATGTCGACGTAGCCATCGCCGGTGAAGTCGGCGACCGCGAGGCCGCCAGGCATCCCGTCGACCGGCAGTCGGATCGCCTGCCAGTCGTATTCGAACCAGTCGTTGAGCGACCGGAGCACGAGGACCTGGTCGGCGCCGGAGTCGGCGACGACGAGATCCAACCGACCATCTCCCTCGAGATCGATCGGCACGACCTCGAACGGCGCCGTGGCCGGGAACAGCACGCCAGGCGGCTGCACCGGCAGGACTTCGAACGCGGGAGCCCCCGGCGTGCTGCGGTTCGCGAGGACCCGCAGACCACCGACCCCGGACACGAGCAGGTCGAGCTTGCCGTCGTGGTTCAGGTCACCCTTGGTGAGCTGGAACACCGGACGACCGACGTCGATCTGCGCGATCGACTCGAGCCGCGGGAACGGCTTCGTCTCGTCGACCATCCGCAGCAGCGCGACCAGATGGCTGTGCGCACCGGCGACCGCGATCTCGCTGCGGCCATCCGCGTCGTAGTCGGCGACTGCGACGAACGGGGCCTCGCCGAGGCCGGTCGGGTGTGCGAGCGCGCCGGTCAAGCCGAACGGTGGACGCGCGCGCCAGATGCCGATCTTGCCGAACACGCCACCCGTCGCGAGCAGATCCTCGCGGCCGTCACGGTCGACGTCGCCGATCATCAGCCGCGTCGGCATGCCACCGGCAACGAGCTGCACCTGGCGATCGAGCGTGCCGTCGGCACGGCCCGGGAACAGGCTGATCGCGAACTCGCCGAACAGCGCAACGGCGAGATCCGCAAAGCCATCTCCAGTCACGTCGCCGACCGCGAGGCGACCGGGTGCACCTTCGACCGGGAGCACGTGCGTCGTGAACAGCTCCGGCAGCTCGCCGTTGCAGAGCATGACGCTGACGCTCCGGTCACCGAGGTTTGCCACGAGGAGGTCGGCACGTCCATCGCGGTTGACGTCGCCGATCGCGGCCGCGACCGGAGCGTCGCCGACGTCGAAGCCGTGGTAGGGCGCGAAGCCCATCGCGGAGCCGGGATAGAGCCAGATCATGTCGCCGTCGGAGTCGACGACGACGAGGTCATCGCGGCCGTCGCCGGTCAGGTCCCCGGCCACGGTTGCGACCATGTTCACGCCCGGCGGAATCGGCAGCATCGTCGGCACGTGGAACGAGCAGTCCCCCTTGCCAGGGCAGACGCCGAGCTCGGGGGACCCGAGCGCGGAGACGACCAGGTCGAGGTTCGCATCTCCCATCGCCTGGCAGAGCAGGACGTCCACCGGCTCCGGCGGCGTCGCAGCGTTCGCAGCGATGTGGAACCCGCCGCGCCCGTCATTGACCAGCGACGTCACCAGCTGCTTGTCCTGGCGCAGCACGATGAGGTCGATGTCGTGGTCGTTGTCGAGGTCACCGGCAGCCAGTGCCGCCAGCTTGCCCGGCAGTTCGACGACGATCGGTCCGGCGAACGCACCCTGCGGCCTGCCCAAGCGGACCTCCACGGTGCCCTCGAACGTGGCCACCGCGAGATCCTGGATCCCGTCGTTGTTGAAATCCCTCAGCACCGCGTCCGCGCTGGTCGCGGCCGCGAGGGTGAGGTCTTCACGCACGTCGATGCCGATCGTCTGTGGCGCACTCAGCGCCGCAGGGCGGGAGTCGGAGTCGGCGCACGCGGTCGCGATGCCCAGCAGTGCCAGCATCGCGGTCGTCGTTGCACGCATGATTGCCTCCTAAGGGTCGAATCAGCGGCAACAACGAAGCCCGCTTCGCTGCAATTGCAGTTGCGTGGCAGGAGATCGGCGGGACCACCGCCGCGCGCGTGCGCGGCGTGATCAGCGGCTGACGTTACGGTACGCGCTGACCCGATTCGTCTCGAGCGACCCGAGCAGCAGATCCAGCAGACCATTGCCGTTCACGTCAGCTAGATCCGCCGAGACGGCGCGATAGCTACCGGCGAACGGCAGCATGCGCGGGAAGCCGCCGTTCCCGTCACCGAGCAGGATCCGGAAGTCCGCGCCGCGCAGCGACGCGACCAGGATGTCGGCATTGCCGTCCCGGTTCAGATCGCGCGTCAGCAGCGCGGTCGGGCGCTCGCCGGCGGCGATCCGCAGCGGACGGAACCCGTAGCCGGACGACAACAGCACGCGCACTTCGTCGGCATTGACGTTGCTGACTACGAGGTCGTCGCGGCCGTCCTCGTCGAAGTCGGCAGTGCGCAGGTAGATCGGTCCGGCGCCACTGAGGACCTCGGAGTGCGCGATGAAGCCCGCGGCGCCGTCATTGCGCAGGATCGAGATCCGGCCCGCGAGGTGGCGGCTGACGGCGATGTCCGGATAGCCATCGCCGGTGAAGTCGGCGATCGCGAGTCCGCCCGGCATCCCGTCGACGGCGATCTTCAACGCAGTCGCGGCGTACTCGAACCGTCCTGGTAGCGCGCGCAGCACGAGCACGTTGCCGGCCCCGGCGTCGGCGATGACGAAGTCGTCGTCGCCATCAAGATCCAGATCGGCAGCGACGACTTCGAACGGACCGACGGCCGGCACCAACACGCCGGATCCGTTCGGCGGGACGAGGTCGAACGCGAGACGCCCCGGCGTGCTCGTGTTGGCGAGGATCCGCACGCCACCGACCGCCGAGACGGCGATGTCGATGCGCCCATCACGGTCGAAGTCACCTCGCGTCAGGTTGAACACCGGCCTGCCGACATCGACACTCAGCAGCACCTGCGAGCGTGCGAACGGCTTCGCATCCAGCTCGATGCGCAAGAAACTGATGACCGTTCCCTCGGCACCCCCGGCTGCGACTTCGCTGCGCCCATCGCCATCGAAGTCGGCCGCGACGACGAATGCAGGCGAGGCGATTCCCGCTGGGTGATCGACCGCGCCGCGCAGGCCGGGCGGGGTCCCGGCGCGCCACAGACTGAGCCGCGCGAACCCGCCGCCGGTCGCGACCAGATCCGCATGCTGGTCGCCGTCGACGTCGCCGCTCAACACACGCGTCGGCGTGCCCCCGGAGCCGAGCTGCGCCGGCTCGGCATAGCGGCCGCCGCCCAGGCCCGCGAGCACGCTGACGGCCAGCTGATCGAGCCGGCAGACCGCGATGTCCGCAATCTGATCACCAGTCACATCCCCGACGAGCGTGCGGCCGGGCGCGCCGTCGAGCGCCAACCGCTCGATCCGGAATCCACCCTGCTCCTGCAGCAGCAACGACAACGACGCATCGCCGAGGTTGCTGACTGCGATGTCGACCTTGCCGTCGCCGTTGAGATCCCCTACCGACGCGGCGACCGGCGCATCGCCGACCGGATATGCGATCGGACTGCCGAGCGTGCCGCTGCTCTGGCCGGGGTACACGAGCACACGGTCGTTCGACGCGTCGGTCACGATCAGGTCGCGCCAGCCGTCTCCGGTCACTTCGCCGGTCGCACTCGCGAGACCGGAAGCGCCGTCCGGCAGCGGCAGGGCGGTCGCCGGCGAGAACGAGCCGTTGCCCTGTCCTTGGAACAGCGCGAGCTGCGGCGAGCCGAGCGCGGCGATCACGAGGTCGGCATCGCCATCGGCGGTCAGATCATCGATCAACACCTCGATCGCGTTCTCCGGGACCGTGAGGTCGGCACCGCGCGTGAAGGTGCCACCGCCATCGTTGCGCAACACGGTTGCCTGCAGCGCGTCCCCGCGCAGCACGACGAGGTCCGGATCGCCGTCACGATCCAGGTCGCCACACGCGATCGAGACCAGGCGGCCGACGACGTCGACCGTGCGCGGGTTGCCGAACGTCCCGTCACCGCGCCCGAACTGCAGCTCGACGGCGCCGGCATGGGTCGCGATCGCCAGGTCGAGGCGCCCATCCAGGTCCAGGTCGACGAGCACGGCATCCGGCGAGCTCCCGCCACCAACGACGACCTCGGTCCGGGTGTCGAACAGCACGGCGTTCAGGATCTGCAGCGAAGAACCACTCTTGCTGCTCGAACAGGCGGCGAGCAGGGAGACGGCGACGATCGAGACGAGGGGGAGGCTGCGCATCGGGATCACCCGGTCGTGAGAGAGAGGGCCGACCGAAACCTAGCACAGGCCGTGCCGGGGCGTCGGAGCACCGATGACACCGCAACTGTGCGGTCGCTGCACGACGGAAAATCGACGACTTCGGCCGGCGCTTCGTCACAGGATGCTGTTCCAACTGGCTGTTGATCCTCGGGACGCTGCCAGGCGCCAGGTCGCAGCGCCGCTGCAAGCCCAGCGCGTCGGGACTGAACCGCGGCGCGAGTCGTTCCGGGAGCCCATCCACAGGCATGGAGTGCAGCATCCTCGCGATACGCAGCCAGCACTGCGCCGCCCCGCCGCCCCGCCGCCCCGCTGGCCGTTGCCCGCCGCGCGCCGCTACCGCTACCGGTCCTGCTCCGGTGGAAACTGCGCGAGCATCTCGGCGGCCGCCTCGCGTGCACGCTCCATCCGTTCCTCGCGACTCGCCGTGCGATCGACGCGCGCAGACGCGATCCCGCGCCACACCAGCCGCTTCCCGCCGTCCTTCAGGAAATCCAGGATCAGCGTCCCCTTCTCATAGACGTACGGCTGCTCGGAGGTCCCGTAGTACATCGTCGACCCGTAGGTCCAATGCGGGCCGACCACGAATCCGGTCGTCGACGTCGGCCGGAAGCCGATCTCCTGATCGACGGCTGCGTGGTAACCGATCAGGAACTCCGGCTGCCCGGTCACCTTCTGGAACCCGCGCGCCGCCATCTCGGCATCGATCGCGTCCCGCAACAGCTTGTCGGTCAGCTCGTCGGTGACCCCGTTGCTACGCATCTCCTCGGCCGGGCGCCACGCGTAGCGCTCGAACCCGCGGCTGAAGTCGACCTCTGGGTCGTAATCGCTCGTGACCTGGAGCGACGAACAGGCACTGAACGCCAACGACAGCAGGACGGACAACCGCAGGGACATCATCGTGGTGACCTTTCGACTCAACGGCTCACGGCGAGATACGACTGCGCGCGCAGCACATAGTGTCCTGGACGCCAGCGCAGGTCGGCTTCCTCGTCTGGCGTGATCTCGCGGCGCACGCGCCCCGGCAGGCCGACGACCAGCGACCGCGGCGGCACGACCATCCCTTCCGGGACCAACGCGCCAGCGCCGATGATCGAGAACTCGCCGATCCGCGACCCGCCGAGCAGGATCGCGCCCATCCCGATCAAGCAGTGATCGCCGATCTCGGCGCCGTGCAGGATGGCCCCATGACCGACGGTCACGTTGCGGCCGATCCGATGCGTGACACCCGGATCGACGTGCACGACGCTGTTGTCCTGGATGTTGGTGCCGTCCCCGATCCGGATCGGTGCGTCGTCGCCGCGGATCGTCACGCCGAACCAGATGTTGGCGTCGACGCCGAGTTCGACGTCACCGATCACGACCGCGTTGTCGGCGATCAGCGCACGGCCGCGGCGCACGAAGCGTCCAGCCATGTCCGGGGTGACGAGGAATTCGCGCTCGCTCGATTTCATCGGTCGTACATCAGCTCCAACAACGACGGCCAGCACAGTACCACGGCGACCGTGACGCTGTTGTGCAGCGCATGCGCGACGAACGGCGCCAGCAGTCCGCCGCTGCGCTCCCGCAGCCAACCGAGCCACAGCCCGATCAACCCGGTCGGCACGGCATACACGAGGCCGTGCACGAGGCCGAACAGAACCGACGTCAGCAGCAATCCACCCGCAGGCCCGAGCAGGCCGCGCAGCGCGCTCTGCACGTAGCCGCGGAACAACACCTCTTCGCCCAGCGGGCCGACGATGCAGATCGATGCCAGCACGAGCACACGCGTCGTCACCGGCAGCTCCGGTTGCACGGCGAGCTGCAACACGTCCTGCGGCGGAAACGTCACACCGAGCTCCTGCAGCGTCCAGGCATACGCAGCCAGCAACGGCACGAACAGCAGCAGGAAGATCGGATAACCGAGCAGCGCCGTCCGCGCATCCCGCCACCGGCCTGGCGCCGAGCCGTCGGACAGGACCACGCGCAGCCCGATCAGGCACACCCAGCCGACGCCGGTCGCCAGCAGCTGCGCCGGCAGGCTCTCACTGCCGATCAGCATCAGCGCGGCTTGCGCGCTGACGACGAACAGCAGGAACGCCATCCCGGCCAACACGAGACGGAAGCCACGCTCGCGCGCGAGCGCGACCCGATCGCCGTCACTCACCCGCGATCCCGCCTGCTGGTTCGATCAAGCCGCTGCTCGGGGAGGACGCCGAGGCGTACAGCCGCTTCGGCATCCGCCCGGCCAGGAACGCATCGCGCCCCGCCTCGCAGGCGAGCTTCATCGCGCGCGCCATCCGCACCGGATCGCGCGCGAGCGCGATCCCGGTGTTGAGCAGCACGCCATCGCTGCCGAGCTCCATCGCGACGGCGACGTCGGACGCGGTGCCGACGCCGGCGTCGACCAGGACCGGCACGCGCGCGCGCTCGAGAATGATCCGGATGTGATTGGGGTTCAGGATCCCCTGCCCGGAGCCGATCGGCGCGCCAGCCGGCATCACGGCGGCGACCCCGGCATCTTCGAGCTGGCGCGCGACGACCGGATCGTCGCTGGTGTAGCACAGCACGGTGAACCCATCGGCGACCAGCGTGCGCGCAGCCTGCAGCGTCCCGACCGGATCCGGCAGCAGCGTCTCCGGATCGCCGAGCACCTCGAGCTTGACCAGGTCCGACATGCCGGCCTCGCGCCCCAGCCGCGCGGTCCGCACTGCGTCCTCGGCGGTGTAGCAACCAGCCGTATTGGGCAGCAGCACGTACTTCTGGCGGTCGAGGTAGTCGAGCAGGGTCCTGCCGGCAGGAACGCCGAGCTGGATCCGCCGCACGGCGACCGTGACGCACTGCGTCCCGGACGCTTCGAGCGCACGCCGCATGACCTCCAGGTCGGCATACTTGCCGGTGCCGACGAACAGCCGCGACTGGAACCGATGCGCGCCGATCACCAGCGGGCCATCGGCCGGCTTGCTGAAGCGCTCGGCGCGCGCGCTCGGTGTGGCTCCGCTCATCGGCTCAACCCCCCCCGACGAACGACACGATCTCGAGCTGATCCTGCGGCTGCAGCTCGGTCGCGGCGAACGACTCCTTGCGCACCAGCTCGCGGTTGCGCTCGACGGCGACCTGCCGCCCTTCGAGGCCGAGCTGCGCCAACAGCGCGGCGACCGTGGTCCCGCGCGGCACCGACTTCGGTTCGCCGTTCAGCTCGATCGTCACGGGAGCATCCATCTGCGTCGGGATCCGGTTCCACTGCAGTCAACTGCGCTGCAGCAGGCGGACCTTCAAGTATTCCGACTCCGGCACGTCGAGCCAAACCGGATGATCCGGTCCGGCCTGCAGCCGCCCGCGCAGCAGCAACCGGAACGGCAGACCCGCCCCGGCCTGGCGCAGCAGATCCTCGAACATCGGCGCTGCCAGATGGTGGCTGCAGGAGCAGGTCACGAGCCAACCCCCTGGCGCCAGCAGGCGCATCGCCTGGCGGTTGACCTCGCGGTAGCCGCGCATGCCGTCCTGCAGCTCGCGCCGGCTCTTGCAGAACGCCGGCGGATCGAGCACGACGAGATCGAACGTCCGCTGCTGCTGGCGCAGCTCGCGCAGCGCGTGGAACACGTTCGCCTGCCGCGTCTCCAGCCCGCTCAACCCCTGCGCCTGTGCCGCCGCGGCGGCCCGACCCAGCGCCTCCTCGTCGGCGTCGATCGCCAGCGCGGACCGCGCACCGCCATGCAGCGCCGCCAGCGAGAACGCCCCCTGATAGCTGAACAGGTCCAGCAGGCTGCGTCCGGCCGCGAGCTCGTGCACGCGCGCACGGGCCGGCGCCTGGTCGAGGTAGAACCCCGTCTTGTGTCCGCTCCACAGCGCGACCGGGTGCCGCACCCCCCGTTCGACGATCTCGACCTCCTCCACCCGCCGTCCGTGCAGCAGCAGGACCTCCTCCGGCAGTCCCTCGAGCTTGCGTACGGCGAGGTCGTTGCGGGCGAGCACCGTGCGCGGCGCGAACCGTTCGACGAGCCACGGCACGACGACGTCGAGCTGCGCTTCGATGACGGCGGACGTCGACTGCAGGACGAGACAGTCGCGATAGCGGTCGACGACGAGACCCGGCAGCCAGTCGGCATCGCCATGGACGAGGCGGACGCCCCCGTCCGGAGCGGCAGATCCGGCGCGGGCATCGACCGCGGCCGCGAGCCGCGCCGGCAGCAGCTCGGTCGCCGCCGGCACCTGCGGCGGATCCGGCCACGGCCCACAACGGCGCACGCGCAACTGCGACTGCGGCGAGTAGAACGCCAACCCCAGGTCCCGCTCCTGCGCGTCGAGCAGTCGCACGAGCGCCGGGTCGGCTGGCGCCGGACCGATCAGTTCGTCGGCGTAGAACCACTGCCTGCCCTTGCGCGCGAGCTTGCTCGCCGGGGCGGTCAGCTGCAGGACGGTCACGCGCGGCGGCCGGTTGCGAGCCGGAGGAACGCTTCGGCATACCGCGGGCCGCGCGCGCCGAGCAGCGCACGATGGCGGTTCAGCCCGCGGATCGGATCGACCAGATCGAAGTACGCGAGCTGCGTCGCGTAGCAGCCGAGCGCGCGCCACTTCTGTTCGGCGACCGGCGTGATGTCGAGCAGCACGTCCGGCAGCATCGCGCTCCAGATCTCATAGCCGAGCAGCGTGCCGGTGAATCCAGCCGCGCGCAGTCCGCGCAGGACCCCGACGTGCAGCGCGACGTGGTCGCCGTGCAGCTCCCCGACCCACGGCACGTAGACGACTTCGGCCGCGAACTCGGCGACCTCCTGCGCGGCGCGCCGGCCGACCTCGTCGAGGTCCTGCTCGGTCACGACGGCGCTGTCGGGGAAGCCCCAGCAGCGCAGCTCGTCGACGCCGAGCAGCGCCAGTGCCTGTGCCGACTCGGCGGCGCGCAGCTGGGCATAGTCCGCCGGCGGAAACCGCTGCTCCGGATCCCCGGCCCTGCCGTCGGTCGCGACGACGACGCGGACCGGGTCGCCGGCCAGCCGATGCAGCGCGAGCGCCCCACCCGGGCCGGCGACTTCATCGTCCGGATGCGGCGCGAAGCAGAGCACCCGCCCGGCCGGCGGCCGGGACCAGGACTCCGGCCACCGCGCGGCCGGGATCGCAGACGCCGGCCCCGACTCGCTCAGGGTTGGATCTCCAACGGCGCCGCGGCCTCGGCGCGGTGGATCAGACGGACGAAGTGCACGAAGCCGGGGACCGGGATCCCGCTGCCCTCGAATCCGATCGCCGCGAAGAACCGCTGCGCCTGCTCGTTCGACTGATGGACGACCGCAACCAGCGCGCGCAGCCGCCGGCGGCGGCATTCCTGCAGCGCCGCCTCGGCCATCGCCGCCCCCACCCCGCGCCGCTGCCGCGCCGGGTCCACGATCAGCGTCAGCTCCGCGGTGCGGTCGGGGGCCAGGTCGAGGCGGTAGCAGCCGACGGCGACGCCCCCCTCGCTCCACACCCGGCAGACGATGGCAGGGTCTTCGGTCAACCGCTTCAGCAACAGCGGCGCCGGCAGGCGGGGGGAGGTGCCGAGCCCCGCCGCGGTGAGCCACTGCAGCAACCGCTCGAGGTCGCGCGCTTCGAATGGTCGCTCAACTCGGAACCCGTCGTGCATCGGCCGCGCATGCTAACCCGCGTGCTGTGCGAACCCCGCTACGAACGACGCCGCACGCGCACCGGCCGCCCGGCGTGCGCCGGGGCCGCCGTGACGCGGTATCACGCGGCCGATCTCGTGAATGGGCTGTCCCGCGGTCGCCGCGACGCTCGCGCTTGACCGGATCCGGTGCCTGGCTAGCATCCTCAGCCCGAGTTCTCGACCCGGAGGCTGAGCGGGACATCCCGCTCTTTTTTGTTTCCGGGGCGTGGCTCGTTCGCCGGCCTCGTGCCGGCACCGGATGGCCCAATGCCCGTCGGGAATGGGCAGTATCTCGGCTGCCGGAACGCCGACCGGCATCCCGGAATCCCCTACCAGCCATCCATGTCGACGTCCGCTGAGATCCTGCGCTACATCGACTCGATCGCCCGTGACCGGGAGATCGACAAGGAGGAGCTGTTCCGCTCGATCGAGCAGGCAGTCCATCAGGCGATCTCCAAGCGCTACGGCATCGACGATCTCGAGCTGGCGCTGAACCGCGAGACCGGCCAGTGGCAATGCAACTACGAGATCAGCCTCGAGGAGCAGGGCCGGATCATGGCGCAGGCGGTCAAGCAGGCGATCATGTCGAAGGTCCGCGAGGCGGAGCGCGACGTGCTTTACGACGAGTACGAGCAGAAGCTCGGCGAGATCGTGTCCGGCGTCGTGCAGCGGTTCGAGGGGAACACGGTGATCGTCAACCTCGGCCGCAACATGGAAGGTCTGCTGCCGCACGCCGAGAAGGTGCGCAGCGAGAACTACAACGTCGGGGACCGGATCCGGGCCCTCGTGCTCGAGGTCAAGAAGGTCGGCCCGCGCGTCCGCGTGATCCTGTCGCGCGCGCACCGCGACCTGGTCCGGGCGCTGTTCGAGCTCGAGGTGCCGGAGATCGCCGACGGCACGATCCAGATCCGCCGGATCGAGCGGGAGCCGGGCTACCGCACCAAGCTGGCCGTGCACTCCGCCGACCCGAAGGTCGACTGCGTCGGCGCCTGCGTCGGCGTCCGCGGCACCCGGATCCGCTCGATCATGGACGAGCTGAACGGCGAGCGGATCGACATCATCCGCTGGAACGACGACCCGCAGGTGTTGATCACGAGCGCACTGAAGCCGGCCGAGATCAGCCACATCGAGCTCGACGACTCCGGCCGCAAGGCGCTGGTGCTCGTGCTCGAGGATCAGCTCTCGCTGGCGATCGGCCGCAAGGGTCAGAACGTGCGGCTGGCGTCCAAGCTGACCGGCTGGGACATCAACATCATGACCCGCGACGAGCTGGAGCGGTCGCTCGCCGAGGACGACACCGGCGCTGCCGCGCATGCTGCCGCTGCCGCGGAGGCGCGCGACGCCGACGAGGGGGGTGGCGCGGACGTGCCGGAGTCGGAGCCAGAGCCGGATGCCGACGGGGACGCGGCGCCGCAACCGCAGGAACGAGAACACGTCGAACCGCCGCAGGTCGCCGATGAGGCTGGCGACCAACTCCATGGTGCCGAGAGGCGCCCTGGTGCGGAGGGGGCGACGACCTAAGAGAATCCCGATTCCGGCCGCGAGGTCGCGGTAGCGGAATCCCACAGGAGCAGGATTGAGCAAACTCCGCGTCTACGAACTCGCTCGCGACTACGGGATGAAAGGCCCGGAGATGGTCGAGCTGCTGCATCAGCTCGGCTTCGAGCAGATCAAAGGTCACATGACCTACCTGAGCGAGGCGGACCAGATGATGGTCATGGCGCGGTTGGAGGCATCCGGACTGCGGCGCAAGGGCGCCGTCGGCGATGCCGACGCCGAGGCGAGCACCGCGGCACCCGGACGCCCGCGCAAGAAGTCGCTGCCACCCCCGGTGCCGACGCGCGAACCGGTGCGCAAGAAGCTCCCTGGCGAGTTCGAGCCGGAGCTCGAGCCGGAGCCCGCGGCCAAGGCTCCGGAGCCGGAGCTTCCACCACGCAAGACGCTGCCGGCTGCGCGGGTCGAGCCCGCTGCGCCGCCAGCCCCGCCACCGCCCACACGGCAGCCGGCCGCAGAGGCACCGCCTCCGCCGCCGCCGCCTCCCCCACCGCCACCTCCGCCGCCACCGCCACCCCCGCCGGCAGCGGAGCCGGCTCCCGCGCCGGAGCCGGTGCGTCCGGCCGCGCGGCAGCAGCCCGCAGCCGAACCAGCTCCGGCGCCTGCGCAGCCCCAGGCGGCGCCACCAGAGCAGCCACCGCAGTCCCCGCCGCAGCCGGCTCCGGGTGCACCGCAGGACGAGCAGGAGGTCAAGCGACTGCTCGTGCCGCAGGCGAAGGCGAAGGTGCTCGGCCGCATCGAGCTCGCCCCCGAAACGATCCGCGACGCGACCCGGCGCTCGGCGCCGAGCTCCGAGCGCAACCCGGCCGGCGTCGACCGCAACCTGCGCCGGATGGCGCTGCAGAACGCGCAGACGCGCCGCGGCTCGCTGCGCCCCGCACTCGGTGGCCCGCAGCGACGCGGTGGTCCGGGTGGCGGTCCGCGCGGGCGCGGACCGGGCGGTCGTCGCACCGGCACCGGTGGCGGCCGCGGGATGACCGCGACCGTCGACCCGAACAAGATCGTCGAGCTGACCCCGCCGGTCACGATCAAGGCGCTGTCCGAAGCGCTCGGGATCAAGGTCAACGAGCTGATCGCAACGCTGACGTTCAAGCTGGGCGTCAAGGGCAAGACGATCAACTCGTTCCTGACCCCGGAAGAGGTCGAGCTGGTCGCGCTCGAGGTCAACCGCAACATCAGCATCGTCGAGCGGCGGGAGGCCGAGGACGAGCTGCTGCAGCACCTGGTGGACCAGACCGCCGAGGCGACCGACTACCGCCGCGCGCCGGTCGTGACGGCGATCGCCCTGATCGTGATGGGGGCGCTCCTCTG
>CAZABP010000005.1:111366-111629 GCA_964483245.1 uncultured candidatus Brocadiaceae bacterium | reverse complement strand
GACGTTCATGGGTCACGTCGACCACGGCAAGACCTCGCTGCTCGACGCGCTGCGCGAGAGCGACATCGTCGCGCGCGAAGCCGGCGGGATCACGCAGCACATCGGCGCCTACCGCGTCGTGCCGCCGTCCGGCCACGAGCTGGTCGTGCTCGACACGCCGGGTCACGCCGCGTTCACGGCGATGCGGGCGCGCGGCGCCAGCATCACTGACGTCGTCGTGCTGGTCGTCGCGGCCGACGACGGCGTCATGCCGCAGACCGAAG
>CAZABP010000005.1:0-111356 GCA_964483245.1 uncultured candidatus Brocadiaceae bacterium | reverse complement strand
CGCCAAGGACGCCGACGTCCCCATCGTGGTGGCGGTCAACAAGTGCGACAAGCCGGGCGCCAATCCGATGCAGGTGCGCCAGCAGCTCGCGATCAAGGGGCTGCAGCCCGAAGAGTGGGGCGGCACGACGCAGTTCGCCGACGTCTCGGCGCTGAACCGCACCGGTCTGGACGATCTGGTCGAGAAGATCATGCTCGAAGCCGAGCTGCTCGATCTGAAGGCGAAGCCGGATGCGCCGGCGGCCGGCATCGTCATCGAGTCCCGCCAGACGCCGGAGCAGGGCATCGTCGTGCACGCGATGGTGACCAACGGGACGCTGCACCTGCGGGAGCGGATCCTGTGCGGCAACAGCTTCGCGCGCGTGCGCGGGATGATGGACGACCGCGGCCAGATGATCGACGAGGCCGGACCATCGACGCCGATCGCCGTGCTCGGGATCGACGCGCTGCCGCAGCCGGGCGAGCGGTTCTACGCCGTCACCGACGCCAAGAAGGCGCGCGAGGTCGTCGAGGAGCGGACGCGGCGCGCCCGCGACCTGTCGCTGGCGGAGCGGACCACCAGCACGATCACGCTCGAGAACCTCTCGGAGGCGCTCGCCGCGCACAAGATCCAGGAGCTGAAGGTGATCCTGAAGGCGGACGTCATGGGCTCGCTGGAGCCGATCCGTCGCAGCCTCGAGGAGCTCTCGTCGAACGAGATCCGCGTCAACATCATCCACACCGCGCTGGGCGGGATCACCGAGACCGACGTCTCGCTGGCCGAGGCGGGTGGTGCCGTGATCATCGGGTTCAACACCGTGCCGGACCAGCCGGCGCGGCTCGCCGCTGAACGGGCCGGCGTCGACATCCGGTTCTACGACGTCATCTACCACCTGATCGACGACATGAAGCTCGCGATCGAGGGGATGCTGAAGCCGGAGGAGGTCGAGAACGTGCTCGGCCACGCCGAGGTGCGCGCGGTGTTCAAGTCCAGCCGCTTCGGCAACATCGCCGGCTGCTACGTGCTCGACGGCGTGGTCACGCGCAACAGCAAGGTGCGCGTGACGCGCGACAAGCGGCTCGTGCACCACGGCGCGATCGCGACGCTGCGGCGCGAGAAGGACGACGTGCGCGAGGTGCGCGCCGGCTTCGAGTGCGGCATGACGGTCGAGAACTGGGACGCGGTCCAGGTCGGTGATCAGTTCGAGTTCTTCGAGACCAAACTCGTCAAGCGCACGTTGAGTTAGTTCTTCCCGGCCGCCGCGACGCGGCCTACCGCATTCCGCGAATCGAGCATCCGGAGCCGCGGCGGCGGCGCAGAAGCGTGTTCTACATCGGCGTCCTGCAGTTCTCGGTCGACATCCCGCACGCCACGTCGCTGAAGGACAAGCGACGCGTCGTGCGCGGGCTGAAGGACCGGTTGCGCCGGCAGTTCAACGTCTCGGTGGCCGAAGTCGAGGACCTGGACGTGCACACGACGGCGACGTTCGCCGCCGTCACGACCGGACGCGACGTGCCATACTTGAACGGCGCAATGGACCAGATCGTCAACACGCTGAAGGACCTGCGGGACGGCAGCCTCGCCGACTGGCAGCTCGAGATCATCAGCCCCAACGGAGCCGAGTGAACGAGCGCCGGACCGCCCGGCTCGCCGAGCTGATCAAGGCGCGCGTCGCCGAGATCGTCGCGCACGAGCTGCAGGATCCACGGATCGGCATGGTCACGATCACGCGCGTCGAGCTCGACCGCGAGCTGACGCGCTGCATCGTCTACTGGAGCCTGCTCGGCGAGGACAAACAGGTGCGGCTGACCGGCCAGGCGCTCGACCACGCCGCGCGCCACGTGCAGTACGAGGTCGGCCGCGTGCTGCACACGCGGACCGTGCCGCGGCTCGAGTTCCGCCACGACCAGAGCATCGCCGGCGCGATCCGGATGCAGGAGCTGCTGCACAAGCTCCGGACCGAGCGCGAACAGCGCGAGGCGGCGCAGGGCGGTGAGCAGCCCGCGTCCGGCGCAGAGTCCGAGCCGCCGCCACCGGCCGAGGCGTAGGCGTGGTCGTAGTCTGACCGGGAGTTCCTGCCGGACCGGAAGCAATCGGCCGGCCCGAGCGTCCGCCGCCCCACGAGGTACCGATGACCCACCTGTCCGTTCCGCGTCACGTTCCCCTGGCTGCGTTGTTTGCGACCGCGCTCGCTGCGCAGGATCCCGCGCCGGCGCCGGCTCCGGCTCCGGTCCCCGGACCGGAGCTGTTCGAGCGGGCGTTCTCGCAGCTCCGCCAGCTCGCGAACGGCTCGTTCCATTCCGCCGAGTCGAGCGACGTCGCGATGCTGCGCCGGATGCGCGCGATGCTCGGCGGCCAGGACGTCGAGGTCGATGGCACCTGGTTCGGCGCCTCGCGCAGCTATGAGCTCGAGAGCGGCGACACCCTGCTGGTGGCCCGCGGGCGGCGTGTGGTCCAGAACGCCAACGGCGAATGGCGCCTGCGCGGCGCAACCGATGCCGATGGGAAGCCGCTGCCGTGGCTGTTCGATCCGGTGCTGTTGCACGATGCGCTGGAATCGCTCGATCCCGCCGCGCGGAAGCTCGCGCACACCGACACGAGCAAGCTCGACGCCGGCCGCGTCACGTTCGGACTGACGCTCGAGGGGCAGGCCGCAGTCGACTTCTTCCTGAGTGGCGCGATGCCGAGCGGCGGCGGTGGTCCCGGGCCGATGTTCCGGATCGGTGGTGCCGGCGCCGGCGCCGGCGGTCCCCCCGAGGTCACGGTCGACCTCGCATTCGAGATCGACACCGCGGCCGAGCGGATCGAACGGATCCGCGCGAAGGCCTACCGGACCGACCGCATGCCGGGCAACGTCCAGTTCCGGACGGCCGGGGGCGAGGAGATCGAAGCCGAGGCGCCTGCGGAGCAGGTCGAGGAGTTCGACGCCGATGGCAAGCGCCGGCACGAGCGCGGCCTGCCGGTCCGCAAGCTCGGGGAGGACGTCTCGCTGATCGAGGTGACGGTGCGGCTGAAGGACCTCGGCAGCACGCCGGCGATCGAGGTGCCGGAGAGCGCGGCGAAGCTACTGCGCGGCTGAACCACGCAATCACTACGAAAACGCCGCGGCGGCGCCGGCGGGGCAGCTGCCCAGGACCGGCCGGCGCGTCGCGGCGTTGTCAGGTGACAGCGAAACGCCGCAGCGGTGCCGGTGGGTCGCTTGCCCGCAATCGGTCACCGCGTCGCGGCGTTTCCGGGTGACAGCGAAACGCCGCAGCGGTGCCGGAGGGCCCAGTTGCCCGCAATCGGTCACCGCGTCGCGGCGTTTCCGGGTGACAGCGAAACGCCGCAGCGGTGCCGGCGGGTCGCTTGCCCGCAATCGGTCACCGCGTCGCGGCGTTTCCGGGTGACTAGTAGAGGAACTGCGTCACGAGCCCGTTGGCCTGCAACGAGCCGGTCGCGGGCGGCGTCGTCACGAAGCCGGACGAGTAGACGCGCTGGCACGGCCACGGCACACCGGTCGCGCTGTACGGAGTCGACTGATCCACGCCGTTGCTCGAGCGCAACGTGCCGCCGTCGACCGCGAACCACTGCGTGCGGAACCGCACCGCCGACGTGAACGGCCCGATCACGTAGGGGAACGTCGCCGACGCAGCACCGGCCGCCGACGTCGTCGTGCCGACCACGGACATGATCAGGTTGATGTTGACGTCGCAGGTCGGTGAACCGAGCGGCGCCATGTTCCAGGGCAGGTTGAACGGCCCCCACATGTTCGCCGTATCGCCGAGCCACAACGCCGCCGGCGCGCTCGCCGGACCGAGCGTCAGGTTGTTCGTGATCGTCGTGGTCGTCGCCGTGCCGACGAGGTTCATCGGGCCGGACTGACCAGTCGCCGTGCAGCCGTTACCCACGACACCCGCCGTGTGCGTGCTGCCCGGTCCGCGCTCGTAGAAGTAGGTCGGCGAGATCGGTGTCGTCGAGCGGATGAACGTCTCCACCAGCAGCGGGTCGCGGCCGGTGTAGACGTGCGGCGTCGTGAACTTGATCAGCCCGAGGAACGGCGCGGGCGCACGCGGGAACACCGGCATGCTCGGCCAGGTGACCTTGCCGTCGAAGACGACCGTCTGCACGCCGCCGGTCTTGAAGTTGTTGGCGTACGTCGTGCTGATCCCGCTGGACGGTGTCGCAGCGTCAGCAAATGTGATCTTGACGTCGTACGTCTTCGAGGCGTGCGCGGCGGTGTACTGGTGGCGGTGCGCCATGCCGACGAACACGCGCGGTGTGCCCCGCAGGTCGTCGTAGATCTGGTGCGTGAAGCCCTCACCGTTGGTCGGGCTGCTGAACGGCCCCCAAGGGATCGAGTTGAAGATGCCGCCGGACGTGTTCGTCGTCGCGAGCGGCGAGACGACTGCGTTCTGGGCGGTCGCGAGCGCGGTGACGGCAAGAGCTGCCGCCGGGATGCGGAGCATGATGTGCATGGATCGGTTCCGGTGCCTGGCTGAAGTGGGCCACGCTGCGGCCGAGGCACGACGGTGCGCAGGTGGACGCCGGCGTGAAAGCCGACCTGCGCGCTGTAGCACCGGACTGCCTGGGCGGACAACCGGGCGCGTCCCCCTACCCCCCCTACCCACGTACGCCGCGACGCGGGCGGCCCAGCGCCCGTGTCACGGGCGCCAGGCACCTGCACGCCAGCGATCAGTAGTGGAACTGCGTGACGAGCCCGTTCGACTGCAGCGAGCCACTCGGCGGCGGCGTCGTCACGAAGCCGGACGAGTAGACCCGCGCGCACGGCCACGGCACGCCGCTCGCGTTGTACGGGGTCCCATGGTCGAGACCGTTGCTCGAGCGCAGCGTCCCGCCATCGAGCGCGATCCACTGCGTGCGGAACCGGACCGCGGACGTGAACGGCCCGAGCACGTATGGGAACGAGCTCGGCAGCGCACCGGCGGCGGACGTGACGCCGGCGGTCACCTGCAGGATCAGGTTGATGTTGACGTCGCAGGTCGGCGAGCCGAGCGGCGCCATGTTCCAGGGCAGGTTGAACGGACCCCACATGTTCGCCGTGTCGCCGATCCACAGCGCGGCTGGCGCACTTGCCGGACCGAACGTCAGGTTGTTCGTGATCGCGGAGCTGTTCGACGTGCCGACCAGGTTCATCGGGCTCGACTGCCCGGTCGCGGTGCAGCCGGTTCCGACGGGGCCGGCCGTGTGCGTGCTGCCTGGACCCCGCTCGAAGAAGTGCGTCGGCGAGACCGGCGCCGACGAGCGGATGAACGTCTCGACCAGCAGCGGGTCGCGGCCGGTGTAGACGTGCGGCGTCGTGAACTTGATCACGCCGAGGAACGGCGCCGGCGCACGCGGGAACGACGGCATCGCCGGCCAGGTCACCTTGCCGTCGAACACGACGGTCTGCACGCCACCCGTCTTGAAGTTGTTGGCGTACGTCGTGCTGATTCCGGTCGACGGCGCCGCCGCGTCGGCGAACGTGATCTTGACGTCGTACGTCTTCGAGACGTAGTTCGAGTTCCACGAGTGCCGGTGCGCCATGCCGATGAAGACGCGCGGGGTGCCCCGCAGGTCGTCGTAGATCTGGTGCGTGAAGCCTTCACCGTTGGTCGGGCTGCTGAACGGCCCCCACGGGATCGAGTTATGGATGCCGCCGGATGTGTTCGTCGTCGCGTACGGCGAGACGATCGCGTTCTGTGCGGTGGCGAGCGAGGCAGCGGCGAGGGCCGCAGCCGTGAGGCGGAGCATGGCCTGCATGGATTTCTCTCGATGCCCGGGTGAGGTGATGCCACCCTGGCCTTGGGCACTGGAGGTCAGGAATGGGGGGAGACCCTGGGTCGCCCACCCACTTCCTTAGCACAGGACGCAAAGCCCCGGCAACCCGCCGGCGCGCACCAGCTCCCGCCTCAGCGCAGCTCGATCCCGACCTCGCCGGCGCCGAACTCGCCGATGACAGCGGCGCATGGCGCGCCGGCGTCGCGCAGCCGGCGGATCGCCTGTTCCGCCTCGCGGACGTTCAGCGCGATCAGCAGCCCGCCCGAGGTCTCGGCGTCGAAGCAGATGTCGGCCAGCGCGGGATCGACCCCATCGGCCACGGTCACACGGCCCGCGAGGTACTGCCTGCCCCGCTTGCAGGCGCCGCTCGCGTTGCCGGCGCGCGCGAGCTCGAGCGCGCCGTCGAACACCGGCAGCGCCGACGCCTGCAGCTCGAGCCGCAGGCCAGCGCCCTGCGTCATCTCGAACGCGTGCCCCAGCAGCCCGAACCCGGTCACGTCGGTCGCGCCGTGCACGTCGGTCTCGCCGAGCGCGTCGCAGGCCGACTTGTTGAGCGTCGCCATCAGCTCCATCGCACGCTGCAGCATGTCCGGCGCCGCCGCCTGCTTCTTGATCGCGGTCGACACCACCCCCATGCCGAGCGGCTTGGTCAGGATCAACACGTCCCCCGGGCGCGCGCCGGCGTTGCGCCAGAACCGGTCGGGATGCACCTCGCCGGTGACGGCGAGGCCGTACTTGATCTCGTGGTCGACGACCGAATGGCCACCTGCGAGCGCGGCGCCAGCTTCGTGCAGCTTCTCCTGGCCGCCGAGCAGGATCTCGCCGAGCAGCTCGAGGTCGAGGTCCTTCGGCCAGCCGACGAGGTTCATGCCGACCAGCGCGCGCCCGCCCATCGCGTAGACGTCCGACAGGCTGTTGGCGGCGGCGATGCGCCCGAACCACCGCGGGTCGTCGACGATCGGCGGAAAGAAATCCACGGTCACGACCAGCGCGCGCGTCGCATCGAGACGGAACACTCCCGCATCCTCGAACCCGCCGGCGCCAGCCAGCAGGCGAGGATCCTCGTTCCGGCCCAAGCGCTGGAGAACCTGCCCGAGGCTCCCCGGAGGCAGCTTGGCGGCTCAACCGGCGCCGGAGGCGTACTGCGTCAGTCTCGGGTTGGTCATCCGTGTCCGTTGCCGCCACTCGCGGCGAGCTTCTGGATCGTCTGCGCCGCGACGAATTCCAACTCCTCGAGCAGCAGCGTGCGCAGATCCAGCAGCACCTGCTGGTCGGCGAGCCGCGCGAAGATCGGAATCCCCGGTCCGGTGCGCAGCCGGTGCAGCGTCCGCTCGTCACCGGGCAGCGCGACCGCCGCTGACGGCAACGGCGAAGCCGGATTCGCGCCGCTGCCGGCGAACGATTCGCTGGCGACGACGCTCGCGCGCAGCGGCGTCAGCAGGGCCGCGAACCGCCGCGCTGCCGCCTGGATCTCGTCGACCCCGGCCGACAGCAGCGCCAGCGTCGGGATCTCGCGCCGCGGCTCGCCATCGCGGTAGATCCGCAGCGTCGCCTCGAGTGCCGCCAGCGTCAGCTTGTCGCAGCGGAAGGCGCGGTACAGCGGATGCGCGCGGATCGCGGTCACCAGCCGCGCCGAGCCGAGCAGGATCCCGCACTGCGGGCCGCCGAGCAGCTTGTCGCCGGAGAAGCAGACCAGGTCGACGCCGCTGGCGAGGCTCGCATGGACAGTCGGCTCACGCTCGAGGCCGGGCGGCGGCTGCCGCAACAGCAGACCGGAGCCGAGGTCTTCGAACGAGACGAGCCCGCGCTCGCGCGCGAGCAAGACCAGCTCGGCGAGCTCCGGCGTGCCGGCGAAGCCGAGCATCCGGAAGTTGCTCGGGTGGACCTTCAGCAGCATCGCGGTCTCCGGTCCGATCGCGCCGGCATAGTCGCGCAGGTGCGTGCGGTTGGTCGCGCCGACCTCGACCATCCGGCAGCCGGCCTGCGCCATGACGTCCGGCATCCGGAACCCACCGCCGATCTCGACCAGCTCACCACGCGAGACCACGACGTCGCGCCCATGCGCCAGCGCCGTCAGCGCGAGGTTGACGGCCGCCGCGTTGTTGTTGACGACGAGCGCCGCGTCGGCGCCGGTCAGCTCGCGCAGCAACGCGGCGACGACCGACTCGCGCTGGTTGCGCTGTCCGCTGTCACGGTCGACTTCGACGATCGCGTAGCCGGCCGCCTCGACCAGCGCCACTCGCGCGGCGTCGGCGAGCGGGGCCCGGCCGATGCCGGTGTGCAGCACGATCCCGGTCGCGTTCAACACCCGGCGATGCCGGGAGGCGAGATCCTGTTCGCACAGCGCGCAGACGCGCGCGTCTGCCTCGCCACTGCCGAACAGCTGCTCGAGCTCGTTGGCGCGCAGCCGGCCAGCGAGCGCATCGGCGCGGAGCTCGTCGAGGAATCTGCGCGCGATCCGCAGCACGGCGGGACGCGGCCAGCTCGTCAGGGAATCGCGGCGCAGGAATGCATCGAGCGAAGGGATCACGCGCATCGCTGCGGCTGGTTCATCGTTCGCGCTCGCCATCGGCGTCGCTACCATACCGCGCCGCCTGATGCCGCGCCCCGGACCGAATCCGCCGAACGACGATCCCCGGGAGCGTGCTCTCGCGCACACGCTCGGCGTGCCGGAGCTGGTCGCGCGCGTGCTGCTGGCACGCGGGATCGACGATCCGGAGCGTGCGCGCCGCTGGCTGCAGCCGAGCCTGGACGAGCTGCACGATCCGTTCGCATTCCGCGCGATGGCGCCGGCGATCGAACGGATCCGCCGCGCGCTGGCCGAGCGGGAGCGGATCCTGATCCACGGCGACTACGACGTGGATGGGATCAGCGGGACCGTGCTGCTGCTCAAGCTGTTCGCGTTGATCGACGCCGACGCGACGCCATTCATCCCCTCGCGCTCCGATGGGTATTCGTTCAGCGAGGCGTCGATCGCGGCGATCGAGCGCGGCGGCCATCGGCTGTGCATCTCGGTCGACAACGGGACGAACGCCTGCGCCCCGATCGAGCGGATCCAGCGCGCCGGTTGCGACGTCATCGTTACCGATCACCACGGCACGACCGAGCAGGTGGCGGGGGCATTCTGCGTGTTGAACCCCCGCCTGCCGGCGGCCGGCTATCCGGACCGCGAGCTGGCCGGCGTCGGCGTCGCGTTCCGGCTCGCGACGGCGCTGGCGGAGTCGTTCGGCACCGTGACGCGCGAACGCGCCGAGTTCGGCGAGTTCCTGGTCGAGGCGCTGGCCCTGGTCGCGCTCGGCACGATCGCCGACGTGGCGCCGCTGCGCGGCGAGAACCGGATCCTCGTACACCACGGGTTGCGCGCACTGGCCGCGAGCCGCAATCCGGGCGTGCGGGCGCTGCTGGACGCTGCCGGGCTCGGGGACCGCTCGCCGACCGCCGAGGACATCGCGTTCCGGATCGCGCCGCTGCTGAACGCAGCCGGCCGCGTCGGGCACGCGCACGATGCGATCGCCGTGTTGATGGCGCGTGACTCGCAGGAGGCAGCCGCCGCGGCACGCGTGCTCGAGCGACACAACGACGAGCGCAGGCGGGTCGAGAAGGAGCTCGTCGCCGAAGCCGAACGTCTGGCGAGCGCGTGCGACGATCCGATCCTGCTGCTGGCGATGGATGGTTGGCATCCCGGCGTGCTGGGGATCGGCGCCGCGCGGCTGGTTGATCTGCTGCAGCGGCCCGCGATCCTGATCGCGCTCGACGGCGAGCGTGGCCGCGGCAGCGGGCGCGCGCCGATCGGATTCGACCTGCGCGCGGCGCTCGGGGCTTGCGGCGATCTGCTGCTGGCGCATGGCGGCCACGCGGCCGCGGTCGGGCTCGAGGTGGAGCGCAGCCGCATCGACGAGCTGCGCGCGCGGCTGCAGACCGCCGCCGAAGCGGCGCGGCGCAGCGATCCGGTCCTGCAGCTGGATGGGCGGATCCGTTTCCGCGAGCTCGACCCGCGCCAGATCCGCCGGCTCGACCAGCTCGGACCGTTCGGCGTCGGCAACCCGCGGCCAACGTTCGTCGCGACCGGCGTGCGGATCGTCGGCTCGCCCGGCGTCGATCCGCGCGGGCAGGATCTGCGGCTGCGGCTCGGGCAGGACGGCGTCGTGCTGCCGGCGCGGCTGCGCGGCGGCGCGCGCCGGTTCGAGGAGCTGCGCCGCTGCAGCGATCCGGTCCGGATCGTCGCGGCGCCGCGCCTGTCGTCGCGCGGCGAAGAAGGCCCGGTCGAGCTGCTGCTGCACGAGCTGGCCCGCGAGGAAGACGCTGCTTGAGACCGCTGCGCCGGCTGTACGACTGGGTCATCGGATGGGCCGACACGCCGTATGCGCTGCCGGCGCTGTGCGTGCTGTCGTTCGCCGAGAGCAGCTTCTTCCCGATCCCGCCGGACGTGCTGTTGATCCCGCTGTGCCTGGGCGACCGGCACAAGGCGCTGCGCTTCGCCGGGTGGTGCACGCTGATGTCGGTGCTCGGCGGGATCGCCGGCTATTGGATCGGCCGGACGCTGTGGAACTCCGGGCTCGACGAGTTCTGTTACGCGTACGTGCCGGGCTTCTCCCCGGTGGCGTTCGACCGCGTGCAGCAGCTGTTCGAGGAGTGGAACTTCTGGGTCGTGTTCGTCGCCGGGTTCACGCCGATCCCATACAAGGTGATCACGATCGCAGCCGGTGTGTTCGGGATCTCGTTCCTGCCGTTCGTGCTGGCGTCGCTCGTCGGCCGCGGTGCGCGGTTCTATCTCGAAGCACTGCTGCTGCGCCGCTATGGCCCGCCGATCCGCGAGTTCATGGAGCAGCGGCTCGGGTTGTTGACGCTCGTCGCGGCGGCGTTGTTGGTCGGAGGATTCGTCGCGATCCGTTACGTTCTGTGACGTGACGCGGCTGTATCTGATCGACGGCACGGCGCTCGCGTACCGTGCCCACTTCGCGTTCGCGACGTCGCGCAGCGGCGGGCTGACGACGCGCGACGGGCGGCCGACGTCGGCGATCTACGGTTTCACGATGACGCTGCGCGCGCTGCTCGAGAAGGAGCAGCCGGACCTCGTCGCCGTTGCGTTCGACGGACCGCGCGAGGAGCTGCACCGCGTGCAGGTCTACGCCGACTACAAGTCGACGCGCGAGCGGATGCCGGACGAGCTGGTCGGCCAGCTCGACAAGATCGACGAGGTCGTCCGCGCCTATGGGATCCCGGTTGTCGCGAGCCCCGGCCACGAGGCGGACGACGTGATCGGGACGCTCGCGGTCGCCGGCCGCGACGCCGGGATGACCGTGTTCATCGTGACCGGCGACAAGGACTTCATGCAGCTCGTCGACGACGAGCGGGTCCGGCTGTGGAACCTGCGCAGCCCGACCGGAGCGCCGGAGATCCTGGGCCCCGCCGAGGTGCAGGCGCGGTTCGGCGTGCGGCCGGACCAGATCGTCGACCTGCTGGCGTTGATGGGCGACAGCTCCGACAACGTGCCGGGAGTGCCGAAGATCGGCGAGAAGAGCGCCGCCGCGCTGCTGGCGCAGTTCGGCTCGCTGGATGCGATCCTGACCGGCGTCGATGCGATCGAGAAGAAGAGCTGGCGCGAGGCGATCACGACGCACCGCGAGTCGGCGCTGTTGTCGCGCGACCTGGTCCGGATCGAGACGAACGTGCCGCTGACGATCCGGCTCGCCGACCTGACGCCGCCGGCGCCGGATCGGGATGCGCTGCAACGGCTGTTCACCGAGCTGGAGTTCACGACGCTGCTGCAGTCGCTGCCGCGGCCGGTGCGCGTCGACCAGGCCAAGGACTATCGGATCGTGCGCGACGCGGCGCAGCTCGCCGAGCTGGTCGCCGAGCTGCGCGCCGCCGGCTCGTTCGCGTTCGACACCGAGACGACGAGTCTCGATCCGTTCGCGGCGACGCTGGTCGGGCTGTCGTTCTCAGCCCAGCATGGGCGCGCCTGGTACGTCCCGCTGAACCTGACGCCGCCGATCCTGCCGGAGGGGCCGGACGCGGTGTTGGCCGCGTTGCGTCCGGTGCTCGAGGACCGCGCGCTGCGCAAGACCGCGCAGAACGCGAAGTACGACCTCGCCGTGCTGCATGGCGCGGGGATCCACCCGACCGGACTCGAGTTCGACACGATGATCGCGTCATACTGCCTGTGGGCCGGGGTCCATCCGCACAACCTCGACGCGTTGGCGCTGCGGTACTTCGACCATCAGAAGATCCCGACCAAGGAGCTGCTCGGGACCGGCAAGAAGCAGAAGACGTTCGATCAGGTCGACGTCACGCTCGCCGGGGAATACGCGGCCGAGGACGCCGACTACACGTGGCGGCTGCGCGCGCGGATGCAGCCGGAGCTCGAGCAGGCCGGGCTGTGGACCCTGTTCCACGAGCTCGAGATGCCGCTGATCACCGTGTTGCTGGCGATGGAGCAGGAGGGGATCGCGCTCGACCGCGAGCATCTCGCGCGGCTGGCCGGCGAGTGGACGGAGCGGATCGGGATGATCGAGCGGCGGATCCACGAGCGCGCCGGCGCGGAGTTCAACCTGAACTCGCCGGCGCAGATCGGCGAGGTGCTGTTCGAGCAGCTCGAAGTGCACAAGGTGGCCGGGATCGCGCGGCCGCGGCGCACGGCCACCGGGCAATGGAAGACCGACGCCGCGGTGCTCGAGCTGCTGGCGCAGCACCACGAAGTGCCGCGGCTGCTGCTCGACTGGCGTCACCTGACCAAGCTGAAGAGCACGTACGTCGACGCGCTGCTCGACCAGGTCCGGCACAGCGGGCGGATCCACACCTGCTTCAACCAAGCCGTCGCCGCGACCGGCCGGCTGTCGTCCGACAATCCGAACCTGCAGAACATCCCGATCCGGACCGCCGAGGGTCGCGAGGTGCGGCGTGCGTTCGTCGCGCGGGCGCCCGGCTGGGTGCTGCTGTCGGCGGACTACAGCCAGATCGAGCTGCGGATCCTCGCGCACATGGCACAGGAACCGGCGCTGGTCGAGGCGTTCCGCAGCGGCGAGGACATCCACACGCGCACCGCGGCGCTCGTGCACGGCCTGCTGCCCGGCATGGTGACGCCGGAGCTGCGCGCGCACGCGAAGGTCGTCAACTACGGGCTGATCTACGGCATGGGGCCGTCGCGCCTCGCATCCGAGACCGGGATGACGCCGCCGCAGGCGAAACGGTTCATCGACGACTACTTCCGTGCGCTGCCGCGCGTGAAGGCCTGGATCGACACGACGATCGGCCAGGCGCGCGCGAGCAAGGAGGTGCGCACGCTGTTCGGGCGGCGGCGCCTGCTGCCGGAGATCGACACCGACCAGGCCGGGTTGCGCGTGCAGGCGGAGAACATGGCGCTCAACACGCCGATCCAGGGAACCGCCGCGGACATCATCAAGCGGGCGATGCTGCGGCTGCACCGCGAGCTGAACGATCGCCGGCTGCGCGCCCGGCTGCTGCTGCAGGTGCACGACGAGCTCGTGCTCGAAGTGCCGGACGACGAGATTCCGGCCGTGACAGCGCTGGTTCGCGATTGCATGCAGGGGGCCGCCGAGCTCGCGGTCCCGCTCGAGGTCACCGTCGGCACCGGCCCGAGCTGGCTCGACGCGCACTGAGCGGCTCCGAGCCTCCCGCAGCGCCCGCTGCCACGGGGTAGACTCCGCCGGCTCGTTCTTTGCGTAACCACCTGGAGTCCTCCCCGATGAAGCACCGCCTGATCCTGGCCTGCGCCGCGTTGCTGGCGCTTTGTCCTGCCGCCCGCGCCGACAAGTTCTATTTCACGACCGCCGAGGAGGATGCCAAGGCGGCCGAAGGCAGCGTGCCTAGCTTCGTCGAAGGCGTGCTGCTGCGCGAAGAAGGCGGGTTCTATGTCGTGCGCGTCGAGGGCGGCGAGATCCAGCTCGCCAAGGACTCCGTCAAGCGCATCGAAAAGACCGACCTGACCGTCGCGCAGCTCGAGGAGCGCGAGAAGTCCGCCGCCGAGAAGCTCGCGACAGCAAACCGCATGCGCAGCGAAGTGCAGGCCGCCGAGGCCAGTGCGCAGCGCGCCGAGCAGGCCGCCGAAGCCGCCGCGACCGCCGCCCAGCAGCCGCGCGAGCTGATCATCACGGTCGACTTCCAGGGCCTGATCCCGAACCTGCGCTTCCAGACCTTCGACCCGATCCTCGACCGCGTCGACTTCGACGGTCTCGCCCGCGTCGTCGAGGCCTACCTGCGCGAAGAAGTCGAACGCTCGCTCGGCCGCCGCTGACGCGAAGCGGTACACCGGGTCTCTGAGACCCCGTCCGTCACTTACCGCGGGTTTTCTCGCGCGAAGTGACGGCGCGCGTGTCAGAGACCCACTCCGTCAGTTCGCGTGCGGATCCGCACACGCGCGATCCGGTTTCCGTGATGCGAGCGGAATTCGCGCTGCAGGGCGCGGTTCGACTCTCCAGCTCACGTCATGGATCACGTTGCCGCGCTGCTGCTGCACGCGCGCGCGGGGTGCACGGCCTTCCCGGCCTGGCCACCCTGGGCGCAGATGTGGGCGCTGGCGTTTGCGGTCTACGCCGGCTGCAAGCTGCTGACCTGGGCCACGGTGCGGCGTGTGTGGGCGCCGCTGCAGCGCCAGCTCGGCTACCTGTTGCTGTGGCCCGGCATGGACGCGGCCGCGTTCCTCGATCGCACGCGCCGCGCGGATCCGCCGGCGCCGCAGGACTGGATGCTCGGTGCCGCGAACCTGCTGCTCGGGATCGGGCTCGTCTTCGGCGTCGCCCGCCGCGTGCCTCCGGAGCTGCCGTACCTGACCGGCTGGATCGGGATGCTCGGCATCGTGCTGGCACTGCACTTCGGCGCGTTCGCGTTGCTGTCCTGCGCGTTCCGCGCCGGCGGGATCACGGCGCAGCCGATCATGAACTGGCCGCTGCGGGCACGGACGCTCGCCGAGTTCTGGGGCCGCCGGTGGAATCTCGCGTTCCGTGACCTCACGCACCGGTTCCTGTTCCGCCCGCTGCGCCGGCACCTGGGTCCGCGCCGGGCGCTGATCGCCGGCTTCACGGCGAGCGGGCTCGTGCACGACCTCGTGATCTCGCTGCCGGCCGGCGGCGGGTTCGGCGGGCCGACGATCTACTTCGTCGTGCAGGGAGTCGCGCTGGCGCAGCGACGGACGAGCCGCGCCTGGATGTTCGCCGTGCTGCTCGTGCCGCTGCCGTTGCTGTTCCACGCGCCGTTCGTGCTGCGCGTGATCGTGCCGTTTCTCGACGCAATCGGAGCCATCCCATGACCGAACAGACGCTCGCGCTGCTGCTGCGCATCGGCGGCTTCGCCCAACTCTCCGTGTTGATCGCCTCGGTCCAGGTGCCGCGCATGCTGCACTGGCACGACGTGCTCGCGACGCTGCCGCGGCTCGTGCGCCAGCTCTATTGGATCTACGCCTGGTACGTCGTGCTGGCGATCGTCGCGCTCGGCTCGATCAGCATCCTGTGCGCCGCCGAGCTGGCCACCGGGTCGCTGCTCGCGCGCGCGTTCTGCAGCTACGCCGCGCTGTTCTGGGGCATCCGCCTCGCGCTGCAGCGCGTCCTCGATGTCGGCCCGCACCTGACGACCCCGGGGCGCCGCGCGGGGTACCACGCGCTGACCGTGGTGTTCACGCTCGCAACCGCGGTGTTCCTGTGGGCCGCGGTGCACCCGGCGCACGGCTGAGTGCAGCACTTCAATCGCCGAGCGTGAGCCGGAGCCCGGCGGTCGCATGCAGCACCGGCTGTGGCCGGGTCAAGTCGAACGCGAAGCCCTGCGCATAGGCAACCGCACCGGCCAGTGCCGGATCGCCCGGGACGCCCAGGCGCTGGAACCCGACGCCGGCGGCGTCCGCGAATCCCGGGATCTGCAGCAGCAACGCCTGTGGATCGAGGCGCAACCTGCACGCGCCCCCGATCGGCAGGTCGGCAGCGTGCAATCCGGCGAGCCAGACCAACGGCGCACGGCTCGGCGCGCGCACGACCTCGAGTCCGAACGCCGGATCACCGAGCACCGGGTGGCCGAAGCTCCGCAGCCCAGGCACCGAGGCGCCACCGCATCCGGTGCCGTACTCAGCCACTGCACTCGCGACCGTCGCGCCGAACACCCAGGTGTCGGCGTACGGCCCGTGCAGCGAGGGCATCCCGGTGCGGTCGGTGAACTGCCCGCCCTGCAGCACGAGCCGGCGAGTGCCGGCGTGCCATGCGAGTCCATGCAGGTGCCGCGCCGCCGGCAGCCCGGTCGGCGGCAGCGCGACCCAACGCGCACCATCCCAGGTCCACGCGTCACCCAGCGAGCCGGTTGCGTCGTGTCCTCCGAACAAGAGCAGGCCGCCGCTGCCGTCGGCCGCCATCGCCGCGGCGTGCCGCGCCGCCGGAGCGAGCGGCGGGTTCTGCATGCTCCACTGTGCGCCATCCCATTCCCAGGTCTCGCCGTTCGCGCCATGCCGCGTCAGGCCGCCGAACAGCACGATGCGGGCGCGCACCGCGTCGTACGCCATTGCGTGGTGCGAACGCGCCGCGGGCGCGCCGACCGGGAGCTGGGTCCACGCAGTTCCGTTCCAACTCCAGGTATCCGACAGCAGCCCGCTCGCATCCTGCCCGCCGAACAGCAGCGTCACACCACGCGCAGCGTCGTAGGCCATCGCGGCACCGGTGCGCGGCGAAGGCCCGGGGCCGGACCGTGCGTTCCAGGTCGTCCCGTTCCAGGTCCAGGTGTCGCCGAGCAACGCGTTGGTGATCGGCACGGTCCCACCGAACAGCAACGCGAGATCGCTGCCGGGAGCGGCGGCGAGCATCGCATTGCCCCGGGCGGGTGGACTCACGGCAGTGCGCAGCTGCCGCCACGCACCATCCCAGCTCCAGGTCTCGGTCGCGTAGCTGGGCCGCAGCCAGGCCACCGAGATCGTGAGCAAGCGTCCGCCGGCGCCACGCTCGGCACACAGCGGCGCCCCCGGGATCGGCGCGCGGAGCCCGCGGCTGCGCGCATCGAGCACCCACCCGCTCGGTCCGAGCAGCCACTCCTCGAGCTGTGGGTCCGCCGGGTCCGACCACCCACGGCCGAGCATCCGGAACCCGCCGCGCGCGAAGTCGAACGTCGCCTCGACACCATCGAGCGAAGGGCCGAGCCTCGTCACGAGCTGCCAGTTCGTGCCGTCCCAGGCCCAGGTGTCCGTCTCGGGATAGACCGGTGCCTGCGAGAACTTGAGGCCTCCGTGCACCAGCACCTGCTGCCGCGCCGGATCCCAACCGATCGCTGGGCCCGTGCGATCGCCGAGCGGCGTGGCCGCGGAGCGCTGCATCCACGCGTTGCCGTCCCACTCCCAGAGCTCGCTGTTCGGTGGCCCGCTCCACGTGCTCAGGAACAGCACGCTGCGCTGGCGCACCGGGTCGTACGCCATCCGCGGCAGCAGGTGCGTCGGCGGGCGCCCGATCGGGCTCCGCTCCTGCCACACCTGCCCGTCCCATTCGAAGGTCCGCGCGCCCACGTCCAGCCCGCTGAAGAGCACGGTGCGCGCGCGCACGCTGTCATGGGCCGCAGCCAGATAGAGCGGACTCAACGCGACGCGGAGCGTGCCACGATGCACCCAGGCGGTGCCATCGAACTCCCAGGTGTCCGCGCTGTTATGCTGCAGCAGCAGCGCGACGACGACGCGGCGCTGCACGTCGTTGGCCAGCGGCACGAACAGCCCGCCCTGCGGGATCGCCACCGGGCACTCACGCCAATCGGAGCCGCGGCCCGTGAACCAGCGGACCTGTCCCGGCTGCGCCGGCGATCGCGCACTCGTCCACCACATCGGGGTGCCGCGGAACGGATCGATCCAACGCGTCTCCCAGCCTTCGGCCCAGCCCCCGGTGACCATGACCTCGTCGAACCACGGCGAGATCAGCACGTGTTTGCGTTGCCAGCCGGACTGCGCCGCCGCAGTCGCCGTGCAGAGAACCACCGCGGCCAGGGCGCGCGGCCAGCAAGGTCCGGTCATCGTCGTCAGTCGAACAGGGGTCCAGCGGCGACCGGACCGGCGCAGGTTGTAGCGAGGCGTACGCGTTGCGGATAGCGGCCCCGCAGCGCGGCCTCGCGGCCGCAAGGGATGGGTCGAGCTCGCTCCGCGCAGAGCCTGTGCCTGAATCCCCGCTGCGTTCGGCCGACCGCGGCGCGACGCGGTGATGCAGGAACGGGCTCTCAGCGCCCGATCGCACCGGCCTCGAACCCCCAGAACTTGACCTCGGTCTGCAGCTCGATCCCGGTCTTCGCGCGGACCGCCTCGCGCACGTCGCGGACGAGGCCCTCGAAGTCGGCGCTGGTGCCGGTGCCGTCGTTGACGAAGTAGTTCGCGTGCAGCGCGCTGACGCTGATGCCGCCGCGGTGATGCAGCTTCATGCCGGCCGCCTCGATCAGTCGCCCGGCCGCGTCACCATCGGGGTTCTGGAACACGCAGCCGACGCTGCGCTCGCTGACCGGCTGCGTCGCCTTGCGCCGGCGCAGCCATTCGTCGATGCGCGCGAAGATCGCCGCCGGGTCGTCTTCGCGCAGCGCGAACGACGCCTGCAGCGCAACACGGCCGGCGAGTCCCCCGTCGCGATAGCGCGGCGCGAGTTCGCTGCGCGCGAGCGTGCGCAGCTCGCCGGACGGCTCGGCGACGACCAGCGCCTCGAGATGATCGAACGTCTCGCCGGTGCGCGTCCCGGCATTCATCGCAACGGCGCCGCCGACCATCGCCGGGATCCCGGTCAGGGACTCAAGCCCGGCGAGCCCGAGGTCCTTCGTGTTGCGGATCAGCGCCGGCAGGCTGGCGCCGGCGCCCGCCGTCACGCGCAGTCCGTCGCGCACGACCCGGTTGAGTTGCACCAGCGACAGCACGGCCCCCTGCACGCCGCGATCCGCGACGACCAGGTTGCTGCCGCCGCCGAGCACGTACAGCGGCACGCCGGTCTCATGCGCGGCGCCGATGACGCGCGCCGCGTCCTCCTCGGTCACCGGCTCGACGAACAGCTCGGCCGGGCCGCCGATCCGCAGATGCGTCAGCGGCGCGAGCGGCACGCTCTCGCGCAGATTGGCCCGCACACCGCGCAGCGCGAGCTTCAGCTCAGAGATCCTGGACGACATCCTCCACCGCCGCGGCGACGTCTCCGGCGCCGAGGATCAACGTCACGTCAGCTGGTTGCCGCAGCCCGGCGAGCACACCGCGCAAGTCACCGATCCCGCCCCCCGGAACGGCAGCGCCACCACGACGGTTGATCGCCACGACCAGATCGCCGGCGCAGATCCGCCGCCGCATCTCCTCGCTCTCGCGTGCGCCGTAGATGTCGAGCACGATTGCATGCTCCGCCTCGGCCAGCGCCTCGGCAAACGGCTCGAGCAGATTCCAGGTCCGTTCGTGTTGGTGCGGCTGGAACGCGACGATCAGCCGCCGCCCCGGGAACCGCCGCCGCGCCGCCCGCAGCACCTCGCGGATCTCGGCCGGATGGTGCGCGTAGTCGTTGACCAGCAGTCCGCCGCGCGGCCCTTCGCGCATCTCGAACCGCCGCTGCACGCCGTTGAACGCCGCCAGCCCGCTGATCGCGTGCTCCGGATCGGCGCCGGCGGCGATCGCGAGCCCGAGCGCAAACAGCGCGTTCTGGACCTGGAACCTGCCCGACAGCCGCAGGTGCACGCGCGGCAGCCGCCGCCCTTCGACCAGCGGCACGAACGAGAACCGCCCCAGATCCTCGGCGATCTCGATCGCACGCAGATCGACGAACAACCCGCTGCCGACGCGCAGCACGCGCACGTCGGACCGCACCGCATCGACGACCTCGCGCGGGGCGAACTCGTCGACCAGCACGACGCCCCCTTCGCGCACGCGTGCCGCGTAGCCGGCATATGCGTCGACCAGATCGTCGGTCGTCGGATAGCAGTCGAAGTGATCGTGATCGATGTTCAGGATCGCCGCCGCGGAAGGCCTGAGCTGATGGAACGAGCGGTTGAACTCGCACGCCTCGACGACGAGCTGCTCGTCGCGCCCGCCGTGCCCATTCCCGCCGAGCGCCGGGACCTCGCCGCCGATCAGGTGCGAGGGATCCAGGCCACTGGCACGCAGCGCGCAGACCGTCAGCGCCGTCGTCGTCGTCTTGCCGTGCGCACCGGCGATCGCCAGGGTCCGCCGTCCCTCCGAGAGCCGGCCGACCGCCTCGGCGTACAGCAGCGACGTGAAGCCGAGCTGCTCGCAGCGGCGCACCTCCGGATCACTGGACGGCACCGCCGCCGAGCGCACGACGTAGCCGTTCTCGCCGTGCACGCGCGTCGGCTCGCTGCCGTGCCAGACGCGCAACCCTTCGCGCGTCAGATGTTCGAGGATCGGCGTGAAGCTCTGGTCGCTGCCGGTGACGTCGCCGCCGATCCCATGCAGCAGCCGCGCGAGCCCCGACATCCCGGACCCGCCGACCCCGACCAGATGCACGCGCGAGCTGCCGATCCGCATCACAGCGGTCCCCGGCTCCCGCAGATGTCGGCGACGATCCGCGCCGTCGGCGCCGGTGGGGCGAGCCGGGCGGCGATCTCCCCCATCCGCTGCGCGCGTTCCGCGGCGAGCAGGCCGTGCACTGTCTGCGCGAGCCGCTGCGGCGTCAGCTCCGGCTGCTCGATCAGCTCCGCGGCGCCGGCACGCACCAACACCATCGCGTTGTGGAACTGCTGCCGGTCGCGATGGTGCGGGTACGGCACGACGACCGCCGCGCGCCCGGCCGCCATCAGCTCGGCGACCGTGCCGCCACCGCCACGGCAGATGACCAGGTCGGCCGCCGCGTACAGCTCTGCCATGTCCGCCGCGAGCGGGCGCACGACTGCCTGCAGCCCGAACGGTTCGCCGGCGCGATACGCCGTGCGCACGGCTTCGTCGAAACCCTCACCACTCAGGTGCAGCACCTGCAGCGGCAGCCGCAGCGACACGAGCGCCACCGGCGCCGTCTCGTTCAGGCACTGCGCCCCCTGACTGCCGCCGGTCACGAGCAGCGTCGCGCGATCCGGCGCGAGTCCGAGCCGGGCGCGTGCCTCGGCGCGCGGGATCCGGCCGATCTCGTCGCGCAGCGGCGTGCCGGTCAGCAGGCCGTGGCGCAGCGGCCGCACCGGCGGCAGCCCCAGGTAGACGCGTTCGGCGAACGGCGCGAGCCAGCGGTTGGCACGGCCGGGCACAGCGTTCTGCTCCAGCAGGTACAGCGGCAGACCGAGCGATCGCGCCGCGAGCGCGACCGGGACCGAAGTCCGACCACCGGTGCAGACGACGGCCGACACGTGCTCCTCCCCGAGCGTGCGGCGCGCGCGCAGCGCAGCGCCGGCGAGTCGCCACGGCAACGCCATGCCACGGCCGACCGGGAACGCGCGCGCCGTCGCCCCGGTGCGCGCGAGCAGCGAGCTCTCGACCGCGCGACCTTCGGTCAGCAGCAGCGCGTCCGCACCAGCGGCACGGAGCGCACGCGCCAACACGAGTGCGGGCACCAGATGCCCACCGGTCCCGCTGCTGACGAGTGCGACCGTTCTCGCGACCGGCTTCACGTAAGGATGCGGGGCCCTACTTGCGCGCAGCGGCCTCGAGCTTTGGCACCTTCAACACGGCACCCGGTTTGAGCTTGAGCGGATCGTCGATCCCGTTCAGGTCCATGATCCGCTGCGCGTGCGCCTCGGTGCCGAACAGCTTGCGCGAGATCCGCGCCGGGCTGTCACGGTCGACCACGAGGTACTCGTCCGGCATCAGGTTGCGGCCGGACGCGGGTGACTTCGCCAACGCCTGCTCGGGCGCCGGGATCTTCAGCTCCGTGCCGAGCCGCAGGTTCTTCTCGTCGACGCTGGGGTTCAGCGCCTTGATCTCCGGCCAGCGCGACTTGCGGCCGAGGTACTGCGCCGCGAGCTTTTCGAGCGTGTCGTCCTCGACCACCTTGTGCGTGCGCAGCGCGACCGGCTCCGGCCGCACCGACGGCGGCTGATCCGGCTGCACCGGCGCCTCCTCCGGACCGCGCTGGGCGTGGTCGTCGGCGACCGGTGCCAGGAAGGCCGGCAAATGCACCGGCTCCGCGTCGGCTGCGAGGATCTTCGGCGCGGTGCGGAACGGCTCGTCGAGATGCCGTTCGTCCGCGCGCCCGTTGCCGAGCAGATCACCGCGCGACCCCGCCTCGCTGATCGCCGGATCGCCGCCCCAGATCGCGATCCCCAGGATCAACGAGATCACGATGCACAGGACATAGAGTCCGTAGCGTTCCAACTGTCCCATCGAGAATCCCTCCGACATCAAGACCGCCTCCGCGGATCGCTGACCGTGCGATCCGCGCGTGCAGCATTGCCGATCACGCCGACTGCTGCGAGCGAGATCATCAGATTCGTGCCGCCCGAACTCAAGAACGGGAGGTCGATGCCCTTCGCGGGCGCGAGCCCGGTCGCGACGCAGACGTTGATCAGCATCTGCAGGAACAACATGAACGTGAACCCGAGCGCGATGTACCGCAGGTACGGATCCACGATCCGCAGCACCAGCCGCAGTCCGGACCACGCGATCAGGAAGTACGCCCACAACACCAACAACAGCCCGACCAGTCCGAGCTCCTCGCCGAGGATCCCGAACACGAAGTCGTTCCTCGCCTCCGGCAGGAAGCCCATCTTCATCCACCCGTTGCCGATCCCGGTCCCGGTCAGGCCACCCGACGAGATCGCGATCATCGACTGCCAGACCTGATCCCCCGGCTTGGGGTCGAGGAACCCGGCGAACCGGCTCTGCACGTAGCCGCGGCTCGCCATGACCGCGACCAGCAGCAGCAGCGCCGGCACGCCGAACAGCAGGAAGTGCCGCATCGGCACGCCGGCCACGATCGCAGTCAGCGACACCAGCGCGATCACGAACAGCGCATTGCCGAGGTCCGGCTGCAGCAGCAGCGCGCCGGCCAGCACGGCGGCCGCGCCGAGCACCGGCACGAAACCCTGCCGCAGCCGGCGGAGCCCGTCCGGCCCGGCCCGGGCGAGCAGCGATGCGGCGAGCAGCACGAGCAGGAACCGCGCCGGCTCGACCGGTTGGAACCCGAACGAACCGAACCGGATCCACCGGCTCGCCCCCTTGGCGCCGTGCCCGGCCAACGCCGCCACCAACACGAGCAGCACCGCGACTGCGAACAGTTTGCCGAGGTGCGGCCGCAGCCAGCGCAGCGGCAGCAGCGCACCCGCCAGGAACGCGCAGATCCCGACCAGCAGCTTGGCGCCCTGCGCCTCGAGCACGTGCAGCGTCCCTTCCGGACGCACGCCGTCGATCGAAACCGCCGTCACCAGCCCGAGCCCGCACAGCCCGAGCACGGCGATCATCAACCAGTCCAGCTCCGGGATCCGCCCGGCCGCGGCGCGCACGACCCGCTCCGCCATCAGCGCACCTTGAACAGGGCCAGGCTGCTCAGTGCGAGCAGCACGCCGACGATCCAGGTCCGCACCACGATCCGCGTCTCCGGCATCCCGGCGAACTGGAAGTGATGGTGCAGCGGCGCGCAGCGGAACACGCGCCGTCCAGTCGTCTTGAACGAGATCGTCTGCAGGATCACCGAGACCGCTTCAGCGACGAACACGCCGCCGACGACCAGCAGCACGAGCTCGGTCCGGCTGACCAGCGCCGCGTAACCGAGCGCCCCCCCGAGCGCGAGGCTGCCGACGTCCCCCATGAAGACCTGCGCCGGATGCGCGTTGAACCACAGGAACGCCAGCGCCGCGCCGAGCAGCGCGCCGAGCATGACCGCCATCTCGGCGCTGCCAGGGACGTGCGGCACGAGCAGGTACTGCGCCAGGTTCTCGTGCCCGACGAAGTACGTGATCCCGGCGTACGCAACCGCCGCGATCGCGACACAGCCGGTCGCCAGCCCATCCAGCCCGTCGGTCAGGTTGACCGCGTTCGCCGTGCCGGTCAGGACCAGGATCGCCAGCAACACGAACGGTGCACCGCCGAGCCAGGCGAGATCGAGCGAGACGTCTTTGACGAACGGCAGGTGCAGATGCGGGCCGCCGCGCGACGACTCCAGCCCGGCGAAGTGCACCAGCAGCAGCGCGACGACCAGGGCGCCGGCCGTCATCCACAGCTGTTTCTGCCGCTTGGTGAGGCCCTGACGTCTGGTCCGCAGCTTGATCCAGTCGTCGGCGAACCCGACCGCGCCGTACCACGCGATCAACAGCACGGCGAGCGCCGAGAACCGGTTGAATCCGTCGAACCGCAGCCACAGCAGGCAAGCGAGCAACAGCGAGCCGACCAGGAACAGCCCGCCCATCGTCGGTGTGTGCCGTTTGCCGGCGTGCAGCACCGCGAGCGTCGCGGAGTCGGTCTTCGCGGTGTCCTCGCGGACGTCGTGCCGCGACACCCAGGCGATGAACCGCGGACCACTCCACAGCGCGAGCAGGAACGCCGTCAGGGCCGCCGCCGTCGCGCGGAACGACGTGTAGGCGAACAGCCCCGCGCCCGGCCAGTCGCTGAACCAGCGCGACAGCGCGTACAGCATCAGCCGGCGTACTCCTGCGTCGCCACCTGCGGGCCGGCGCGCAGCGCCGCCAGCAGCCGCTCGGTCAACCGGTCCAACCCGAACCGCCGCGACGCCTTCAACAACACGGCGTCGCCTGGCTGCAGATAGCCGAGCAGTGCACGCTGGGCGTCGTCGAGTCCGGCCGCGGTCGCGATGCGCCGCGCCGGCAGCCCCGCCGACTGCGCTCCGGCGGCGATCTGCGCCGCCTCGGCCCCGACCGCCAGCAGCACGTCCGGCTCGTGGCGCACGACCGCCGCGCCGAGCTCCTCGTGCTGGCGGCCGCTGTCGGCACCGAGCTCCAGCATCCCGCCGAACACGACCACGCGACGCCCGCTGACCTGCAGGTCGGTCAGCGCCTGCAGCGCGGCACGCGCCGAGGTCGGGTTCATGTTGTAGGTGTCGTCGAGCAGCGTGACGCCGGCGGCGACGTGCCGCTCGAGCCGCCGCGGGCTCGGCTCCAGCCGGCCCAGCAGTTCGACCGCGTGCTCACGCGGTACACCGAGCCATTCCGCCGCGACCAGCGCCAGCAGCGCATCGGTCACGTGATGCCGCGCGAGGCGCGGCATCACGACCGGGATCCGCCCATCGAGCAGGAAGCGCACGCCGCCCGGCTCGACCTCCAGGTCGGCAGCGAAGCAGTCCGCCTCCCGGCCGAGCCGCACGAACCGGACCTCGGCCGCAGTCTGCGCCGCCATCGCGGTGACGAACGGGTCATCCCCGTTCAGCACCGCGAGTCCGCGCCGCGGCAGCGCACGCACGAGTGCTGCCTTCTCCTGCGCGACCCCTTCGAGCGAACCGAGCCGCTCCAGATGCGCCGGCGCGACGCAGGTCACGATGCCGACATCCGGCTGCGCCGCCGCGCACAGCATCTCGATCTCGCCCGGCGCATTCGTGCCGAGCTCGACGACGGCTGCGCCGGTCGACGCCTGCATCCTGAGCAGCGTCAGCGGCACGCCGATCTGGTTGTTGAACGAGCGCTCGGCCGCGACCGTCGGCATCGCGAGGCCGAGCAGACGCGCCAGCATGTCCTTCGTCGTCGTCTTGCCGCAGGAGCCGGTCACGCCGACGACCGGGATCGGCGCGAGCTCGCGCCGATGCGCGGTCCCGAGCGCCAACAGCGCACGCGTCGGGTCGTCGACCTCGACGACGAACACGTGCTCCGGCACCTCGCCGGCAAAGCCGTCCGCCACGAGCAGGCCAGCCGCTCCGCCGGCGATCGCCGGCGGCACGAACGCGTGCCCATCCATCCGTTCCCCGCGCAGCGCGACGAACAGGTCGTCCGGGGCCAGGCGACGTGAGTCGGTCGAGACGGCGCCGGCCGGGCCGGCCCCGGCCTGCCGCAGCCGGCCGCCGGTGACCTGCGCGACCCAGGCGGCATCGAAGCCACGGACCGGGCGCGCCTGCCCAGGTTCGCTCACGCTGGCGCCTCGCGGCGCGACAGCGCCTCGCGCGCCACCTGCAGATCGTCGAACTCGATGATCCCGTCGCGCAGGACCTGGCAGGTCTCATGCCCCTTGCCGGCGATCAACACCGTGTCCCCCGGCCGCGCCGCCTCGACGGCGACGCGGATCGCTTCGCCACGGTCGACGACGCGGAAGAATTCGCAACGCGCCGGCTCGATGCCACGGCAGCCGGCCTCCATCTCATCCAGGATCGCCTCCGGATCCTCGCTGCGCGGATTGTCGCTGGTCAGGATCGCGAGATCGGCATAGCGCGCGACCGCACGCGTCATCTGCGGCCGCTTGCCACGGTCCCGATCGCCGCCACAACCGAACACGACGATCAGCCGTCCGCTGGTCAGCTCGCGCAGCGTCGCGCAGACGTTGTGCAGCGCATCCGGCGTGTGCGCATAGTCGACGAACGCGCGCACCCCGCCGCGATATCCGGCCAGCTCCAGCCGCCCGCGCACCGGCCGGATCCGATCCAGCGCGGCTGCGATCGTCAGCTCCGAGACCCCGAGCGCGAGCGCCGCACTGGCAGCCGCGAGCGCATTGCGCACGTTGTGCACGCCCGGCAGCCGCAGCATCAGATCGACGCGCCCGTTCGGCATCACGATCTCGAACCGCGTCCCTTCGAGCGAGCTCTCGAGATTCAGCGCGTGCACCGTGCAGGCCGGATCGAGTCCGAACGTGTGCAGCCGCACGTCCGGGCCGACTGCCGCCAGCATCGTCTTGGCGCCCGGCATGTCGGCCGCGATGCAGGCGTGCGCACCCGGCGCGAGCAGCGTGAACAACCGCGCCTTCGCCTCGGCATAGCGATGCATGTCGCCGTGGTAGTCGAGGTGGTCCTGCGTCAGGTTCAGGAACACGCCGGCGGCGAACTTGACGCCACGCACGCGCTCCTGGTCGAGCGCATGGCTGCTGACCTCCATGACGCAGGCCTGCAGCCGGCGCTCGGCCATCGCCTGCAGGTGGCCGTGGATCCGGATCGGGTCCGGCGTCGTGTTGTGCGTCGGGACGCGGCGGCGGCCGTATTCGACGCCGGTCGTGCCGATGATGCCGGCCGGCTGGCGTCCTTCGTCGAGGCACGCGCGCAGCAGGTGCGCGGTCGTCGTCTTGCCGTTGGTTCCGGTGATCCCGACCGTCGTGACGCGGCGCGACGGATGGCCATAGAAAAACGCCGCCAGATCGCCGACCGCACTGCGTGGATCCGCCACCTCGAGTACCGGGCACGGCACCGGCAGGTCGTGCTCCGCGACGATCGCCGCCGCGCCGCGTTGCAGCGCGCGCGGCACGAACCGCGCGCCATCCGTCTGCGTCCCACGCACAGCGAAGAACAGGCTGCCCGGCCGCACCTCGTCGCAGTGCACGGCGAGACCGTCGATCGCGACGTCGCGGAACCGGTGGCCGACGACGCGCACGCCGAGTGCGCGCTGCAGATGTTCGCTGAGCGCCTGGAGCCCGATCAGGCCCGGGCGCGGCTGCAGACCCGAAGGGTATGCGAGTTCGGTCATGAGCTCCCTAACCTTGCCGAGTACGGATCACGCCGCGCTCGGAGTCGGGAGCGTCGTGCGGTTGCGCGAGCGCGCGCAACAGCAGGCGTCCGACCGGCGGCGCAGCATATCGACCACCGAAGAACTTCACAGCGCGCGTCTTCTGCAGCATGCAGAACGCGAGGTAGCGCGGCGCAGCCGCTGGCGCGAAGCCGGCGAACGACGACGTACGCACGACCACACGTTCGCGCGTTCCGTCGCTGCCGCGGCGCAGCTCGAAGTACTGCGACGTGCCGGTCTTGCCGGCGATGACGCCCGGCTGCGACAGCCCCTGCTCGGCGAGCCACTGCGCGAGCGTCCGGCCGGTCGCATTCGGCGTGTCGGTGACCACCTGCACCATCGCTTCGCGCAGCAGCGCCAGCGTGCGCTCGGAGCACAGCGGCGTCGGGTCGAGTGCAGGGACCGGATACTCGTGCCGCACGCCGTCCAGCTCGACCGCGCGCAGCAACCGCAGCGCGCGACGGCGGCCGGAGAGCAGGTTCAGGTACGCCGCCGTGACCTGCAGCGGCGTCAGGCTCATGTCGTAGCCGATCGAGTACGACGGGCCGAGCCAGATCGAGAACTGGCGCTCGCCACAGCGCAGCACGTCCCCTTCGATGCGCCCGCTGCGTTCGTCGGGCAGTCCGATCCCGGTCGCGCGCCCGAGCCCGAACACGTCCAGGTAGCGCGCGTGCTCTTCGCGCGACAGCCGCCGCCCGACCTGGACCGCACCGATGTTGCTGCTGAACGCCAGGATCTCCGCCGGTCGCAGCCAGGTGAACGAGTGCTCGTCGGTGATCTTGCGTGTGGAGGTCGGGATGTACCAGCTCCGGCCGCCGGCATTCGGCGTGCAGTCGAGCGGAGGACCGTCCCAGTCCAGCTTGCCGCTCTCGAGCGCGATCGCGAACAGCAGCGGCTTCATGACCGAGCCGGGGTTCGCCATCCGGCGCGTCGGCGCGAACTCCGCCGCGCGCGGATGGGCATCGGCCGCGTACGAGGCCATCGCCAGCAGCTCGCCGGAGGCGACATCGACCAACAGCAGGGCTCCCCAGTCCGGCGGTCCGGGCGCGTCGCTGTCGGCGTAGGCGCGCGCCACCTCGGCCGCCGCCGCGCGCAGCTCCGCGTCCGCCACCTGCTGCAACTCCGAATCGAGCGTCGTGTGGACGCGCGCCGGTGCGCCTGGCGGGGCGAACTCGCTGGTCCAATGCGGCCGCGCCCGCACGTCGATCCGCACGCCGCGGCTGCCATCCGCGCCGGCGTCGAGCGCGACCAGGCGCTCGAAGCCGGTGCGCAGCTCGGCCGGCTTGCCATCCGGCAGGCGGATCTCGCCGAAGCTGCCGACGACGCCGGCGAGCGCATCCCCTTCCGGATAGACGCGCACGTGTTGCGGCGTCGTGTAGAGCCGCAACCCGGGGATCGATGCGCCGGCTTCTTGCAGCGCGACCCACGCGCCGTGGTGGTCCAGCTCCGGCGTCACCAGGAAGTCGGTCCGCCGCAGCGTGACGCGTCCGACCCCGCGCCGGTGCGCGGTCCGATCCTGTTCCGGCCAGCGCGCACCACGCGTGATCCGTTCTGCCAACAGTTCACGCAACCGCCGCAGATCGTCCGGCCCGACCCGGTCGCGGTCGCGCGCGAGCGCAGCCGACAGGCGGCCGACCACGTCGGCGCAGTCGCGGGGCTGGATCCCCGGGACCGCCGGATCTGCCACCGGCGCCCACCACTCGGCGCGCGCTTCGAGCACCGGACGGTCGCAAGCCATCAACCTGCCGTCACGGTCGAGGATCGAGCCGCGCGCCGCCGGCACCGGCTCGACGCGGCTGGCCTGCCGCCGCAACGCCGCGCGCGCCTCGTGGTGCTGCAGGACCTGCAGGTCGAACAGCCGCGCCGAGATCCCCAGCAGCGCGAGGGCGATGACGACGCCTGCGACTGCCACGCGCCGACCTTCGCCCGTGTCCATGCCGCTACTCGCGACCTCCGAACACGTGCGCGGCCAGCGTCCGGTAGCTGGCGGCGAGCGCTGCCCGCCGCAGGTGATCCGACTGCAGCATCTGGCCGCGCGTGACTTCGGCCGACAGCACGAACACCTCGCGCTCCAGGCGCGCGATCCGCGCGCGGAGCTTGACGTTGCGCGCTTCGACCGCCGCCGTCACCAGCGCGACGCCGAGCAGCGACACGAACGCGCACAACGCCGCGAGCTCCTTCATGCCGCCGCCTCCCGCCGGATCCCGACGCGCAGCTTCGCGCTGCGCGCGCGCGGGTTGCGCGCGATCTCGTCCGGGCCGGGGGTGATCGGCTTGCGGAACGGGAGCTGCATGCGCTCGCGCAGGAACTGCTTGACGATGCGGTCCTCGAGCGAATGGAACGAGATCACCGCGATCCGGCCGCCGGGCGCGAGGCGGCGTTCTGCTGCTTCGAGACCGCGCACCAGCTCGCCGAGCTCGTCGTTGATCTGGATCCGGATCGCCTGGAACGTCCGCGTCGCCGGGTGGATCCGCTGCCGGCGTGCCGGGCCCGGCGTCGCACGCAGCACGATCTCGGCGAGTTGACCGGTGCGCACGATCGGCGCGCGCTCGCGCGCGGCGACGATCGCGCGCGCGATCCGGCGCGCATGGCGTTCTTCGCCCAGGCGCCACAGCACGTCCGCGAGCTCCGCTTCCGGCACGCGCGCCAGCCAGGCAGCCGCGGTCGGCGAGCTCTGCGGATCCATGCGCATGTCGAGGGGGCCGTCGAGACGGAACGAGAAGCCGCGGGCAGCCGTGTCGAGCTGCCAGGAGGAAACGCCGAGATCGAGCAACACGCGGTCGCACGCCGTCAGCCCTTCGCGTGCGAGCGCTTCCTCGAGCTCGGAGTAACGCAGGCGATGGAGCCGGATCCTGGCTCGTGCAGAGTCGCCGCCGGCCAACCGCACCAGCGTCTCCTCTGCCCGAGCCAGGATCTCAGCATCCCGATCGAGGCCGATCAGCGTGCCGCCGGCGCCGATCGTCCGCGCGATCACCGCCCCGTGACCGCCGGCGCCGAAGGTCCCGTCGACGACGACGAGGCCCGGACGCAGATCCATCGCTGCGATGGTCTCGGCGAGCAGCACTGGTTCGTGGACCCTGACCGGTCCATCACCAGCACCATCCGCGTTCGATCCTGACTCCTGCTGCACGACTCATCGACCCTTCCGTCGCACCGCCCGGACTTCGTAAAGGGGTGCAGCCGCCAACTGCACTTCAGTCGTCAGTGGACCACAGCGACCTGATCGTCCTCTTTCGGGTTGTCTGCATCGTCAAAGAGCGAACCGTCCTTCCAGCACGCCGCGAGCTGCTCCGCCCAGCGCTCGGGGTTCCAGAGTTCGACGGTCTTTCCGAGCCCCACGAGCCAGACTTCACCGCTGGCCGTGATCCCGGCGTAGTTGCGCAGCGCCTCGGGCAGCACGAGCCGGCCGGTCTTGTCCGGCGCGACCGCCTCGCTGTGCCCGAGGATCAAGCGACGGCGCATCCGCTCCCTGCGGCTGCCGATCACCGCGGTCGTGTGCGGCGCCACGAAGCGCTTCCACTCCTCGGTCGGCAGCAGCAGCAGGCAGCCCTCCGGCCCCGCGGTCAGCGTGAACTCCTGCTCTGCGGCCGCTACCTTGTCGAGGATCCGGCGCGGCAGGATCAGCCGCGCCTTGTCATCCAACTGATGGTTGCTGCAGCCCGAGAAGAGCGCCATGGTTCACGTTCGGACACGCGAGTGCCGGCGGCGATGCCACCACCACTCGACTGCCACCGTATATCTACTCGGCTGCCACGCAACATTTATTTAGCGCGCCCTTCTCGGCCATCTCGGCACTCAGCCTCCACTTTCTTGACCGGGCCCGCTAGCCTTTGGGGCTGATGGCGGGACTCTCCACGGCCGGCTGGGGGGAAGGTCGACCGATCGACCGTTCGAAAAAAATCGCGCGTAGTGCGAGCGGGTCCGGGCGGCTTGCCCGACCCGCGATGCAGGCCACTCCGCTTCGTTCCGAAGTCACCTGACCACGAACCTCCCGATGCGCATCCGAGCCCTCGTCGTTCCGTTCCTGCTGCTATGGGTCGCAACCGGCTGTTCCGACGCCGACGTGATCGCCGTGCGGATCGACGTGCAGACCGACCTGTCCGGGAGCATCGTCGCCAGCAGCCTGCAGATGCCGGAGGAGCCGAACGGCGTCGAGACCAGCTTCCGGGGCGTGCAGTGGAGCGACCGCGCGCGCCTGGCGTGCCAGCGCGGCAAGTTCTCCGACCTGCGGATGCTCGAACTCGAGGATCTGCGGTTCCGTGTCAGCCTCGGCGAGGACATGCCTCGCCTGCGCGTGATCCTGCCGCGCGGGCCAGGGGCGAAGTGGTACCAGGTGCTCGCGCCGACGCGCGAGCAGCGGCGGCGTGTCGCCGAGACGTTCGATCCGAACCATGCGATCCGGGATCCCGCCGGGGCGATCAAGCTGGAGCTGACGCTGCCGGGAACCGTGATCGCGAGCGGGGTTGCTCCGCGCGGGCGCGGGGTGAGCGCGGACCAGGCGAAGAACGTCGCGACGCTGATCGTGCCGGTGGATGCGGCGATCGCGGAGGGGGAGGCGTTGATCTGGGATGTGAGTTGGCGCTGAGTGCAGCGGGTTTGGGCGGGATTGGGTTTGGGTTGGGGATCGGGAGGGTTGGGGATCGGGATTGCGATCGGGATTGCGATCGGGATCGCGATCGGGATCGGGATCGGGATTGCGATCGGGATCGGGATCGGGATCGGGATCGGGTAGGCGCGCACTCGCTTCGTGCGTGGCCTGCTCGGGAGACAGGAGTCGCGAGGCGAGGTCTCCTGGCGCTTCGCCGGTTGCTCAGTCCCGGACGAGCAGCAGCGGCAGCAGGTCGAGCGGGTCTGCGTCGTCTGCGGTGAGCAGGAGACGGGAGCCGCCGCTCGGTGAAGCTTCGGGCTTCGCGTCGTCGAGCAGACGCAGCCAGGGCCCGCGGATGTCGCGCGGCAGCAGGGATGGCGGCGTCAGGCGCAGCGCCGAAGCCGCACGGCGCAGTGAGCTCTGCATGCGTGGCACGGATGCATCCGTCTCGACCTCGGCGCGGAACGGCACGTGGGTCACGAAGAGCTTGCCGCCCGCGGGGAGCAGGAACGGATGCATCGGCGCGAGGCGCGACTTCGGCTGCAGCGCTGCGGCGAATGCCGCGTGTTTCGACTGTGCTTCACGCAGCAGCTCGGGCCATTCGCCGGACTCGGGTGGCAGCTCCAGCGACTCGTGCCGCACGACCAGGACATCGCGCCGCGCTTCGACGACGTAGTCGGGCACCCACTTCGTGGCGACGATCCGGTCTCCTTCGCGAAACGGCGGAATCCTGAGTGTCGCCAGATGCGAGGCGAGCACGTCCACTTCGAACGCGCCGCTCGCTGCTGCCCACACCAGCCGCGGCGTGCCACCGGGCAGCGCATCGAACGCGAGCAGTGCCTGATCGAGGCGCATGCGGCCACAGACGCGCGCGAGCTCGAATGGGATCTCGCCAGGTCGGTCGGCCAGCAGCTGCGCACCGGCGAGCGTGAACGGACTGCACGTTCCTCCTGCGCCGCGAATGCACCCATAGGTCCACTGCAGGCCGTGCGCGCGGCCCCGCTCCGCAAGATCACTGCGCGCCCGCACGCGTGCATGATCGACGTACAGCCACAGCTCTGCTCGCTGGGGCACGATGACATCGACCTCGCGCAGCGCAACACGCGCCGGCGCCGGGTGCGAATCGTCCAACGCATGCAACGCGTCCTCCGCCTGCCACCGCAACCACGCATCCTCCGACTGCTCAGCAAGGAACCGCAGCTCGCCGAGCGCGGCTTCCACCGCGCGCTCCTTCAACAGCAGCATCGCCACCTGCTGATCCAACACCTCACGTCGGCGCAGCGCCGCCGTCGCCGCCTCCGCCGGCCGCACCACGAACTGCCGCAGTTCCGCATCCGTCTGCGCACGCCCCATCCGCTCGAAGTGCCGCCGCGCATCCACCGCACCCAACAACTGGCCAGGCGACCGCATCCAACCGAGCAGATACTCCGCTGCATCGGCGCGCCGGCTGTCCACGAACCAGCTCGCCCACGGATCCACCCCATCGCCACGCTGCCAACCCGGCAACGGATGCCACATCTCCGCCACCGCCGACGACGGATCCGGCCACGCAAACAGCTTCCCCTCCTGGTCCACGCGCCACACCAGCTCGCAGAACGCGCCCGTCGCCTCCCACCGCTTCTCCAGTTCCGCCGGCCCCAGGTCCTCACCGAGCTCCCGCGGTTGCGGCACCTGCTCCTGCGCCGCCAGCACCATTGCAAGTCCAAGGCAAGCCGCGACGCCACACGATCCACCGCGCATCTCGCGGCGATCATGCCACACCCAACGTTCTCCACCGCGCGCACCAACCCACATGTGCCGGCCCCGCCCCCGCCCCCCGCAACCCGACCGCACCCGCCTCCGCCTGCGCCTCCAGCTCGCCGCGCCTCGGCGCGGCGAGCGGCTCCCGGGCGAGCCGTGCCGCCAGGCACGGCTCGCCTCCGGCGTAGCCTCACCTCCCAACCACGATCGTCAACCCATTGCTGAACGCAGCCAGGTTCAGCCACGCACCCTGCGGATCCAACACCAACGCCTGCGCGTGCAGCTTCGTCCCGAGCAGCTCCGCTGCCGAAGGCACCGCGAGCACGATCGCACTGTGTCCATCCGGATTCGTGATGGTCGAGTGCAACCGCACCTGCTGCGACTGCAGATACAGCGAGCAGGGACCCGGGAGCAGTTGCGGTCCAGGACCCAGCCCGATCATCAGCGAGGCCGGCGCCAAGGCCCTCGCGTGTGACAGCGTGGCCGCGAAATCGCTGCCGCCAAGGCGTGGCGCACCGGTTCCCCGCAGCCGGGGAATGCGCCCATCCGTGCCTGCGCACCCCGTCCCCAATGGCACTGAATGCGCTGCAGCCAGAGCGCGCAGGTCGACCGCGTATGGCTCACGGCCGTGCCGGCTGGTCAGACACGAAAAGTACAGCACGTCCCCGGCGCGCCCGAGGTACTGCGGATGGGAGCCGTCGGGACCTGGCTCCAGATCGGAAAGCACGTGAGTCCCGACGATCGTGCCGTCGCTGAACCACAGCTCCGCACCATGCTCGAGTGAAGTCGCTTCGAACACGACGCGGCCGTTGTCGCCAGCCGCGATCAGGAATCCCGGTTGCGGCTCCATCATGCTGCCCATGGCTCCGCGGCAGACGTCCGCGAGCATGCGCGTGCCGGCGATAGTACCGTCGGTCACCCACGGCTCAGATCCGTGCACCGCATCGTCGGCACGGAAGAACACGAGCTTTCCGCTCCGTACCAAGGACCGGGGCGAGCTCGATTCAGGACCCGAATGTAGATCGATCAGCATGCGTGTGCCCGGGGCTGTGCCATCGCTGATCCAGAGCTCAGAGCCGTTCAAGTCCTTCCCGGCGAACACGAGCCCGTCACCAACCGCTGCGGCGCTGCCGAACGCTGCACTGGCGACACGCTGCGTTCCCCGCGCAGTGCCATCGGTGACCCAGATGCCAGCACCCGCCACCAGGACGCGCCCATCTGCGAATCGGCCGACCGGCATTCCGTAGTGAAATGAAGCGTTCATGTCGGCCAACAGTTGCGTGCCGGCAGGCGTGCCGTCGGTGACGAACATGTCGTAACCCGCGGCCGCGTCATAGCCGACGAACAGCACGCGTGATCCGACCGCGATCGCATCGGGGAAGCTGAAACCGCTCACGCCGTGCTCGCTGCCGGCGCGCAGATCGCGCAGCAGCACCGTCCCTTCTGATGTCCCATCGCTGATCCATGGCTCCTGGCCGTGAACACCGTCATCGGCACTGAACAGGAGCAGGAGATCGCCGAGCGCGATCGGCCGGAATGCACGCGATCCAGCGATCTCACTGCCGGCGGAGCCTGGACGAATGTCCTTCACCAGCCGCGTTCCAGCAGTGGTGCCGTCGCTGACCCAGAGTTCACGCCCATGCTGCGCATCATCAGCTTCGAAGAACATCCGGCGGCCGACCGGCGTCATCCAAGGAAGCTGTTCAATACCGCCCGTCCCGCCGGCAGCGATGTCGCGCAGGAGCCGCGTGCCTTCCGTCGAGCCGTCCGTGATCCACGGCTCACGGCCCGTCGCGGCGTCCCGATGCGCGAACCACAGGTGATCCGCGGTCTCGAGTCCCGCCTGCGGCGGGGTATGACCCGGGCCCGGTCCCGGCCCCGGAACCAGATCGCGCAACAGCACTGTGCCGCGTTCGGTGCCGTCCGAGATCCATGGTTCGATGCCTACCCCGGGCTGGTCAGCGACGAACAGGATCCGCTCGAGCAGTGTTCCGATCGTGCGCGGGTGCGATCCCAGTGTCGCGCGGCGAGCGATATCCCGCAGCAGAATCGTTCCGGCGTGCGTACCGTCTGTGATCCACGGTTCGCTGCCGTGCGCACCGTCGTCCGCCACGAACAGCAGATTGCTGCCGGCGCGCGCTGCCACGAACTGCGATGGGTCGATGCTGCTGCCCTGTCCCGGATGAATATCGTGCAGCAACCGAGTGCCGGCGGACGTCCCGTCCGTGATACCTGGCTCAGAGCCGGACGTTGGGTCGGCGGCCGCGAACACAGCCCGCCCGCCAATGAGCCATGCCTGCCTGATGGACGGCGACGAACTCCGTCCAGGCATCAGATCCGCGAGCAACCGCGTTCCGGCGCGCGAGCCATCCGTGACCCACAGCTCGCGTCCGTGCACGTCGTCTTCCGCTTGGAACAGATGGTTGCCGCCGGGAAGCACGCCGTCCATGGCCACGACGATGGGCCGGCTGCTGTCCGCGCCAGGCCGGATGTCGATGAGCTGAGTCCCTTGCGCAGTCCCGTCGCTGAGCCACAGCTCGTCACCCAACAATGGATGTCTTGCCGTGAAGGCGAAGCGACTGCCGAGTGCGAAGAACTCGTGCGGATCGCTCGACGAGGAGCCTGGACTCAGATCTGCGAGTCGCCGCGTTCCCGCGGGTGTGCCGTCGGTGATCCAAGGTTCGGAGCCCGACGCGGCGTGCCACGCCTGGAACAGGAGCTGGGTTCCCCACGCGAGCTCGCGACGCTGAGGCGAGCCGAAATAGACGCTCGAAAGTGCTCCCGGATTCACATCCGCGATCAACCGGGTCCCTTCAACAGTCACATCGGAGACCCATGGCTCACTGCCATGGATTCCATCGTCCGCCGCGAAGTAGATCCACTTGCCAGCCGGCACCAGCGCACGCGCAGTCTCGAGTCCGGAGAACGACCAGCCCGCACCCACGCGGATGTCCATGAGGCGTGTGCCGGCCGACGTGCCATCCGTCACGCATGGTTCCAAGCCGTGCACACCGTCGTTGGCAAGGAACAGTGCCCTCGAACCCACCGTTGCGAATGCAGGCTCGTTGCCGACGACACTCGAGTCAGTGCCCGGCCACAAGTCGCCGACCAGCGTGGTTCCTGCCGCGGTCCCGTCGGTCACCCACGGCTCCGTCCCGTGTCGTCCGTCGTTCGCAAAGAACAGCACGCGGCCGCCGATTCGCCCAGCAGACAGCGCCACGCCAACGAACTGCCGGAGCGTTTCCGTGCCGGCCGGGGTTCCGTCAGAACTCCACAGCGTCCCGTACCCCGACATTCCGACCACCTTGCCAGGTGCGAGCGGGACGAACCACTTGGCACCGCCGAGTGCAGCAATCGCACGGGTTCCGGCGCTGCTCCCGTCGGAGACCCAGGGCCGATCGAAGCCGACGTCTCCATCCACCGTGAACCAAGCCAATCCGTGCACCGAGGTCAGCGCAGATATCAACGAGCTCGTGCGATCCGGCACCGGGGGATCCACCATCACGGCCGCGATGTCTCTGACGAGGCGCTGCGCCGGCGCAGCGGCCGCGGACAGTCCCAACGCAATGCAAGCAACTCCTCTCAACATGCCCCCGGTGATAACGCGCAGCCGACGACCCGTCACACCTCACCTCCTCTGCGAGGCGGCGCGCCCACCGATCCACAGGCGCCCGCCCCCGCCTCCTGCCGCCCGACCGCACCCGCAACCAAACCCCATCCCGAACCCCATCCCGATCCCAAGCCCCATCCCGGGCCCCGGCGAAGCGCGCGTAGCGCGCGAGCCATCGGCACGGCTCGCCTACTCCATCGCCTCCGCCAACTCCCGCTTCAACTCCCCCATCCGCTCGTCATCCAGCGGCGGCGCAAACAGCGCAATCGCCTCCCCCTCCGGCACCCGCGCATCCACCACCACCAGATCCGCCGCCTCCTGCTCCGGCGTCTTCGCGTCGACCACCTTCAACATCCGTTTCCGCAGCAGCAACAACGCCACCAGGAACCGCAATCCCCGCGCCTTCTCGTCCTCCCGCTCTCCCAACCGGTCGAACAGCACGCGCAACGACTCCAGGTCCAACACCAACCCTTCCCGCTTCGCCTCCTTCCGCTTTGCGCGCCAGAAGATCAGCGGCTCCCCGCTCTCCCGCTCCGCGCGAGCGAAGCAGGCCGGACACAGATCCCGCCGCGTGTAATCCGGTGGCTCCAAGACGGCGAACCACTCCGGTGACGGCGGCGCGCTGCACCCAGGCATCTCGCACCGCCCGCGGCCGCTGCGGATCTTCCAATCCTCCATCTCAGAATCTGCCTTCGGCCGGCAACGCGGCCGCCCAGTTCCGCCAGCCCGCGACGTCGCGCGCGTTCTTCCCGGCCATCCGCTGCAGCGTCGCAGTCGCCGCTTCCGCCCCGCGGCTGTCACCATCGCGCACACACCGCTCGAGGTACGCGACGACGGCACTGGCAGTCTCCCGGTCCCGGAACCCGGCGATGTTCTGCACGATCGTGCGCCGCACGAACGCATCGTCGTCATTGCGCACCGCCTCGCGCAGCAACCCGGCGTGCTCCGGATTGCGCGCGAGTCCCGTGTAGGCCGCGGCCCGGACAGTGAAATCCTCGTCCCCCGCACCCCGCAGCAGCACCGCAGTGACGTCCGCTCCGGCCGGCATCGCCGCGACCGCTTCGACGGCGACGCGGCGCAGCCGCGGCTCCGGATCGCCGAGCGTCGGCGCGAGGGCGGGCAACACCGAAGGTCCGATCGACGTCAGGAACTGCTGCGCGACCAGCGTGCGGTCCGGATACGGCCCGCGCAGCAGATCGTGGATCAGACACGGCGCCGCCGCCGCGCCGAGCCCGACGATCCGCGCGCGCACGCGCTCGAGCTTCGCATTCGGCGTGCCGGTCACGTTCTCATAGATCGTGCGGTCGTCGACCTGCCGCTGATCGAGCAGCGAGACGTAGTCGTGCACGAGCATCCGGGTCCACCACCACGCAGTCGCCGGATCGGCCAACAGCTCGTGCTGCAGCCGGTCGAGCTCCTCGCTCTGTTGGCGCCAGGCGCGCTCGGCGTCGACGAGCTGCTGGCGCTGTGCGGACGTGACGTCTGGTGCGGGGACTTCCTGGCGGCTGGGGCCGGGCGGAGCACCGCAGGCAGCAAGCAGGATCGCCGCCGCTGCGACGAGCAGGGAACAACGCAACATGGCGGCGCAACATAGCCACGCTACGTTGCGAGGCCATGACCTCGCCCGCGGCTGCCGAGCTGCGCATCGAACCGGAGCGCTCGCCGGCCCGCTTCCTCGATCTGCAGCGCGCGTTCTACGCCGGGGATCCGCACTTCGTGCCGCCGCTGACCTGGGAGGAACGCTGGGAGCTCGACTCGCGGCGCAACCCATTCTTCTCGCATGCCGAGGTCGGCTTGTTCACCGCGCGGCGCGACGGGCGCCCGGTCGGCCGGATCAGCACGACGCGCGATCGGATGCACGACGAGCTGCATGGCGACCGCGTCGGGTTCTTCGGTCATTTCGAAGCGGCCGACGCCGGCACGGCGCAGGCGCTGCTGCAGCATGCGGAGCGCTGGCTGGTGCAGCGCGGCGCGACCGAGCTGCGCGGTCCGGTCGGGCTGTCGACGAACTACCGCTGTGGACTCCTGATCGAGGGGGAAGCGGGACTGCCGGTGGTCGGCATGCCGCACAACCCCAGGCACTACGCCGGCTGGATCGAGAGCGCAGGTTTCCGCAAGGCGAAGGATCTGCTCGCACTCCGCGTGCACGAGCGCGATCTGCAGATGGAGCGACTCGACCGCCTGGTGGCGCGGATCGTGCAGCGCTCGGGCGTCGTGCTGCGCCCGCTCGACCTGCGCCGCTTCGGGGCGGAGTGCGAGCTGCTGTGGCAGGTGTATGAGCGCGCCTGGGAGCGGAACTGGGGGTTCGCACCGATGCCGCGTGCGGAGTTCCTGGCGCAGGCGAAGCACTTCCGCCCGCTGTGCCGCGCCGAGCTGACGCACATCGCCGAGGTCGAAGGCCGGCCGGTCGGATTCGCGATCGGGCTGCCGGACGCGAACGTCGCGATCCATGCCTGTGGCGGGCGCCTGCTGCCGTTCGGCTGGCTGCGATTCCTGCGCGCGCTGCGCCGCACGCGGCGGATCCGCGTCATCACGCTCGGGCTGCTGCCGGAGGTGCGTGGGAGCGGCATCGATGCGGTGCTGCTGCACGCACTGGTCCGCCGCGGCCTCGTGGCCGGGTTCAACGAGTGCGACGCGAGCTGGATCCTCGAGGACAACCGTCTGATGTTGAGCCCGCTCGAGCTCCTCGGGGGGAAGGTGTCGCGGCGATTCCGGATCTATGGCAAACGGCCAGGCTGACCGCGCGCGGTTTCCGGCGATCGACGCGATGCGCGGGATCGTGATGGTCCTGATGGTCGTGGATCATGCGCAGAACGCGTTCAATCCACTGCACCCGCACTGGGACGCGGCGTCGATGTACCGCGGCCAGGAACTGCCGCTGCTCGGCTACCTCACGCGCTGGATCACGCATCTGTGCGCGCCGACGTTCGTGTTCCTGGCGGGCACCTCGGTTGCGATCAGCGTGGCGCGGCAGCGGGAGCGCGGCGTGGCGGAGCGCGCGATCGACGGGCATCTGCTGCTGCGTGGCCTGTTCATCGCGGCGCTGGATCCGTTCGTGATCTCGCTGCTGTGGGGAATGCAGTTCACGATCCTGCAGGTGCTGTACGCGATCGGAGTCGGCATCGCGCTGATGCCGCTGTTGCGCCGGCTCCCGGATCCGATGTTGATCGTGACGGCGCTCGCGATCATCGGAGGACTCGAATACGCGATCGGCGTGCCGGACTTCGGCAGGAGCGGGTCCCTGCCGCGGGAGCTGCTGCTCACCGGCGGCTTCAGCAATGGCCTCGGCGTGCTGTATCCACTGCTGCCGTGGCTCGCGATGCTGCTGCTCGGTTACGTGTTCGGCCGGCGGGTCGCGCGCGGTGTCGCGACCCCGCGCCGCACGCTGCTGTTCGGCGGGCTCGCCGCGTTGGCGGTGTTCGCGGTCGTGCGCGCGGTCGACGGATACGGCAACCTCGGGCTGCACCGCGGCGACGGTGGCTGGCTGCACTGGCTGCACGTCAGCAAGTACCCACCTAGCCTCAGCTTCACGGCGCTCGAGCTCGGGATCATGGCGCTGCTGCTGTGCTGGCTGTGGGCCTGGCAGCGCTCCGCGCGCTGGATGCAGCGGCCGGGGAATCCGCTGCTCGTGTTCGGACGCACGGCGCTGTTCTTCTATGTGCTGCATCTCATGCTGCTGAACGGCAGCGCGTGGCTCAGCGGGTTCCAGCAGCGACTCGACCTCGCTTGGGGTTGGATCCTGAGCGGGGTCGCGCTGGTGCTGCTGTATCCGGTCTGCCGCTGGTACGACCGCTACAAACAGACGCACCGCAACTTCCTGACGCGGCTGCTCTGATCAGCGCGCGGTCAGCCGAGCGCGGCGCGGGCGCGGGCGAGGGTGTCGTGGTTGCCGATGTCGAACCAACGGCCGTCGAAGCGCATCCCATCCACGTGCATGCGCGGGACCAACCACGCCAGCAGGTGCCCCGGCGCGTCCGGCTCACCGCCGGCCCGCAGGTATTCCTCGATCCACTGCGGCAGGGCAGCCGGCAGGAAGTACAGCCCGATCGACGCCAAGCGCTCCCGCGGCTGCGCCGGTTTCTCGCGCATCGCGAGCACGCGCCCCGACGCATCGACTTCGACTTCGTTGTAACGACGCGGCGGGGGCAGCTCGGCGAGCTCGCGCAACACCAACAGCGGACGTGCCGTCCGCCGGAACTGCGCGAACAGCGGTGCCAGCGGGAAATCCAACACGTGATCCGCGGCAGAGACGACGTAGCCGGACGCCGAGGGCGGCGAGTGTGCGAGCGCGAGCTGGAGGTCGCGGATTGCGCCGCGCAACGCCTGCTCCTCCGTGACGCCGTTGTCGACGAGCTCGAACTCGAGGCGGCCACGCCGTTCCGCACGCCACGCGGCGAACTGCGGGGCGAATCGGCGGTTGACGACCAGCGTCGCCGCATCGAGATCCGGGATGCGATCGAACTGCGTCATCAGCCGGTCGAGGATCGTGCAGCCGCCGACTTCCAGCAGCGGCTTCGGAAGATTCAGCGTCAACGGATGGAGCCGGGTCGCGAAACCGGCGGCGAGCAGGATCAGGCGCATGTCGCGACTTCGGCGACCAGGGATGGAAACCCGGCCGCCGCATAGGCGCCGATCAGTGCCTCGAGGTCCTTGCCGTCCTGTGGCAGCACGAGCACCGCACCACCGGACCCGCAGAACTTGGTCGCCGCGCCGAGCCGCCGACCGAGCTCGATCATCGCGCGATCGCGCTCGCGGATCGCGAACACGCGCGCGCGCAGATCCCAGTTGCGGTCGACGAGCCGGCGGAGCAACGCGAGGTCGCCGCGCTGCAATGCCGCGAGCCCCTGCTCGACGAGCGGGCGGTACTCCGCGAGCACTTCGCGCACGACGCGGTCGCCAGCCTGCCAGCGCTCCCACACCGGCGCGTGCACGCGACCCGACTCTTCGCCCGGCGTCGGATCCCAGGCGATCAGACACGGCGGCAGCAGGCGCTCCGGCAGCCGGATCGTCGAGCGCTCCGTGAACGGTTCGACGAAGTCCATCGCGACCAGCCCTTCGTATGCCTGCACGAGGCGGTCCATCGGGCCGGCGCGGATGCCGAGCACGTCGACCTCGGCCCGCCAGGTCAGCTCGGCGAGCTCGTGCGGGCGCAGCTCGAGGTCGAACCAGCGCGCGAGTGCGCGCACGAACGCCGTCAGCACCGCGCTCGAACCAGCGAGTCCGACCTGCCGCGGGATGTCGCTGTGGAAGCTCGCCGCGAACGCATTCGCCGCGAGGTCCTGCGCGCGCAGGCCGCGCGTGCGCGCGAATGCCGTGAACACGCTCCAGCCGGCATCCAGCAACTCGCCGCGCATCTGCGTCGCGGGCGCGGCGACGAGCTCGACCTCGGCCCGGAAGCCGGCGAACGTGAACGCGATCCCGCGCCCGCCGTACAGATCGGACGGATTGCCGAGCAGACCTGCGCGCGGAAGCGCTGCTGACTTGACCCGTTGCACGCCGCGGCGAAGGATAGCGCCGCCTGCGCGGCGGCAACCGTCGCCACCTCGTGCATGCCCGAGCCTCAAGCATCCGAGACCGATCTGCGTGGGCTTCCGTTCGTGCGGCCGCCCGACCCGGCGCAACTCGCGGCCGAGCGGCGTTGGCTGGACGCGCTGGCGCAGCAGCCCCCCGCGCGTCGCGTGTGGGCGCACCTGCGGCGCGGCGGGCCGGCCTACCTGCAGAGTGCGCTGACGCTCGGCGGCGGCACGGCGTCCACGTGCCTGATGGCCGGCGCGACATTCGGCTACGCGCTGCTGTGGGTCGCGCCGGTCGCGATGCTGCTCGGCACGGTCGTGTTGGCGGCGGTCGCGCACCAGACGCTGTCGACCGGCCAACGGCCGTTCGCCGCGATGCGGCGCCATGCGGGTGCGTTCTTCGCGTGGAGCTTCGGGATCGGTGCGCTGTTGACGTCGGTGGTCTGGCACTTCGCGCAGTACGCGCTGGCGTCGGCGCTGCTCGTGGATCTGGCCCACACGCTCGGCCTGCAGCTCGGGCGCGGCGCGGCCGGCCTGTTGGTCCTGGCGTGGGCGGTGCCGACCGCGCAGATGTTCGCCAGCGGGTCGCGCTGGGCGCGGCGGTTCGACCGGCTGCTGCAGATGTTGGTCTGGGGGATCGTGCTCTGCTTCGGCGCCGTCGTCGTCGCGACCGGGATCGGGGACCCGCAGGCGCTGCTCGCCGGGTTCGTGCCGCAGGTGCCGGCCGACCGCGCCGGGGTCAGCGGGCACGCAGTCGTGCTCGCCGGCCTCGCCGCCGCGGTCGTCGTCAATATGCTGTTCCTGTATCCGTACACGCTGCTCGCGCGCGGTTGGGGGCGCGAGCATCGCGAGCGTGCGAACGTGGACCTGATCGCGGGGCTGTTCGTGCCGTACGTGTTGGCGACGAGCCTGATCGTCATCGCGACGGCCAACACGGTGTATGCGCAGGGGATCGCAGCCGGGCAGAAGCTGGGGCCGGTCGAGGCGGCGGGGATCTTCGAGCAGCTCCTCGGCTCGCGGTCGGCGCGGATCGTGTTCGACGTCGGGATCCTGGCGATGGTGCTGACCACGATCACCATGCACATGGTCGCGGCCGGGTTTGCGCTGGGTGAGATGCTCGGACTGCGCTACGGCGGGTTCGGACACCGGCTCGCGGTGCTGGCGCCAACGCCGGGATTCCTCGGGGCGTTCGCCTGGGGGAAGCTCAGCGTCTGGGTCGCCGTGCCAACGTCGATCGCCGGCGCGGTGCTGTTGCCGATCGTGTACCTCGGATTCTGGAAGTTGCAGCGCAGCGAGGAGTATCTGGGCGCGGACCGGCCACGCGGATTGGCAGGAACGATCTGGTCGCTGGCGCTGCTGCTGGCGACGCTGCTCGTCGCTGCGTTCCTGGTCACGTTCCTGTGGACCGAAGGCGCGGCGTTTCTCGGCAAGCTGTTCCCGGACTGGAAATGAGTGCGATCCCTCCTCTGCGCGTCGGTCTGGCCGGCGCCGGCTTCCTGGCCGAGACGCGCGCGCGCTGCTGGCGGCGCGTCCACACCGTGCCGATCCAGCTGCAGGTGGTCGCGACGCGGACGCCGGAGCGGGCGCGCTCGTTCGCCGCGCGGCACGGCGTCGGAGCGCTGTGCACGAGCTTCGACGAGTTGTTGCAACGCGACGACGTCGATGTCGTCGACCTGTGCGTGCCCAACCACCTGCACCGGCCGTTCGCGGTTGCGGCCGCGCAGGCCGGCAAGCACGTCGTCTGCACCAAGCCGCTGGCGGCGTATGTCGGGCAGGATCTCGGGCCGGAGCCGGAGGAGCGGGCCGTGCTCGACCGCGCGCCGGAGGTGATGCTGCAGGTTGCGACCAGTGACGCCGAGGCGATGGTGGCGGCGGCGCGCGCGGCCGGGGTGCAGTTGCTGTACGGGGAGAACTGGATCTTCGCGCCGGCAGTGCGGCGCGCGCTGGCGCTCGCGCGCGCGAGTGGCGGCGTGCTGCTCGAGCTGCGCGGCTGGGAGGCGCATTCCGGGTCGCACTCGCCGTTCAGCCGGCAATGGCGGCATGCCGGCGGCGGCGCGCTGCTGCGGCTCGGCGCGCATCCGATCGGCGCGATGCTGCACCTCAAGCGCGAAGAAGGACTCGCGCGCGATGGCCAGCCGATCCCGGTCGTCGCCGTCACGGCCGAGGTCGCGGACCTGACCGCGCGCACCGCGTTGACCGCGGCCAACACGCGCGTCGCGACCGGCTGGGGCGGCGTCGAGAACTGGGGGTGTGCCGTGTTGCAGTTCGCCGATGGCTCGCGTGGCGTCGCGCATGGCAGCGATGCCGCGCTCGGCGGAATGCAGAGCCGCCTGCTGCTCGCCGGCAGCAACTTCCAGCTCGACTGCAGCCTCAGCCCGAACGATGCGCTGCGGGCATTCGGGGCGGAGCCGGAGACATTTCCCGGGGAGTACCTGCAGGAGAAGCTCGAGACGCAGGCCGGCTGGAGCACGCCGATGCCGGACGAGGACTGGAGCTCCGGGCATCAGGGCATGCTGCAGTCGTTCGCCGAGACGATCGCCCTCGGCGCCCCCGCACCGTCGGACGGCGAGCTCGGCCTCGCGGTCACGCGCGTCGTGTATGCCGCGTACCGCTCGGCGCGCGAGGGCCGGCGCATCGAGCTGTCCTGAAGCGGTACACCCGGTCTCTGAGACGAACTCCGTCAGTTCGCGCGGCTTTTTTCGCGCTAAGTGATGGAGTTGGTCTCAGAGACCCGCTCCATCAGTTCGCGCGGGTTCTTTCGCGGTAAGCGACGGAGTTGGTCTCAGACACCGGGTGTACCGGTTCGCGGTCAGTCGCCGCTGCCGTTGGGCTTGCGTAGGTGGACCCAGACGAAGCCGGCGGTGCGGTGTTCGGGCTGCAGCGGGCGCAGCTCCTGCCAGACCTCGGTGTTCTTGGCGAGGATCTCGTCGAGCTGCTTCTGCTCCTGCTTGCTGAGCTCGCCTTCCTGCTGTTTCTGGAACAGCGGGCCCATCAGCTGGGAGAGTTCGCGCAACTGCTTCTGCAGCTCGTCGCGCTGCTGGCGCTGCTCGGCGGTCAGCTCCGGCTCCGGCATCTGCACGCTGCGGAAGTCACCGACCAGCAGGTCGAGCAGGCCGTCACCGTTCCAGTCGGTGCAGTGCACCTTGGCCCGGTTGCCGGAGCGTTCCGGATCGGTGCCGTGCTTCAACGGCTGGTGTCCGCTGGCCGCGACGAGGTTCTGGCCGGGGGCGAGCTCGACCGACTTGCCTGAGCCGGTGTTGCGGTACCAGATCACGCGGCCGTCGTCGCCACCGACGATCAGGTCGAAGCGCCCGTCGCCGTCCCAGTCGGCCGTCGTGGGACCGGCGTCGCTGCCGACGTTCAGGTCGTCCCCGTCCACCTGCAGGCGCTGCTTGCGGCCGAATTGCGGCTGCTTCGCGTCCCCCTCGTTCTCGATCAGGATGACATGGCCGGCGATGTTGCCGACCAGCAGATCGAGGTCCTGGTCACCGTCCCAGTCGACGAGCCACGGCGATGCCGCGAGGCTGTCCATGTCGGGAGAGTTCTTGTTCTTCCACGGGCCGCCTGCGTTCAGGTCCTTCCCGTCCTTGTCCTGCAGGATCTCGCCGGCCGCGAACTTGCCGTCGCCGAGCCCGCGGAACCACGTGATGTCGCCGGGCCAATAGGACCCGCTGATCATGTCGTCGTGTCCGTCGCCATCGAGGTCCGCCAACTGCGGACCGAAGCCGATGCATCAACCCGCCTTGACGCTGGCGATCGCACCGCCGGCCTCGAACCACGTGAACGCGCCGAACTTCGGCGCTGAGTTCGTGCCGGTGTTGGGATAGATCCGCAGGCGCCCTTGGCCGAACTGCCCGACCAACAGGTCGCGCGTGCCATCGCCATCGAAGTCGTAGACGAACGGGTGCGCGTGGCCGATCTCCACGTCGATCGCCTTGCCGTCCGCCTCGACCCGGAACGGCTTCTCCAACTGCGCCGGCAGCGTGCCGGCGGCCACGAGCGCAACCGCGCCCGCGAGCCAGGATCGTCTGTTCATGCGTGCCTCCTCGTAGGAAAGGCCGCCGAGTCTAGCGCGAGCTCCTGCGCGCATCCGCCCGCCTATTGCGCCCCGGCAAGAGTTCCGCGGCAGACCGCTGCACAGGTGTCTCCGTGGCAACTGGTCCTACGCCCCGTCGGTGCACTTCGCCGCCGCAGCGGCGTCAGTGATACCGCGTCAACACGCGCATGTAGTTGGCGCGCTCGAGTGCCGTGCGATCCGGTGCCGCGCCCTGGCTCAACGAGCCGCGCAGTTCGGCGACCGAGTCGTAGTCGTGCTCGGTGAGCCAGGCCTCGATTCCGGAGTGCACCACACGCAAGTGGTCCGGCCCGTGGCGCAGCAGCGCCGAGCAGAGCATCGCGACGTCGGCGCCGGCGGCGATGGCCTTCAGCGCATCCAGGGAGGAGTGGATGCCGGTCGTCGCGGCGAGCTGACAGCCGGCACGGCCGAACAGGATCGCGAGCCAGCGCAGCGCGAGCCGGCCCTCGTACGGCTGCGACAGTTCGAGCGACGGATCGATGCGCAGCTCTTCGAGGTCGAAGTCCGGTTGGTAGAACCGGTTGAACAGCACCAGCGCACCGGCACCCGCGGCGACGAGCTGCTGCGCGAGCGCCGGCAGCGCGCTGTAGTACGGCGACAGCTTGACCGCCAGCGGCAGCGCCGTCTCGGCCCGCACCTCGCGCACGATCTCGACGAGCTCCTGCTCGATCGCACGTCCATCCTGCTCCGGATCGGTTGCCAGCGTGTAGACGTTCAGCTCGAGCGCGTCGGCGCCGGCCTTCTCGAGCAGGTCGGCGAACTCGATCCAGGAACCGAGCGAGCCGGCGTTCAGGCTCGCGATGACCGGGATCGACAGCGCCTGCTTCGCGCGGCGCACGTGCTCGAGATACTCGTGCGGCCCGAGCGCCCAATCCCCTGGCGCCGGCAGGAACGTCTGCGCCTCGGCGAAGCTGTCGGCGAGCTGCTCGTGATGCGCGTAGAACGCCGCCGCATCGTGCTCGATCTGCTCGGCGAACAGCGACCCGAGCACGACGGCACCGGCACCAGCCGCTTCGAGACGGCGCAGCGTCGCGAGCTCCATCGTCAGCGGGGACGCGGACGGAACGAGGGGACTGCGCAGGCGCAGCCCGAGATACGACGTCGCCAACCGATTCATGCCTCACCTCCGTTGCCGCCGGCGAGCTGTGCCAGCGCGCGCCACCGCTCGTCGATGTCCTGCTGCGCCTGCGCGAACAACCGCTTGGCGAGCTCCGGCTCGCCGCGGCGCAGCATCTGGAACCGGCTCTCCCGCTCGGCGAACCGCATGAACGGCACCGACGGCGCGCGCGAGTCGAGCTGCAGGGCCGGCGCCCCCGCATCGGCGCGGCGCGGATCGAAGCGATACAGCGGCCAATGCCCGGACTGCACGGCGAGCTTCTGCTGCTCGAGCCCTTCGGCCATCGCGATGCCGTGCGCGATGCACGGACTGTAGGCGAGGATCAGCGCCGGTCCGTCGAAGCTCTCCGCCTCGAGGAACGCGCGCACGCATTGCCGGTCGTTGGCGCCGAATGCGACCTGCGCGACATACACATGCCCGTGCGCCATCGCGATGCGCCCGATGTCCTTCTTCGCGCTCCCCTTGCCGGCGCTCGCGAACTTGGCGACCGCCGCGCGCGGCGTCGCCTTCGACATCTGACCACCGGTGTTGGAGTAGACCTCGGTATCGAGCACGAGCAGCTTGATCTCGCGCTGGGAAGCGAGCGCGTGGTCGAGACCGCCGAAACCGATGTCGTAGGCCCACCCATCACCACCGACGACCCAGGTCGACTTCGGCAGCAGCGCCCCGGCGACGGCGGACAGGCGCGCAGCCGTCGGATCGGCGCAGGTGCGCAGCTGCTGGCGGAGCTCCTCGACGAGCACGCGCTGCCGCGCGACGCCGGCAGGGTCTTTCGCCGGGGTTGCGAGCAGTGCGTCGGCGAGGGCTGGCGCCAACAGCGGACGCAGCTCGAGCAACATCCGCAGTGCCGCCTCCCGTTGTTGATCGAGCGCGAGCCGGAACCCGAGGCCGAACTCCGCGGCGTCTTCGAACAGCGAGTTCGCCCAGGCGGGGCCGCGTCCATCGCGATCCTTCGTCCATGGTGTCGTCGGCAGGTTCCCGCCGTAGATCGACGAGCAACCGGTGGCGTTCGCCACCAGCAGACGATCGCCGAACAGCTGGCTCAGCAGCTTCAGATACGGGGTCTCGCCGCAGCCGGCGCACGCGCCGGAGAACTCGAACAGCGGCGGCAGCAACTGCGCCTCGCGCACCGTGTCCGGCACCAGCGTCGCACGCTCCGGATCCGGCAGGGCACGGAAGAACTCCCACCGCGGGCGCTCGGCATCACGCCGCGCGGCCGCCGGCTGCATGGCCAGCGACTTACGCCGCGGCTCGCTCTTGTCACGCCCCGGGCAGACGACGACGCACAGCTCGCAGCCGGTGCAGTCGTCCGGTGCCACCTGGATCGAGAGCTCGTGGCCGGGGTGCTCGGTGCCTTTGAACGCCACGTGCAGGAATCCGTCCGGCGCACCGGCAAGCGCATCCGGGTGCACGAGCCTGGTGCGGATCGCAGCGTGCGGGCAGACCAGCGCACACTTCCCGCATTGGATGCAGAGCTGCGGATCCCAGACCGGGAGCTGGTCGGCGAGCGCGCGCCGCTCGAACTGCGCGGTGCCGGTCGGGTACGTCCCGTCGACCGGGAGCGCCGACGTCGGCAGCAGATCACCCTCACCGCGCATCAACACGGCAGTCACGTCGCGCACGAACGGCGGCGCACCGTCCGCCAGCCACGACAGCGGCTCCGCGGTGGCCACCGGCATGGCTGCCGCAGCCGGGACCGCGACTTCGCGCAGCGACGCCGCAGCCGCGCGCACGGCAGCGAGATTGCGCGCGACGATGTCGCCCCCGCGTTTGCCGTAGCTCGCTTCGATCGCGTGCCGCATCGCCGCCAGCGCGACCTCGGCCGGCAGCAGATCGGTCAGCTGGAAGAAACCCGCCTGCATGATCGTGTTGACCGTGCGGCCGAGGCCGTGCTCGCGCGCCAACGCCTGCGCGTCGATCGCGAACACGCGCAACCGCTTGCGCCGGATCTCGTGCTGCACGGCCACCGGCAAGGCGGCGAACACTTCGGCAGGCGCACCGGGGGCGTTGAGCAGCAGCGTCGCGCCGGGCGCCGCGAACCGCAGCACGTCGTGGCGCTGCAGCAGCGGCAGATGGTGCACGGCGACGAACTCCGCGGAGTCTGGTTCGATCAACCATGCCGCGCGGATCGGCGCGCTCCCGGCGCGCAGGTGCGACACGGTCATCGCGCCGGCCTTCTTCGAGTCGTAGACGAAGTAGCCCTGGACGTGACGATCCGCTTCGGCACCGAGGATCTTGATCGTGCTCTTGTTCGCGCCGACGGTCCCGTCCGCACCGAGGCCGAAGAAGACCGCCTGGAACGTGTCGCCGGCCGGCAGCCGGAACGACTCGTCGACCGGCAGGCTCGAGCCGCCCAGGTCGTCGAGGATCCCGACCGTGAACGAGTGCCGCGGCGCCGGCCGTGCCAGCTCCGCGCAGACTGCCGCCACCATCGCCGGCGTGAACTCCTTGGACGCGAGACCGTAGCGGCCGCCGATCACGCGCGGACGTGGTGCGTCCGGGGGCGCGGTCGCCAGCGCGCCGACGACCTCCTGCCACAGCGGTTCGCCGGTGGCGCCCGGCTCCTTGGTCCGGTCGAGCACGGCGATGCTGCGCACGGTGCGCGGCAGCAGCGCCAGGAACTCGCTGGCAGGGAACGGGCGGAACAGGCGCACCGTGACTGCGCCGACCGCTTCGCCGCGCGCGGCCAGCGCTTCGACCGTCGCCGCGACGCTCGAAGCCCCGGAGCCCATCGCGACCACGATCCGCTCTGCGTGCGGGTGCCCGGTGTAGCTGCAGTTCGCGTAGCTGCGGCCGGTCAGCGCGGCGAACTGGCCCATCGCTGCGCGCAGGTGTTCCGCGAACGCCGCATGGAATCCGTTCTGCGCCTCGCGGCTCTGGAAGAACACGTCCGGGTTCTGCGACGTCCCGCGCAGCACCGGATGCTCCGGGTCGAGCGCGCGCGCACGGTGCGCGCGGATCGCGTCGTCCGGAATCAGCGCGCGCAGCGTCTCGTCGTCGAGCGGCTGGATGCTCTGGATCTCGTGCGACGTGCGGAAGCCGTCGAAGAAGTGCAGCACCGGGATCCGCGCGCGCAGGCTCGCCGCCTGCGCGATTGCCGCCAGATCCTGCGCCTCCTGCACGCTGCCCGCACACAGCAGCGCCCACCCCGCACTGCGCACCGCCATGACGTCGCTGTGATCGCCGAAGATCGACAGCGCATGCGTCGCCACGCTGCGCGCCGCCACGTGGATCACGCACGGCAGCAGCTCGCCGGCGATCTTGAACAGGTTCGGCAGCATCAGCAGCAGCCCCTGGCTCGCCGTGAACGTCGTCGCCAGTGCGCCCGTCTGCAGCGCGCCGTGCACCGTGCCGGCCGCGCCTGCTTCGCTCTGCATCTCGATGACCGCCGGCACGTCGCCCCACAGGTTCGGCTGCCCGTGGTGCGCCGCCTGGTCCGCCCACTCCCCGATCGGCGACGCCGGCGTGATCGGATACAGCGCGATCACCTCGTTCAGCCGGTAGGCGACCCGGGCCACCGCCTCGTTCGCATCCAGCGGCACCGTGCTTGCAGCAACTCCGGCAGTGGCAGTGAGCGGCATGCCGCTGCAATGCGCGCGCAGCGCCGGGTTTTCGCCGCGACTCTGCCGTGCGCGGCAGGGTGGGCACGCTCCAGACCGCTGCGCGCGTGTCTCCTTGGAAACTGGTCATACGCCCCGTCGGCGAACGTCGCCGCCGCAGCGGCGCCAGATCCGCCGGTTTCGCGGCGTCGTGGTCGCCGCGTCGCGGCGGTGAGAGAACTGACACCGGGTGTGCCGGTACACCGGGTGTCAGACACCTACGCGGCGGCTTACCGTCCGCGTCGTGCCGTTCTATCGCTGGAGCCGGGTGCACGCGCAGATCCTGCGGGAGACGTTCGCCGACGCCGACCGCGCCCGCGGCACCGCGCTCGTCGGGGTGTTGAGCGACTTCGTGATCGAGTACTCGGACGAACTGCGCCGCGTCGTCGCGGCGGCGGAAGGTGCCGCGCCACTGCAGGCACCAGTGCTGACGCCGGAGCATGCCGCCCGCCTGCTCGGCAGGCTGTACGCCCTCGATGCGGGTCTGCTGCTCCGCCTCTACCAGCAGCGCTGGTCGCGCCTGCAATCCTCCAAGCGTGTGCAGGCACTCTGCGCCGAGCTCGCGCGACACCGCTTCGTCAGCCGGCTCGTCCGCGCCGCGGGTTTCCCCTGAACCGGTACACAGCGTCTCTGAGACCGGGCGTACCGCTTCGCGCGAGATTTTTCGCGCGAACTGACGGAGTGCGTGTCAGAGACCGGGCGTACCGGTTACTCGACGGTGCCGACGGAGTCGGTGTGGATCCAGCCGCTGCGGCCGGCGGCGCGGATCTTGGTGAAGCGGTCGCCGGCGGCGAGCACGGCGACGGTGACGCCGGGCTTCAGCTCGAGCACGGCGGGAAGGTCATCTCGCGGCTCGGCGCGGACGGATGTGGCGCCTAGCACGATGCCGTGCGGTGGCCGCGCGGGACGCCACCACAGCAACTCGAGCGCCAGCAGCACGGCCGGCACGAAACACAACAGCGCGAGTGCGCGCAGCAGCGGACGCCGGCGCCCGGCCCACAGCAGCAGCGCGACGAGGGTGTGCGCGGCGATGGCGAAGGCGAGCAGCTCCGGCCCGGTGAACCGATCGCGCAACGCGGCGACGGCGCCGAGGAACGACTCCTGCTCGGCGGCGCCGAGCCCGAGCTTGCGGCGCACGAGCGCGATGTTGGCCAGCAGCTCGGGGTCGCGCGGCGCGGCGAGCCGCGCCCGTTCGTAGTGCAGCAGCGCACGCGCGAGCTGTCCCTGGCGATACGCGCTGTTGCCGAGGTTGTAGTCCAGACGTCGATCCTCGCTCGCGGCCGCAGCGCGCGCGAACTCGGCACCAGCGGTGGCATAGTCGCCGCGGCGATACGCCGCGATCCCGGCCGTCTGCGGCGCCGCATCCGGATGCTGCGCGCCTCGGCGCGGATCCTGGGACGCGCCTCCATGCTCCGGCGCCACGGCAACGCGATGCGGCGCGCCGCCGCGCTCGTCCTGGGACGCGACCTCGCGCTCCTGCGCCGCAGCCCGGTCCTCCTGCGCGACCCCGCCCCCACCCGCCAGCACGAGCAGGAGACCGAGCCCGATCGCGGCCGGCGCAGTGCTGTGCGACTCCGCCGCCGCAACGAGCGCACGCGCATCGCCAACACCCAGCGCCGCCACACCGCCGTAGCGCGCCGCGACTCCGGCTTCGACCGCCTGCTGCAGCCGTCGCGCCAGCGCCGCGTCGAACCCGGCCTGCTGCAATCGGCGCGCGAGCTCCGGCTCGATGACGGCCGCGGGCGGCACGCCGAGCCTCGCCGCCAGATACTCGACCAGCGCCTCCCCCGGATCCACGCCGCGACCGAGCGCGCGTTCGAACGCCCGCGCGGCGCCGCGCGCTCGCCGCCCGTGCACGTCGGCACGCCGCGCTGCTGCCCGCGGCAGCCACCAGATCGCGAGCCCGACCAACACCCAAGGTGCGAGCAGCAACAGCCCGCTGATCCACGCCGCCGGCACCGGCCGCACCTGCCATGCCTCGCCACCGTCGAGCGGCACGATGTCGTGGATGTCGTCCACACCGGGCACGACCGGCGCGGCTTCGTTGCCGGGCAGCGCTGCCAGCCCGCCACCCTCCGGCAACGGCTGCACGTCGAGCGGGATCGGCTCGGTCGCGAGCGTCCGGTACTGCTCGACCCCGGGCCGCGTATCGAAGTAGCTCCACCGGATCGCAGGGATCTCCCGCACGTCGGTGGACAGCGGCGTCAGGTCGTAGATCGCGACGACCTCTTCTGCGCTGCGATGCTCGGTCTTCCCGCGCAGGTGGAACCCCTGCAGCCGCTCCAAGTCCGGCACCCGCAGGAACTCGGTGTTCCCCAGCCCCTTGATCGCGACCGTCAGCTTGACGCTGTTGCCGACGCGCACCTCGCGCCGGTCGGCCGCGGCGTGGAGCTCGAACCGGCCCACGGCGCCCGAGTAGTCAGCCGGCCGGCCCTCGGCCGGAATCGGCAGCACTTCGACGACGGCCGGCTCGCCATAGGCGAACAGGTTCTGCTCCTCGGCCGGCATCCGCTCGCCGAACATCCCGCGCCGCTCCGGTCCGCTGGCGATCACGTAGCGCAACGTCGGTTGCGGCAGCTCGAGCCGGCCCGACTGCGTCGGCAGGAATGCGCGCACGAACGACAGCCGATGGAAGCGCCGCCCGTCCCGCTCGTGCCCTGAGACGTAGTCGGCCTCCTGCGCCGCCGAGTTGACGAACATCACGCGTTCCGGCGTACCGGGATCGGCCGCGATCCTGACAGCGCCCGGCAGCTCGTCCAGCCACGGCGCCTGGATCTCCGCCTTGAACCCGGGCCGGCCGTCCGGCGTACGCCCCTCGACGACCTGCAGCGCCTGGTCGAGTCCGATCTCGACCGCCAGCCGCAGCGGCTCGTGCACGTACAGCCGCCGCGACGACGGCTCGACGGAGATGTACGCGTGCTTGCTGCCGCGCAGATCCGCAACCGCTTCGAGCACGAGCGGCCGCGTCTGCACCTGCGTGCCGTCCACCTCGACGACGAACGGCGGGATCTCGAACCGCCCCGCGCGCAGCGGCGTCACGATCACCTTCATCGACGCCGACGAACGCGTCTCGATCCGCCCGTTGACGATGCTCTGGAAGCTCTCGCGCGAGATCCCGGACTCGGCGAACCGGAGCCCGTCGACGTTCGGCACGCGCGGCACGATCCGGGCGCGCGAGTCCGGCGTGCTGAGCTCGATCGCCGACGACTCCCCCAGCCGCACCACGGCCGGCGTCGGCTCGCCGACGCGCAGCCGCGCCGGGTCCTGCGGCGCGAGCAGCGCAATCGCGATCACCAATGCAGACGCGATCACCAGTCGCGCTCCACCTGCGGCCGGCGCGCCTTTTGCGCTTCGCGCAGCCGTTCCCGCTGTGCTTCGAGCTGCTTCAACACCTCGAGCAGCCGCGCACGTTGCTCCGGCGTCAGCTCCTTCGCCTGATCCAGCTCGCCCGGCGCCGGCGGCGGCTGCTGCTGTGAGTCCTGCGGCTGCGCGGGTCGAGCGTCCGGGTCCTCGCCCGGCTTGCGCTGTTGGTCCTGCGGCTTCCGCTCCTCCGGCTCCCGAGGCTCCTGCGTCGGATCCGGCTCCGACTCACCCGGTTGGGGCTGCTCCGCAGGCTGTTGCTGCGGATCCTGCGGATCCTTCGGCTGCTCCGACGGCTGCTGCTGCGGTTGCTGCTGCTGCGGTTGCTGCTGCTGCTCGTTCTGCTGCTCCTCCCCCTGCTGCTGCTCGTTCTGCTTCTGCTCGTTCTGCTGCTGCTGCTCGTCCTGCTTGGGCGGCTCGGTCTTCTGCTCCGGTTCCTGCTTGCGCTGCTCCTCCTGCTCCTTCTTCTCCTCCTCCAGCTTCTGCTCCAGCTCCGCAATCCGCGCCAGCGTCCGCTCCAGGTTCCGCGCCAGCTCCGCCGGCGCATGCTCCCTGAGCGCGCCGCGCTCGAAGTGCTCCCGCGCCGCCTCCGCCAGCGCCAGCGCCTGCGCGAGATCCGGCTGCTCCTGCTGTTCGCGCGCGACACTCTGCTCGAAGCGCAGGTTCCCGACGATCCCGTCCCGCAGCGCCGCGAGCCTGCCGTCCGAATACGCCGCCGCCCGTTCCGCCGCCGCCTCGGCCGCGTCCGGTTGCCCGGCGCGCCACAACGCCAGCGCATGGTTGTAGTGCAGCTCCGGATCTTCCGGCCGCTCGCGCAGCGCCGCCGCGAACACCTCGGCCGCCTCGGCCGGCTTGCCGGCCGCGAGCAGCTCCAACCCGCGGCGCGGATCCTCGCCGACGACGAGCAGCAGCACACACGCCAGCAGTCCCTTCATCGCCGGCCGCCTCCTTGCGCCCAGAGTTCCCACAGCAGCAGCAGCACGACCGGCATCAACACCCATTGGAACCGCGTCCGGCGCGACGTTTCGGACGCGGCGTCGTACGACCGCTCGGCCATCGGCTCCAGCCGCTTCTGCGCCAGCTCGACCAGCGGCAGCGGCACGGTATCGGCACGCAGGAACTCGCCGCCACAGCGCGCCGCCAGCGCCCGCAGCCCATCGGCGTCCAGCGCCGTCACGACTTCATCCCCGCTCGACGCGCGCAGGAACTGCTCCACGCCCCCCTGTTCGATCGTGACCTTGCTGCCCTGCGTCGAGCCGTAGCCGATCGCATGCACCAGGATCCCACGCTGCGCGAGCTCTCCCGCCGCCTCCGCGCCCGCGCCGGCCAGATCCTCACCGTCGGTCAGCAGGATCACCACCGTGGTACCGACCAGCTCGTCGCCGATGAGTTCGCCGGCCCGCCGCAACGCCGCCGCGAGATCCGAACCACCGCGCCGCACCGAATCCGTGTCGACCGGCTCGAGCAGTCCACGGAACGAATCCAGATCGTGCGTCAGCGGGATCAGGATCCGCGCCTCGCCGGCGAACGCGACGAGCCCGACGCGGTCCCCACCGACCAGCCGCTCGAGCAACGCTTCGATGTCCAGCTTCGCGCGCTGCAACCGCGTCGGCTCGATGTCGCGCGCGAGCATCGAGCGGGACGTGTCGAGGCAGAACACGAGGTCGAGCCCGCGCCGCTCGATCACAATCTCCTCTTCGCCCAGCCGCGGCTCCATCCAGGTAAGCAGCAGCCCTGCGGCCGCGAGACTCCAGACGGTCGCCTGCGTCGTCCCCCGCAGCGGCCGGCCGACCAGCTCGCCGCCGAACCGCCGCGCGCGCCGCACGCGCACGCGCTGCAACGCCACCAGCGCCAGGAACAGGAACGGCAGCACCAGCAGCAGCGGCCAGTACTCCGCGCGCGCGAAGTCGAGCCCGTTCACGGCAGCCTCCGCAGCCACCAGCTCTCGAGCAGCCACGTCAACACGAGCGCCAGCGCGCCGGCACCGAGCGGCCAGTGGAACCAATCGGTCGTGCGGTAGCGCGGATCCTCGAGCTCGACCTTCTCCATCGCGTCGATCTCCGCATACACGCGCGCCAGCGACTCCGTGTCGAACGCGCGGAAGAACCGCCCACCGGTCTCCTCGGCGATCTGCTCGAGCGCGCGGAAGTCGACCGGCAGCACCCGCGTGCCGAACGGCCCCTGCACGCGCCGGCCTTCGCCGAGCCCGATCGTGTGCACGCGGACGCCGGCGTCCTTCGCCAGCTTCGCCGCCTGCTCCGGCATCACGTCCGGGACGTTGTTCTCGCCGTCCGACAGCAGCACGACGACGCGCGCCTTCGCCTCGCTCTCCTCCAGGATCGTGACCGCCTTCGCCAGGGCGATCCCGATCCCGGTGCGATCCTCCTCGCTGCCACGCCGCACGGTCTGCACGTCGGACAGGAACGCCGCGACGGCGCGCTCGTCCAGCGTCGGCGGACAGCGCAACTCCGGATACAGCGCGAACACCAGCAAGCCGACGCGATCCTGCGTGCGCTTCGCCGCGAACTGCGTCGCCTGCTCGCGGGCGGCGTCGATCCGCCGCTGGCCGCCGGAGTCCATGTCCTCCTCCAACATCGAACTGGACACGTCGAGCACCAGCAGCAGATCGGCGCCGACCTCGCGCAACGGCAGCAGGTCACGCGTGACCGGGCGCGCCAGCGCGAGTCCCAGGCAGACCAGCACCAGGAACCGCATCCACTCCGCCAGCGACGCGAGCCGTGCGCGCAGCCCGGACGGAACCGCGGCCAACAGCGAGAGATCCGGGATCAGCAGCGCGGCGCGCCGGCGGCGCAGCCGGAGCAGCGTCACGATCAGCGCGACCGGCAGGACCGCGAGAAAACCAGGATCGAGCAGCGTCCACCCGCCTGCGTTCACGCCGCCCCCTTCGCCGCCACCGGCTCGCGGTCGGCGCGCGTAGTCTCGACGAACTGCTCCGCCGTGTCGAACAGCGCCTGCTGCGCCGCGTGGTCCGGCACCGCGCGCGCGAACTTGACCAGGTCGCACTGGGCGAGGAACCCGCGCAGCGAGGCCCGTTGCTCGCCGGCCAGCCGCGCGTCGGTTTCCGCTTCGGCGAGGAACTCCTCGGTCGTGCGCTCCGGCGCGTGCAGCCCGAACCGCTCTTCGACGTAACGGCGCAGCACCGCCGAGATCTCGACGTGGAACTGCTCGATCTGATCGCGCGTGATCCGGGGCAGCGTGCGCAGACGCGCCAGCTCGCGCAGCGCACGCACGTGCGGCGGCAGCGCGGTCGCGGCCGGCTCGTCGCGCGGCCGCCGTCGCAGCCGCAGCACCGACCACGCCACCAGCGCCGCGATCGCGAGCAGGGCCACCAACGGCCACAGCAACCACCAGCGCCAGCGCGGCTCGAACGGCGGCGCCGGCGCTTCCAACTCGCTACCGGCCGAGCCCAGCACGGTCGTCGCGGTCAGCTGCAGCGCAGGCCCCTCGACGCGGCGACCCTCCTGCTCGACGACGAGCGGGGGCAGCGCGTGCTCGCCGAGCCGGGTCGGCCGCAGCCGGAACCGCTGCCGGACCCACGTGCCCTCGCGCCATGCCCGTTGCTCGCGCGGGCCAGCCTCGGCGCGAATCCCATCCGGCCACTGCGGCGCCAGCGCCGGCGCTTCGCCGCTCGCGACGAACAGATCCGCAACCAGCTCCGCTTCGCCGAGCAGCGGTACTTCGTGCGGCGTCAACTGCACCTGCAACACCAGCGGCGCCGGCGCATCGCCGAACGGTGCCTCGCCCCCGCCGGCACAGGCAGCGAGCAGCAGCAGCAGCACCGCGAAACGCCGTCTCATCCGCGCGCTCCGCGCAGCTCGCGCATCCGGAAGAACCGCACGATCGGCTCCGCGACCGACTCGTCCGGCCCGAGCGCCAGCGGGATCCGATCGACGCCGGCGCGCCGGAACAGCTCCTCGAGCGCCGCGGCATGCCTGCCGATCGCGGCGTCGTGCGCCGCCCGCACGCGCCGCGCACCGAAGTCGATCCAGCGCGACGTGCCCCGCTCCGCGTCGACGAGCTGCAGCAGCCCGGCGGCCGGTGCGCGCTGCGTGGCCGGATCCAGCACAGGAACCGCGACGACGTCGTGCCGGCGCGCCAGGATCCGCAGCGCGCGCCCGAAGCTTCGCTCCGGCTGCGGCACCAGGAAGTCGCTGACGACGAACAACACCGCGCGCTTGCGCTGCACGTGCCCGGCGTACTCCAGCGCCGCAGCCAGGTCGGTGCCACGCCCCTCCGGCTCCAGCGCGAGCGCTTCGCGGATCAACCGCAGCACGTGCCGCTGCCCCTTCTTCGCCGGCACCCAGCGCTCGATCCGATCGCTGAATGCGACGAGCCCGGTCTTGTCGTTGTTGCGCGCGGCCGCCAGCGCCAGGCAGGCGCAGAACTGCGCCATCGTCTCGCGCACGAGCCGGCGGCGTCCGCCCGCGCCCGGCGTCCCGAACCGCGTCGAAGCCGACATGTCGAGCAGGAACAGCACCGTCAGCTCGCGCTCTTCGACGTACTTCTTGATGTGCGGGCGGCCGGTGCGCGCGGTGACGTTCCAATCGACGGCGCGCGGGTCGTCCCCTTCGACGAACTCCCGCACCTCGTCGAACTCGATCCCAGCACCGCGGAACACCGACAGGTAGCCGCCGGACATCACGTCGGTCACGAGGCGGTTCGTGCGCACTTCGATCCGCCGCACCTGCGCCAGCAGCTCGCGGTCGATCATCCGCGCACCTCGCGGCTCACGGCACCGGCACGTGGTCGAAGATCTGCCGCAGCAGATCCTCGGCCCGGATCTCCTCCGCCTCCGCCTCGTAGGTCGGCACGACGCGGTGGCGCAGCACGCCGGTGCCGACCGCCTTGACGTCCTGCGGCGTCACGTAGCCGCGCCCCTGCAGGAACGCGCGCGCGCGCGACGCACGCAACAGGCTCAGCGACGCACGCGGCGACGCGCCATACAGCAACAGCGGCCGCAACTTGTCGAGCCCGACCGCGGCCGGTTCCCGCGTCGCGAACACCAGATCGACCAGGTAGCGCTTCACCTTGTCGTCGACGTAGATCGTCTCGAGCAGGCGCCGGCTCTCGCGCAATGCTTCGAGCGTCGTGACCGTGCGCAGCTTCGGCAGCGTCGCGCCGCCCATCCGTTCGAGGATCTCGAGCTCCTGCGCGCGGGTCGGGTAGCCGACGACCAGCTTCAACATGAACCGGTCGACCTGCGCTTCCGGCAGCGGATACGTCCCCTCCTGCTCGATCGGGTTCTGCGTCGCCAGCACCAGGAACGGGTCCGGCAGCCGCCGCGTGTCGCCGCCGAGCGAGACCTGCCGTTCCTGCATCGCTTCGAGCAGCGCCGACTGCACCTTGGCCGGGGCGCGGTTGATCTCGTCGGCGAGCACGAAGTTGGCGAACACCGGCCCCTGGCGGACCGACCAGCTCGAGTCGCGCGGGTCGTAGACGTGCGTCCCGACCAGGTCGGACGGCAGCAGGTCCGGCGTGAACTGGATCCGGCGGAACTCGCCGCCGACCGCCTGCGCCAGCGACGCGACGGCCAGCGACTTGGCGAGCCCGGGGAGTCCTTCGAGCAGCACGTGTCCATCCGCCAGCAGCGCGATCAACAGGCCGTCGAGCAGTTCCTCCTGCCCGACGATCACGCGCGCCACCTCGGTGCGCACGTCCTGCAGATGCCGGCTCTGCTCGCGGATCCGTTCGGCGATCGCGGCGACGTCGGTCATGGTCTCCTCAGTGGCGAACGGCGGCCTACGTTCTGCAGCCGCGCGAACTCCGGCGCTCCCTGCCAGCTCATGGCTGCCGCCCGGCGAACCGCTGCGCCAGCTCGGCGTGCGCGCGCCAGGCATCGCCGGCAGGAGTCGCCATCAGCAGCTCCTCCGCCGTGTCGGGCGACCCGGCCCGGGCCAGCGCGCCGGCCACCAGCCCGGCATGGCCGGCCGCGACCGCGACCCCGAGCCGGGGGCTCGCCGCCCGGCCGGGCGACAGCGCAGCCGCATGCTCGCGCAGCTCCGTCTCGCTGGCCCGTCCGCCGAGCAACACGGCCAGCGCCGCGACGCTCGGATACGGCAGCGCGAGCTGCTCGGCGACGCGGCGGACGCCCGGGTCCCGCTCGACCGCCAGGAACACCGAACCGCTGCGCGCCACGGCGAACCCGACGAACGCCGTGACGCCGAGCGCGAGCAGCAACGCGTGCACGCGCCGCGTTCCGGCAGTCGCGCTCGCGACTCCGCTCAGCGGCGGCCACCCTCGGCTTCGGCGAAGAACTGATAGCGATCGGCGATCGCCTGCAGCTGCGCGACCGGCGTGCGCGCCGTCACGAGCCCGAAGTCCTGCGCCGTCGTCTGGCGCAACATCGCCGCGGCGAGGACGCGCAGGTGCGGCTGGTTCGCGCGCACCATGATCCCGGTCAGCTCCTTGACGGCGGCGATGCCGGCGCCCGGCGCGAGCTGGTCCGGCGCCAACGTCGTCTCGATCTTCTCGGCGCGCAGCGCGGTCAGGAACCAGACCGCCTGCGGCAGATCCTTGTGGTTCTTCCACCACTCGCGCATCGCCGCCTGACGATCGTTCCCCTGCATGACGTCGATCCCGGTCGTGGCCGCCAGCAGCATCGCAGCGCGCGCGCTGTCGGGCGGACTGTCGAGCATCGAGATCAGGTCCGGCACGACCGCCGGGTCCTGGAACTCGGCCAGCGCGAACACGATCTCCCGCCGCACGCGCGCATCCGGGCTGTCCAGGAAGCGCCGCAACGCCGGCCGCGCGAGCAATGCGCCCTGCTTCTGCAGCGAGATCAGCGCCTGGCTGCCGAGCGCGTCGGTGCCCCAGGTCGCGAACACCTGCGCCAGGAACGCGGCGATGCCGGCGTCACGCATCTCACCCATCGCCTGCAGCGCTGCCTGCCGGTCGAGGAACTCCGGATACGACAGCGCCTGCTGCAGGACCGGGACGACCTGCTCGCCACCGATGCGCGCCAGCGCGACCCACAGCGCACGCCGCGTCGTCGGGAGCAGGCCGGGCCGGTTCGCCATCGCGAGCAGCGGATCGCGCGCCGCCGGATCCCCGATCCGACCCAGCGCGAACACGGCGGTCTCCGCCAGCGGTTCCTCTTCGAGCGCCGCCAGCAGCAGCGGCGTCGCACGCAGGTCCTTCAGGTTCGCGAGCTCGCGCATCGCGGCACGCCGCGTCGCCGGCTCGCCGGTGCGTGCTGCGGCCAGGACCTTGTCGGCGCCGAGCAGCGCGAACAGCGCCGGCAGTGCCGCAGACCCGCCGCGATCGTGCAGCGCGACGACGACGTCGACGGCACGCAGCCACGCGTCTCCCGGCGCCAGGATCGCCGCTTCGAGCATCTGCTGCCCGGCCGCATCGATGGACCCCCGCTCGCGCACCATCTCGGCGAGCCGCGCACCGTCGGCAGCCGTGTAGACGCTGCCAGGATCGGGGAACGCCAGCAGCACCTGCAGCGCGAGATCGCGGACCGACGCCGAGAAGCCAGGCAGCCCGGCCAGGATCGCGTCCTTCAGCCGGCAATCGCGCTCGATCCGATCCGGATGCTGCGCGAGCCACTCCCGCTCGGCGTGCCACGCCGCCAGACGCGCGCGCTCATCGCCGGCCGGCAGGAACAGCTGCCACTTCTCCTTGTCGGCGAACGCGCCGATCTCGGTCTGCAGCACGTCGAGCCAGCGCGTCGTCGTGCGCGGACCGGCCACCCGCGCGCGCGAGCTGCCATGGTTCAACACGAGCTCCCGCTCGACCGGCAGCAGCTCGGCAGTCGCCGCCGCAGCGAGGATGCCGGGCGTCATGAACCCCTGCTCCTCGAGCTTGCTCACCAGCGCGGCGAACTCCGCGCCGGTGGCCCACAGCTCCCACACCGGACGGATCTCGCGCGGGTCGGCCGGCGCTGCCGGCGCCTTCTCCCCGCGCACGCGCACGATCTTGGCCGGGTCGCGCCACTCGAGCCAGGCGACCGTCGCGTTGCTCGCATCGAGGCGGATCCGCATCCGGTTGCCGACGAACCCCTCCTTCGCTGCTTCCCACCACTTCAGCCATGCAAGCGCACGCCCGCGATGGTCGGCGCCGGTGAACTGGACCAGCTTCTGCTGCGCGACGGCGTCGAGCAGGCTGCCGTTCGGCACGAACTGCCGCGGCGCCGCGATCAACAGCAGCGCGTCGACGATGCGGGCATCGGCGAACGCCTGGCCGCTCCGGTCGTCGCTGCGGAACGCCAGGTTCGCCAGCGCCAGCGCCGACGTGACCTGCAGGAACGGATCGAGCCCATCCAGCTCCCGCAGCAGGTGCGGCTGCATCGCCGGGGTCAGGAACACCTGCCCGGTCTGGTCCTCGAACTGCACGAGCAGCAGCGACGCGTAGCCGAAGTTCCGCCCGACCGCGGGCATGCTGACGATCTGCTGCAGCGCCGGTGCCGCGACCGGGCCGTGCGCGAGCAGGGACCGGCACGCGACCGCAGCAGTGCCGGTCGACGCGGACGCGAGGGCGCGCACGAGCCGCGCGCGCGCCGACTCCCCCGGCACGATCGCCATCAGCTCCAGCGCCTTGCGCTCGACCTCGACGTCAGGGCTCTCGGCCAGCTCCAGCAGGCGCGGCAGGTCCGCTTCGACGATCCGCAGCGCCAGCAGATCGCCTGCCGCGGTCCGGACCGCGCCGAAGCGCGCGGTCAGGCATTCGAACAGTCGCTCCTTGGCATCCTCGCGCGAGAGCCCGGCCATCGTCTGCATCGCGAGCTGCGTCACGCTGCCGACCGGCCGGGTCAGCAGGACGTACTGGATGTCCTTCGCCACGTCGGGGTCGCCATAGCGCGCGAGCACACGCATCAGCCCGTGCATCAGCTCCTGCTCGGCGCGCGGCAGCAATTGCCGCGCGAGTCCGCCCGGATCCGGGATCGACTCCGCGATCTCGCTGAGCTTCAGCTCCTCGGCCGTCTGCGACAGCCCGGCCGACCGGCGCAGGTCGAACAGCAACCGGCGGAATCGCTCGACGGTCTCGTCGGCCGGGGCCTGTTGGACCTGTTGCGGTGGCGGCTGCTGCGGCTTGGGCAGCGTGATCCGACCCGACCGGTCGAAGATCTGAGGCAGCAACGTCAGGACGCAGACGGACAGAACGGTCATGAGGCGGGTGCGAGAGGCGTCGGCGGCGGGTGGGGCTCGGATCGGAGGGGCGGCACTATAGCCTTGCCACCCCGCGACCGGACGCGCCTGGATCGCCGACCCGCGCACTGCTGATCGAACCCGCATGACCGAACCCGGGCCGGCGCCCCACCCGCTGCGCGTGCACCTTGCGCTGCTGTGCGTGTCGCTGCTGTTCGGCGTCAACTACGTCGCGACCAAGCGGCTGGTCGGGGAGGTCGCCCCGGCCGCATGGGTGCTCTACCGGATCGCGGGAGGCGGCCTGCTGCTGGTCGCGCTGGCGGCGATCTGGCGCCGCCCCTGGCCGCGCGGGGGGATGCTGCTCTGGCTCGGCATCGCCGGGCTGCTCGGCGTGCTGCTGAACCAGATCCTGTTCACCGAAGGCATGGCGCGCACGACACCGGCACGGTCCGCGGTGCTGAACGCGACGATCCCGGTCTGGACGATGCTGCTGGCGGTGCGCCTGCGGCAGGAGCGATTGCGGCCGTCGCGGATCGTCGCGGTCCTGCTCGCGCTCGGCGGCGTGTTGGTCCTGCTGCGCGCGGATCGAGGGTTCGAGGGAGCCGGCGGGACGCTGCTGGGGGACCTGTTGACGCTGGCAAACGTGCTGTGCTTTGCGCTGTTCCTGGTGCTGATGCGCGCGCTGCGCGCCGGCGCCGACCCGGTCGCCGCCGCGGCGTGGTTCTACGTCATCGCCACGCCGTTCGCGTTCGGCTATGCGCACGGTGCGGTAGAGCCGCAGGATCTCGCGGAGCTCACGGCACCTGGGGTGTGGCCGTGGGCATTGCACGCGATCGCCGGCGCGACGGTGCTGACGTATCTGCTGAACAACTGGGCGCTGCGCCACACGGATCCGAGCCGGGTTGCGCTGTACATCCCGCTGCAGCCGGTCGTCGCGACGGCGTTGTCGATCGTGATCGGACTCGAAGCGCCGCAGGCGCGGTTCTGGATCGCGCTGGCGCTGGTCGGCAGCGCGCTGCTCGTGGAGGCGGTGCTGACGCCGTCGCGGCGGGGCAAGGCAGGCGGACCCGAGCGGTGAGCTCCGCGACCCGGCCGGCACGCGTCTGCTGGCCGGCCGGGCGGCAGATCACTGCTTGTCCGGTTTGCCGCTCTTGTCCGTGTCCTGCTTGTCGAGCAGCTTCTCGAGGGCCTTCTCGAACTCCTCGATCTGGCGCTGCGCGCGCGGATTGGAACCCACGCCCTCGCGGAACTTCGCGAGCGCGGTCGCCAGCAGATCGGAGTTGCCGGTCTGTTCGCCGTGCTTGGCGAGCAGGAACCAGTAGTTGATCGCCTGTGCAGCGCTCGGAATCCGGCCGGCTTCGTGCATCGCGGCGACCTTGCGGGCCGCGTCAGCCTGATCACGTGACGACGAGAGGATCTTGTTCAGCTCGATGTCCGTGATCTTCTGCTCGTAGGTGCCGCGCTCGTCGGCCGGCAGGTCGAGCTCCTCGAGCTTCGCACGCGCGACGGCGGGATCGATCGTTCCCTGCTCGACGCGGCGCTTGAAGACTTCGAGCGCGGCCTTGGCATCGCCCTTCTCAGCCTTGGCGACGAGTTGCTGGAACTCCGCCGCACCTTTGACCGTGGCGCGGAAGCCGTCAACCGTGCGCGGGCCGTTGTGGACGGTGAGCACGTCACCGCTCGCGTCGAGCACGGCGAAGTACGGGAAACCTCGCCCCCCCTTTTCGGAGAGCAGGCTCGGATACGGCTCATCCTCGACGCGCGAGGTGATGTGGCAGAACAGGACAGCGTGTTCGCCGAACTCGGCGAACTCAGCCTCCGAGAGAGCTCCTCTCTCGACGGCCGAACAGGGGGGTCAAGGCGAGTACGAGCGCGTGAAGTACGCGAAGATCGGCTTCTTCGTGCGCTTCGCCTCCGCGCGCGCCTTGTCGTAGTCGGTGATCCAGGGGGCGTTCTTCAGGAACTCCTCCTGCAGCTTCTTGTCGCGCTTGGCGATCAGCTCCGCCTGGTCCCCCTGCTGCGCGACGAGCGCAGTCGACAGGGACAGCAGAGCCGCGCCGAGCGGCAGCCAGATTCGGGTCATCGCAGTCATTCTCCGGATGGGGCCAACGGACGCTTGGTCCGTCATCGAATCCGCCTACTACGCGACTGGAACCGCATCCGCGACATGGAATCTGGATCGGCGCCTCGAATCGGCCGTTCGCGCCCACACCGGGGGTGGCGGGGCGGGTCCGGACGGCTAGGGTGCGGACGCCCGCCCTGGCCCTCCACCTCCGCTCGAAGGCTGTTCCCCCGATGCCAAGCCTCCGCACCACGTCCGCCGGCGTTCTCGCCGCGGGTCTCGTCCTGGTCGTCGTTGCAAGCAGCGGTCCCGAGCGCGATGCGCTCGCCGGAGGTTCGCGGCTCGAGCGGATCGTCAACCAGCACCGGCCGTCCCGCCAGGAAGCCGCGACGCTCGCGGTCGCGCAGGACGGGACCGTGCACATCGCCTGGCAGAGTCGCCATCAGGATGGCGCCGCCAGCTCCGTGCACCTGCGGCGGTTCGCGCCGGACGGGCGCACGCTGGGCAGCGAGCAACGTTGTCTTGGCGACGCGCAGCAGCCGGCATTCGACCCTGCCGTCGCCGCCGACGGCACGGTCGCTGCGACGGTGTTCGCCGGCCCGGCGACAGGGCAGGACGTCCGCGCCGGTGCATGGCTGGCCGGCGCCGGCGCGAGCGGCGAACAGAGCAGCAGCGTGCTGGCGACCAACGACGCCGGCACCTGGGTCGCCTGGCTCGACCAACAGCCAAAGGATCCGCATCCGCACGCACGGCTGCAGCAGCACGGCGCGCCGGCGACGACCGCGACGCAGATCGACGACATCGCCGAAGAGACGCTGCGCGGCTTGACGCTGGCGACGCATGGCGCGCACCTCGTCGCGGTCTGGACTGCGATCGGTGCCGATGGTCTGCCGCGCGGGATCCGCGCGCGGCGGTTCGATGCACAGGGTCGCGCCCTCGGCGCCTCGCAGCTGCTGATCGCCGGCGCCGGCGCGATCGAGCCCGCGGTCGCGGCGCAGGCACACGGCCTCGCGCTCGCCTGGATGGACAACGGCGGCGCGCGCGAGCACTACGACGTGCGCGCGCAGCGCTTCGCCTGGACGCTGGAACCGCAGACGCCGGCGTTGCTCGTGGCCGCAGCTGCCGGGCACGTGCAGAGCGGCGCCCGGATCGCCCTGGCGATCGATGGTGAGATCGCCTGTGCGTGGAATCGCGGTGAGGCGGGACACGCCGGTCGCGACGTCTGGCTGCAGCGGATGCAGGCGGACGGCACGCCGCGCGCGCCGGCGGCCGTCGCGCACGTGCAGGTCGAAGGGGATCAGGCGCTGGCGCCGACCCCGCACCGCGCAGCACTCGCATACCTGCCGCAGGGCGGTCTCGCCGTGGTCTGGTCCGGCACGATCGACGGCGGCCGCGGCGAAGACGTCGGGCTGACGCTGCTGCTGCCGGCGGGCGTCACGCCCGCGACGGTCGCCGACGATCAGATCGCGCCGGCTACGGGTGACGACGCGCGCCCGTCGGTCCAGCACGTCGCCGAGGCAGCCGTCCCGCACGATCCGCCGGTGCGCACCGGGCCGGCGTCCACGCTGCCCAACGGCGGCGACCTGAACCCGACCGGCATGAACGATCCCGGCTTCCTCGGGATCACGTTCCAGGGGCTGACGCCCCCCGACCCGCACGTCGCGGCGGGGCCGGACCACATCGCCGGCATCGTCAACGGTGGCCTCGCGTTCTGGCGCAAGAACGGGGCGCAGACGTTCTTCCAGAAGATCGACGGCACGGCCGGCTTCTGGGCCGCGGTCGGCGGGACCGGCTTCGTGTTCGATCCGGAGATCCTGTTCGACACGCACAGCGACCGCTTCTTCGCAATGGCCTGCGAGCGCTACCAGAACACGACCTCGCACTTCCTGCTCGCGGTCTCCGACGACAGCGATCCGAACGGCGTGTGGTTCAAGTACCGCTTCAACGTCACCACGGAAGGTGGCGGCAGCGACATCGACTCGCCGAACCTCGCGATCGACAAGGATGCGGTCTACCTGTCGGCCGACTTCTTCACCGGGGGGCAGAAGTACCTGGTCTACATGGTCGCGAAGCAGCCGCTGCTGTCCGGCCAGACCCCGCCGCCGCCGACGCACGTGCTGTTCCGCGGCTCGCAGAGCTACGGCATGCCGGCGATCCACGGCACCGCACCCGCGATGTACGTGATCGAGCACTTCGAGTCGTCGAGCAACAGCGTCGTCGGTCTGCGGGCGATCACGAACCCGCTGACGACCCCGGTCGTGACGCCGCCGCTGACGCAGGGGCCACTCACGCTGTCGGTGCCGACCTATCAGCGGCCGACGTCGGTCCCGCAGCAGGGGACCAGCACGCGATTCACGACGTTCGACAGCCGGTTCTGGAGCTGCGTATGGCGCAACGGCTCGCTGTGGGCGTGCCACCATCACGGTTCCTCGCAGGTCCAGGCGCGTTGGTACGAGTTCCGGACCAACACCTGGCCGCAGAGCGGGACCGTCTCGCTACGGCAGTCCGGTGACGTGAATCCCGGCGCGGGTATCCACACGTTCTTCAACTCGATCTCGGTCGATGCGTACGGCAATGCGCTGATGTGCTTCGCCCGCTCGGCGAGCAATGAGTTCGTGTCGATCGGACGCGCGTTCCGCCGCGCCTCCGATCCGCTCGGCACGATGCAGCCGATGGACATCGTGAAGGCGAACACGTTCACGTACACGTCCAATCGCTGGGGGGACTACTCCGGGGTCGCGGTCGATCCGACCGACCAGGCGACGTTCTGGTACCACCACGAGTACGCCGGCACGAGCAGCACGTGGAACACCTGGGTCGCGTACCGCCGCGTCCAGGATCCGGCGCTGAGCTGCGATGTCAGCACGCTGTCGGCGCCGGCCGGTGGTGTCGCGAAGTTCACGCTCGACAACCCGATCCGCCCGGGTGACACGTACCTGCTGCTGGCGACGTTGTCCGGGACGAGCCCTGGGTTCCTGCTGCCCGGGCCGCCGGCCTACATCCGGATGCCGCTGAACCCGGACGCGCTGACGACGCTGGTGCTGTCGGGCCTGGGGAATCCGGTGTTCACCGGCTTCCTCGGCACGCTGGACGCCAACGGCCGCGCGAACGCGCAGTTGAACTGCCCGCCGGTGCCGTTCCTGCAGGGGCAGGCAGCGCACTTCGCCTGGCTGCATCTGACGCCGCGAATCGACTTCGCCTCCAACGCGGTCGAGATCCGGTTCGTGCCGTAGCGGGCACTACAGGAGCGCCAGCACGTCGATCAGCACCCACAGCACGAACCCGGCGACCAGCAGCAGCAACACGAACGGTTGCCAGCGCGGCGCCGGACGTCGCGGCGGCTCGTCGTCGGGGAGTGCGATCGAGTTCTCGACGATGTCATCGGCGCTGCGCCAGCCGGTCTCCGCGTCGCTGCCGCACTCCGGACAGGCGAGTCGCCCCGCCGCGAACTCGGCGCCGCAGTGCGCACAGAACTCGGTTCTTCGAGCAGGCACGGCGCTAGCCTAGCGCAGATGCTGCGACTGCTCGCTCCGCTCGCGATGCTGGTGCTCCCACTGACGGCCCAGGAAACCCGCGCCTTCGTCGGTGCGCGCCTGATTCCGATCGAAACCCCGCCGATCGAGAACGGCGTGCTCGTCGTCAGCGGCGGCCGGATCACCGCGATCGGCGGTCCGGACACGCCGATCCCGGCCGACGCGGAGCGCATCGACGTGGCCGGCAAGGTGTTGCTGCCGGGGCTCGTCTGCAGCCACTCGCACGTCGGCTCGGTCGCCGGCGCCGACCAGAGCGCACCGATCCAGCCGGAGGTGCGCGCGCTGGATGCGATCAACGTCCGCGACCCCGGGATCCAGAAGGCGCAGGCCGGCGGGATCACCACGATCAACTGCATGCCCGGCTCCGGACATCTGCTGAGCGGGCAGACGGTCTACCTGAAGCTGCGCGACGGCCGCACGATCGACGATCTGCTGATCCGCAACGCCGACGGCTCGCCGGCCGGCGGGATCAAGATGGCGAACGGCACCAATTCGATGCGCGGCGGCAAGTTCCCCGGCACGCGCGCGCGTTCGGCGGCGCTCGTGCGTGCCGCATTCGTGCGCGCGCAGGAATACCGCAACAAGCTGGGCAGCGCTGCGGCAGATCCGGCCAAGCAGCCGGCGCGCGACCTCGGGCTCGAAGCGCTGGTCGACGTGCTGGAGGGGCGGCGCGTCGTGCACTTCCACACGCACCGTCACGACGACATCCTGACCGTGCTGCGGCTGCGCGAGGAGTTCGGGTTCCGCACCGTGCTGCACCACGTCAGCGACGGCTGGAAGGTCGCGACCGAGATCGCGCGCGCGGGCGTCCCCTGCTCGATCATCGTCGTCGACAGCCCGGGCGGAAAACTCGAGGCGCGCGACGTCGACTTCCGCACCGGCGGCGAGCTGGCGCGCGCCGGGGTCCTGGTCGGGTTCCACACCGACGATCCGATCACCGACTCGCGGCTGTTCCTGCGCAGCGCGGCGCTGGCCGTGCGCGCTGGCATGGCGCGCGACGAAGCGCTCGCCGCGCTGACGCTGCACAACGCACGGATCCTGGATCTGCACGACCGGATCGGCTCGCTGCGCGTCGGCAAGGACGCGGACTTCGTGCTGCTGGATGGCGATCCGCTCAGCGTCTGGACCAAGGTGCTGCAGACCTGGGTCGACGGGAAGAAGGTGTTCGACCGCGCCGATCCGGCCGATCACCTGCTCGCAGTCGGCGGGCCGGGCGCCAGCGAGGACCAGGCGTTCACGATGTGCTGCTACGGCAGCGGGGAAGCGCGATGACGCGCGCGCACTCAGCCATCGCCGCGCTCGCAATCCTGCTGCCGGCGCCAGCGCTCGCTGCCCAGCTCGCCGTGCGCGCCGAGCTGCTGCACACGCAGACCGGCGAGCCGATCCGCGATGGCGTCGTCGTCGTCCGCGACGGCCGCATCGAAGCCGTCGGCCCGGCGGCGACGACGCGGATCCCGGACGGCTTCCGTGTAGTGGCAGCGCGCGTCGCGATGCCCGGCCTGATCGACACGCGCACCGTCGTCGGGCTGTCCGGCATGCTGAACCAACCGCACGACCAGGACATGCTCGAGAAGTCCGGTCCGGTGCAGCCGGAGCTGCGCGCACTCGATGCATTCGATGCGCGCGAGCCGCTGGTCGCGTGGGTGCGCCGGTTCGGCGTCACGACGATCCACACCGGACATGCCCCCGGCATGCTGCTCGGCGGGCAGACGATCCTGGTCAAGACCGCCGGCCGCGGCATCCCGCGCGACCTGCTGCGCGACGGCGTGATGGTCGTCGCGACGCTCGGCGACGGCGCCGGCGCCACCGAGGAAGCACCCGGCACGCGCGCGAAGGCAGCCGCGATGCTGCGCAGCAAGCTGATCGCGGCGCGGGAGTACGCGACCAAGCGCGCCGGCGCCGAGCCACCGGCGCGTGACCTCGCGCTCGATGCGCTGGCGCGCGTGACCAGCGGCGAGATCCCGCTGCTGGTGACCGCGCACCGCGCGCACGACATCCTGACAGCGTTGCGGATCCGCGCCGAGTTCGGGATCCCGCTGGTCCTGGATGGCGCCGCCGATGCGTACCTCGTGCTCGACGAGATCCGCGCGGCGGGCGTCGCCGTGCTGCCGCATGCCGCGATGTCGCGGCAGACCGGGGCGCTGAAGAACGGGACGTTCGAACTCGCGGCGCGGCTGCGCGAGAGCGGGATCCCGTTCGCGTTCCAGAGCGGCTACGAGAGCTACGTCCCCAAGACGCGCGTCGTCCTGTTCGAAGCCGCCGTCGCCGCGGCGAACGGACTCGGCCCGGAAGCCGCCCTCGCGGCGCTGACGATCGACGCCGCGCGCCTGCTCGGCATCGACCAGCGCGTCGGCTCGCTCGCTCCGGGCAAGGACGCCGACCTCGCGCTGTTCGATGGCGATCCGTTCGAATACACGACGCACTGCACTGGCGTTTTGATCGACGGCGAGGTGTTCCCCGGCGAACGGTGAACGCCCGGATTGGAGATCCCCGGTTCCCGACCTACTCCTGCCCATGCGTGAGATCGACCGACTGCTGACCGGGCAGCCGACCTCGGATGGCGCCGGGGTCCGCCTGGTCCGGTTCCTGACGCCGCGCCAATACCAGGACGCCGACCCGTTCCTGCTGCTCGACGCGTTCCGCTCCGACGACCCGGGGGACTACGTCGGCGGCTTCCCGCCACACCCGCACCGCGGGTTCGAGACCGTGACCTACATGGTGACCGGCCGGATGCGCCATCGCGACAACCGCGGCAACCAGGGGGATCTCGGTCCCGGCTCCGTGCAATGGATGACCGCCGCGCGCGGAATCGTGCACGAGGAGATGCCGCAGCAGCAGGACGGTCTGCTGTGGGGCTACCAGCTCTGGGTCAACCTGCCGGCCAGCGAGAAGCTCGGCGATCCGGTCTACCAGGACATCCCGGCCGAGCAGATCCCGGAGGTCACGCTGCCGGGTGGCGCGCAGGCACGCGTCGTCGCCGGCACGCTCGGCAGCGCGACCGGCCCGGTGCGGCCACGCCCCACCGAGCCGCTGTATCTGGATCTACGGCTGCCGGCAGACTCACGCGCGACGATCGAGGTGCCGGACGGCCACACCGTGTTGCTGGTGACCGTGCGCGGTGAAGTCCAGGTCGGCGCCAAGCGTGCACGCATGCAGGCGGACCAGATCGCACAGCTGACGCGGACCGGCAACGTCGAGCTCGGTGCCGGTGCCGAGCCGGCGCAGCTGCTGCTGGTCGCCGGCCGGCCGCTGCGCGAACAGGTCGCGCACTACGGACCGTTCGTCATGAATACGCGCGAGGAGATCCACCAAGCGATCGCGGATCTGGAAGCCGGGCGGTTCTGAACCTGCTGTCCCAGCCGAGTGCTCGGCAGCCACACGGCCCGGAATCGAGTCACGCGCTGGCAAGCCCGTGGTGTAGGCACCGCGGCAGCCTGCCTCTCTTGGCCAGACCGGAGGAGGCCATTGGCGATGGTGTGCGTGCAGGCCCCCAATGCCGCTCGGCGACGCGGCTACACTTCCTGCGCAACTGCGATCGGACCATCCGAATGAGACCTCGTCCCTCCATGTTGCTCGTCCTGCTGGCCGTCGTGCCGGCGAGTGCGCAGTCGTTCCTGCCGTTCGGATCCGGCTGTGGCACCCGTGCCACGCTGCTCTCGGCGTACGGCTCACCCTCACCGGGGAACCTGCTCGAGCTCCACCTGACGCAGGCGCGGCCGTCGGCCACACACGCACTGTTGGTTGGATTCAGCAACACGTCATGGATCGGCGGCGGGCTGCCATGGCCATTCCCGCCGCAGCTCGGGTTCGCACCCGGGTGCCGGCTGCTCGTGTCGCCCGACGTGATCGTGACTTGGTCGGCGAACAGCGACGGCCGGGCTACGTTCGCCGTCACGGTGCCGGCAGTGATCGGACCGGTCACGGTCTATGCGCAGGCACTCGCCCCGCTCGCGACGGAGCCCGGCTACGCCACGCGCGGCATCGCGATCGCCGTGGGCGCCGGAGCCGCCGTGCCGGTGACTGGCGACCTGCGCGCGCGAGCCGGCGGCCCCATCGCCGATGCACGGATGACGCTGTTCACGCCCGGGCTCGGGACGTTCTTCGAGACGCGCAGCAGTGCGACCGGCGCATTCGCATGGCCATCGATTCCACGTGGTAGCTACCGCCTCGGGATCGCTGCGCCCGGCTGCGAGTACGTCGAGGAGGACTTGGCGGTCGGTGGCACCGGCGCGATCCGCAACGCGCTGCTCGATCCCGAGACTCATCCGGGCCGCTTCGAGATCGCCGGCGACACGTTGCCGCACACGCTGGACGCGACCGACATCGCGATCCTGCTGGCGGACGGGAGGATCTTCTACTGCCACGACACGCTCGATCCGATCGTGTTCGATCCCGGCACGGGTCAGAAGACCCTCCCCGCCTCTTCCAGGCTCGAACAGGGCTGCATGAACGTGACGCTGCTCGACGACGGCAGCGTGATCCTCGTCGGCGGTCAGGACAGCGGGAACTTCCGCGACGCGACGCGCATGGTGAAGACCTGGAGTCCAGCCGCCGGGTGGCGTCGGATCGCGGATCTGCTGCATGCGCGAGGCCGGTGGTATCCAGGTCTCGCGCGGCTGGCGGATGGCGACCTGCTCGTGATCGGCGGCGGCCAGCGCCCCGATGCCTCGCGAACGAACACCTGTGAAGTCCTCGATCAGCTCACCGGCGGCTGGCGCTGGACCGGCTCCGTGAGCCAGCCGGTCGAGTTCCCGCCCTGCGCGCTGCTGCACGACGGTCGCGTGCTCAAGACCTGGGGCGGCTGCGAGCTGTACGACGCACAGACCGGCACATGGTCGCCGACCGGACAGCTCGTCGCCTCGAACCGCGGCTATCCGGGTCATTCCGATCACAGCCTCGTCGTGCTCGCGGACCGGCGCGCGCTCGTGGTCGGGATCCGCGTCGGTCTGGCTGGGCCGCAGGCGGCAATGGTCGAGAGCTTCGACGCGCGGACCGGAACCTGGACTGCGCACAGCAGCCCCGCGCTCAAGCGCGATCAATGCGAAGTCGTCCAGCTCCCCGACGGCCGTGTCCTGGTCGCCGGCGGCGACGTCGGCAGCCAGTCGACGCAGGAGCCGCAGCTCTACGGCATCGTCAAGCGGTGCGATCTGTACGACCCTGTCGCCGATCGCTGGCGCCGCGTCGCCGACATGCTGCAGTTCCGCGAGTACCATGCCGTGACGCTGCTGATCGCCGACGGTCGCGTGCTGACGACCGGCGGCACCAACATCAAGTTCCGCAACCCGCCGCTCTCCGCCGACATCGAGGCCTACTCGCCGCCGTACCTGTTCCGTGGCGTGCGGGCGCGGATCGACAACTTCAGCGCAACCGTGCTGAAGCGCGGCGATCGCCTGTCATTCGACGTGTTCCCGGCGACGCGGCTCACGCATGCCGTGCTGATCGGCACCGGCGCACACACGCATTGGGTCGATGCGGGCGTCATGCGACGGATCGAGCTCGGCGTCAGCCAGGCCGGGACTCGCGCGACGATCACGCTGCCGGCGGATCGCAACGAGCTGCCGGTGGGCCACTACCTGCTGTTCGGAATGGTCGACGACATCCCGTCGGTAGCCAGGATCGTGCGCGTGCAGCGTTGACCCTGGCGACGTGGTTGCGGGCGCGGCCCGCGGAGCTGGAGCTGGCTGGTTCAGAAGGAGACCGACACTCCAGCGACGATCGAGAGGACCGACCGCTGAGGCGCCCCGTCGAGCTCACTGGCAACGCCAAAGTCCAAGACGACCCGCGTGGTCCACTGGTAGCGAAGGCCGAGCTCGACACCGTAGGCACGTGCGCTGAGATCGAGCAGGCGACTGCAGATCTCCAGGCCGGGCGGTCTGAGTACCCACTTCCGAGTCTCCCGCGCCGGACACCTGTCAGCAGACCGCAGTCGGGAAGTCCTCGCGCGGGTTGCGGCCTTGTCGCGCGCAGACGACTGCGGCACGCTCCAACGGGTCATTGGCCGCGCGCGAGCACGCGCGGAATCTCGTGATCACCCCCGACGACGTGATCTACATGATCGTCACCGACCGCTTCGCGGATGGTGACCCCGACAACAACGGCGACGTCGACCGCAACGATCCACGCAGGCGCCATGGTGGGGACCTGCTCGGCGTGCTGCAGGAGCTTCCGTACTTGCGTGATCTGGGAGTCACCGCGCTGTGGCTGACGCCGGTGTACGCCAATCCGCCGGATGCGTTCCACGGCTACCACCCACTCGACTTCGAGCAGGTCGATGTGCACCTGTGCAGCGATCGTCTGGGACCACGCGGCAGCCGCGACGTGTTTCGGCGCTTCGTCGAGCTCGCCCACGCGCAAGGCTTCAAGATCGTGTTCGATGCGATCGTCTGCCACACGGCGCATGGACACCCTTGGCTGCGCGAGCGCCCCGACTGGTTCAACCGGAACCAGGACACGCCGGAGAAGTGGTGGATCTGGGGCCTGCCGGACCTCAATCACGATCGCATCGAGGTCAACGTCTACTTCGCACACAACCTGCACCAATGGATGCAGGTCGGAGTCGACGGCATGCGCCTCGACTCCGCCCGGCACGTGGAAAAGGCCTTCTGGCGCGTGTTCAAGTCGTTCGCCAAGGGACTGCACGCGGACGTCACGCTGATCGGCGAGGTGTGGGATGCGGACGTTCGGCAGGTTGCGCCATACCAAACCCACCACGGCTTCGACTCGATGTTCGATTACCCGCTGTACCAAGCGATCGTCGACGTCTTCGCGCGCGACCAGGGGTTCCAGCGCATCGCCCGTGCGGAGTTGGCGGCCGACGAGCCCCCTGGCATCCTGAACTTCGACGATTCGTACCGCGACGCCGGAAACCTGATCACGTTCGTCGACAACCACGATACCGAGCGGTTCCTCCACGTCGCCGGCGTGGCGAGCGATGCCGACGCCGCGATGCGCCGGACGCAGCTCGCGCTCACCTTCGTGTTCACGGCGCGCGGAATCCCGCAGCTCTGCTACGGCAGCGAACTGGCGCTCGACGGGGGACCGGATCCCGACAACCGGCGCGAGATGCCTTGGGATCGCATCCGCAGCCCGGCGAGGGACGACCCCGACGCGCGGCGCGCGCGCGAGATGCACGCGTTCGTTCGTCGCCTGATCCAGGTCCGTCGCGGCAGCACGGCACTCCGCGCCGGCTTGACGACGACGCTGTACGTGACGCCGACCGTGTACTCGTTCCTGCGCAGCTTCCCGAACGACGCCCGGCTCGTCGTACTGAACAACTCCCCGCATCCGGTCGACGTCGACGTCCCGGTCCACGGCAATCCGCGCCTGTCCACGCTGGCCTGCTGCCATCTGCCCGAGGGTCTCGGTCTGGTCGACGAGCTGGACCCGAGTCGGGCCACGCAGCTGCGCGGGGGCAAGGTCAGCGTGCAGCTGCCGGGCCGGGCGGCGGCGGTGTTCCGGCCGTCGTGAACGGGTCGACTCGTCATCCCGATTGCTGCTCGCGAAGCAACACAGGCGGACAGCGACGTCTCGGAGCGCGTGACGACTGCGCGTCAGGTGCTTCGGTGCCGCCAGGCCTTCACGGCCTCGAGCATGAAAAACGGCACCGTGGAGACACCGACCAGGGCGAGGCACTCCGACCACGGGAGGGTCTCGGTGCGGAGGATGGTTCGCAGCAGGTCGAAGTGATGGCTCGCGACCTGGACCGCGAACGAGACGGCCACCACCACGAGGAGCCGCACGTTGGACAGGAGACCGACGCGGAACACGGTCTTCAGCTCGCTCCGCGAACTGAATGCGCGCAGCAACTCGGCGAAGACGAGTGCAGCGAACGCGTGCGTGCGAGCCGTGGCCTCGTCCTCGTAGGCAAGACCGTACAGGTACACGCCCATTGCCAATGCCGCCACCATCCCGCTGGTGAGCAGTACTGAACCCAGGAAACTGCGGTCCAGCAGGCGCTCGCCACGCGGGCGCGGCGGCCTGCCCATGACGCCGGAATCGATCGGATCGGTCGCGAGACAGAGCGCCGGCAGGCCGTCGGTGACGAGGTTGATCCAGAGCAGATGAATGGGAAGGAGGGGCACGGGCAGCCCGCCGACGATGCAGGCACCCATGAAGAGGATCTCGCCGCAGTTGCCCGCGAGCAGGTAGATCAGAGTCTTGCGGATGTTCTCGTAGATGCCGCGCCCCTCCTCAACGGCCGCGACGATCGAGGCGAAGTTGTCGTCGGCGACCACCATGTCGGCGGCCTCCTTCGTGACTTCGGTCCCGGTCCGCCCCATGGCCACACCGATGTCGGCGCCCTTGAGCGCCGGCGCATCGTTGACCCCGTCGCCGGTCATGGCGACGACGCCGCCGCGAGCCTGCCAGGCTCGGACGATGCGCAGCTTGTGCTCCGCGGTCACGCGTGCGTATACCGCAGTGCGTGCGACGCGCTCGCTCAGGCCTTCGTCAGTGAGATCGCTCAGCGCTCGCCCGGTCAGGGCGTCGTCACCGCAGTCGGGGATACCGAGTTCCGCCGCGACGGCTCGCGCGGTCTGCGGGTGGTCGCCGGTGATCATGACGACGCGGATCCCGGCGGCGCGGCACCGGGCGACGGCTTCTTTCGCCTCCGCGCGCGGCGGGTCGTGCATGCCGACGAGGCCGGCGAAGACAAGCTCGCGCTCCGCTTCGTCGGCCGTCTCGACGGAGGCGCCGCCATCGACGTCGCGGTATGCAGCGGCGAGCACGCGCAAGCCTCGCCCGGACAGCTCCCCTTGGATCGCCTCGATTCCGACCTTGTCGCGATCCTCGAGCCGATGGACACCATCCGGAGCGAGGACTGCCGAGCAACGCTCGAGCACCATCTCGGGTGCCCCCTTCACGAGAACGCGGATCCCGTCGCGCGAAGAGGACGGCCTGCGGCACGACACGCTCATCCGCTTCCGGTCCGAGTCGAACGGCCAGGCGCAGATCCTGGGCCGCTTGGCCTCCAACTCGTCGCGTGCCTTGCCGAGCTTCGTACCGGCCGCCAGCAGTGCACCCTCGGTCGGGTCACCGACAACGGTCCAGGTGCCGGCCTCGCAGCGGAGGTTGGCGTCGTTGCACCCGACGAGCACGTCCAGCAGTTCGTCGAGCAGGGCGCGGTCCGTCGCATCGAGCTCGCCGCCATCGGCGCGCCGGATCGTTCCACCCGGACCGTAGCCCTCGCCTGAGACCGTGAACGCGCGGCCGCCTGCGACGAGCGTCCGTACCGTCATCTCGCCGACCGTGAGCGTCCCGGTCTTGTCCGAGCAGATCACGCTGGCACAGCCGAGCGTCTCGACAGCGGGCAGCCTCCGGACGAGCGCTTGGCGGCGGGCCATCCGCACGACGCCGACCGCGAGCGCAATCGTGACGACGGCGGGCAACCCCTCCGGCACCGCGGCGACAGCGAGGCTGATCGCCGTGAGCAGCATCTCGGCGGGCGGGTCGCCTCGAACGAGTCCGAGCACCAACAGGACGACGACGATCGCTCCGGAGCCCAAGACGAGGACACGCCCGAACGCCGCGAGACGCCGCTGCAGGGGCGTGCCCGTGTCCCCTGCGGCCGACTCGATGAGGCGCGCGATCTTCCCCATCTCGGTGCCCATGCCCGTCGCAACCACGACTCCCTCGGCCGCGCCTGCAACGACCGGCGTGCCCGACCAGACCATCGAGGCGCGGTCGCCCAATGGCGCGTGCTGGTCGGCGAGGAGAGCGGGATCTTTGTCGACGGGTTCCGACTCGCCGGTGAGTGCCGCCTCGACGCAGCGCAGGGACGCGGTGCGAACGAGACGGGCGTCTGCGGGCACCAGGTCTCCCGCCTCCAGCAGGATGATGTCGCCGGGAACGAGGTCGGCGGCGCGCAAGGACTCGACGGCTCCGCCGCGGCGTACGCGTGCACGCGGTGCCGTCATCCGGCGCAGCGCGAGGATCGAGTGCTCCGCCCGGAACTCCTGCGCGAACCCGATCGCGGCGTTGAGGACGACGATCACGAGGATCGCTGTCGCATCGATCCACTCGCCGAGAAGAAAGGCGAGGAGATCGGCCACCAGGAGCAGCCACACGAGGACGCTCTCGAACTGCGCGAGCAGGATCCGCCACGGGCGGATCGGCGCTGCGGTCTGCAATTCGTTGGGGCCGTGCTTCTGCAGACGCTGCTTCGCCTCCCCGGCGGCAAGGCCTGCCGCCGGGGTTCCCAGCCGACGCATGGTCTCGTCGGCAGTCAGCGTGTGCCAGGCCGCTCCTACGGCGCAGTCTACGTCCACGACTACCGCCGCCACATCTCCCTCGAGTGCCAACGGCGCCAAACGACGTAGAGCGCCGGAATGACGAACAGCGTCATGGCGCCGAGCGACAGCAGGCCACCCCACATTGGCGAAGCGATGCGCTTGGCGACGTCGGCTCCAGTGCCTGTCGCGATCATGACCGGCATCAGGGCGACGATGTCGGTCGTCATCGTCATCATGATCGGGCGCAGGCGCAGCGTGCCCGCCTCGAGCGCCATCGGCACGAGATCTGCCGGCGAGCGCAGCTTGCCGGCGTCGCGCCATTCGGCGAAGGCCTGGTCCAGGTAGACCACCATGATCGTCGCTGTCTCTGCGGCCATACCCACGAGCGCGATCATGCCGACGTACGCCGCGATCGACGTGTTGAAGCCGAGCACGGCCATCAACCAGACCGCCCCGATCAGCGCGAACGGAACGCCGGTCATGATGAGCAGCGCCTGTGACACTCCACCGGCATTCAGATAGAGGATGACGAAAACGATCAGCAGCGTCAGCGGCACCACGTACTGCAGGCGCTCGCGGATGCGCTCGAGGAACTCGTACTGTCCCGTCCACACGAGGCGATAGCCGGCCGGCAGCTCGAGCTGTTCAGCGACGGCGGCCTTCGCGTCGTCGACGTAGCCGCCGATGTCGCGCCCTTCGACGTCGACGTAGACCCAGCCGACCAGGGAGCCCGCCTCCGACTTGATCATCGGAGGACCCATGATGGTCTCGAACTTCCCGAGTTGCTGCAGCGGCACCTGAGTCCCGCTCATGTTCGTCACCAGCACGCGACCGAGGGATTGCAGGTCGGCCCGCAGCTCGCGCGGGTAGCGCACGTTGACCGTGTAGCGCTCGCGGCCCTCGATCGTGCGGTCGATGTCCATGCCGCCGATCGCGGTCTCGACTGCATCGAGCACTTCCATCAGACGCAGGCCGTACCGCGCGATCTCGGCGCGATCGGGCACGAAGTCGAGGTAGAAGCCGCCGAGCTCGCGCTCCGCATAGACGCTGCGTGTGCCGGGCACGGGGCGCAGAATCGCCTCGATCTGCTCACCGAGCCCGGCGATCACCGTCAGATCGGGCCCGAACACCTTGACGCCGATCGGCGTGCGGATCCCCGTCGTCAGCATGTCGACGCGAGCCTTGACCGGCATCGTCCAGGCCGACTGAAAGCCGGGTGTCTCGACGGCGGCGGCGAGTTCCGCCACCAGCTTCTCGGTCGTCATGCCGGGTCGCCACTCGTCCTTGTCGCGCAGGACGACGACGGTCTCGATCATGGAGAGCGGCGCAGGGTCGGTCGGGGTCTCGGCTCGGCCGGCCTTCCCGAACACCGACGCCACCTCCGGGATTGCCTTCAGCGCCCGGTCCTGGATCGCCACGACGCGCTTTGCTTCCTCGATCGAGATGCCGGGGACGCTGACCGGCATGTAGAGCAACGACCCCTCGTCTAGAGGGGGCATGAACTCGCTGCCGAGGCGCAGGAAGACTGGCACCGTCGCCGCCAGCACGGCCGCCGTCGTGGCAAGGAACGTGCGCCGCCACTTCAGCACGAACGTCAACGCCGGACGGTAGACGGCGAGCATCCAGCGGTTGACCGGGTTCTGACGCTCCGTGCGGATCCGGCCGCGTACGAACATCACCATGAGCGCCGGCACGAGCGTGATCGAGAGGAGCGCCGCGAAGGCCATCGAGAAGGTCTTTGTCCACGCGAGAGGCTTGAACAGGCGCCCTTCCTGCGCCTCGAGCACGAATACGGGCAGGAACGACACGGTGAGGACCAGCAACGAGCCGAAGATCGGAGCTCCCAGCTCTTTCGCCGCGTCGAGTACCACACGCACGCGATCGGCACCCGGGCCTTCCTTCTCGAGGCGCCGGTGCGCGTTCTCGACGAGCACGACGGCAGCGTCGACCATGTCGCCGATCGCGATGATGATGCCGGCGAGCGCCATCACGTTGGTCGAGATGCCGAAGGCGTACATCGGCAGGAACGACAACAGCACGGCGATCGGCAGCATCAGGATCGCCACGAGTGCCGAGCGCAGGTGCAGGAGGAACACGATCGTCGTGATGGCCACGACGACCAGCGCCTCGATGACGGCTTCCATCAGCGTGGCCACCGATGCCCGGATCAAGCCCGACCGGTCATAAGTGACGACCAGCTCCACGCCGTCGGGGAACGACGGCCTCACCTCCTGGATGCGCGCCTTGACGCGGTCGATGACGTCCAGTGCGTTCTCGTCGGCGCGCATCACGACGATGCCGCCCACGACCTCGCCATCGCCGTCCAGCTCGACGAAGCCGCGCCGGATGTTGCCGCCTACCTGGATCGTCGCGATGTCGCCGAGCCGCACGGGAGTGCCGCCGTGCTCACCGACGACAACGGCGCCAAGATCCTCGACGCCGGTCACATACCCGCGGCCGCGTACCGCGTACTCGCGCTCGGCCATCTCGATGACCCGACCTCCGACGTCGAGGTTGGACGCGCGAATCGCCTCGACGACGTCCCGCAGCGCGATGCGGAACGCCTGCAGGCGCGTGGGATCGACCGTGACCTGATACTGCTTCTCGTAGCCGCCGACGCTCGCGACCTCGGCGACCCCGGGGACCGACGCGAGCGCGTACCGGAGATTCCAGTCCTGAAAAGAGCGCAGCTCCGCGAGATCGTGGCTGCCGCTGCGGTCCACGAGCGCGTACTCGAACACCCAGCCGACGCCGGTCGCATCGGGGCCGATGCGCGGGGTCACGCCGGGCGGCAGCTTGCCCTGCAGCGTGGAGAGGTACTCCAGGGTTCGGCTGCGTGCCCAGTACATGTCCGTCCCGTCCTCGTAGATGACGTAGACGAAGGACATGCCGAACATCGTGAAGCCGCGCACGACCTTGACCCGCGGCGCGGAGAGGAAGGTCGTGGTGATCGGGTAGGTGATCTGATCCTCGACGAGAGTCGGACTTCGCCCCATCCACTCCGTGAAGACGATGACCTGCGTGTCCGACAGGTCGGGCAGGGCGTCGAGGGGTACGCGCCGTGCAGACCACGCCGCGGCCAGCACGGCGACCAGCGTGACCACGAGCACGAGTCCCCGGTGCCGGCCGCACCACTCGATGATGCCTGCGATCATGGATCAGTGCCCAGCATGCCCCGCCCGGCCGCCCATCGCCGCGGCGTCGCGCAGTCGACTCTCGGAGTCGAGAACGAACTGGCCCCGCGTCACCACCGCTTCGCCTTCCTTCAGTCCCTCGAGGATCTGCACGCGTCCATCTCCCTGCGCGCCGATCCGGACCAACCGTGGTTCGAACCGGCCCTCACCGATCGAGACGAAGACCAGCTTGCGGTCACCGGCGAAGATGACGGCATCGAGCGGCACGAGCAGCGCCGGTTCGCGAGGGATGCGCAGCCGCACGGTGCCGTACGCACCGGGTCGCAACCGACCGTCCGTGTTCTCCACCTCGAGCCGCACCTTGACGGTGCGGGTCATCGGGTCGACGGTGGGGTGAACGAAGGCGACCCTGGCAGCGATGCGCTCCTCCTCGCCGCGAGCGCCGATCGGCGCGAACGTTGCATCCATCCCCTCCTTCGCAAACGGCGTCTCGAACTCGTAGAGGTCGGCCAGGACCCATACCGTGGAGAGATCGGCGATCGTGTAGAGGTCCATCGACGGCTCGACGAACATCCCGGGCAATGCGTTCTTGGTCAGAACGGTCCCGGATCGCGGCGCACGCACGGTCACGACCCGCTGCAGCTCGCCTTCCGCTTCGATGGTCGCGATCGTCTCGCCGGGCACGTCCCACAGCCGCAGCTTGGTACGTGCCGCGTCGAGCAGTTCCTGCGCCGCGCCGCGGTCTGCGGGTCGCTCGGCTGCCGCCTTCGCGCGCCTTGCCGCGATCAGCAGCTCCTGCTGGGCGGCCACTACCTCCGGGCTGTACACCGAGAACAGCGGAGCGCCCTGCTCGACCGTCTGCCCGACGTAGTTGACGTCGAAGTCCTCGATCCAGCCCTGCCATTTGACGTGCACGTGCGACTCGCGCGTTTCGTCGGTCGTGACGATCCCGACCGTCCGGATGTCCTGGTTCAATTGCCCGCGCCGGGCCGGCTCGGTGCGCACGCCGAATCTCTGCACCCGCTCGCCGGTCAGGGTCACCGTCGCATAGCCACCTGGGCCATCCTGCGCAGCCACGTGTTCCTGACGACCACCTGGAGCCGGCTGTCCAGCGTGGTCTCCGCGTCCCGCATGCTCCGTCGAGCACTTCGACCAAACAAACGCGAGCATCGCAACGGCTGCCAGGCACAGCCCGGTCCAGGCAGTGCGTCGCCACAACTTCGTCATCGGGCTCCTCCACTGCGCGCCAGCGTGCCGAAGTCGATCGCCGCCAGGGCCTCGAGTTGCGCCACGGCCTGGACACGCTGTGCGCGCTTTTCCGCCAGCATGAGCTCGAGCTGCAGCAGGCTGCGTTGGCCATCGAGCAGCTCCAGGAACGATCCTTCTGCCGTCGTGTAGCTCGCCTGCAACCCCTGCACGACGTCGCGCGCACGCGGTAGTAGGGTACCGCCGACGAACCCGACCTGGCGCTCGGCGTCGCGTGCAAGGAAGAGCAACAGGACGGTCTGCGCGCCAAGATCGTCCCGACGTGCCCGAAGCATGGCTTGGGCGGAGCGAACCATCGCGTTCGCCTCGGCGATGCCGGCCTGGATCCGACCGACTTGCAGCGGGAGGTTCAGCACGCCCATCAGCATGCGTTCCATGCCGCCCGTCGCAAACGCGAGGTCGAGGTCCGGCAGCCATGCCATCCCGGCGAGGCGCAACGCGTCCTCTCGCCCGCGGATATCGGCCGCCACTTCGGCCAGACCAGGGTTGCGATCCGCGATCAGGGTCAACACGGCATGGTCCTCGGGCAACGGTGATGGCTCGGGCAGGGCGAGCGTGCGCAGAGGCGTGTCGGCCGGGCGGGAGAGCAGCGCATTGAGCCGCGCCAGCGCGGCGGGCCGCCGAGCACGAGCCACCGCGAGATCGTTTTCAGCAATGCCGACCTCGAGCTCCGCCTTGGTCGCCTCCGTCTGCGTCGCCCGCCCTACGGCCACCAGCTCGTAGGCACCGCTGCGGGCCTGGCGCAGCAGATCCAGGTTGGACTCGCCGATCCGCACAGTTTCGTCGACGAGCCACAGATCCGTGAAGGCAGCGACCGTTTCGGCCTGAAGTCGAAACTTCGCGTCCTCGAAGCGCTTGCCCGCTGCCACGGCAGCGGCGAAAGCGATCTCGCCGGCCAGCTCGCGCTTGCCTGGGAAGGGGATCATCTGACCCAAACCGAGCGTCGTACGGTCCCACGCAGTCATGCGATCAGGGGACAGCAAGTACTGGAACGAGAGCCGAGGGTCGTCGAGCGCCACTGCCTGCGGAATGCGTTCCAAGGCTGCGCGCCATTCGAAGTACGCAGTCTCGATCGCTGCGTTCGCGGCAAAGGCATAGGCCAATACCTCGGTCATGCTTGGCGCCTCGCCGAGTAGCGGCAGCTCGCGTTCCGCGTGCGGCGTCACGAAGGGCTGCCCGGCCCGCTCCGCGGCTTCCCGCTCGGCGGCCTCGCCCGCGGGGCGGCTGACGCAACCGGACGCGAGCGCGCACAGCAACAGCTCGAGCGTTCTCATCGCTCGCTCCCTTGGCGTTGCTCGCCCGGCAGATCGTGCGCGTGGCAGCAGTCCGGCAGCTCGTCCCGCAACCGCTGCAGCGCTTCGAGCGCCTTGGCCGCGAAATCCGGTGCACTGCGCACGAAGAACGCTCGCGGATGGCCGGCCCACGCCTCCCGGATGCGTAGGTCGATGATCCGGGCCGCAGCTGCGCTCTCGACCCGCAGCGAGTTGGTCCGGTCGTACCCATCAGCCTCGCCCGGAGTCTCGAGATGGACAACGGCTGCATAGCGGTCGAGCTCGGCCGCGCGGGTCGACATGCACTCGCGCCAGTAGGAGTCGTGGTCGCCGGGCCAATAGGCGAGGCCGTCGAGCGTGCCCCGGTCGCAGAGCGCCACGGCTACGTTGGCTTCCTCGACGACGAGGCGTTCGACCTCGGACTGCACGCGATAGATCGCCCGCTGCGCCGCACGCCGCCCGGAATCGGTGTCATGGCGGGGAAAACCCCCACCGAATAGGATCCCCGCGGCTTCGGGGAGGATCGCCACGTGACGGCAGAACGTGCGGCGGGCCAGCTCGAGGACGGCAGTCTTGCCGGCGCCCGGGCCGCCCGTGACCGCTACGAGCCGGGGAGCGTGCGTCTTACCCGTGCAGTGGCAAGGAGCCGAGCCGACGGTGAGCTGAAGCATGTGGCGTTCCTGTTTGGACCGAGATCGACGAAGTTCGCTCGCTGCATCGTCCCGACTGACGAACTCGACGTCGCAAGGCTGGCGCGTAGAGATCTCACCCAGGCTACTCCAGATCGGGCGCAACGAGCACGAGCGATGCATGGAGTCGGCCGACGTTCGTCGCCGGAGCACGTCCGTCTCCATCCCTGCGCCCGACTCGTGCATCAGCTGAACGCCCCCGATCGCGCGCGTGCAAACGACCACCGCAGCGCCGGCGGCGTGACAACGGTCGTGACGACGACGACCGCGACCAACGCCGCGAACAGATCCGCGTCCACGATGCCGAGCGCTCGACCCATGGTCAGGAAGATCAATCCGACCTCGCCCCGCGGCAGCATCCCGACGCCGATCGCCGCGCGCGACACGCCGCGACCGGCCGCAAGTCCTGAGACGAGCTTGCCTGCCACGGCGGCGGCGAGAAAGCCGGCAAATACCAGCAGCGTGCGGCCCTCGGCCAACTGAGCCAGCTCCACCTGCATCCCGAGCATGACGAAGAACAGCGGCGCGAACAGCTCGACGATCGGCGCGATCCGCTCCCGGATCGGGCGAGGATCGCCAGTCGCCGGCAGGAACTGGTCGCGCAGCAGCAGTCCGGCGGCGAAGGCGCCGACGATCGGAGCAAGCCCCACGGCGTCAGCCGCCGCGGCGGCGGTCAGCGCGAGGATCACGGGAACGAGCAGACGTCCGTGCGGCGCGTCGATAGAGCCGAGCAGCGGCAGCGCACGGCGCAGCACGCGTTCCCCGAGCAGCACGAGGATCGCAAGAAACGCGGTCGCGAGACCGACGGTCCTTGCCGCGCCGGCTGCGTCGATGCCGCCACTCACGACCATCGTCGCCAGCATCGACATCATCAGCAGGCCCAGCACGTCGTCGATGACCGCAGCGCCCAGGATGATCTGCGCCTCGGTCGTCTGCAGCCGGTCCATGTCCCGCAACGCGCGCGCCGTCAGCCCGATGCTCGTCGCGCTCAGTGCGGCACCGACGAACAGGTTCAGGGCGAGTCCGTGCGCCGGATGCAGCACGGCACAGACAGCGGCGCCGAGCAGGAACGGTGCCAGGACGCCCAGCACCGCGACGCGCGCTGCGCGGCGTCCGGTCCGCAGCAGCTCGGTGAGTGTCGACTCGACGCCGACGACGAACAACAAGAGCACGATGCCCAGGCTCGAGAACACGGACAACGCGGTGCCGGTTGCAACGTAGATGGACCCTGCTTCGCCCGTCAGCATGGCCTCGAGTCGGCTCGCGTAGGGCGCTGCTCGCATGGCGTCTTCCCCCAGTGCCTGCGCCAGCGGCATGCTTCCGTCCCAGACGCGATGGAACATCTGCTGCACGTCGTCGAGCCGGCGCACGAGGATCGCCAACGGCCACTCGAGCCAGCAGCCGACGGCGCCGAGAACGGCACCCGCCAGCACCTCCCCCAATACGGCAGGCTGGCGCAGGGCCGCCGCCGCACCGCGGCCCGCGATGGCCGCGGCGACCATGACCGCGAGGCCGATCAGGATCGTGCTCAGCGGATCGTTGCCGGCCGCCGCTGCGTGCGGCGCGTCGCTGCAGGCCGGTCCGAGACACGTCCCGGTTGGCGGAACGACGGTCGACATGCGCGCCCTACCCGTCCAGCCGGAGCGTGAGCTCGGTGATGCGCGCAGCGCGGAGGATCGTCAGGCGGATCGTGCCACCGGGTCGGGCACCGCGCAGCTCGGATTCCGCCTCCTCGATCTCCTGCCGGCTCGACAGCGGGTGATCGCCGATCGCCAGCACGATGTCGCCGCCGAGGACCAGGTTGCGGTCCGCGATCCGCGCGGGGATCGCGCCCGCACGCAGCCCAGAGCGGTCCGCTGCAGAGGCCGGCACGACCCTCGTCACGAGCAGCCCGGAACGCCCCTCCGGCACGTTCAGCGCGAGCGCGAGCTCCACGCTCAGCAGCTCGGCGTCGAAGCCGAGCCACGGTCGCTGCCGGTCGAGGAAAAGCCTCCTCGCTGCATTCGACGTGACCGCGAATCCCAGCCCTTCGCTGCCGGCCGCGCTCGTCACGATGTGGCACGCGATACCGACGACCTCACCGCGCAGGTCGAACACCGGCCCGCCGGAGTTGCCGGGATTGATGGCAGCGTCCGTCTGCAGGTGTTCGACGAAACGCATGTCGCCCAGGAACCTCTCGTCGCGGCGCCTGGCACTGACGTAGCCGGCCGTGAGACTCCGCTCCAAGCCTCTTGGCGCGCCGATCACGAACACACGGTTGCCGACCCGGATGCCGTCCGAATCGCCGAGCACGCACGGCTCCACGCCCTTTGGCAGCTCCCCCTGCAGCTGCAGCACGGCCAGGTCGGCCCCCGGCTCGATCGCGCGTACGGTCGCAGTGCGGCTCGAACCGTCGGCGAACTCGACGCGGATCACGTCGGCCAGGTCGACGACGTGCGCGGCCGTCAGCACGTCCCCGGTCGCAGACAGCACGACGCCCGATCCGATCTTCGCGCCGGCTTCGATCCGCGGCGCCGTTCCGGTCACTTCGCTGCCGCTGGCGTGGATCGTCACGACCGACGGCGACACTTTCGCATAGACATCGGCGAGGTCTTGCGGGGGCAAGGGTGCCAATGCGCCGAGCAGCATCACGTGGTACTTGAGCGACATGCGGACCTCCTCTGGTCAGTCCGTCGCAGGTTCAGGAGTCGTTCCGAATGCGGGCCGCCGCCGGGCACGCCGAGCCGGGGGCGTTGCGGCGCCCCGCGGCCCGGCGTCTCGACTGCGTCAGTAGTGCCATCCGCTGACGATCTTCGCCTGCAGGATGAGCTCGTGCAGACGGTGCAGGTGCATGTTCTCGGGATCGAGCTCGCACGCCTTGTTGCACCATTCATCGGCGTTGGGGAGCGCGTACCGCTGCAGGTAGAGCGTGCCGAGGGCGAGGTACGACTCCACCAGCCGCGCTCGCAGCTCCGCTTGCGTCGTGGACAACCGGTCGTGGAGCGCAGCATCAGCCGGTGCCGCCAGGTTTCCGACCGTCTTCCACGCTCGCTCGAGCCCGGCGATCTCGCGCCGGAGCTCGTGTTGGTCACTCACCGTACCGTGCGCGGGGTGGGTCGCGGCGGCAGCCCGATCGAGCTCCTTGCGCGCTGACGCGAGAGCCTTGGTGATCTCCGCCACCGTCGCTTGGCGCTGCTGCTGGCCGCCCCGCTTCGCGAGGTCCTGCAGCACGGCCGTGGCGGCCTTGGTCGCCCCGGTGTGAGCGTAGTCACGAAGAACGGTCTGTGCCGCCAGGCGCGCGGAACCCGAGCGGCCGTCTTCGAGTGCGGCCTCGGCCTCCTGCACCAGGTCGGCCGCGATCGCCTCCCGCATCTCATCGACCAGCTTGCGGGCCGTCGCGTCCAGGCTCGGGTCGATCCGAGCCGCCTCGCGGGCTTCCGCGATCGCGTGACCGAACAGACCGAGCCCGCGGCACGTCGCCGCGAGCTGGAGATGGGCGCGCGCATCCTCGTGGTCGGTACGTGCCGAGAGCACGCCGTAGAGCGAACGCGGTTCCAAGTCGGCTCGTGCGATGCTGCGCGTCTCGCTCGTGGGGAAGGACACCAACAGTTCGATCGTGCTGTCGGTGACGTCCTTCATCCGGCCGATCAGGACTTCTCCGGAGCGGAGCTCGATCGTCCGCATGTCGTGCAGCTCGACACCCTGATGGCGGCCGGCTGGTCCGCGACGCATGCCCTGCACTGCTGCATCGACGATTGCGACGAACCGCGCCGGCTCCCGTTCGACTTCGTCGGTGCAGTCGCGGCAGCCGATGCGGACGAGCCGCCCGGCGATCACGAGGTCGATCCGCCGGCCCGGATCACTGCTGAACTTCTCACCGCTGACCGGGCACGCATCCAGCGGGTAGTTGCCGCGTTGTGCGGCGATCACCGCCTCGTCGAGATCCGCGAGCAACTCTGCGGGGCGTCTGTCGAACGCGACCCGTTCCTCCGCAGAGGCCAGTCGGATCAGGCGGTTGCCGTAGACGAACTCCACCGGGTGCTCCGGCAGGTCCTTGCCGGTCACGATCGACTGCTGCAGCGGGTAGAGCGGCCTCTGGTCGGCGACGATCTTCGCGTCGATCGCAGCGAAGCTCTGCTCGAGGTCCTTCTCGAACCTGGACAGGCAGCCCTTGCAGCACAAGCGCACCTCGCGGCCGTCGTAGATCTTGACGTACGGATCACCCATCGTCCCCAGCGGCTTGCCCGAGATCGGACACGCGGAGAACGGGTAAGGATCGCCGGCGCGGGCGTCCGCCTGTGGCGGATGCCGGCCGTGGTCGTGCTGGGCGAGCACTGCCGTGCCCGCGACCAGCGCCGCTGCCAGCGGGGCAGCGGAAAGCAGTCGGGTCATCAGGTTCATCGTGCACCTCACGGTGGTTCGCAGCTTGGGTCGGGCCACAGCACCGTGCTGGCGCCCTCCCGAGCTCGAAAGAGTCGTCTCGACCATGCATCACGCACCGGCGGCCGCCCGCCACGCGCGCGCGATCGCGACGCGCGTGGACGACGGCTGCCGCCGACGGCGTCCGCATTCACTTGCAGCAGCCGCCCTTGCCGGCGTGCTGGTCATGGCCCTTCTTCCCGTCAGGGTGGTGGTCGTTGCCGGGCTTCTGCCCTTGGCGCGCTGCGTCGACCATCCCGACGAACTTTGCCGGGTCCTTCTCGACGTCTGCCTCGCAGTCATCGCAGCAGACGCGAATGAGCCGTCCCGCGAGCACGATGTCGACCGGCTCGCCCATGTCGCCGCCGTACTTCTCGCCGCTCACCGGGCACTCCTTGAGCGGGAAGTCCTTGCCCTGCGCCTCCACGACAGCCTTGTCCAAGGCGGCGAGGAACTTCGCAGGCGTCTTGTCGAACTCCGCGCGCTCCTTCTCGGATCCGAGCCGGACCAGACGGTTCCCATAGGCGAACTCCGCCGGGTGATCCGGCAGATTCTTGCTCGTGACGAGCGAAGTCTTCAGCGGGTAGAACGGCCCCTGGTCGGCGATGATCTTCGTGTCGAGCTTGGCGAGACTCTGCTGCAGGTCCTTCTCGAACTTCTTCGGGCAGCCATTGCAGCAGTAGCGGACCTCGCGGCCGTCGTAGACCTTGACTACCGGATCGCCCATCGTGCCGAGCTTCTTTCCCGAGATCGGGCATGTGGCGAACGGATAGGGATCGCCGACGCGAGCCTGCGCCTTGGCAGCCTGCGCCTGATCCTGCCCGGCGTGGCCCTCATGGCCTTCGTGCTGGGCGAACGCAGATCCCGTGCACAGCAGGGCTGCCAGCAGCGGTGTCGTGACGAATGAACGTGTCGTGGTTCGCATCGGAGGAACCTCTTTCTGGAACGTAGTCGGCTCCGCACGGCGTCGGCACCGTGCCAACGCCGCGCGGAAGCTGGATGGGATGGAATGCGTAGGGGTCATGGCGCATCAACGTTGCTCATGAGTGTCGGACGGGTCGTCGTGGCCACGCTCCAGCGTGGCATTGGCCGGCACGGCGCCGACTCCAATGCCATGGCGATGGTTGAGCAGAGCGCCGCGGTCCCCTCCCAGTGCGGCCAGACCGGTAACCGCGGCGATCAGAGCCACCTGCGCGAGCCGGCTGATGCGCCGGCGGTAGCAACGCATGGTGAACAGCGTGACGGAAGTGATCAGCGACAGAACCGCTGCGGCGACCATCAGGTTGCGGTGGACGTGGACGAGATCGTGGCCTGGCGCCGGGTGGTCCAACGACGTTGCAGCGAGGTACCCGGAAACGATGGCCACGGTGCCACTCAACGTGCCGAAGTGGAGCAGCCAGCTTCCAACATGGAAGACAACCGAGCGCGGCCGCCACGTGCCGAAGGAACACAGCGGGAACGCTGCCAACCAGGAAGCGATCGGGAAGTGCACGAGCAGCGGGTGCAGGTTCGGCAGCTCGAAGAGTCCGGGAAACAGCCAACTCATGACTCTGCTCCTGCGTCGTGAACGCGCGCCGGAACGACGGCGACAGAAGCGGCCTCACGCCACTCGCGCGCCATCGCGACGCGCTTGGCCTGGAAGAAGATGACCGGATAGATCAGCAGCTCCATGACGAAGCTGGACGCGAGCCCGCCGACCATCGGCGCGGCGAGCCGCCGCATCGTGTCGGCACCGGCTCCGCTCGCCCACAGCAGCGGGACCAGTCCGATGAACGTCGTCATGACGGTCATCGTCTTGGGTCGGATGCGCTTCACTGCGCCGTCGTGGATCGCGAACCACAGGTCGTGCGCGTTGCGCATCCGCCCTTCGGCGCGGAACCGCTCGAAGCTGTTGTCGAGGTACAGCAACATCACGAGCCCGGTCTCGGCATCCAGCCCGGCGAGCGCGATCACCCCCACCCACACGGCCAACGACAGGTTGTAGTCGAGGAACCACAGCAGCCAGATCGCGCCGACCAGACTGAACGGCACCGCGAGCAGCACGATGCAGACGCGCAGCCAGGAGTGCGTCGCCATGTACAGCAGCAGCACGATCAGCACGGCGGCGATCGGGATGACGAGGCTCAGCCTGCGGTTCGCCTCCTCCATGTACTCGAACTGGCCGGACCACACGACCGTGTAGCCGGGCGGCAGATCGACCTCGCGCGCGACCGCGGCCTGCGCGTTCTCCACGTAGGTCCCGACGTCGATGCCGGCGATGTCGACGTAGACCCAGCTCGTGAGCCTGGCGTTCTCGCTCTTCACCATCGGCGGACCCTTGTGCAGCTCGAACTTCGCGAGCTGGCTCAGCGGGACCTGTGCACCGGATGGGGTTGCGACGAGCACCTGGCGCAGCGCCGGCAGGTTGTCCCGCAGCTCGTGCGGATAGCGAACGTTGATCGGATACCGCTCGAGGCCCTCGACCGTCGAGCTGACGTTCATCCCGCCGAGCGCGCTCATGACGACGTCCTGGACGTCCGCTACCAGCAGCCCGAGCCGGGCGATCTCGTCGCGGTCCACGCGCACGTCGAGATAGCTGCCGCCGACCGATTTCTCCGGGAACGCGCTCGTCGTGTACGCCCCGGTTCCCGGCGCGGTCTTCACGGTCTGCGCGATCTGCTCGGACAACTGCGCGAGCGTCGGCAGGTCCGGTCCCATGACCTTGATGCCGACCGGCGTGCGGATCCCGGTCGACAGCATGTCGATGCGAGTGCGGATCGGCATCGTCCAGGCATTGGTCAGGCCGGGGATCTGCAGGGCCTCGTTCATGCCCGGCACGTGCGTGCCGTCGGGCCACTCGTAGCCGTAGACCAGATCCTGCACGGTGATCGGCACCGTCTCGGGCCACAGCTCGCGCAGCGGGTTGCGCAGCCAGTCCGGCCAGCCGGAGAAGAAACGCTCGACCGGCTTCTGCCGCCAACGGCTCTTGTCGCGCTGCAACGTGATCGTGGTTTCGAGCATGCTCGGCGGCGCCGGGTCCGTCGCCGTGTCGGCGCGACCGATCTTGCCGAACACGCTCTCGACCTCCGGAAAGCGCGCGATCAGCGCATCGGTCTGCTGCAGCAGCTCACGCGCCTTGTTCACGCTGATCCCCGGATCCGTCGTGGGCATGTACAGCAGGTCTCCCTCCTCCAGCGGTGGCATGAACTCGGAGCCGAGCTTGCTCAGTGGCCAGGCCGTCAACGCGACGATGGCGACGGCGGCCGTCAGGACGAGCCAACGGAACTGCATCACGAATGCGAACAGCGGGTCGTAGACCCGCTCCAGCACCCGGCTGATCGGATTGCGATCCTCCGGGAGCAGGCGCTGCGGCAACACGACGAGCGCGCTGAGCAGGATCCAGCCGGCTACCAGCCACGCGCGCCATGCCCCGAGGCCCGCCAATGGCAACGTCGCGAGCAGCGCCGCCGGCACGCCGATGACGGCCGCATAGCTGATCCAGCGTCTCCAGCGCGACCATGCCCGCGGCAACACGCGCTCGCCGATGAAGTAGACCATCAGCACCGGGATCACCGTGACGGCGAGCACGGCCGCCGCGGCCATCGCAAACGTCTTGGTGTAGGCCAGCGGCTTGAACAGGCGGCCCGACTGCTCGCCGAGCGCGAACACCGGCAGGAAGCTGACGGTGATGATCAACAGGCTGAAGAACAGGCTCGGGCCCACTTCGCCGGCGGCCGCGGCGATCAGCCTGGCGCGGGGTGTCGGCGCGGCCCCCTGCGCGATCCGCTGCTGCTCCCGTTCGAGATGCTTGTGGGCGTTCTCGACCATGATGATCGAGCTGTCGACCATGACGCCGATCGCGATCGCGATGCCGCCCAGGCTCATGATGTTCGCGTTGAGTCCCAGCAGATACATCACCGCCAGGCTCGCGAGCACGCCGGTCGGCAGCACGAAAACCGCCACCAGCGCGCTGCGCGCGTGCAGCAGGAACAGCACGCACACCAGCGACACGACGAGGATCTCCTCGATCAGCGTGCCGGTCAGCGTGTCCACCGACCGGTCGATCAGGTCACTGCGGTCGTAGGCGGTCTCGATCGCGACACCGGCCGGCAGGCCGCGTTCGAGCTCGCGCAGGCGATCGCGCACCCGCTCGATCGTCGTGCGCGCGTTCTCGCCGTAGCGCATGACCACGATGCCGCCCACGGCCTCGCCGCCGCCGTTCCACTCGGCGACGCCGCGGCGGATGTCCGGACCGAGCCGGACCTCGGCCACGTCGCGCAGGTAGATCGGTGCACCGTTGGCGCTGACGCCGAGCGCGATCCTGGCGAGCTCCGCCAATGCCCGCGCACTGCGCAGCTCGGCCAGGGACCTGCGTTGCTCGCGCGCGGCCGCGATCTCTGCATCGGTCAGGCTGCCGAGATAGCCGATGCCTCGCACCATGAACTCGGTCTCGCTGATCTCGATCAGCCGGCCGCCGACGTCGGTGTTCGAGCGCTGCACGGCCTGCTTGACGCGAGCCAACGGGATGCCGAGCCCCAGCAGCTTCACCGGATCGACGACGACCTGGTACTGCTTCACGAAGCCACCGAGCGCAGCGATCTCGCTGACGCCTTCGAGCGCCGTCAGCTCGTAGCGCAGGTACCAGTCCTGCAGGCTGCGCAGCTGCGCGAGATCGACGTCCGGCTCCCGCAACGGCGCGCCATCGAGCGGGCAGCGTTCGTGGCCCTCGACGAGCTCGACTTCGCGTAGTCGCTGCCGCACGTGTTCCGGCGCCTGCGCGAGTACGTCGTAGCGGCGGCCGTCGACGTCGTCGTACCAGGCGACCTTGCGGGTCGGGAACGTCCGATGGTGCACGAGGCGGGCGCGGATCGCGGCATCCAGCCCTGCGGTCTGCTGATCGCTGTACCAGCGACCCGTGTCAGGATCGTGGTGCGCGCCGTCGGGATGGTCCGGGCAGTACGGCCCGGTCGTCAGCACGTACTCGTAGACCCAGCCGACGCCGGTGGCATCCGGTCCGAGCTGTGGACTCACCCCCGCGGGCAGCTTGCCGGCGACGAAGCTGAGCTGCTCGAGCACGCGGCTGCGCGCCCAGTACAGATCGGTGCCGTCCTCGAAGATGACGTAGACGAAGCTCGTGCCGAACATCGAGTACCCGCGCACGACCTTGGCGTACGGCACCGCCAGCATCGTCGTCGTCAACGGATAGGTGACCTGGTCCTCGACGATCTGCGGGGCCTGGCCGGGGTATTCCGTGCGGATCACGACCTGCACGTCGGACAGGTCCGGGATGGCGTCGACACGGATGTTGCGCACGGCGAAGACGCCGCCGAGCACGACGAACGCTGCCAGCAGCAGCACCATCGCGCGGTTGCGGATGCAGAGCTCGATCAGACGGGCGATCATCGGCCCCGCTCTCCTGCGGCACGCGCCGGCAGCGTCTCCTGCACGCTGCCGCACTCGAGCATCTCTTCGCCCATGTACGGGTTGCGCAGCTGCCGGTCCGGCTGCAGCCACGAAGCCTCGACCATCGGACAGTACGCGCGCTCGAGCGCACGACCCGCCGGCGCGGCGCGGACCAGCTCGATCACCGCATGCGACAGTCCCTTCAACGCCTCACGCGCCGCGGCCAGGTCGAGACCGTCGGCTGGCACCGCCGCATCCACGTTGCGCGCCAGCTCGCCGACCCTGCCGGCGGAAGGTGCTGCCGCGAGCGCGCGGCTGTCGCGTCGCAGCGCGGCCCATGCCGCTGCGAGGCCGTCGGTCCGATCGGCCGCGAGCACCTCCGCGGCGCGCAGGTAGCTGGAGACGATCGCGTCGACGCCGGCAGCTTCGCTCGCCGGCGCCGCGGGTCCCGCGCCGGCGGCGGCGCGAGGCAATGCCGCGCGGCGATCGAAGCAACCGAGCATCTTGCTGCCGAAGTACGGATTGCGGACCGCGCCGGCGTCTTGCAGCCAGATGGCGCCGCCCTGGTTCTCCAGGAACATCGGGCAGTGCAGCTCCTCGACGGTCTGCTCGCGCTCCGCCGGCACGCCGGTGGCCCGCAGCAGCTTCCCGAGGGCGACGCTCAGGTCGTAGAAGATGAGCCGCGCCGCGGCGAGGTCGGCTTGCGCGGCGAGCTCGAGCGCCTTGCCGCGGATCGTCGCGGCCTCGTCGTGCCGGTGCCAGAAGTGCTCGTTGCCCGGCACGTCGACCTCGAGCATCGCATCGACGGCCGCAGCGATCGCGCGCGCCGGTTCCGCGATGCCTGCCGTCGAATCGCCCGCGAGCAGCTCGCCGACCTGCAGGTAGCCCTCGAGGGCCGCGGCGAGCGCCGCGGCGAGCGCCGGCGGCATCCCGTCGAGCTCAGGACCCTCGACGCTCACGTCTTCGGTCCCGGCGAGATCGCCGCGGATCATGCGCAGGAGCCCTTCGCGGATCCTGCTCTCGCTGTCGAGCAGGAACTGCGCGCTGGTGACGACCCGCTCGCCCGGCTTCAGCCCATCGAGAACCTCGACCATCCCACCGTCGGTCTCGATGCCCAGGCGCAGCTTGCGCGGTTCGAAGCGCCCGCCGCCGAGACTCACGAACGCCACCTGACGCTCACCGGTGTCGATGACGGCGGAGCGGCTGACCAGCGTCCGCTCCTGGGCCAGCGTGCGGCGCAGCTGGACGTTCGCGAACATGCCGGGCTTCAGCAGCCCGGCGTCGTTGTCGAACTCGAGCCGGACGTTGACCTCGCGGGTCTTCTCGTCGGTCCACGGATAGACGTACGTGACGCGCCCGTGGAACTCCTGCCCCGGGACGTAGGCCAGCGTCATCGTCGCGTCCTGTCCCAGCTCGACGAACGGGAGCTGGTACTCGTAGACCGTGACCGTGACCCAGACCTTGCCCAGGTCGGCGATCCGGTACATCTGCATGCCCGGCTCCACCCGCATGCCGGCCACCGCCATCTTGCGGATCACGGTGCCCGCGATCGGGCTCTTGATCGTCATCGACTTCCGCGGCTGCCCGGACGTCTCGAGCTGCTCGATCTGCGCGTCGTCGATGCCGAAGTACGAAAGACGCGTGCGGGCCGCCTGCAACGCCGATACGGCGTCTTCGGCCACGCGAGGCACGTGCGGCACGCCGGGTTGCTGCCGCTGCTGCACCGCGAGCAGGTACTCCTGCTGCGCCGAGAACAGCTCCGGCGAGTACAGCTCGAACAATGGCTGTCCCTGCTCGACGCTGGCCCCGAGGAAGTCGACGTGCAGCTGTTCGATCCAGCCGGCGACCTTGAGGTTGACGTCGTGCAGCCGGGTCTCGTCGTAGTCCACCTTGCCGACCGTGCGCACGGTCCCCACCAGTGGGCCCGATTCGACCAGGCCGGTGCGTACGCCGATGTTCTGCACGAGGACCGGATCGATCGCGATCTCGCCGGTGAACTTCGCCGGATCGAGGCGCGTCAGCTCCATGTGGCAGATCGGGCAGAGCCCCGGCTCCGGCAGGATCACCCAGGGGTGCATGCCGCAGGTGAAGAAGGTGTCGCCCGTCGTCTGCTCGTCGCCGGGCGCGTCGGTGCCGGTGAGGTCCGTCCACATCTCCCGCATCGTCGCGGCGATGCGATCGCCGAAGCGATGGCCGACGAACAGCATCGCGGCGGCGAGCACGGCCAGCAGCACCAGCACGCGGAACGTGCGCCAGGCCGTTGGCGGCTGCGGGTGCTCGATGGGAGGAGGGACTTTCGGATCAGGTGCTGAAGTCATGTTCATCTCTCCTGCGGCTCGCGCAGCTGCAGGTCGCCGCCGGCGACGAGCTCCACTTCGCTGAGGTTGCGTTCGAGGGCGGCCAGCGCCCGGTGGTAGTCGAGGCTCAGTTCCAACAAGCGCCGCCAGCCAGCCAGCAGCGTCGCGAAGTCGACTCTGCCCGTCTCGTAGCCGCTCTGCGCCACGAGCACGGCCTGTCGGGCGCGCGGCAGGATGCCATCGCGCAACAGCACGCCTTTGCGGTAATCGGCGTCGACGCGCACCAGCAGGCTCTGCAGCGCGAACAGCGCGTCGTTGCGGCCGCTGCGGTAGCGGAGCACGCTGGCCAGAGCTTCCGCGTTGCGCTGCAGGACGCCGCTCCGCAGCTTGTCGAACCAGATCGGCAGCGTGACGCCCACGTTCAGGCTCCACACGTCACTGCCATCCGCCACGGGGCTGCGGCCGCTGTTCATGATGAACGTGAACAACCCGCCGAGGCTGAAGTCGGGGTAGTACTGCAGCTTCGCGAGCTCGAGGTTGATCAGATCGCGTTGCACCACCTGGCGCAGGGCGACCAGTTGCGGGCTCGTCTCGTCGGTGCGTTGCAACAGCGCCAGGAGCCGCCATTGCAGCGGCGCCGGCTCGATCGGGCCCGGCGCCGGGAGCGCTGCATCGACGGCGCGGTCCATCAGGATGTTGAGTCGGGCGGCCGCCGTGCGGAACTGCTGCTCGTAGTCGATCCGCGTGTTGGTCAGTGCGTAGAGCTCGACCTCGGCCCGGAGCAGATCCTGCTGGCTCGTGGTGCCGGCCGCGACCCGCGCCTGCGCGCTGTCCCTCACGCGCTGCAGCAGGAGCTCGAGCTCACGGCTGACCTCGATCGAGACCTGTGCCTGGTACAGATCCGCATGGGCCTGCTTGACGTCGGCGACCACGCGGAGCCGCTCTGTGTCCAGGTTCGACAGCGCGATGCGCACGACCTGCTCCGCCGCGCGCCCCATCGCGGTCAGCTTGCCGGGCCAGGGGATGCCCTGGCTCAGCCCGACCGCGCCCCCCATTTCGCCACCGGCAGTCTGCACCATGTCGCCGGTCGGCGGCACGATCGACAACATCGGATCGCTCAGCGACGACACCTGCGGAACGCGCAGGCCGAGCGCTTCGATGTCGCGGATGCGCGCCTGGATCCGCGGGTTCCGGCGCAGCGCCAGCCCGATGTACTCCGTCAACGTGGCTGTGGCAGGAACGTCGATCGCGTCGGGCAACGGCAGCTCGCGTCGCAGCGCCGCACCGGCCTCCTGCTGCACGGCCTCGTCGTCGGTGATCTTCGGTTCGAGGCGTTCGCTCTCGCCGGCGATGCGCTGCTGGACCTCGGGTGACAGTTCGTAGAACGCGGAACACCCGCTCAGCACGAACAACAGGAGCGGCAGCGCGATGCGGCCGGCGGCAGCATCCACGAGGCTGCGAATGGCCATGATCGATCTCTGCGGAAGCGGACTCGGGCAAGGAACACCGCCGGCGGTCACCCGCGTTGCGGTGGGTACAGAGTGTCCCTACCGAAGCCCGCTAACAGCTCCAGACCGACAGTGCCTGCTGCCGCGAGACCCGGGGCAGGAGTCCGATCGGCAGCCCGGCCCCAGCACGCAGGCGGGGCGCTGGCGCGTGCAGCACAGTGCCCGGGATCGGCCGCCAGGACGCGTCCGGTTCCGTTGCCTGCTCGGAGCGTGGTGCTGGAATCGCGGGTTCTGGCGCGGGCGGCTGCTCGCTGTCGCAGCCACATGCGGACGTGGCGTCCGCAGCGTGTCCGCATTCGCAATCTGCCCCACAGCACGACACCCGCTCGAATCCCGCTTCGCCGGGCCGGTTGCAAGGAGGCTGCAGACCGGGCCGCACGCCAGCGACCAGCGTCAGCGCGCTGCAGAGCCAGATCAGGAATGCGCGGGAAGGCGACATCGCACCTACGCAGGCAGGTCCGGTTCCGGACCCGCACGGCGCGGGATGATACGGCTGGACGATCGAGAAGCTCCGCATTTCCCGGGCGCGGATCACAGCGCGACCCGCCGCAGGCGCAGTGAGTTGGCGATGACCGAGACCGAGGAGAGGCTCATCGCGGCGCTGGCGAGCATCGGCGAGAGCAGCCATCCGGTCAGCGGGTACAGGACCCCGGCCGCGATCGGGATCCCGATCAGGTTGTAGGCGAACGCGAACGTGAGGTTCTGCCGCATGTTGCGCAGCGTTGCCCGTGCCAGGCGCCGGGCCCTGGCGACGGCGCGAAGATCGCCGCCGATCAGAGTGATGCCGGAGCTCTCGAGCGCCGCATCGGAGCCGCGTGCCATGGCGATCCCGACGTCGGCGCGCGCGAGCGCGACCACGTCGTTGATGCCGTCGCCGACCATCGCGACGCGCCGCCCGGCCTGCTGGTGTGCCGCGACGATGTCGCCCTTCGCGCCCGGACCGACGTCGGCAACGATCTCATCGATGCCGACCTGGTCGGCCACGGCCGTTGCGGTCGCGCGGGCGTCACCAGTGAGCATGACGACGTGCATGCCGTCGGCCCGCAAACCGGCGATCGCATCCCGGCTGCTCGTGCGCGGTGCATCCTCGATCGCCAGGAGTCCGACCACGCGCCCGGCGCGCGCGACGAGGACCGTCGTCCGGCCGCTGGCACGGTGTGAGTCGACTCGTTCTGCAAAGCTGCCGACGTCGATCGCGAGCTCGTCCATCCAACCGCGCGAGCCGATCCGGAGTTGGCTCCCGTCGAACGTGCCCATCACGCCGCGGCCGGCGATCGCTGTGAAGCCGTCGGGAGATCGCGGCTTCATGCCGTGCGTCTCGGCCGCAGCGAGAACGGCTGCAGCCAGAGGGTGTTCGCTTGCCCGTTCGAGGCCGGCGGCCTGCGCGAGCAGATCGCGCGCATCGACATCCGGCGTCGTCTCCCAGGCGACGACGCGCGGCTTGCCCTCGGTGATCGTGCCGGTCTTGTCGACGAGCACCGTATCGACGGCAGCCAGCGCCTGGAGCGCTTGCGCGTCACGGATCAGGATGCCGGCGGTCGCACCCCGACCGATTCCGACCATGACCGACATCGGCGTCGCGAGCCCGAGCGCACATGGGCAGGCGATGATCAACACTGCAATCGCGTTGGCCAGCGCCGACGCCTGTCGTGGTTCGGGCCCGAACAACATCCAACCAGCGAACGTCAGGACCGCGACGACGAGGACCGCCGGCACGAACACGGCGGCGACGCGGTCTGCGGCACCCTGGATCGGCGCGCGGCTGCGCTGCGCTGCGGAGACCATGCCGACGATGCGCGACAGCAGCGTGTCCGCGCCGACTCGAGTCGCCCGCATCAGGAAGCTGCCGGTGCCGTTTCGCGTGCCAGCGGTCACGCGTGAGCCGGCGACCTTCTCCACCGGAATCGGCTCGCCTGTCAGCATCGATTCATCGACTGCGCTCCGGCCCTCGATCACGTCCCCGTCGACCGGCACGTTCTCCCCCGGCCGCACCCGCAGCCGGTCGCCGGCGGCAACCTCGCCGAGACCCACGTCGACCTCCGAGCCGTCCGGTTCGAGCCGACGCACGGTGTCAGGAGCGAGCGAGAGCAGCGCACGGATCGCGCTGCCGGTGCGCCGCCGAGCGCGCAGCTCGAGTACCTGTCCGAGCAACGTCAGCGTGACGATCGCGGCGGCCGCTTCGAAGTAGAGCGACATCGCCACGTCCGTGCCGGGACCGCCCGACCCGAGCAGCGTGGCGGCAAGGCTCCACAGGAACGCCGCTCCAACGCCGAGCGCGATCAGCGTGAACATGTTCGGGTTTCGCGTCCGCACCGACTCGACCGCGCGGGCGAAGAAAGGCGCGCCGCCCCAGATCACGACCGGCGCCGCCAGCGCCAGCTGCAGCCACGCGTGCAACCCAGGGGCGATGACGTGGTCGAGGTGGAACCCCGGCAGCATCTCCGCCATGCCGGCGGCGACGAGCGGGATCGACAAGGCGGCTGAGACCAGGAAGCGGCGCGTCATCCGGCGCTCCTCGTCGCTGGGCCGCTCGTCGCGCGCCGGCACGACGGGTTCCAGCGCCATGCCACAGATCGGGCAGGTCCCCGGCTCGTCGCGAATGACCTCCGGGTGCATCGGGCACGTGTACCTGGCACCCGGCACGGGCGGCGTCGGTTGCTGCCGTGATGCTCCGCTCGAGCTCGAACAACAGGCGGCACCGGAGTGCTGCCGGTGCTCATGGTGCGGATTCGACGCGACGGCGGCGACGTGGTCGGTGGATGGACTGGCTTTGGTCAGCATGTTGGTCTTGGGAACGACGTCTGCCCCCGCTGACGCGCAGACCTCCGGAGCGTTACACCCCGGCGCGAGCTCGCTCCGGGCGGTCAGCCGCAGTGGCCGGATCGGCAGGTGCAGTCCATGCAGCCGTGCTCCGCGCAGGTCCGGCAGGTCCGCTCGACCTCGCGGCGCAGCGCGGCCCGGGCGCGGTGGAGGCGCACCCTTGCGCTGCCCGGGGTCACCTGCCTGGCGGCCGCCCAAGCCGTGACCGCCTCCCCTTCGAGGTCGACGGTGCGGATCAGCTCGGCATAGTCCGGATTCAGCAGCGGGAGCAGAGCCCCGATGCACGCACACGCCTCGCGTTCGGCCTCCGGATCGGTCGGGCCGAGCCCTTGCACGATGCGCTCGAGGGCCCGCGCCTCCACGGCGTTGCGGCGGTGGCGGTCGGCCAGGGAATTCCTGAGCAGGCGGAAGAACCACGCAACGACGCTTTCCTCATCGCGGACGCTGCGGACGTGTTCGATTCCGCGGACGAAGGCTTCTTGCAGAATGTCTTCGGCCTCGGTGCGATCACCGGTGCGGCGTTCGAGGAATGCCAGGAAGCGGCGATGGTTGGCGACCAGGGTGTCGATCGGCTCCATGGGCAGAAGTGGACAGCGCGTCGATACCATCCCGCGCAGATCGCTGCTGCGATAGCTGCAAACGGCGGCGGCCGGATCACCCCCCTGGCAGCCCGAGCGGCACGACCTCGAGCCGCCCGACGTAGGGCTGCGCCGCCGGCACCAACAGCCCGTGCTTGGGCGCTTCGAAGGTGACCGTCACGTCGCACCGGCAGGCGAAGCCGAGCACCTCCCCGGTGTCGCCGTGCAGGCCACTCGGGATGTCGACCGCGAGCTTGCGGCCGCGCGCACGGTCGAGCTGCTCCACCCACGCGCGCGCCGCGCCGGTCAGCGGACGCTCGAGGCCGGTCCCGAACAGCGCGTCGACCCAGACGGCGTCGTCGTCGATCGGCGGCAGCTCACCGACGCGGACCACGATGCCCGCGCGCTCCAGGATCGAGAGCTGCAGCGCGGCGTCGGGTGTGCGCGCCGGGTCCGGCCGTGCGAGCAGGAACGCACGCGCGTCGCGCCCGAGATGGCGCACGGCCGCGAGGCCGTCCCCACCGTTGTTGCCCGGGCCACACAACACGACCCAGCGATCACCGAGCCGCCGCGCATGCTCGGCGACCCCGCGCGCGGCGTTCTCCATCAGCAGGATCGACGGCATCCCGAGCCGCTCGACGGCATCGCGGTCGAGCGCGCGCGCCTGCGCGACGGAGATCGGTCGATGCGCTTGCGCCATCGCTACACCTGTGCGCGCACGGCTTCGCGCACGCGCAGCAGCAGGTCCAGGTCCTCGACCGGATCGAACGCGCGCAGATCGTGCCGCCCGCTCTGCCTGGTGCCGAACACCTCGCCGGCGCCGCGCAGACGCAGGTCCTGCTGGCTGAGCTCGAAGCCGTCGCGGCTCCGGCACAGCAGCTCGACGCGCGGCGTGCATTCGCCGGTCACGATGCAGAGTCCGCGCCGCGAGCCACGCCCGACGCGGCCGCGGAGCTGGTGCAGCGTCGCGAGCCCGAACCGTTCGGCGCCGAGGATCACGATCAACGTCGCCTCCGGGACGTCGACGCCGACCTCGAGCACGGTGGTTCCGACCAGCAGCTGCGCCTCGCCGCGCCGGAACCGATCCACCGCGTCCCGCCGCTCGGCGGCCGGCATCCGCCCGTGCACCAGCGCCGCTGGAAACCGCCGCGCGAGCCGCGCGCACGACGCGACCGCGCCCCCCTGCTCGCCGTCCTCGCCGATCGACGGCGCGACGACGAAGGCGCGGCCGCCGCGGCGCAGGCAGCGCGCGATCGCGCGCTCGACGCGAGGCCAACGGCGCCGCGGCACGTACACGGCCGGCGGCAGGCTGCGCCCGCCTGGCCGCTCGCGCAGCGTCACGACGTCGAGATCGCCGAACAGCGCCAACGCCAGCGTGCGTGGGATCGGCGTCGCCGTCAGCACGAGCAGATGCGGCGCATCCCCTTTGTGCAGCAGCGCGCTGCGCTGCGCGACGCCGAACCGATGCTGTTCGTCGACGATCACGAGCGCGAGCTGATGGAACGCGACGCGTTCGGTCAGCAGCGCGTGTGTGCCGACGACCAGCCGGACGTCGCCGGCATGGAGTGCGCGCTCGAGCTCACGGCGGTGTTCCGGTCCGACACCGGCGGTCAACAGTGCCGGCTGGATGCGGCTGCCGTCGAGCCACCGCACGAGCAGGTCGTACTGCTGCTCGGCGAGCAGCTCGGTCGGCGCCAGGAACGCCACCTGCGCGCCGGCGGCCAGCACCGCGAGCGCCGCGGCGAGTGCCACGACGGTCTTCCCGCTGCCGACGTCGCCTTGCAGCAGCACGCCCATCGGCGCCGGCCCGGCGAGCTGACGGTGGAGCTCGGCGATCGCACGGGCCTGCGCGGCGGTCGGCTCGAACGGGATCCGCGCCCGGATCCGCGCCGCGACCGCAGCCGTCACGTCGACCGGCAGCGCGCGCCGCGCGAGCCGCGCGCGGCGGGCACGCTCGAGGTCGGAAAACAGCGCGACCGCTTCGCGCAGCGCGAACGATCGCCGCGCATGCTCGTGCTCGCGCGCGTCGCGCGGTGCGTGCATCGCCCGGACCGCCTCCGCCCACGGCGGCAGCTCGGCGCGCAGCGACGGCGGCAACGTCTCCGGTGCATCCGGCTCGAGCTCGGCCACCGCGAGTGCCTGCGTGATCCAGCCCCGCAGCCGGCGCTCGCCGATCCCTTCGATCTCCGGATACGCCAGCAGGACGGGGCCGCTGCCGCCGGTGTCGACGCGCGGCTGCACGAGCCGGTAGCCACTGCCGTTCCGTTCGAGCCGGCCGATCAACGTCACCTGACGGCCTGCCGTGAACGACTTGCTCAGCCAAGGTTGGTTGAACCACGGCGCTTCGATCTCGTCGCCGCCGGCGTGGCGCAGGCGCACGCGCACGAGCGAGCGCCGCCCCGGCAGGAACTGCCGCCGCACGTCCACGATCGTCGCGGTCACGCGCACCAACTGTCCGAGTTGCGCGGACGCGCCGGATTGCAGCTCGTGTACGACGTCGGAGCGACGCGGAAACAGCAGCAGCAGATCGCGCAGCGTCACCACGCCGGCTGCCGCGAGGCTCGCGGTCGCCGCCGGACCGACGCCACGCAGCGCCTGCACCGGCGTCGCCAGCGGCAGCTTCGCACGGCTTGCAACGACCTCCACGCCGCGAGTTGTAGCGCGCCCTGGCAAAGCCTTCTGCCCGGCATGGCATCGCGCTACCCTGCGGCGCCGCACCCCCCCACCGACCTGCGTGCACGAACTGACGCCTGAACAGACGAGCCGGCTCGACCGCTGGGGCTTCGATCCGACGCTGCTCGCGCGCTGGCGCGCGGCCGTCGCCGCCGGCGAGGCGAGCTTGGCGAACAACGAGATGCGCTCACCGATGCTGGCGCCGGAGGCGGGCGCGATCCGCGACATGCCGGCGCCGGACACGCCGGAGCATGCCGAGCTGGAACGGGCCGGCCTGGATGCGATGAAGCGTGGCGAGTTCGGGGTCGCGATCCTGAATGGCGGCATGGCGACGCGCTTCGGCGGGGTCGTCAAGGGCATCGTCGAGGTACTGCCCCCGGACCGTTCGTTCCTGGCGCTGAAGCTGGCCAACGTGCGCGCGGCGCAGCGCCGTTGCGGGGCGCGGATCCCGGTCTACCTGATGAACAGCTTCGCGACCGATGCCGACACGCGCGCGCACCTGGAGCAGCACGCATGGTTCGGCCTCGAGCGCTCGCAGGTGCACCTGTTCGCGCAGTTCGTGTCGGTGCGGCTGACGCCGGAGGGCGACCTGTTCCTGCGCGAGGACGGCGATGTCTCGCCGTACGGGCCCGGCCACGGGGACTTCGCACCGGCGCTGCGGCGGTCGGGGTGTCTCGCGCAGTTCCTGCGCGACGGCGGGCGCTGGCTGTTCGTGTCGAACGTCGACAACCTGGGCGCGCGGATCGATCCGGTGCTGCTCGGGCTGCACGTGCAGAGCCAGCGCGAAGCCACGGTCGAGCTCGCGCCGAAGTGGCCCGGCGACGTCGGTGGCTCGCCGTACTTCGTCGACGGACGGATCCAGCTCGTCGAGCAGATCCGTTATCCGAAGTCGTTCGATCCGGACATCGTCGACGTGTTCAACACCAACACGTTCCACTTCAGCGCCGCCGCGCTCGACCGTGAGTTCGACCTGAACTACTACTTCGTGCCGAAGAGCGTCGACGGCCGGCCGGCGATCCAGCTCGAGCGGTTGATCGGCGAGCTGACCCGCGTGCTGTCGACGAACTACGTGCGCGTCAAGCGGACCGGTCCGGCGTCACGCTTCCTGCCGGTCAAGACCCCGGACGACCTCGAAGCCGCGCGCGAGGACATCGCGGCGATGTACGCCGGCACGGTCTGAGAGGCTGCTCCCAAATCCCCGCGTCGCGCCGAGGCCGAGCGAGGCGGTCGCCGGCAAGGAGCGCCGACGCAGGCATATCCAGGAGATACGTCGAGGAGGCGCGACGCAGTCCGGCGGCCGCCGCAGCCGGCCGAACGCAGCGGGGATTTGGGAACAGCCTCTGAGCGGACCGCGTCACTTCCTCGGTGGCGGCGGCGGCTCGATCTGGTCTGCCGCGATGCGCGCCTTCGCATCCGCGAGCAGCGCCAGGAACTTCTGCGGCGTCTTGAACGCCTTCTCGTGCACGACCAGCTCGGGCGGCTCGACGATCGCGCCTCCCTTGCGCCGCCAGAACTTCAACACGCGGCCGTCCGGCAGCACGAACACGTACGCCGGCAGCACGTGCGCGACCCAGCGGCGGAACCCCTGGCGCACGTCGAACGGCACGTGGTAGCGGACCGGCGTGAAGTCGCGCAGCGCCGCGGCGACGTCCTCGCGCCGGAACACGAACACATCCATGTCGCGGCACTCGTCGGCCCAGTCGGCGTGGAACACGGCCACGACCGGACGCTCGGCGCTCCGCGCGATCGCCAGCAGCTCGTCGGCCGAGGCGGTGTGCCGCCACGGGATCGGCATCGCCGCGGCCTCGCCCGGAGCGAAGCCATGGTCGGTGTGGAACGTCGCGGCGGTCGCGGCGCGCGCGGCGGTCCACTCGCGGACGCGGCCGTCGTGGCGCCGCGCGAGGTAGTCGCCGAGGGACTCGCCGGCCGGTCCGAACGACACGCGGACTTCGCCGTCCGCGCTCCCGGCGTGCAACCGGATCGCCTCGGTGCCGACCAGCATCGGATCCGTGGCACGGACCAGCGGACCCTCGTTCGGACCCAACCGCGGCTGCGCGGTGGCCAGCTCGACCGGCAGGCACGTGAACCAGTCGCCACCGCTCAGAAACCGCCCATCGTGATCCTGGTCGAGCAGGAACAGCTCGAAGCGCTCACCCTTGCGCGAGAAATTCCCCAGGCGGAAGTCGACGTGCCCGGTGATCTGCCCACGACGGCGGCCATCCGCTTCCCGCCGCAGCACGACGAAGTAGTTGCAGCCGAGCAGCTTCAGCCGCACCGGCGGTTCGGTCGCCCAAGTTCCCATGCCATCGCGTAGAACGCGCACGTCGAGGGACTCGTCGTCGCCGAAGCGTCCGTCGGCGTTGCGGTCCACGTGCATCCGTGAGGGATGCGTCGCATCGCCCCAGTCGAGCGCAAGCGTGACCTCACGCCCCTGCAGGCGCAGCGTCGCGGCATGGCAGCGGGCTGCCGCGTCGGCCGGCAGACCGAAACCATCCGCGCCGAGGTCGCGCAGCTCGAACGACTGCTCGAAGTGCGTGTAGTAGTTCCCGCGCGGGCTCGCCTGGCCTGCGCCGGGACGGACCAGCTCGGTCTGGACGGTGAACTCTTCTTGCGCTGCGACGCAAGCCAACGTGCAAACGAACGACCACGCGAAACGCATGCGCCGGAGTCTAAGTACGCCGGTCGAAGTGCGCACGTGAGCGCGCGCAGACGCTCTGCGTGAAGTTACGCACCGGTGCGTGCGTGTGCACCACCCGCATGATTGACGCGCACGTGCGCCACGGCTCAGATCACCCGCCTCCGGGAGCACCACCGGCGCGCCGCATCACGTGAGCTGCATGCCGACTCCCACCCCTCCGTCTCGCCCTCCACCAGAGGACTGACACTTCATGCACCAACTAGCGATTGGCAGTGGCAGAGCCATCGTGCTCTCTCTCGCGGCGCTCGCCGCATTCCCGCTCGATACTCAGGCGCAGGACTTCGGCGCCTGGCAGAAGGGCTACGTGTTCTGCGGAACCGGCGCCTCCAAGTACCGCATCTTCACGAACGACGGCGTGTTCGTGGAGCAGATCGACAGCGGGTTCAACGTCGGCAACACGACCGGCGGCGCGTTCGACGCCAACGGTGACCTGTGGACGACCGAGTTCCAGGCCCACCGTGTCACGAAGTACGACAAGAACCACCCGCACAGCGTGCTGCTGAGCTTCATCACGCCGGCGACCGCAGCCAGCGCCGAGTCCATCCTGTTCGATGCGAACGGCGACTTCTACGTCGGCCACGCCGACGGCGACCGCGACATCTACAAGTACAAGGCGGACGGCACGCTGATCACCAACTTCAACGTCGCCGTCGGCCCGCGTGGCACCGACTGGATCGAACTGTCGAAGGACCAGAAGACGATGTTCTACACGTCGGAAGGTCGCGTGATCCGGCGCTACGACGTCTCGACCAACACGCAGCTGCCCGACTTCGCGACGATCGCGGGGTCCGGCAACACGTATGCGCTGCGCCTGCTGGCGCCGTTCGACGGCACCGGCGGCCTGATCGTCGCCGACAGCGGCGACATGAAGCGGCTGAGCGGCACCGGAACGGTCACGCAGACCTACGACGACACGAACCGCAACCTGTGGTTCGCGATGAACCTGGATCCGAATGGCACGTCCTGCTGGGGCGCCGACCTGACGACGAACGTCTTCTACCGGTTCAACATCGCGACGGGCGCGATCGAACTCGGTCCGATCGCATCCGGCGGCAACCAGCTCGCTGGCATCGTCGTCGCGGGCGAGATCTCGGGCGGAAACCTGCCGCCGGAGTTCGAAGCTCCATCCCCGTGCAACCGCACGCTGGACGGCATGAACGGCGTCCCGCTGTCGTTCACGGTCCGCGCCAAGGACGACAACGCCGGCGACATCGTCGAGCTGAGCGCCACCGGCGTCCCGGCCGGCGCGACGTTCACGCCGCCGCTGCCGACCAGCGGCAACCCGGTCCAGTCGGTGTTCAACTGGACGCCGACGCTGGCCGACATCGGCCTGCACACGATCGTCGTCACGGCGAAGGACCGCGCCGGTCTGCGCACGACCTGCACGATCCGCCTGCTGATCGCCAGCGAGTGCCACCTGCTGTTCAGCGCCGGCAAGATGCAGTTCGACATCCACCAGAACGACTTCGCGTTGCTGGATCCGTACAAGCTGCTCGCTGGCTGGCCGGTCATCGAGTCGATCGTGCCGGAGCCGTTCATCCCCAACGATGCGACGCTCAAGGGCGTGCAGTTCTTCGGGCAGGTCCTGCTGTTCAATCCGTGGGTCTTCCCGTCCGACCCGATCAAGATGTCGAACGGTCTCGACATCGTGATCGGCAACGGCCACGGCAAGGCGTACGGCCCGCACAGCGGTCTGTTCCTGCAGACGGTCAACCCGGTCGACATCGGGCAGAAGCTCGTCGTCAAGTTCGGCATGGTGAAGTGATGCCGGCGGCCCGCCGCATGCGCGGCGGGCCATACGTCCCGGGGCCGGAGCAACACCGCCCCCGGGCACCAGGGGCACGGTCCGCAACCGCATTCCGTGCTCTTCACCCAACTCGTCTCCCCCCCGTTTCCCCAGCTCCAGTCCGGAGCATCGACCCCATGAAAAACCAAACGATCGGCAGTGGCAGAGCCATCGTGCTCGCTCTCGCGGCGCTCGCCGCATTCCAGCTCGACACACAGGCGCAGGACTTCGGCGCCTGGGAGAAGGGCTACGTCTTCGCCGGCACCGGCAACTCGTCCTACAAGGTCTACACGAACGCCGGCGTGTTCGTGGAGACGATCAGCAGTGGCTTCGGCAGCACCGAGACGACCGGAGGCGCATTCGACGCCAACGGCGACCTGTGGACGACCGAGTTCCAGGGCCGCCGCGTCGTCAAGTACAGCAAGGACCACCCGCACGCGGTCCTGCTGAACTTCCTGGTGCCGACCGGCAACAACGGCACCGAGTCGATCGTGTTCGACGCCAACGGTGACCTGTACGTCGGCAACGCCGACGGCAGCCGCGACATCATCAAGTACAAGGCGGACGGCACGGTCCTCGACACACACAACCCGACCGTCGGCCCCCGCGGCACCGACTGGATCGACCTGTCGAAGGATCAGAAGACGATGTTCTACACGTCGGAAGGGCGCGTGATCCGGCGCTACGACGTGGCGACGAAGACGCAGTTGCCGGACTTCGCGACCGTGCCCGGCTCCGGCGTCAACTACGCGCTGCGCCTGCTGCCGCCGTTCGACGGCACCGGCGGTCTGATCGTTGCCGACAGTGGCGACATGAAGCGTCTGAGCGGCACCGGAACCGTCGTCACGACCTACGACGCCGGCACCGAGAACACCTGGTTCGCAATGAACCTGGACCCGAACGGCACGTCGTTCTGGGGCGGCGACATCAGCACGCACAACTTCTACCGGTTCAACATCGCGACGGCCGCGGTGGAACTCGGTCCGATCAACACGCAGGCGCGTCTGAGCGGCCTGATCGTCGCCGGCGAGATCTCGGGCGGAAACCTGCCGCCGGAGTTCGAAGCTCCATCCCCGTGCA
>CAZABP010000004.1:78188-193351 GCA_964483245.1 uncultured candidatus Brocadiaceae bacterium | reverse complement strand
CCTCACCCTCCTGCAGCACGCGGAGCAGCTTCGCCTGCAGCTCGAGGGGCATGTCCCCGATCTCGTCGAGGAACAGCACGCCGCCGGATGCCGCCGCGAGCAGCCCCTTCTTGTTGGCGGTCGCGCCGGTGAACGCGCCTTTGACATGTCCGAACAGCTCGCTCTCGAGCAGGCTCTCGGGCAGCGCCGCGCAATTCTCCGACACGAACGGCCCGCGCGCGCGGCGGCCTTGGCTGTGGATCGCGCGGGCCACCAGTTCCTTGCCGGTGCCGGACTCGCCGAGGATCAGCACCGGATCGTCCGACTCGACGTAGCGGTCCAGCAGGCGGAACACCTCCGTCATCCGGCGGCTGTCGCCGATGATCTGGCCGTAGTCGTAGCGCCACTGCCCGTGCGGGCGCGCGCCAGCGAGCTCGCGCTGCATGTCGTCGAGCTCGACCTGCTGCGCGGCGACCTGTCCCTTGAGCGCGGCATTCAGCTTCGCGACGCGGTCCATCGCCGTCTCCAGCTCCGCCTGTTGGCGGCGCAGCTCTTCGAGCGTCCGCGCATTGTGGATCGCCGTGCCGGCGTGGTCGGCGAGGGCCACCAGGATCGCGCGCTGCTTCTCGGCCAGCACCTGCTGCTGCAGCCGGTTGTCGACGTACAGCACACCGCAGATCCGCCCGCGCTGGCGGATCGGCACGCACAGCACCGAGCGCAGGCGAAGGTCGGTCACCGAGGCGAGGCTTCGGAAGCGCGCGTCTTCCTGCGCGTTCGTCGTCAGCTCGGCGACCCCGGTGTCCATGACGCGGCGTGCGATCGTGCGGCTGATCTTGAACTCCGGACTGAGCACTTCTTCCTGGGCGAAGTTGCGCGCGACCTCGACGGTCGCCTGGTCCCCCTGGCCGAGCAGCAGGAATCCACGCTCCGCCTCGGTCAGCCGGATCGCGGCGTCGACGATCGCCGTCAGCAACGGCGCCAGGTCCTGCTGCTCGTTCAGCGCGCGGGCGATCGCCAGGAACTCCCCGAGCTCGGCGGCCGACGGCTGCGCCTCCGGCAGCAGCGTCGCGTCGCCGGACGGTTCCGCGACCGCGCGCTGGATCTGCACCGAGAACGGACCGACCAGGAACGTCTCACCGGCGACCAGCGACGCGACCTCCACCGGTTGGCCGCGCACGCGTGGTCGGTTCTGGGCCCCCTCGTCCCGCAGCGTGAAGGAGCCGTTGCGCCGCTCCAGGCTGCAATGGCGGCGCGAGACGAGCCGGTCGTCGAGCCGCAGATCACTCTCCGCCGCACGTCCGATCAGCACGAGATCCTGATCGAAGCGGTGGACACGCTGCTCATCGCCGCGAGTGACGACCAGCACGAACGCGCCCGAATCCATCGGCCGGCTATCCTACGGCGCGATGCAACCGGGGGCACCCGACCCGCTGCGGCCTGCTCTGCGCGCCTGCGAGAGCCGGTTCGTCGACGACGCCGGCAGGCGCGGCGTGGTGCTGTCGGATCCGCTCGGTCTCATGGCCGGCGAAGTGTTCCTGCCGGAGGGGATCCTGCCGATCGTGGCGCTGCTGGATGGCACGCGAACCGTCCCGGAGCTGACGGCAGAACTGACGCACGGCCTCGGGCAGGCCCCGCCAGCGGAGTTCCTGCCGTCGCTGCTGGCGCAGCTCGACGAACACCTGCTGCTGCATTCGCCTCGGTTCGTCGCCGAGCTCACCGCCGCGCAGCGTGCCTTCCTGACTGCTCGCGCGCGCCCACCCCGGCACGCCGGGAGCCCCGGCTACCCCGCAGAACCGGACCGGCTCCGCGCGCGGATGCGGGAGCTGCTGCCGCCGCCCGGCGCCGCCGCGGAGGCTCCGCCACTGCGTGGACTGATCGCTCCGCACATCGATCTCGCGCGCGGCGCCGCGGGGTATGGCGCCGCCTATGGCGCGCTGGCCGGCCGGCGCGCACCGGATCTGTTCGTGCTGTTCGGAACGGGCCACCACGGGCCGACGGCACCGGTCACCGGCCTGCCGCTCGACTGGGACACGCCGCTGGGCGTGGTGCCGACCGACCGCGAGTTCGTCGACGCCGTCGAACGGTCGCTAGGCCCAGCCGATCCACTCGACCGGTTCCTGCATCGCGACGAGCACTCGCTCGAGTTCCAGATGCTGTTCCTGCGCCATCTGTATCCAGGCCCGGAGCTGCGCGTCGCAGCATTCCTGACCGGCGCCATCCCGGGCTGCTGCGAGCAGCACGGCAGCGGTCACGACGCCGCATACATCGCAGACCTGGTCGCAGCGATCGGTACGGCGGCCCGCGGGCGCACGATCTGTTTCGTCGCGGGCGCGGATCTCGCCCATCTCGGCCCGTGGTTCGGCGATCCGGCACCGGTGGACGCAGACAGGCTCGAGATCCTGCGGCTGCACGAGGAGGACCGGCTCGGGCATCTGCTGCGCGGCGATCCGGACGGTTTCCACGCTGCGGTCCTGGAGCGAGGCAATCCGGATCGGATCTGCGGCACCACTCCGATCTACCTGACCGCCGCGCTCGCCGGCGGCCGCGGCGAGCTGCTGCACTACGGACAGGCGGTCGATCCGGACGGCATGCAGGCGGTCAGCTTCTGCAGCATGCAGTTCTGCTGAGTTGCGCAGGCGACAGCCGGAGCAACTCCATGGACACTGGCAGCGCGGCCGAGTGGCGTGGGGTCGACCGAGCGAAGCGAGGTCGACCCATTCCTTGCGGCCGCGAGGCCGCGCTGCGATCACGTTCGGGCGAGCAATCGCTCTGCGGCGGCGACGACCTCGTCGACCGTGATGCGGGTCATGCACTCGCGGTGGCCGAGCGGACAGATCTTCTGCTGGCATGGCGAGCAGGGCAGGTCCTTGCGGATCAGCTCGGTCTGCTCGAGGCCGTAGTTCGTGTAGCGCGGGTCGTTCGGCCCGATCAGGCAGACGACCGGAACCCCGAGCGCGACGGCGATGTGCCGTGGCCCGGAGTCGGTCGTGATCATCAACGCGGCGCGCTCGGTCAGGGCCCGCAGCGCGTCGAGCGGGAGGATCGGCCTGGTCGCTGCCAGCGCCCCGCCGGCGGCCGCGATCTGCTCCGCCATCTCCACCTCGCCTGGCCCGGCGAGGACGATCGGCGTGCATCCCTGCGTGCGCAACGTCGCGGCAACCCGCGCGAAACGGTCCGGCTCCCACAGCTTGCTCGCGCCGAAGGAGGCCCCGGCGTGCAGCAGCACGATGCGCGCATCCGCCGCCACTCCACGCTGCGTCAGCCAGCGGCCGATCGCATCCCGCTCGCTCACCGACACCGGCAGCCGTGGATGTGGATCGAGCGGCGGGAAGCCGGCGACATCGAGCAGCTCCGCGTAGTACTCCGGCATCGGCTTCGGCACCCGGCGGGGACCGTGCCGGCTCCACCACCGACGTCCCGGCTCGGCGCGGAGGCCGAGGTTCAACAGCCCGGGTCTCCCCTGGCGGTAGCCGAGCCGCCAGCGGATGCCGGCAAGACGCACCATGCAGGCCGTCGAGAGCGAGTTCGGCAGCACGATCGCCAGCTCGTAGCGCTCCCGGCGCAACCTGGACGCCTGCGCGAAGAACCCGCGCAGCCCGACCTTGGGCAGCTCCTGGTAGCGATCGAACCAGCTCGTGCCGGCGAGCAACGGCAGCAGATACGGGCGCAGCCCGCAGTGGATCTCTGCGTCCGGCAGCGCCGCGCGGATCCGCGCAAACGCGCCGGTCGCCATGACCACGTCGCCGACCCAGTTCGGCGCGCGGACGAAGACCTTGCGGATGCTGGGGAGTGCGAGATTCATGGGACGGGCTGTGCGCAGGAACCGGCGCGTATGGCAGCCAGACGGGTGCGCGCTATCGTGACCCGCCCGCGCTGCGGCGCCCGCCACCACGCCGGGACTGACCTCCCGGACCGCCCTCGATGCCTCCCGAACCGATCCTGCTCCGTCTCGAAGCCGAGTTCAGTGCACCGCCCGGGTGCCTGCGCCGGGTTGCTTCCCTCCTCGCCGAGGGGGCGACGCCGCATTACCTCGCGCGCTATCAGCCAGACGCATGCGATGGGCTCGGGGAAGAGCAACTCGTCGAGATCCACGAGCGGCTCAAGGTGCTGCTCGAGCTCGAGGAACGCAAGAGCACGATCCTGACCCAGGCACAGGCCCGCGGCAGCGACGTCGAGTCGCTGCGGCAGAAGCTCGCGGAGTGCTTCGATCAGGATCTGATCGACGATGTCTATCAGACGTTCCGCCCGCGCCGCGCTGGCGAGGCGACGCGCGCCGAAGACCTCGGCTTGGCGCCGCTGGCGCTCGCGATCCACCATCGCACGATCGGCGAGCAGAGCCTCAGCGAGGCCACGCAGGCGTACCTCGCGCCGGACAAGGGCCTCGACACGCCCGAGCAGGTGCTGGCCGGGGTGTGCGAGATCCTGGCCGAGCAGTACGCCGGCGACACGGAGCTGCGCGCGCAGCTGCGCGAGGAGCTCGGGCGCGGCAATCTGAAGGCGATCGCGACCGCGCCGGAGCGCAAGGGTGCGAACCGCTACAAGGAGTTCTTCGCGTTCGAACAGCCGGTCCGCCGGATCCCCGCGCCGCGCATGCTGGCGCTGCGCAAGGCGGAGCGCGAAGGCATCGTCAAGCTCGAGCTGACGCTGCCGGACGAGCGCGTGCGCGAGCTGTTCCGCCAACGGTTCGCCGCCGATCTCGGGCCGGAGGCGGCGCTGCTGCCGTTCCTCGACATCGTGTTCCAGCACACGTGGGACACGCGCCTGCGCGACGCCTGCAGCAAGGACGTGCGCCGGCACATGAAGGAGCGCGCCGACCGCGAGACGATCCGCGGGCACCTCGCGCATCTGCGCGCGCAGCTGCTGGCGCCGCCGCTGGGGCCGCGCAAGGTCGCGGCGGTGCGGGCCTCGAACCGCGTCATCTGGTTGGCGCTGCTCGACGAGGACGGATCGGTCGCGACCCAGCGCGTATTGGCGATGGTTCCGCCGCCTGCGCCTGCGCCGGCCGATCCCGCGCCCGCGCCGGCTGCGGCAGCAGAGCCGGCCGCCACCGCCGATCCGGTCGAAGGACCTGCAGCACCCGCGGAGCCGGAGGCCACGTCCCCCGCAACCGCAGAGAACGCGGCCGCCGAGCCCAGCACATCCGCCGTGGATACAGGCACAGCCGCGACGGACGAAGGCGCAGGGCTGCAGGCGCAGTCTGCCGGTGACCCGGCGCCTGAAGCGCCCAGCGAACACGCCGCCGCGGAGAGCATGGAGGCCGCGCCGCACACGGCGGAGCCGACAGCGGAGCAGACGGCGGACGACTCGACTGGCTCGACCGAGCCGGCGATGGAGCGGGACGCGGCGATCGCCGAGCTGGCGCGCCTGCTCCGCGAGCACGCCCCGGCCGCAATCGCGATCCCGCACGGCCGGCGGCAGGCCGCGGCCGAGGCCGTGCTGCACCCCGCACTGGAACAGCTCGACGGGCAGCGTCCGATGGTCGTCCCGGTCGACGAGACCGCCGCTTCGATCCACGCCGGCAGTCCCGCCGCGCGCAAGTCGATGCCCGGCACCGACTCCGGGATGCGCGTCGCGATCGGCCTCGGGCGCCGACTGCAGGACCCGATGCTCGAGCTGCTGGCGATGGAGCACCGGGTCCTCGTCGCCTGCGCCGGCCCGCACCTCGGCGACGTGCACCAGCGCGTGCTGCACGAGCAGATCGACGCGGTGATCTCATCCTGCATCTACAGCGTCGGCATCGACGTGAATCAGGCAGCGCCGGACCTGCTCGAGCGGACCCCCGGACTGACGCGCGAGCTGGCGAAGGCGCTGGTCGACCATCGGCGGCAGCACGGCGCCCTGCGCGATCGCACCACGCTCGGCAGCATCCCGGGCTTCGACGCGACCCGCGCGCGCAACGTCGCGGGCTGCCTGCGGATCATCGGCGGCGAGGAGCCGCTCGATCAGACCCGCGTACACCCCGACGAGTACGCGGCAGTGCGCAGCTTCGCGGCGGCGCGAACCATGGAGGTGCCGGCGTTGATCGGCGGCAGCTTCGGCGGGGATCCGGCGCCGCTGATCGAAGCTGGGCTCGGCGAGCTGCGGGCGCGCGGCGTCGTCACGGACCTGCGGACGGGGGCTTCGGACCCGCGGGGTCGCCTGATTCCGGTCCACAACCCCGGGATCGCGCGCGTCGCGGACCTGAATCCGGGTGTCGAGCTGCAGGGGCGCGTCGCGAACGTAACCGACTTCGGCGCGTTCATCGATCTCGGGATCGGGCAGGACGGCCTCGTCCACATCTCGCAGATCCTCCCCTCCAGGAAGCGCGATCCGAGCCAGGTCCTGCGCGTCGGCGAAGTGATCCAGGTGTTCGTCCTGCAGGTCGCGCCGGACCACAAGCGGATCAGCCTGACGATGTTTCGGCCGCGGCCGACCGGCGAGGAGCGCGGCCGGCGCCGGCGCGACGAGCCGGGGATGGGCCGCGGCGGCCGGCCAGACCGGCGTCCGGCACCCCGCACGGCGCTCGAGCAGGCGGTCGCCTCCGGGCTCGACTTCCGCCGCGGCAGCCTGCGCGGCAAGCGGCGGGCCGGCCCGGGGGACCGTGAGCGGCCGCGCGACCGGCGCGAAGAGACGGTGCCGGAGGAATACGAACGCGCCGGCGGGCGGCGCCGCAGCGGCGGCGAGCCGCGCGTGATCACGGTCGAGAGCGAGCGCCCGGCCAGCGAAGCCCGCGGCCACAAGGGCGAGATGCGCTCGCTGGCCGCGTTGCGGGATCTGCTGCGCCGCGAACCGGAAGCCTGAAGCGGACTGCAGGGTCCGGTGCCGATGCCCGGGGAACATTCCCCGGGACCCAGGGCGTCTGCGGTGGTGGCTGCTTGCAGCCCTTCCGCCGGCCGGCTAGACCCTGACCGTTTCACCCCCGGCCCTCGCGGGCTGCGGCGTTCTCCCTACCCCTGCAACTGCGAAGGAAACGTTTCCATGCGCACCAAGCTGCTCCCTCTCGTCTCTGCCGCCTGCCTGAGTGCAGGCATCTCGGCCCAGTACCTGGGCGAACCACCGACCGAAGTGGTGCCCTACGGCGCGTCGAAGCTGACGACTGCCGTGGTCGGCAACAACGTCAACACGATCAACTACGTCCATCTGTCCGATCACCTGCAACTGCCTGCCGACACCCTCTACGCGCTGCTGACCGTCACGCGTTCGAGCGGCGGTGCGGGCGGCTACGACATCCTGAGCGGGCACTGGAACCCGGTCACCGGCGTGTTCACGAAGAACGCCGACGTCGACGCGCTGATGACCTCGGGCACCGAGTACTCCGGCTCGGTCTCGCATGACCTGCAGGTCTTCGTCTGGGAAGAAGCTGCTGGTGGCGCCCGCCTGGCGACGCGCACCGGGATCTCTGGCCCGTTCACGAACATGAAGCTGATCAGCGGCAGCGGCTTCCCGCCGGGTGCCGTGGACGTCCACATCGGGCAGATCGACGGCAAGGACGTCGTGTTCTTCATCGACGGCTCGGGCGTCGCGGTCATGGACCTCGACCGCAACACGGGTGCCGCGACCAACAAGCGGACTGCAATCACGAATCCGCCGACCGGCGTGCAGACGCACAGCCCGTCCCCGGTCAACGACTTGCTCGGGACGTCGCGCGCCCTGTTCTTCTCGCTGCAGATCGCGTCCAACCGTTCCGACGGCTGGTTCACGTCCGCAGTCGATGACAGCGCGGCCAAGTTCCCGGTGAAGGTCGCCACGGCCTGGATCAACAACCCCGGCGTCGTCGGCGGCTCGGTCACCTGGGCCGATTCCGGCACCAGCTATCTGTCCTGCCAGGACGTCGGCTACTTCGGCGTCAGCTCCGGCTCGGTCAACGCGCAGACCGGCGGGACCCTGAACCTGACGCTGTTCGCGCCCACGCAGAAGACGGGCTCCCCTGCCTACATCGGCGCAGTGTGGGTCGGCGTTCTGGCCAACTCCGGCACGTCGCTGCCGGGCGTCGGCGGCAAGCTGTCGATCGACCTGACGTTGCCGATCATCGCGCTCCCGAGCACGCTGATCCTGCCTCCGCAGGGGATCGGCGGCTACAACATCACGATCCCGCCGAACTCGCCGCAGATCAAACTCGCGACGATGCCGATCATGCTCGACGCCGTGGCCGGCAAGCTCTACCTGGGCAACAGCGGTCAGGTCGAGCTGAAGTGACCTGAGCCCGGTCTCGCCCCTGGCGAGGCCGTGCAGGCATGCGAACGGGGCGGCAGCTGCCGCCCCGTTTGCGTTGGTTGGCTACGATCGCGACGCGATGCCGGAGCGGGTACTGGTCGTGCGGCGCAATGCGTTCTTCGGCGGCCACTGGCCGCAGGGGTTCGTGCCATGGACGCAGCCCGAAGCTGCCGCGTTGGTCGCGAGCTTCGAGCAGGAGGCGTTCTTCGTCGACCGCGAGGAAGCCGAACGCGAACCTGCCTGGAAGCAACTGATCCCGTACTGCGCCGTCGAGCGCAGCGGGCCGGTCCGCGAGCTGTTCTGTGTCCGCCGCAGCCGGCGGCAGAGCGAGTCGCGGCTGCACGACCTGTGGTCGATCGGCCTGGGTGGGCACGTCAACCCGGACGACGGGGAGGAGCGGACTGCCGGCATCCTGGAGCGGGCCCTCCGCCGGGAGCTCCAGGAGGAGCTGGTCCTGCGCGAGGCGCCGGCCCCGGTCCCGCTCGGGCTGATCAATGACGATGCCGGGGACGTGGGTCGGGTCCACGCGGGGCTCGCCTACCTGCTCCGGGTGCCGGCCGGGACCCGGGTCACGGTGCGCGAGCGGACCAAGATGACCGGCGGCTTCCGCCCGCTGCCGTCGGGGGATCCGGGCCGGGGGCACGTTGCCGGGTCCGAAAGCCTGTGGCAAGATCCCGCGCACTTCGAGTCCTGGTCGCAATTCCTGCTCGAAGTCCTCATTCGCCCGCATCCCAGCAACTCGGATCAAGCTGCTCTCGAACCGGGCGCGTGAGGTTGTCAGGAAGGCAAGGAAGTCAGCAGAGAGGTAGAGCCATGGTGGAACGCAAGGTTCGCAAGCCGAGCCGGGAGAAGGTCTACGACCTTCTGATGAATGCCCGGCAGGCCGATTGGGTGCATCTCAGCCTGGAGGACGGCCGCTCGGTCGCCGGCGCGATCATCTTCAACGAGTTCAAGGGCACCGGGCGGCTGATCAACGTCGAGAAAGAGATCAGCTTCGACTTCAACGTCGACCAGGTCGTCGACGTGGAGATCTGACGGATCTCGACCGGATCTCGCCCCGGAGTTCTCAATCCGTTCCTGATCCGACCGACGAGCGCCGACTGGCGCTCGTTGTGTTTCCACCGCCCTGTTCGCGGGGGCGGGGCGTGACGAGCCCCAGGATGGTGACTCCCGTTCCCGCGCAAAAATGATCGCCGGAGCCCGCCAGGCCCCGGCGATCGAGTGCTCGAAGGCCCCGGGTTCCGGCTGCCCGACCCTCTGCAGGTGGGTCCTGCGGAGAGGCGTCCCTTGTGTCGAGGAGTGGCAGCGAGGGAACGTCCACTGGTCCCGCCTTGGTGGCAGGCCCGTGCGCCGAGGTGAGTTCGAAAGATCATCGGGAGCCCGAGGTGCCAGTCTCGAACTCCCGTTGGCGTCGGTCCCTCCCAGGACGTGACCGCCCAACACGCGCGCGTTCTTATCGATGGGCACGCATGCCGGCAAGGAGTTTCTTGACGCGAGGTAGCACGGATTGAGGCCGCACCTACGAGCCGCGCCTAGATCTGGCGCTGTTCGACCTGCGTGTCGCGGTCCAACTCCGGCACGAGGACCGTGAACGTCGAGCCGCTGCCCGGGGTGCTCTCGACCAGGATCCGCCCGCCATGTCGCTCGACGATCCCATGGCTGATCGCGAGCCCGAGCCCCGTGCCCCGGTCGACGTCCTTCGTCGTGAAGAACGGATCGAAGATCTTCTCGAGGTTCGCGGCCGGGATCCCGACTCCCTCGTCGCGGATCACGACCGCCACCTCGCCGTCGCGCGACTCGATCCGCACCCACACGCGCGCCCCCGGCGGCGACGCGTCCTTCGCGTTCAGCAGGATGTTGACCAGCACCTGCAGCAGGTGGTTCGCCGATCCGCGGATCCGCGGCCGCGCCGGATCCAGCTCCAGCTGCAACCGCAGTCCCGCGCTCTGCAACGGGACGCGGACGAGGTCGATCCCCTCCTCGACCAGCGCGTCCAGGTCGAGCGCGCGGAGCTCGAACGGCGCCTCGCGCGCGAACGCCAGCAGGCCGGCAGTGATCACGCCGATCCGCCGGACGTGCTTCTCGATCGCCGCCAGTTCGGGCAGCAGGCGCTCCGGCGGATCGCCGTCGGCGATCCGGTACCGCAGCACGTCGACCTTGTTCTGGATCACGCCGATCGGGTTGTTGATCTCGTGGCTGACGCCGGCAGCCAGGGTCCCGACCGCGGCCAGCTTCTCGCTCAGCACGAGCTGACGCCCGAGCGTCTGCAGGTCCGCTTCGCTGGCGCGCAGCCGCCGCACGACGGTCGCGACGAAGTAGATCGATGCGGTGAACGTCATTGCCAGCGCCGCCAGATAGACCACCAACGCGTGCACCGGCGTCGACGGCAGCTCGAACAGCGCGAAGCCGACCGGATGGTGCGGCAGCCAGCCACCCCACTCGCCGAACGCCAGCAGGGCCACGAGCAGCAGCGCAACACCCGCGACCAACGACGCGGCGCGCACCGACAGCACGAGCGCCGCGATGAAGCCGTGGAACAGATAGAACAGGACGCCCGGGTTCGTCACCCCGCCGCTGCAATGCAGCATCGCGGTCAACAACAACAGGTCGACGCCGATCTGCAGATCGACGTGCCGGCGCAGGGTCGTCGCCGATGCTGTCGGATTGCGGCGCAACCAAGCGAGGTACGCCACGTTGCAGGCCAGCGTCGCGCCGGCGAGCACCCACAGCGGCAGCGGCTGACTGAGATATCCGAGCAGGTGCGCGACGCCGGTCACGGCCGCGGCCGCCCCGGCCGCGAGGAACCGCAGACCGATGAACCAGCCGATCTGCGCCTGCAGTTCGCGCGAGGTCGGCACGGTTGCCGCCAACGCGCGGACCCGCTCTGGCCGGCGGGCCGGCTCAGTCGGCGGCGCGTTCGTGGTACTCACGACGGGAGTAGACGAACATCGCGACCGCGAGGACGACCAGCGTGAACCGCAGCAGCGTCGGCACCGGATCGCCGAGCAGGGCGGGGTCGAGCCGCTCCAGCGAAGTCGCCAGCGCTTCGCGCAGGTCCCCCTGCGGATTCAGCTCGAGCAGCAGCCAGCGCCGCACCGGATCTGCCAGCGTGGCCGTGCGCACCCCGAGCTCGGCCGGCATGTTGGAGACCGGGATGTCCCAGATCAGCACGAACCCGATCGCGACGATCAGCGGCCGGCGGAACCAGGCGGACGTCAGCGCCCCGATCGCGGCGTAGCCGGGCGCCGCGAGGCAGGCGATCGTCGCGTAGGCCTGCAGGTATTCGGGGCTCGGTCCGACCCCGGCCCGCCACGTGTGGCCCGGCAGGTCGAGCGCCAGATGGAACGCGCCCAGCGCAAACAGCGTCAGCAGCACGGCGACCGTCGTCGCGGCGAGCCACTTCCCGAGCAGCAGCGCAACGCGGCTGATCGGCCGGACGAACAGGTACTGCGCAGTACCGTCCTCGATGTCGCCGTACACGGCGGCGATGACCAGGTAGATCGCGGCGAACGGCATCGCGAACTGCAGCACCAGCCAGTTGCCGAAGATCCCGAACAGCTCGGTCCCACGCGTGCCGCGCGACGCCTCGGCGCCGACGAACAGGAACAGCCCCGCGAACGCGACCCCGAGCACGAAGAACAACCACGTCGCCCGCTGCCGCACGAGCCGGAGCCAGGTCTGGCGGAACGACTCCAGGCTCGTGCGCAGGAACCTCATGCGACGAGGTACCCGAACACCGCTTCGAGGCTGTCGTCGACGGACGTGACCGAGTCGACCAACCGCTGCGGGCGCGCGCCGAGCTCGGTCAGCAGCCGGAAGAATTCGCGGCTGCCCTGGATCTCGAGCAGCAGCCCGTCCTCCCCTTCGAGATGCGCGGCGCGGACCTGCGGCAGCTCGATCAGCCGCGCCGCCAGCGCGCGCGGGTCCGGTCCGCGCACGAGGACGCGTTGCGGCCGGTCGCTGAGCTGTTCGCGCAGCTCGCGCAGCGTGCCCTCCGCCATCAGGCGCGAACGGTGGATCAACAGGAACCGGTCGGCGACCGCCTGCAGCTCGTGCAGGATGTGCGAGCTGACCAGCACGGAACAGCCAGCGGCACCCAGCGCACGGATCCGCTCCCCGATCTCGAAGCGGGCCACCGGATCCAGCCCGGTCAACGGCTCGTCCAGCAGGACCACGTCCGGTTCGTGGGCAAGCGCCTGGCCGAGCTTCGCGCGCTGGCGCATCCCTTTGCTGTAGGTGCGGATCGGCCGGTGCATCGCGTCGCCGAGCCCGAGTCCGGCCAGGACGTCCTGGGCACGGCGCCGCGCCGTGCGGGCGTCGAACCCGTGCAGCCGCAGCATCCAGGTCACGAAGTCCACCCCACTCAGCGCCTCGAAGCTGCGCTCGAGGTCCGGGCAGTAGCCGAGCGACCTGCGCGCCGCGGCTTCGTGCGCGGCGACGCCGGACAGCAGGACGTCCCCCTGCGAGGGGCGCAGCAACCCCGCCGCGAGCTTGATCAGGCTCGATTTGCCGGCGCCGTTCGCGCCGACCAGGCCGACGACTCCTGGACCGAGCTGGAACGAGACATCGCTGAGCGCAGCGACCTGGCCGTACCACTTCGACACGTTGCGGAACTCGAGCTCGGCGACGCTCATGGAATCGCCTCCGACAGCCGCAGCCGGCGCCAGGCTGGCAGGCCGAACAGCGCGACGCACAGCAGCAACCCGATCCACGCCACCCCGACCGGCCAGGTCGCACCCGGGATCCCTTCGTGTCCGGCGATCCACCGCGCGATCCGCGCCGTCGAGTCGAACGGATACAGCGAACGCCACCAATCCTGGCCGCGGAACACGACCGACAGGAAGCGGCTCGCGGCGAACGATCCCCCCATCAACACGAGCCAGAACAACGTCGCGACGTTCGGCCCGGCGGCCATCGCCGAGAACAGCAGCGCGAGGAAGCTGATGACGACGGCGAAGAACGTCAGGCCGAGCACCGCTTGCGGCATCCAGACGATCGTGCGCTCGAGCAGCGTCCAGTCCGGGGCGTTCAGCACCGCGTACAGCCACAGCACCAGCGGCCCGACGACACATGGGATCCCCAGCAGCCACAGCGAGCCGAGCCACTTCCCCAGGAAGTACTGCGCCGGCGTGATCCCGCGCGTCCACAGCAGCTCGAGCGCGCCGGCGGCGCGGTCCTTCGCGATCGCGCGGCAGCTGACCAACGCCGTCAGCACCAGCATCAGCTCCCGCGAGTACGACAGGATCGGATCGAGATAGAACCGCCGGTTGGCCGGATCGAGCCCCGGGATCTCCCCCGCCAGGGCGCGCGCGCCCTGGATGCCGCCGAGCTCGACCATGCCGGACCGCCACAGGTGCACCAGCAACTGGAACACGCACGGCAGCAGGCACAGGAAGAACAGCGACTGCCCCAGCTTGCGCCGGAACAACACCGAGAACTCCAGCCGCGCCAGCGGCAGCAGCCGCACCCAGGTCGGCTGCGGCTCGTACTGCAGCGCGCGGTAGCCCTGATCGTGGATCACCATCAGCCGCCGGACTCCGCGCGCTGGCTCTGCTCCCCGATCGCGCCGTCGCCTCGCCCGTCCCGCTCGTTCTGGTCGAGCGCACCGAGGAACACCTGCTCCATCGTGCGCCGCTCCTCGAACAGCCGATGCACGATGCCGCCGGCCTGCGCCACCGCTGCGAACACGGTCGCGGCCGGCTGCTCCGCCCCCATGCCGAGGCGGAACCGATGCGGCCGCAAACCGACAGCGCCGGCCGCGTCCTCTTCGAGCCGCTCGATCGACGCGAGCCCGGCCACCTGCAGCGCCCGTTCGATCGCTTCGAGCTCCCCTTCCGCATCGAGCCGGACCCGTTGCAGGCGGCCGCGCGTCAGCTCGGCGACGGAGCCCGCCTCGATGACCTTGCCGCGCTCGAGCACGACGACCGAGCTGCAGGTCGATTCGACGTCCGACAGGATGTGCGTCGAGAGGATCACCGACTTGCCGAGCTCCACCGAGAGCCGGCGGATCAACCCGAGCATCTGCCGGCGGCCGTTCGGATCGAGTCCGTTGGTCGGCTCGTCGAGGAACAACAGCGTCGGATCGTGCACGAGCGCGCAGGCGAGCTTGACGCGCTGGCGCATCCCGAGCGAGTAGCCGCTGACCGGGCGGAAGATCGCCTCGTCGAGGCCGGTCAGGTACAGCACCTCGTGCGCGCGCCGCCGCGCATCGAGCCTCGGCACGCCGGACAGCTCGCCGGCCAACACGACCGTCTCGAACCCGTTCAGTCCCGGCACGTAGCTGTCGCGCTCCGGCATGTAGCCGACGCGCCGGCGCAGCTCGGTTGCGGCGATGTCCTCCGGCAGGTCGAGCACGCGGAACCGTCCGGACGTCGGGCGCACGAAGCCGAGGATCGCCTTCAGGATCGAGGACTTGCCGGCCCCGTTGCGACCGAGCAGGCCGACCGCACCCACCTCGAACCGCGCGGTGACGCGATCGACGGCGGTGATCGACCCATAGCGGATCGTGAGGTCGGTCAGCTCGACGGTCATGCGCGCAGGCCGGCTTGCGCCGGGGCCGGCCAAGGATTCCCGATCGCGACGAGGCGCATCGGGATCCGGCGCCCTTCGGCAGTCCGATCGATCGCGCAGACGCTGAGCTCGGACTGCTCGCAGCGAAAGCGCGCCGCCAGCTCGTCGACCAGCGGGTCGGCCGGAGTCCGGTACGGGTCGGCCATCCATGCCGTGCCGCCCGGCTGCAGGCTCGTCGTCAGCTGCCGCAGGATCGGCGCGTGCAGCCGGCGCTCATAGGCGACGTCGGCGAGCAGGATCCGATCGAAGGTCCCGGGCACCGGCGCGCGCTCGAAGTCGTGGCGCAGCGTCACCACACCCTGGCCGCGGTTCTGCTCGGCGTTGAAGCGCGCGAACGCGAGCGCGTCCGGCTCGCAATCGACGAACGTGACGGCGGCCCCCCGCCAGGCTGCGGCGGTGCCGGCCAGCCCGACCCCGCAGCCGAGGTCGAGCACACGCAGACCGGTCAGGTCCGGCCCGCGGGCGATCGCCTGCGCGAGTGCCAGCGAGGCGGGCCAGATGTCGGCCCAGTACGGCAACCGTCCGATGCGCTCGTAGTGCGCGAGCCGCGCGCCGGTCAGCAGGTCCTCCATCGACCGCGGCGCGACCAACGACAGCGTCCCGCCGCGCAGCGGGAAGCGGCGCCGGCGCAGCGTGTAGCGGCGCAGGATCCGGTCCTGCTGTGCCTGCGGCACGGTCATGGCGCGGTTGAAGCGCCGGAGCAACTTGTTTGCAACGCCGCACCGCGCCGCGGCGAGCCATGGCCGCGATCGGCGCGGCAGCGCCGGCCGGTCGGTCACGCGCATGCCCGCGCAGTCGCGAACGGGCCAGCCACGGCGCATGCGGCCGACGTAGAATCCGCCGCGCTCGTGCGGTGCCGGGAAGCCGCCTCGCACGCGCGAACCGATCCGACGCATGCGACGCGCCGCCCGCCGCTACCTGCCTTCGTTCCTGCTGCTGCTCGCGCCGCTCGTGCTGCTCGCGCTGGTCGGCGCCGCGGAGCTGAGCCGGCAGAGCGAGCGCGCCGAGCGGCTGCTGCAGGAACAGGCGCTCGCGTTGGTCAGCGCCGCGGCGCGGCAACTCGAGGAGGCGCTGCCGGGTCGCGTCCAGGAGCTGCTGGCTGCGCGCGACTGGCTCGAAGCGCCGCTGCCGCGCACTGCCGACGAGCTCGCGCGGGTCCCTGGCGTCCTCGACCTGATCCTGCTGGATGGGGACGCGCGGCTGCTGTACCCGGAAGTCCCGCCCGGCCTCGACTCGACGATGCCGCTCGGCGGTGGACACAACCACGCGCTGCTGCTCGAAGCGGAGCTGCTCGAGAGCCTCGGCGATGTCGACGGCGCCTGTGCAGCGCTGCAGGAGCTGACCAGCCGCGTGCCAGCCGGCACGCAGCTGCGCGGGATGCGCGACTTCGACGGCATCGTCGCCCTGGCGCGCGCGCAGCTGCAGCTCGGCGGTCTGCATCGCCGCGCCGGGCGGACGGAGCCAGCCGCGCTCGCCTATCGCGAAGCCGCCCGCATCGCCGGGGAGCTGCTGCGCCGCCCCGGGGCGCGCACCCGGTCACCACGCGATGCGGCCAGCATCCGGCTGTTGGCCGACGTGGCGCGCGCCGAGCTCGACACTTCTCCGCAGGAGCGGCTGCACGTGCTGCAGGGGATCTGCGAAGGGCGCCACGACGCGCTCGGGGACGACCTGCTCGGCGCCGTCGCCGACCGTCTGGTGGCCGGCATCGATCCGGCCGGGGAGCATGCCACCGTGATCGCCGATCTGCTGCAGGTGGATCGGACGCGACGACTGGGACGGCGGTTCGCGAGCGACTACCGCCGCGCCGTCGAGGAACCGCTGCGGCTGCGCCTGCTCGAAGCGGAGCAGCCGATGTCGTTCCAGAGCCATCCCGGCCCCGAAGGGACGACCCTGCTCGCGATCCAGCGCGCGCCGTTCGAGCTGGTCGCGGCGCACAACGCCGGGTTCGCCGGCCTGCGGATCGACGTGGCGCTGTTCGTCAACGCCGAGATGGATGCGTTCCTGACCCCGGACGAGAACGGGTTCTTCCTCGGGATCTTCGATGCGGATGGCAAGCCGCTGCTGCGCAGTGACGGTTCCGGCGAAACCGCTGCCGAGCTGCCGTTCGAGCTGCCGGCGCAGGTCACGCTCGGCGGCCTCGAGCTGCGCGCGATCGCGGCCAACCCGGCGGCGATCCTCGACGACCGGCGCGCCTCGGTGCGCGGCCGCGCGCTGCTGCTGATCGCGCTGTGCCTGACGACGATCGGCGCCGGGTTCGTGATGTTCCGCACGATCCAGCGCGAATCCGAGGTCGCCTCGCTGAAGGTCGAGTTCGTCTCCCGGGTCTCGCACGAGCTGAAGACCCCGCTGTCGTTGATCCGGATGTACGCCGAGACGATTGGACTGGGGCGGACACGGTCGCCGGCGCAGACCGGCGAGTTCGCCTCGATCATCGTCCGCGAGTCGGACCGCCTGACGGCGATGATCGAGCGGATCCTCGAGTTCGCCGGCAAGGAGACCGCGACGCTGCACTACCACCGGGAGCCGCACGATCTGGCCGCGCTCGTGCACGAGATCACCGAGCAGTACCGGCCGCAGGCGACTGCCAAGGGCGCCGAGCTGCAGGTGCGTGCACCGTCGCCGCTCGACGTCGATGTCGATGCCGGTGCATTGGAGAACGCGCTGCTGAACCTGCTCGAGAACGCGATCAAGTACACGCCGGCCGACACGGCCGAGCGGACTGTCGTCGTCGAGCTGCAGCGGCATGGCGAGGACGCCGTGCTGGCCGTGCACGACCGCGGGATCGGGATCCCCGCCGGCGAGCAGGAGAAGGTGTTCGAAGGCTTCTACCGCGCGTCCAACGCCGGCGAAGTACGCGGCGCCGGGATCGGCCTCAGCCTCGTGCGCCACTTCGCGCGCGCGCACGGCGGCGATGCCGTGGCGCGTGCCCGCGCCGGCGGCGGTGCGACGATCGAGCTGCGGCTGCCGTTGCGCGGCACGAACGGCGCGTCGAACGGTCGGAGCGGGCAAACCCCAGAGATTGCATGAGCGAGTCGCCGAACATCCTGGTCATCGAAGACGAGCCGGACCTGCGCGCCGGCCTGCAGCACAACCTCGAGGTCGAGGGCTACCGCGTCACGACCGCGGCCACCGGCACCGAGGGACTGCAGCTGGCCGCGGGCGGCGCCGCCGACCTGATCGTGCTCGATCTGATGCTCCCGGGCATCAGCGGGCTGGACGTGCTGCGCCAGCTGAAGGAGCGCGGCTCGCACACGCCGGTGATCATCCTGTCGGCGAAGGGGCGCGATTCGGACAAGGTGGCCGGCCTCGAGCTCGGCGCCGATGACTACGTCGCGAAGCCGTTCGCGCTGCCGGAGCTGAGCGCACGCATCCGCGCCGTGCTGCGCCGTGCGCGCGGCCAGACCGTCGCCGGCACTCCGAAGGTCCAGCAGTTCCCCAACCTCGCCGTCGACTTCGGCAGGTTCACGGTGACGCGGGACGGCATCGAGCATCAACTGTCCCGGTTCGAAGCGGAGATCCTGCGCCTGTTGATCCAACACCGTGGACAGGTCGTGACGCGCAGCGATCTGTTGACGAAGGTCTGGGGCTACGTGCACCTGCCGACGACCCGCACCGTCGACAACCACATCGCGAGGTTGCGCAAGAAGGTCGAGGTCAACGCCGACCAGCCGATCCACATCGTGACCGTGCACGGGATCGGGTACCGGTTCGATTCGGAGCCATGCTGAAACCACACAGCAGCACGTTCGGTCTCCTCACGCTGGCTGCGCTCGCCGGCGCCACGCTCGCGCAGGAGCCTGAACGGCCCGGCACCGGCGAGAGCCCGGCACCGCGGCGCGCGGGCGAGGAGCGTGAGGCATACCGCCGCCTTGCCGCCGCGCGCGTGCAGGAACTGCTGGATCGGGACCTCGTGGCGGCGACCGCCGCGTATCGCGAGCTGTCGCAAGAGGACGCCAATGCAGAGGGCGTGCGTTGGCTCGCGAGCCAACGGCTGCACGAGCTGCACTGGCTCGCAGGACAGCGGGACGAGCCACCGCCGCCGCGCGGCGGCCGCGGCGGCCGCGCGCGGATGGACCTGACGCGCCGCTGGCCGGAGCTCGCCGCGCGGCAGGCCGAGATCCAGCAGGCGCTGGCCGCCCAGGACGAGGCGCGCCTGCAGCAAGCGCGCACGCAACTGCGCGACTGGTTGACGCGCCAGGATCCCCCGGTGGAGAGCAACCCGCTGCTGCGGATGAGCCTGGCCAGCATCGCCGGCGGTGGCGACGAAGCGCGGGAATCGGCCCGCCGCCTGGCCAGCCTGCGGTCGTTCGAGGTCCTACGCCTGCGCCTGGAGGGGAAGAACCAGGAGGCGGATCAGCTCGCCGAGCGGATCTGGCGCGGCCCGGGTGCGCGGCGTCGCAACGCCGAGGACCCGCGCGAGCCGGCCATGATCCTCACCGAGGCCCAAGAGCGACTCGCCGGGATGTTGCAGCGGCCGCAAGCCTATGCGCGGAGCGAGCGCGAGCTGCTGCGCCGGCTGGCGCAGCGGTTGGATGCGTTGGCGGCCGAGCAGCGCACCGGCGACGCGGTCGCGCTGCTGGATGCGATCCCCTGGATCGGCGACCTGCTGCTGGCGCGGAGTCGCTGAATCGCGGAAGGCTGCGCTCAGCGGCCGGCGTTCGCCGGCGCGGGCGTCGACTCGATCTGCTCGCCGCTGGCCGGATCGGTACCGGTCGTGTGACCTTCCCTGTCCGACTCCTTGTCGAAGATCGTCCCGGTGTAGATGTCGAGCGGCTTCACCTCGTCGCCATACGGGTGCAGCTCACCGAGGCCGTAGAACGGGAACATGAAGAAGTCGATCGCGTGCACGCAGACCCACAGCGTGTGCTTGACGGTGTGGAACAGGAATGCCGGCACGAATGCCAGGGCCTCCGTGATCCCGTTCCCGTCCAGGCCCTCACGCACCTCGTGCGAGGTCGCCAGGGCGTCCGTGCCACCACCGTAGAGGACCAGCACCGGCGACACGGCGACGACGCCGAGGTCCTTGCCGGCGCGCCGGACCGTACCACAGCTCGTCAGCGTCAGGAGCAGGCAAGCAATGGCCAGGAACAGGGGGAATCTGCGGAGCTTCAAGGCTTCGATCCTCGAGAGGGAGCGTTTGGGGGGGCCGCGGGGAGCGCAGAATCAAGCGCGACCGCGGATCGGAGACAAGAGCGCGTCAGGAAATCTGCTGCGCCCCGCGGCCGGAGCCCGGTGGCACGCAGTGCGGCGCGCAGCGCATCGTCCGGCGCAGTGGCGGATCGATGCCGGCCCGCTAATGTGGTCGCCGACATTCCAAGCGACCCACTGCAACCGTTGCTGACCCGATGAGCGATTTCGGCGCGGACATCTTTCCGCAAGGTGAGGAGATGGAGGCGCGCAGCGCCAAGCCGTCTGGCGCGCCACCCCGCAGCAGGGAGGCGGACGTGAAGCCTCCGGGCGTCGGAGAGGAGGTCTCGCTGCCGGCCGTGGAGAAGCGCACGCCGACCGCCGGCACGCCCCCGGAAGAGGTGGATGTGTGGTTCGACGAGCCAGCGCAGGAGCGGGTTGGGGATAGGGATAGGGATCGGACGCAGGAGCGGGATCGGGATCGGGATCGGGTTCGGGTTCCGGATCAGGAACGGGAACGGGAACGGGAACGGGAGCCGGCGCGCGGTCGCGAACGGGATCGTGACCGGGATCGGGATCGTGACCGGGATCGGGATCGGGATCGGGGTCGCGGCGGGCGCGGGTTCGGTGGCGAACGGGAGCGGGAAAGGGAACCGAGGCCGGGCCCAGGCCCGGAGCAGGCGCGGGTTCCGCAGCGGGATAGGGAAAGAGAGCGGGATCGGAGTCGGGAGCGGGGGGAGCCGCGGCATCTGCTGGTCCACCGCCCGTCCGAGTCCCCCGCCGCACCGCCCGTCGAGGCAGCGCCGCCGGTAGCGAGCAATCCCGCGAACCAACGTGTTGCTGTTCTCGTCGACCTCGGCTGGCTGCGCAGCGAGGCGCGCACCGCCGGAGGTGAACTCTCGCACCGCAAGCTGATCCGCGCGATGACGGCGAACCGCGGGTTGGTGCGCGCGATCGCGTATGCGACGGCGGAGCATGCGCGGTTCGGGACGACCCTGGGCGCGCACGGTTTCGAGATCGAGGCGGCCGAGGACGAAGCTTCGATCCCGGTCGCGATCGCTGTCGATGCGATGGCGCTCGCAAGCCGGGTGGATGCGATCGTGCTGGCCGCCGATCCACGCCAACTCGGCCCGCTGCTGCGCAGCTTGCGCGCGCAGGGGATCCGGAGCGAACTCGCCGGGTTCACCAGCGGCCGCACAACTGCGGCGACCGGGCATCTGCTGCTCGGCAAGGATGCGCTGTTCATCCCGTGAGCTGCGCCGCGGCACGCGCGCATGCCGCGCCGCGCCCCTGCTCGCGACGCTGCTGGCCGCGCTGCCGGGCGCGGCCGCGCTGGCGCAGGATGCTCCGCCGCGCATCACCGGGCTCGAGGTCTACGACGAGCCGACCAGCCGCGCGGTGTTCGCCGCGGCCGATCGCAACGGCGACGACCGGCTGAGCATCCTCGAGGTCGGACAGGCGTTCGAAGGCCTGGGCACGCCGCGCGCGGCCGAGCCGTTCCGGCGACTCGACGTGGATCGCGACGGTTACCTCGAGTGGCCGGAGTTCGACGTCCGGTTCCGCGACCTCGTCGATCACGGCGGCAGCCTCCGCGTGCGGATCCGCTTCGGACTGCCGGCGCGCAGCCAGGAGAGCGCGCGTCCGCTGGCCGAGCAGGCGATGTCGCTGCTGGATGCCAACAAGGACGCGAAGCTGGCGGGCAAGGAGCTCGAGCTGCTGGTCAACGTCCCGCAGCTGCCCGGTTCGGTCGCGGCGATCCTGCGCGAGTTCGACCGCGACGGATCCGGCGACCTCTCGGTCGAGGAGATGGTCCCGCTCGCGGCGCGGCTGCCGGCACAGCCACCGCCGGAAGCTCCACGCCAGGAAGGTGGCGGCATGCTGCCGCGCGCGCTGGCACCGCAGGACCGGGACCGCAACGGCGTCCTGGATGCGGGCGAGCTCGGCAACCTGCTCGCGCGGTTCGATCCTTCCCTCGTGCGCTGGCGCGACCGGATCCTGCGCGACGCCGACCAGAACGGTTCCGGTGCCCTCGGGCCGGTTGAGATCATGCGCGCGACGGCGCCGCGGTAGCCCCCAACCGAACCCCACAGCCGGCGACCGGAGCCTGTTCGGGGCGGGCTGCGCAACCCCCCGCCTGGAGATCTGCCGCAGCGCAGGTTTCAACTGGGCGACGCGGGGCCGAGGGCGTATCTGCGGGGCATGTTCCGCGCCGGCCCGCCGACCCTCCTCGCCATCCCGTTGCTGCTCGCGACGCTCGCCGCGCAGCATGACCCGTGGCAGGCGCTCGCGCGCGGCGATGCGGCCGCGGCGCGCGATCGGTTCCTCGCGGCCGCTGGCGCAGGAGACGAAGTCGGCGCCGCCCTCGCCGTCGAGCTGACGCGCCGGCTCGGCGACTGGGATCAGGTCGAGCGGGCGCTGCGCGACGCAGCGACGGCGGCCGCGGATCCGCGCGTGCGGGACCGTCTGCAGGCCTGGCGGTTCGAAGCCGCGCGCGCGGCCGGCCGGACCTCCGTGTTGCGCGAGCTCACCCCCGAGCTCGGTCTGCTGACCGGATGGTGGATCGTCGGGCCGTTCGACAACGAGCGTGGTGCCGGCTTCAAGCGCGCCCTGCCGCCGGAACAGGGGATCGATCCGGACGCGGTCTACGACGGCAAGAAGCGGCCGGTGCGGTGGCGCCGGCAGCCGACCGATGCACTCGCGGATGGGCGGATCGACCTCGATGCGGTCGTGCGACCGAACGATCAGGTCCTCTGCTACGCGGCGACCGTCGTACACGCCGAGCGCGAGCAGGACGCGCTGCTGTGGCTCGGCAGCGACGAGGCGGTGGTGTTCTGGTTGAACGGCGAGTCGCTGCTGTCACGGGACGTGCGGCGGCCGCTGCACGCCGATCAGGACGCCGTGCCGGTCCGGCTCGCGGCCGGCCCGAACCTGCTGCTGCTGAAGGTCTGCGATCAGGAAGGGCCGTTCGGTTTCACGGCACGCCTGACGAAGCCGGAAGGTGGCCCGCTGCAGGGAGTCGTCGAGCGCTGCAGCGCCGAAGACCTGCGCCAGGCCTCGGCGACCAAGCCGCCTGCGGCGAAACCGACCAGCCCCTCGCTCGGAGCGCGCACGCAGCTCGCGCAAGCAGCGGCCGGCGGCGACCTCGACGCGGCGTTCCGGCTCGCGCACTACCTGCTGCTGCTCGCGCCGGACGATCCGAACGAACGGCGCGACCACGAGCTGGCGCGCCAGCTCGTCGCAGCCCGGCCCCAGGATCCGGCCGCACACGACCTGCTCGCCCGGACGCGCGTCCGCCCAGCACAACACGAGGCCGAGAAAGACGACAACCCGCGCCGCCACGACTACGGCCGCGCGTTGACCGCCGACCCGGACTACGTGCCGGCGCTGCTCGGTCTCGCCCAGATCGAGCTCGATGGCACCAACAATGGACGTGCGGCCGAGCAGCTGCTGCGGCGCGCGCTGGCGATCGCGCCGCAGAACGCGACGGCGCGGCGTCTGCTCGCCGAGGCACTGCGCCACCAGGACCTGACCCCGCTCGACGACCGCGAAATCCTGGCCGCCGCGCAGCAGCACGCCGGCGATCCGCGGCTGCAGGACGAGGCCGGCAACGTGCAGGCGCGCCAGGAGCGGATCGCCGACTCGTTGCGCCATCGGCAGTTGGCGCTGCAGGCGGAGTGGAGACGACCACGCGTCGACGGGCTGCTGCAGCTGCTGCTGCGCACCGGCCGCACCGACGAGGCGCGCGTGCTGTTCACCCGCGCCGTCGAGCTGGATCCATTCGACCGCCAGCCACGGCAGCGGATGGCGGACTGGCAGCGCGCGCAAGGAGACTACGCCGGCGCGCTGCAGACCTGGCGTGACTGGCTCGTGATCTGCCCCGAGGACGATGAGGCGCTGGTCGAGGTCGCGGTCGTACAGGGGCTGGCCGGAGACCGCGACGGCGAGATCGAGTCGTTGCGCCGCGCGCTCGACCTGAACCCGAACCGCAAGGAGCAGCGGCGGCTGCTCGAGTTCCTCGAAGCGGATCTGAAGCCGTTCTACACCGACTACCAGCTCGACGGCGACGCGGTCATCGCGGCGGACGGCGGACCCCCAGCCGACGCCAAGACTGCCAACGATCCGTTGCACGACCTGCTGCGCCAGGAGGTCGTCGTGGCGTACCGCGGCGGGACGACCAGCAGCTACGAGCACGTGATCCGCCGCGTGTTGACCGAGCAGGGGGCGCGGGAGCTCGACCGCTGGTTCGTGCCGCACGCGTTCGGCGAACAGCGCGCGCGGATCCTGCTGGCGCGCGTGCGCAAGCCGGATGGCAGCATCCTGCGGCCGAAGCTGCAGGGGTTCTGGGTCGACCTGCCACCGCTGCAGCCGGGGGACATCGTCGAGCTGCAATCGCGCGTCGACGATCTCGCGCCGACGTTCTTCGGCGACATCTTCGGTCTGCAGCACTCGTTCGCTTCGCGCGACGGCAATCCGGTCGCGCGCTCGGAGCTGGTGACGATCCTCGAGCCGGGCCGCGACTACCACCTGCAGTCCGTGCATGGCGCGCCGCAGCCGGAGACATCGACCGACGCGGCCGGCCGCACGGTGCACGTCTGGCGCATGCGCGACGTGGCGCGGTCGGCGGTCGAGGAGCGCAGTCCGTCGTGGCGCGAGACGGTGCCGCTGGCGCGCGTCACGACGTATCGCGACTGGAACCATTTCAGCCAGTGGTGGTGGAACCTGATCCGCCGCCAGATCGAAGTGAGTCCGGAGATGCAGGCGAAGGTGCGTGAGCTGACCGCGGGGCTGACCGACGAGATGGCGAAGATCGCCGCGATCTACCGGTTCGTGACCACCGACGTGCGCTACACCGCCTGGGAGTTCGGCGTGCACGGCTACAAGCCGTACAGCACGCCGGTGATCTTCGAACGCCGGCATGGCGACTGCAAAGACAAGGCGCTGCTGCTGACGGCGATGCTCGGTGAGATCGACGTCGAGGCATGGCCGGTGTTGATCTGGGCCGATCCGCTGCGCAGCGCCGATGACCTGGCGCTGCCGCTGGTCCACCACTTCAACCATTGCATCAGCTATCTGCCGGCCAGCGGTGAGCGCGCCGCGATGTTCCTGGACGGAACCGCGATCTATCACCCGCTGGACACGGTGCCGGAGATGGACCAGGGCGCGCGCGTGCTGGTCGTCAAGGAGGGTGATGGCGAGCTGCTCGATCTGCCGTGGACCGACGCGGAGCGGAACGACGACCGCCGCACGATCGAACTGGCCGTGCGGCCCGACGGCGGCGGGCGCGGGCGGGTCGCGCTGACGCCGACCGGCAACGAGGCGGTCGCGTTGCGCGAAGAGCTCGGCAATGAACCGCAGAAGCAGCGCGAGAAGATCGAGCGGATGTTGACGCAGGAGTTCGGCAAGTCGCAGGTGCAGGCGCTGCAGACCAGCGATCTGCTCGATCTGCATGCGCCGGTGCGCGTCGAGATCGAGTTCGACGTCGAGCAGGCGCTCGAGCGGCAGCAGGGGGCGTTGATGCTGAAGTCGCGCTTCCTGCGCGACACGCTGCCGACGCTCGCCCGCGCCGAGTCCCGGACGCTGCCGCTGCTGCTCGGCGTGCCGGGCTCGGCGTCGTCGACGCTGCGCTACAAACTGCCAGCGGGGTGGAACGTCGACGCGCTGCCCCCGCCGGTCGAGATCGAGCGGCCGTTCGCCAGCTACTCGCTGCAGTGGCGCCAGGACGGGAACGACGTCGTCGTCGAGCGGCGGCTGCTGCGCCGATCGCCGCGGATCGAGCCGGCGGAGTACGCGGAGTTCCGTGAGTTCGTGCAGGCGGTCGACGTCGCCGACGAGCGTGTGGTGGCCCTGCGCCGGGGAGGTGAGCGATGAGCGCGCGATCGATGCTTTCCGCGTTCCTGTGCGCCACCGCGCTGGCGGCCCAACAGCCGAATCCGCCGCTGGAGATCGCACGCACGCTGGTGCGCACCGCAACGGCGGCCGAAGAGCGGCCGGATGCGCTGTTCGCCGAGCTGCTGCAGGTGGCGACCGAGCATGGGCGCTCACCGGCGGCGGCGCTCGCGGTCGGCAACGCGCAGCTGCTGGCGGAGCAGGTGTCCGATCTGCCGGCCGCACTGCAGGCGCTCGAGCGGCTGCTCGCGGCGGCGCCGCACGGGATCGTCGAGCTGGCGGCGCGGCGGCTGCAGGTGGATCTGCTGCGCGACCTCGGCCGGCTCGCGGACGCGCGTGCCGTGCGCGCGCAGGTCGGCGATCCACTCGAGCTGGTCGTCGTCGGGCCGTTCGGCGACGTCGGTGAGGAGTACCTCGGCGTCCCGTTCGCTCCGGAGTGGGAGTTCCCCGGGCCGGGCGCCACGCTCGCCGGACGCTATGGCGATGTCACGCCGCGGCTCGCCCGGCGGCAGCCGTTCGCCGATTCGATCGAGCTCGTGGAGCGTGACGGTGGCCGCAGCGGCTGCCACTACGCGATGCTGCTGGTCGATTGCGAGCAGCCGGTCGACGGCTTCGTCGAGATCGGCGCGCGCGGCTCCACCGAGCTGTTCGTGCAGGACGTGCCGCGCGGCCGGGTCGACCGCCACGCCGAGCGCGGCGGCCATCAGCTCCGCTGGCTGCCGGTGCGGCTCGGCGCCGGGCGCAACCGGGTCGTCGTCAAGACCACATCCGCGCGCGATCACTCGCTGTGGCTGCGCATCGTCGACGCGGCCGGCCGGCCGCTGCGCGGCGCCGAGCTGAATCCGGAGCTCGCCAAGCAGATCGCCCCGGCCGCGGCGGAAGAACCGCCGGCAGCCGAGTTCACGACTCCGCTGCTGGCACTGGCGCGCGCCGCCGAAGCGATCGACGGCGCGGATCTCGCGACTGCCCGCGTCGCGCTCGCGTTGGAGGCGAGCCGGCTCGGCGAGAGCCTGCCGGCGGTCGCCGCGTGGGCTGAACTCGAACGCGAACCGCCGACCGACCCGCGCGAGACGCTGGCGCTCGCCGTCGCGGCGCGCCGGATGCCGCTGCTGCCGCAGGAGGTGCGCCGGTCGCGCGCGCGCGCGCTGCTGGAATCGGTGCAGGAGAAGCTCGCCGGCAATGCGCAGGTCGAGCTCGGGCGCGCCAGCTTCCTGGTCGACGACGACCGCGGCGAGGAGGCGATCCGGCTGCTCGAGGCACGGGTCGCCGACGGGCGCGCCGGGCCGGAGACGTTCCGTGCCCTGTTCGAAGTGCAGCGCACGTTGTCGTTCGAAGCTGCGGCGGAGCGGACGCTGCTCCGCTGGCACGAGGCGCGGCCGTCCGATGTGCGACCGGTGCTCGAGCTGGCGTCGCGCTGGGCCGGCGCCGGCGCCGCGCGACGGGCGCTCGCTTCGATCGAGCAGGTCGCGCAGGTCCGACCCGGCGACCTGCAGCTCGCGCGCTACGGCGCCTGGCTCGGCCGCATGCTCGGCGACCCGGACGTGCACGCGACCTGGATCGAGCGCCAGCACGCCAGCGATCCGCAATCGGCAGACGCGCTGCGGGACCAGCAGGTCACCGCGGCCCTGCGTGGGGACGGGGACGACATGCTGCGGCTGGCTGGGCGGATCGCGACGCACCCGCGCACCGGTCCCAGCGCGTTGCGCACCGCGACCGAGACGATGCTGCGCGAAGGGAACGAAGAGGCGGCCCTGGCGGCCTGGGGTGCGGCGGTCGCCGCCGGCGAATCGAGCCACCAGATGCACGCCGTGTTCAGCCGGCTCGCCGGGCACGAGCGTCCCGAACCGATCGCCGCCCTCGACGAGCAGGCGGCGAAGCTGGTCGACGAGTTCCGGCCGACCGACCGCGAGCAGACCGCCCCGTCGACGCTCGTCGCCGACCGGATGATCGTCGAGCTGCTGCCGGATGGCGCGCAGATCCGCGAGACCCACCAGGTGCGGCGCATCAACGATCCGCGCGGCGTCGAGCAGCACCAGAACGCCGACACCGCCGCGCGCGCCGACGAGCTGCTCGTGCTGCGCACCGTGCTGCCGGACGGCGGCCGGTTCGTGCCGCACCGCGTCGAAGGTGGCTACAGCATGCCGCGGCTCGCGCCCGGCGCGCTGATCGAGGAGCGGCACGTCGAACGCGTGGCGGCGCCGGGTGCCGATCCGCTGCGGTCGACGACGTTCTTCTTCCGCAGCGATGCCGAACCGTTCGTGCTCAGCGAGCTGGTGCTGCTGCTGCCGAAGGATGCGCGCGGCACGCTGCGCACGCGCAACTTCGACGGCGAGCGCGAGGAAGTCGAGCTGGGTGACGGGCGGCGCATGTTGCGCTTCCGGGCGCGTGACCAGGCGCGGCTGCCGGAGGAGCGGTTCCGCCCGCCGGACCTCGAGCTGCTGCCGGTTGTGACCTGGGGCGAAGACGGTGCTGGCGCAGCGGCGGTCCGCGACGACCTTGCGCAGCTGCGCAGCCTGTCGATGCCGGATGCGCTGATCGCGCGCAAGGCCGCCGAGCTCATGGCCGGACTCGAGGAACCGGCCGCCCGACTCGCCGCGATCCACGAGTTCGTGCACCGTGAGATCCCGAGCAGCCGCGGCAACGCCGATCCAACCAGCGTGCTGCTGCTGGGACGCGGCCCGCGGCTGTTCCTCGCCGCCGCGCTCGCGCGCGCGGCCGGGATCGAGCTCGAGATCGGCCTGTGCGCCGCGCAGAGTCCCGAGCTGGCCGAGGAGCCATCACCGCTGTTCGCCGGCGAGGACCGCTGGAACGTGCCGTGCGTGCGCGCGCAGGTGCCGGGTCGCGATCCGGTCTGGATGTTCTTCGACGACCCGCGGCACGTCGCGCTCGGGACCATCCCGGGCACCAGGTTCGGCGCCAGCGTCCTGCTCGCCGGGCCGCATGGACCCGTGACCGCGCGCCTGCCGGCCGGCGACGCCGCGGCGCGGCTCGGGTTCCGCGTGCGCGGGACAGCGGTGCTGGGCGCTTCCGGCGACATCGAGCTCGATGCCATCGCCACGCTGTCGGGGAACAACGGCCTCGGCGCCGCCGACCAGGTGCGCCAGCGCGAAGAGAACGTGCAGAAGGTCATCGCCCGCCAGCTCGGGGGTCAGCTGTTCAAGGGTTGGACCCAGCGCGAAGTCGAACTGACCGGCATCGCGCGGCCGGGCGAGCCGCTCGGCGTGCACGCCAAGATCGGCAAGGGCCGCGTGCTCAAGAACGTCGGTGAGCGGATCCTGCTACCGCTGCCGCTCGTCGAGTCGCGGCATCTGCAGACGCTCGGCGACCGCGTCGAGCGCACGCTGCCGTACCGGTTGACGGATCTGTTCTCAGACAGCTGGGAGGTCGAAGTCGATCCGGGGGAGGCGTACCGCATCGTCGGCACGCCCGAGCCCGTGCACATCTGGCACGAGCTGATCGAGTTCCATCTCACGTTCGAACGCCGCGGCGATCACGTCGTCGTGCGCCGGGAGATCGTGCGCAAGCCAGGTCAGCTGCCGGCGGCGCGGTTCGGGGAATGGCTCGAGCTCTTGCAGGGAATGGATCGGGCGGAGGCCGCGACGATTGAGGTGAAGGCGAGGTAGAGGGGAAAGGGGAGGGGGAAAACGGGCAGGGGACGGGCCCGGGCTGGGGCTGGGGCCCGGGTAGGGCGAGGAAAGGGAAGGGGAATGGGAAGGGGCGGGAGCCGTGCGTACTCGTGCAAGCGGTTCCCCGGTACACCAAGTGTCAGTTCTCTCACCGCCGCGACGCGGCGACCACGACGCCGCGAAACCGGCGGATCTGGCGCCGCTGCGGCGGCGACGTTCGCCGACGGGACGTATGACCAGTTTCGAAGGAGACACCTGCGCGGCGGTCTTGCGCGGCGCTGCGCGCCGGCTCGCGCTGGTCAGCGCGTGTTCATCAGCGAGACGTGAGGACTCAGAGATGTGCTCCGTCGGTTCGCGCGGAAGAACGCGCGGTCGATGCTACGGGCGAGCGTGCGCGGGCCATGGAGACTGTGATGCGATCGGGTGAGGATCTGTTCGACCAGTTCCGCCGTGGGGACGCGGCAGCTCGCGCACGACGCGACGCGGAGCTTCAGAGGAACCAGTTGAAGCCGAACAAGGCGGTGATGAGGAATGGAGCCGTGAAATCCGTGAATGGAGCCACGGTCTGTGTGATCTCCAGCGTCCGGTCCTCGAAGTCATTGCGAATCACGCGGTGCCCGTCCAATACGCGCCAGGGGTCGTTCCCGAGGCCGAACGCTCCGAACCAGGCGCGCGACTTCTCGGGGTCCGTGGTGACTGCGTTGAGCCGAATGGTCCAACCCGGTTCGCCGAGGATCGGTTGCAGGGTGAGCCAGAATCCGGTGATGTCGAACTGCAATGGGACCGGACCGGCCAACGTCTCGCGGCCGAACGGCGAGTAGAGGTCCTCCTGATTGCTCCGGTCGTATCGGCGGAAGATCAGCAGCGATGCATCCCAGGGCACCTCGGCGCTCGCGAGGAGGCTCGCGGCGTACTGCTCTGCCGAGTAGCCGGGAACCGCAAGCACCTGCTCGAGCAGATCGCGTCGACTCGCGGACACGAGCACGCCGGCCGAGAGTTCGAGCGTCCACGTTCCGTGGCCGGCCGACAGGTAGCTCTGGTAGCTCGGGACGAACAGCGTCCGCTTTCCTCCCACCTGCTGGATCTCAGCGCCAGGGACCTCGCTGCGGTCCCACCCGGGAGGGACGCTTGCCGGCCACTGCGTGATGATGACGAGCTCGGTCGTGTCCGTCGGAATTCGGAACTTACGTCCGGCCCAGACCATCCTGCACGGCGGCGGCTCGAGAGCGGCGAGAAACGCCAGCTCCGGTCCGATCTCCACCAGCATCAGGCTCTCCATGCCCAGCGGCACGTGACGCACGAGCGCGTCGAATCGCTCGGCGCCCGTGTTCGAGCTGCGCCCAGCAGGCGTCGCGCAGCAGGCGAGCAGCGCGAGCGCCGCGGCGAGCGCGCCTCGCACGTGCGTCACCCCCGCTCGAACAAGTACGCGCTCTCCACGCTCTCCGCGCCATTGGCGTCGGCGCGCGCGTAGCGCGACGGATAGATCGCGGCGCCACCGGTCTCGCCGGCCTTGCTGACGGCGTAGAAGTTGACCTGGAAGTTTGGGCGCCCCTTCTCGTCGCGCAGGCGCGGGATGCGCGTCAGGCGGACGATGCGCTTGCAGGCCTCCAGGCAGGCGTCGGTCGGCGTCTTGCCCTCGGCCATCATCTGCACGATGAACGACGCGCCGTTGCTGAGGATGACGGCTTCGCCGCGGCCGGTGGAGCCGGCGGCGCCGAAGTCGTTGTCGACGTAGTTGCCGCAGCCGATCAGCGGCGAGTCGCCGACGCGGCCGGGGATCTTGAACGCGAGGCCGGACGTGCTGGTGCAGGCGCCGAGGTCACCTTGGCTGTTGACGCAGCCGACGTGGATGGTGCCGGTGGGACGGGTGAACTTCTTGCGCGGGCTGGTCGTGTTCTCGTCCGGGGTGAGCCAGTCGTCTTCGTCGCTGTGCTTCTGCTTCCAGCGCAGCCAGAGCTCGCGCGAGGCGTCGGTCAGCAGGTTCTCCTCGGTGAACCCGTGCGCGCGCGCAAAGCGCAGCGCGCCGTCGCCGACCAGCAGCACGTGGTCGGTGGTGCGCATGACGCGCAGCGCGACCTGGCTCGGGTTCTTGATGTTGCGCAGGCTCGCCACGGCGCCGGCCAGACCCGTGGGGCCATCCATGACGCAGGAGTCGAGCTCGACGACCCCCTCCTCGTTCGGGAGCCCGCCATAGCCGACGGAGTTGTCGTTGGGGTCGTTCTCGACCGGCTCGATCCCGAGCACGGCGGCGTCGACCGGCGGTTTGCCGGCCTGCATCTGCTCGATCGCGATCGCCACGGAACGCAGCCCGTTGTTGCTGGCGACGGCCGCCGGGCGGGCGGCGCGCCGGCGTGGCGGGATGTGGAACGCAGGCAACGCAGCAGCGGCGGCGGCCGTCGTCAGGAACGCGCGGCGGGAGGCGTCGGTCATCGGAGTCTCGCGGTCAGGCGTCGAGGTAATCGCCGATCAACAGCCGGAGGCGGCGGCGCGCATCCGGCGTGATCGCGTCGCGGGCGGTGATGATCGCATGCTGCATGACCCCTTTGCACGAGATCGGCTCGGCAAGGGCCGCCAGCTGCCGTGCGGCCTCGACGATCGTGCGCCGCGCCATGTCGACGTTGGCGCGCAGCACGGCCAGTACTTCGGCGACGTCGACGTCGCCGCCGGCGTCGTGCCAACAGTCGTAGTCGGTCGCCAGCGCAATCGTCGCGTAGGCGATCTCGGCCTCGCGCGCGAGCTTCGCCTCCTGCAGGTTGGTCATCCCGATCACGTCGACGCCCCAGCTCCGGTACAGCCGCGACTCCGCGCGCGTCGAGAACGCCGGCCCCTCCATGCACAGGTAGGTCCCACGGTCGTGGGCCCGTGCGCCGGCTGCGCGCGCCGCGGCGAGCGCGAGCTGCCGCAGCGGTTCCCAGACCGGATCGGCGAACGCGACGTGCGCGACGCAGCCCTCGCCGAAGAACGTCGACTCCTGCGTGCGGCCGCGCGTGCGATCGATGAACTGGTCGATCAGCACGAGATCGCCGGGTGCGATCCGCTCCTGCATGCTGCCGACGGCCGAGATCCCGAGCACGCAATCGATCCCCAGCTGCTTCATCGCGTGCAGGTTGGCGCGAAACGGCAGCTCGTGCGGCGCCAGCCGATGCCCGCGCCCATGCCGCGGCAGGAACGCCATGCGCACGCCGTGCAACGTGCCGAGCAGGACCCGGTCGGACGGTTTGCCGAACGGCGTCTCCAGCTCGCGCTCTTCCTGCTGTTCGAGGCCCGGCAGCTCATAGAGCCCCGAGCCCCCGAGAATCCCTAGCGTTCGCGGTTGCGCCATCTGCGGTCTCGATCGTGGAAGCCGGGTTGCGGGCGCGGCGGCCTGCCGGCCTGGCGACGCTGCGGCGCCTGCGCCAGCTCGGCCGTCGCGAACAGACGCTTGAGCAGCATCGTCGCGTAGCTGCCGCGCGGCAGCGTGAACGTGAACTCGAGCTTGCTGCGGCCGCGGTTCAGCTCGTCCGCCTGCGGCGCGGCGACGGTCAACTCGCGCGGGCGCACGAGCATCGCCCGCGGCTCCTCACGCAGCGCCATCCCGGCCGGATAGCCCTCCTCCGGCGGCTCCGCCGGCAGCTGCTCGACCTGCAGCACACTGTGCATCGCATCGCCGAAGGCATCGCGCGCCAGCAGCGACCCCGGCGCCCACAGCGGGGTCGCCAGCTGCGCGAACTCGGCGACCAGGTCCTCCTTCAGATACCGCCAGACGACGAGATCTCCGCTCAGCGTGTGCACGAACATCCGCTCGCGCCGTGGCACGACTCGGAGCAGCAGCCGGCTGACGCCGCGGTTCCACAGGAACGACTGGTACGCGTAGGCGTGAATCAGCTTCAGCCGCAGCGGCAGGTGCTCGAGTGCGCCGCGGAAGTCGCGTGGGTTCCGCTCGAGATGCCCGAACACGCGCGCGAACACCGGTCCGCGCGCAATCTCACGGCAGGTGCGCCAATCCCCCCAGCTGCGCGCGAGCAGGCGCTTCAGCCGCACGTCCCCGGTCACCGCAACCGGCGAGGGCCGCGCCAGCAGCATGTGGAGGGCCGCCTCGTAGTTGCCACGCAGCACCTCGCGCATCGCGAAGCCCTGCCCATGCCGGATGCAACCGAAGCGCTGGTCGTCGAAGTAGTTGACGAAGCCGGACTGCCGCAGCGACGGCAGCCCGCGCCGGACGGCGACGACGTCGGTCAGCCCGAGGTCGCGCACGACGATCCGGAACTGGTTCCCCGCACTCAGCTTGCTGGTGATCGGCTGGTCGCTGCGACCGACGAACCGCACGCGCAGGTCCGGCGTCACGAGATCGACGCGCCGGCCCCGGATGCTGATCCACTGCTCGGTCTGCCCCTGGCGATCCTTGAGGCCGGCGAACGCGATGTCGGCGCGCTCGACGCCGGCCTCGCGGGCGACGATCGCCAGCGCCGCCGGCGTATCGAGCTTGGTCTTCGTCAACAGGTGCACGTAGTGCGCACCCTCCGGTACATCCGGGAACGCCAGCACTTCCCGCACGCGGAAGTCACCCGGCAGGGCTTTCAGTCTCATCGCTTCCTCCCGGCCGGCGTGAACCGACGCAGCTTGACCAATACGCGCGCGAGTTCATCCGGCAGGGGTGCTACGACCGCGACGCGTCCTCCCCCACCGGGCGCATCGAAGGCAACGGCTTCCGCATGCAGGAACATCCGCGCCAGCAGCGGCGGCTCCCGCAATGCGGGGGCACCCTTGTAGCCAGGCTTGAGCGCGGACAGCAGCAGTTGCGCCGAACCGCCGTAGTCCGGATCCCCGACGATCGGGTGGCCGAGCGCGCGCAGGTGCGCGCGGATCTGATGGCTGCGTCCGGTCCGCGGGAGCGCCCGCAGCAGCGTGTGCTGCGCGAAGCTCTCGACGACCTCGAACTCGGTGTGCGCAGTGCGCGCGCCTTTGGTCCCGGCCGCGACGACGCGGACCAGGCCCGGTCGACGCCGATCCGGACCGAGGGACGCTTCGCTGGTGAAGTCCGCCTGGTGCACCTGCCCCTCGACCAGCGCGAGATAGCGCTTGTCGACCTCGCGCGCGCGGAACGCCCGATCGAGTGCGCGTGCCGCGTCGAGACCCTTGGCGAGGATCAGGCACCCGGACGTGCCGCGATCGAGCCGGTGCACGATCCGCAGGTCCGCATCCGGTCGCAGCTCCGCCAGCAGCCCATGGACCCCCGGCTCGCGCCCGCTGCGGTCCGGCACGGTCGGCATGCCGGCAGGCTTGTCCACGACGAGGACCTGCTCGTCCTCGAACAGGATCGCCGGCAGCGTGCGGCCGGAAGCCTGCCGCCAAGCCGGCAGCTCCGCCGGATCGTCCTGGAGCTCGACCAGGTCCCCCTCGCGCACCTTCTGGCCGGGCTGGGTCTCCATCCGGTTGACGAGGATCCTGCCGGTGCGCAGCTGCGCACGCAGCGCGGCGCGATGCGCTTGGGGGAGCAGTTGTTCCAACGCGCGCATCAGCGTCGCGCCGGCGAGCTCGCTGGGGATCGTCAGGCGGCGCAACTCGGACAGCGAGAAAGGGGCGGCAGGATAGCCGAGGCCGGCGCCCCGGCAAGGCAGCCGGTGCGTGCGACGCCACGGCAACTGCGAGCTGGGCATCCTCGCAGCACACGCAGGAATCCCGGACCAAGTCTCGGAAACGGGACTTCCCGCGCACCACCAGCAGTGGGCGGGATCGCCCGCCAGCCCCTATGCAGTCCTACCGCGAGCGGACCGGATCCACTGGCATGGCGTTCGCTCCGTGTTCGGCGTGCAGGTTGGGAGGATCCACCCGCCGAGATTGCTGCTCGTCGCCGCCGGTTCACCGGTGGCGCGCGGGCTGCGCGCTCGATCGGGCGCCCTCCAGTGTGCATGGGAGGTAAGAGACGCAGGACGGAGCAGGGTTCCGAGCGCTCCGAACCAGGCCTCGCTCCACACGACCGCTCCCCTGGTCGGCACCGCATGCAGTGAGCCTGCCTGCGGTCGTGGGTCGGGCACTGGTGCCGGGCAGGTTGCGCGTGCGGGCGCGGCCGGACCGGTGGCCCGTTCAGGGCGGGAATCTCGCGAACCCGGGTGACGTGGTGGACCGGGCCCGTCGTGGCCCGGGGGGGTGAGGACGGCCGGTCCACCACGAGCCTTACGAGTGCGCAGTGCGCACTTCGCGCAGAGACCACCGACTGCCGATAAGCGCACGGGATGCAGGTCTCGGCGATCCTTCCATGCCACGGCAACGTGGCAGACACGCGCGCGTGTCTGCAGACGCTGCTGGCCCAGCCGGATGCGACGGCGCTCGAGATCCTGGTCGTCGACAACGCGAGCCCGGACGAGACCGCGGCGCTCGACCGGGAGTTCGCCGGTGTGCGCGTGCTGCGCCAACCGGCGAACCTCGGCTTCGCCGGCGGAGTCAACGCGGGCATCCGCGCAGCCCGCGGACGCGAGCTGCTGATCCTGAACAACGACACGCTGCTGGCCCCGGCAATGCTGCCGCGGCTCCGGCGTGCGCTCGCGGCCGACCCGCAGATCGGCATGGCCGCGCCGGTCAGCAACCACGTCAAGGGACCCGCGCGCATCGACGTCGGCGCCGGCGGGCGCGACGCGGCGACGCGCCGCGAGATCGAACGCATGCTCGACGAGCTGGCGCCGGGACGCCTGCAGGACGTCGACACGCTCGCCGGTCTGTGCCTGCTCGTGCGGCGCGAGCTCGTGCAGCAGATCGGACTGCTCGACGAGCGCTTCGGCATCGGCAACTTCGAGGACGACGACTGGTGCCTGCGCGCACGGCTCGCCGGTTGGCGGCTCGTAATCGCGCGGGATGCATTCCTGCACCATGAGGGACACCGGACGTTCCGCGCGCTCGGCGTCGACTACGGCGCGACGCTGGCCGACAAGGAGGCGCGGTTCTGGGCCAAGTGGCTCGCCGATCCGGCCGGGCGTGCGCTGCGCGCATGGGCCGACGGCCGTCCGGACGAAGCCGCGCGCGAGGCGCAGGCCGCGCTGCGGCTGCACCCGCAATGGCCGGAGGCGCATTGGCTTCTGGCGCGCTGGTACCTCGGCGAACGCCGCGACGTCGTGCGGGGACGCGCGCATCTGCATCGGTTTCTGCAGTCGTCGCCACGTCATGCGCCGGCCCTCGTGCAGCTGGCCGCGCAAGCGCTGCACGAACGCGACGAGGCGGGCGCCCGCGCACTGCTGCAGCAGATGCATGCGCACTGCCACGTGACCGAAGCAGATCTCGTCAGCTGGCACGCGGCCGCGGCGAAGGTGCGTCTGGCGCAGTCCGCGCCGGCAGCAGCCATCGCCGAGGCACGTCTCGCGCTCGAGCTCGATGGCGGCCACGGTGAGCTGCACAACCTGCTCGGCGCCGCGCTGCTCGCAGCCGGCGACACGCAACAGGCCGAGCATGCGTTCCGGGCCGCTGCGGCGCGGGGTGCCAGCGTTGGCTGGGCAAACGCCGGGGTGTGCGCCTGGAACCTCGGCGAGCCGGAGCGGGCGATCGCGATCTGGCGGGAGGCGCTCGCTGCGAACCCGGACGACGCGCTGGCGCGCCGGCATCTCGCGGCCGCATCGCAGGCGCATCCCGCTCCGCTGCGGGCGCGCTGACGGCGGGCGCGCTGCCGGGGCGCGACGGCTGGCGCCACAGCGCGGCTGGCGGCGGAGGACGGCTCGCGCGCGCAGGCCGGCCGGCGGCGCAGGCCGCTGGCGCCGTCCGCCGGCACCGTCCGGCCTTCGCTTCCGTTCAGCCGCCCGCTTCGGTCGTGGTCGCCGCCGCCGGCGCGGGACGCCCCCCCATCGCCGCGACGACGTCGGCGACGATCTGCGGCAGCCGGATCCGCGGCACCCGACCGGCCAGAGCTGCCAGCTTCGTGAGCTCCGGCTGCCGCCGGGGCAGCTCGTCGTAGCCGAGTGCCGCGGCCTCGGCCACCGGCAGGAACCGGAGCGCCGAGCGGGAGCGTGCGCAGCTGCGCACCAGCTCGGCGAGTGCCACGACGCTCACCTCTTCGTCGCTGCCGACGTTGACGATCTGCCCGTGCGCGGCCGGGTTGTGCAACAGCGCCAGCAGTGCATCCACCGTGTCCTGCACATGCGTGAAGCAACGTGTCTGCTGCCCGTCCCCGTGCACGGTCAGCGGCTCTTGGCGGAGCGCCTGCTGCACGAACGTCGGCAGCACGAGGCCGTAGCTGCTGCTCTGCCGCGGACCGACGGTGTTGAAGATCCGCGCTACGACGACCGGCAGCTCCTGCTCGCGCGCATGCGCGAGCGCCAGGCATTCGATCAGCGCCTTCCCGACGGCGTAGGCCCAGCGCGGATGCTGCGGCGAACCGAGCTGCAGGTCTGCGTCCTCACGGAACGGCAGCTGTGCGCCCCGGCCATAGACTTCGCTGCTCGACGCGATCAGCACCGGCTTGCGCGCCGCCGCCGCCGCGGTCAGCACCGCGGTCGCCGCAGCATGGTTGCGCTCGATGCAGGCGCGCGGTTCGGCCAGCACCCGCCGCGGGCCGACGATCGCAGCCAGGTGCAGGACCGCGTCCACGTCCTGGACCAGCTGCTGCAGCAGACCGCTGCGCCCGGCCGCTTCGACGGCGACCGGATGCAGCTCGACGCCGGTGCCGGCGATCCGGGCACGGAACGACGTCAGCGTGCCAGCGGAACCGTCGTCGACGACGACGGCGCGTGCGCCGTCGGCACCGAGTCGATCCACCAGGTGCGAGCCGACGAACCCGGCGCCGCCGGTGATCAGGTACCGCGGTCCCATACGCGACCGCGAACGCTAGCGGGATCCCGCCGGCGTTTCCGTCATCGGCATGACTGCCGCCGCTGCAGCATCAGCGTCCGGATCCGCGCTGCCGTTCGGCGATCAGCTTCTCGACCAGCGCGCGCAGCTCGGCGACTTCCTTGCGCAGCTGCGCCAGCTCCGCCTGCAGCGGATCCGCCGGCGCCGTATTGCCGCGTGCTGCGCGTGCCGGAGCCTCGCGGTGCATCTCGGGTGCTGCGCGCGCACCGGTGTGCGGCGCCAGCAGCTCCCGGATCGAAGCGGGCGGGATGTAGCCGACCTGCTCGGCGAGCTTCTTGCCGTCCGGCGCCAGCACGGCGATGTGCGGGATCACCTGCACGCGATGCTCGTCGGCGATGCGGCCTTGGCGGTCGGTGTCGATCCAGACCCGCACGAACGAACCGAGCAGTTCGCGCAGCGACTCGTCGGACAAGGCGCGCTCCAGCGCCTGGCAGTTCGCACACCAGGACGCGCCGAACACGACCAGGATCGGCTTGCCGCTGCTGGCGGCCTGACGCTTCGCGGCGTTCGGGTCGTTGATCCAGCTCAGCTTCGTCGCGGCAGCGCGCGGCGCGTCTTGCGTCGGCTGCGGGCGCTGCGGCTGCGCGGCGGCTGCGCGACGCCGGTCCGGCGCGGCGCGTTCGGCAGGTGCGGCCCGCTCGGCTGGTGCGGCCCGCTCGGCAGGAGCCGGCTCAGTGGCCGGAGCACCTGGCTGCGCACCGAGGCGGACGCCGAGAATCTGCGTGCCCTCCCCTTGCTTGACGAGCAACGTCACGACGTCACCCACCGCATGCTCCGAGAGGGCGGCGGCCAGATCCTCGAAGTTGCGCACGTTCCGATTGTCGATCCGAGTGATCTGCATCCCCGGGCGCAGCCCACCGCGCGCGGCCGGCGAGTTCGGCGCGACCGACGCCACCGACACGGTTCCGTCCGCTTCCTCGAGCTCGACACCGAGGTACGGCTGCGCTGCCTGGCCGGTGCGTGGCGGCTGCGGCATGTCGGCCGGCCGCTCGCCGAGCGTCACGGCAACGTCGAGTTCGCGCTCACCTCGCGTGATCCCGAGCTTCACCTTCCGCCCGGCCGGCAGCGCGCCGATTGAAGCGACGAACTGCTGCAGGCCCTGGACTTCGTTGCCGTCCAGCGTGCGGATGTGGTCCCCGGCCCGCAGTCCGGCCGCCTTGGCCGGGGAATCCGGGACGACTTCCTGGATCACGACGGCGCCCTCCTCCTCACCGAGGGACACACCCAGCCACCCGGGGCCGAGCAGGGTCAGGAGCAGCGTGAGGAACGAAGCGATGGGTGCGGGGATGGCCATGGTTGCTGGATCGGATCCGTGGGTCGCACGACGCAAGACGATCCGCGGGGCGGTTCCTTCCGCACCGCTCGGCACCGAGGAACTACTCCGCGCTCTTGACGACCGGCAGCAGCACCTCTAGACCGTCTCGCCCTCGGGCGCCCCCTTCGTCTAGGGGCCTAGGATACATGGTTCTCAGCCATGGGACAGGGGTTCGAATCCCCTAGGGGGTACCAAGCCCGAGCACGCTTCCTGCGGTCCTCGCCGCGGTCGCGGCATGCACGCATCCGATGACCTGGCTTCGACGCGAGGATCTCGAGGATCGCGAGCTGCACGAGCTCGCGCGCTTCGCACGACCGAGCCGCGAACACGGCGGCCGGCGCATTGCCGAGCCGGAGGATCCGCTGCGCACGGCGTTCCAACGCGACCGGGATCGCGTGCTGCATTCGCGTGCGTTCCGCCGCCTGCAACACAAGACGCAGGTGTTCGCCGCGTACGAAGGGGACCACTACCGCACGCGCCTGACGCATTCGCTCGAAGTCTCGCAGCTGGCGCGCAGCGTCGCGGTCGCGCTGCGGCTGAACGCCGACCTGTGCGAAGCCGTCGCGCTGGCGCACGACCTGGGGCATCCGCCGTTCGGCCACGCGGGTGAGGATGCGCTCGCCGAGTGCATGGCGGACGAGGGGGGCTTCCGGCACAACGCTCAGGGGACGCGGATCGTGGATCTGCTGGAAGACCGCTACGGACATGGCCACGGTTTGAACCTGACACTCGCGGTCCGGCAGTCGCTGCTGAAGGGTCGCGTTCCGGAGGGGTTTCCGCTGAGCGAGGACCTGCGCCGACCCGCGACCCCGCCGCTCGAAGCGCGCGTGGTCGATCTGTGCGACCGGATCGCATACCTGTGTCACGACGTCGACGACGGTCTGCGCGCGGGAATCCTGCCGCTCGAGGCAGTCGCCGGACTCGGGCTCTGGCGGCGGGCGGCCGAGTCGGCCGGCTCGACACTGCCGGGCCGCATCGTCAGCGAGATGGTCGCCCTGCTGATCCACGACCTCGTCGATGCCAGCGACCGCGAGCAGGCGCAGGCACCGCGGATGCGCCACGGCGACGAGATGGCACGGCTCTCAGCGGAGTGCCTGGAGTTCCTGCGCGCGCACTTCTATCGCGACGAACGCGTGCTGACGGCGATGCAGCGCGGCCGCGAGCGGATCCGCGCGCGCTTCCAGGAGCTGCTCGCGCATCCGGCCGGACTGCCGGAGCGATACCGCGTGCGCGTCGCCAACGACGGGCTGCCGCGCGTCGTCTGCGACTACGTGGCCGGAATGACCGACCGCTTCCTGCTCGCGCAGTAGCCATCGCGCGATCCGGCGACCCGCCGACGGCGCAGCACCCTCATGCCGGCGCGGCCGCAAGCTGCGCCAAGAGCTCGGCACCGCACTCCGGAATGCGCGCCAACACGGCACGCAACTCCGCCGGCAGCGGCTCCCGCAACTGCATCGGCTGCTGCGTCTGTGGGTGCATCAGCTCGACCTGATGCGCGTGCAGGAACAGCCGCGTCAACCCGCGCTCGGCGCGGAAGAACCGGTTGTCCTTGCCCTTGCCGTGCGTCGTGTCGCCGAGCACATGGTGCGCCTGGTGTGCGAGGTGACGCCGGATCTGGTGCCAACGTCCGGTGTGCAGCTCCGCTTCGACCAGGGCGCAGCGATCGAACTGCGCGCAGCGGCGGAACGTCGTGCGTGCGTCGCGCAGCACGCCCCCGCTGTCGGTCAGCGCGCGCTCGTCGGTCCACTGCTCTGGCACGAAACCGCGGACCAGCGCGAGGTACAGCTTGCGCGCATCCGCTGCCTGCAGCGACGCCTGCAGCGCGGCGGCCGCCTCGCGCGACAGCCCGAACAGCACGATGCCGGACGTGGCCCGATCGAGGCGGTGCACCGGATACAGCCACTGCCCGATCTGATCGCGCAGCGTCTGCAGCAGCGCAGGCGCCGAGTCGTGATGCGCGTCGCGGTGGACGAGCATCCCCGACGGCTTCGCGACCGCGACGATCTGCGCGTCGTGCCACAGCACGCGCAGCGGGAGCGGTGCCAGGTCCGTGCCGCTCACCGCAACCAGTGCGTCACCGCCGACAGCACGGCTTCCGGCAGGATCCCCTGCTGGCAGTACGGCTGCTTGTCGCAGCGCGGCAGGTAGCAGGCGAGGCAGTCGAATCCGGGCGGGATCAACTTCTCGCCGCGGCCATGCAACTCGATCTCGGCCGCCGAAGTCGGACCGAACAACGCGACGACCGGACGGCGGCGGGCCACCGCGACGTGCAGCGCGAACGTGTCGCCGGTCACGACGACGTCGCACTGCTCGACCAGCGCCGCGAAGCGATGGAACGAGTTGCGCGTCCCGCCATCGTGCACCGCGCGCCCGCGCATCGCCTGCAGCAGCTCGGCATGCCGCGCCGCCTCCTCGGGCCCGCCGAGCAACAGCACGGCATGCCCGGCATCGGTTGCCAACGCGACGAATCGCTGTTGGTGCTCCCGGGGCCAGTGCTTGTACGGCCAACGTGCGCCGGCACCGGTGTTGAGTCCGATCCACTTGCCGCGGTGCGCAGCCGCGGCGCAGAACGCACGCGCTGCCTCCTGGTCCGCCGGCGCGGGCTCGAGCATCGGCTCCCCGAGCTGCGTCGGATCCAACCCGAGCGCGTCACACACCAAGGCCTGGTACGTGCGCACGTTCGCCTTCTTGCGCTCGTCGTCGACTCCCATCCGGAACCAGTGCTCGGCCGCGGGCGACAGCGGGCGCACGCCCCCACCAGGCTCGAGCGTGAAGCCGCGTCGCTCGCGCGCGCGCGCCGCCGCAGCGAACGCCGCCGCGGCCGGGTCGGCGTCCGGACAGTAGACGACGTCGAACTCCTGCACGGCCAGGCGCGCCGCGGTCTCAGGGGCCTGCGAGCTCCACACGGCGTCGACCATCGGATTGCGCGCGAACAGCGGCACTGCGGCCGGTGCCGTCAGCCACGTCACGTGCGCACCTGGATGGCGCGCATGCAGCGCGGGCAGCAACGCGGTCGTGCGCAACACGTCGCCGGTCGCGGCGAGCTTGACCACCAGCACGCGGCAGGAAATCGGATCGTGCTGCGTACAGACCGGGCACGTGACGCCGGTCTGCTTGTGCGGCAGGCAGGGTCGGTCCCAGCGGAACTGGCGGCAGTCGAGATGCAGGTCGTTCAGCTCAGACATCCACGTCCCAGGCGCTGGAACAGGGCCTCCATGTTGGCGGTCATCCGCTCTGCTGCAAACAGCTCGGCGGTCCGGGCCGCACCGGCCGCGCCGGCACGGGCGCAGAACTCCGGCTCACGCAGCATCCGGCCGATGGCCGCCGCGATGCCATCGACGTCTCCCGCATCCACGACGAGGCCGGTCACGCCATCGTCGACGATCTCCGGCAGCCCACCGGCCCGGCTGACGACGAGCGGCAGCCCCGCCGCGCTCGCCTCCAGGCACGCATTGCTGAGCCCTTCATGGTGCGAGACCAGCACGAACAGATCGCTGGCCGCATACAGCGGGCGGATCGGCCGCACGGCCCCCGGGACACGCACCTGCGCCTCGATCCCGCGTTCCCGCGCAAGCTGCTGCAGCGCCGCGCGGTCCGGACCCTCACCCGCCAGCACCAGCAACAACTGCGGGTACTCCGCCGCAAGCCGCGCGACCGCTTCGACCAGCTGCCGCTGCCCCTTGCGCGGCCGCAACGTGGCGGCGCAGCAGATCACGAATGCCGGCGCCGGGATGCCGAGCTGCAGGCGTGCCGTGTCCCGTTCCGCGCGCGCTCCCTGCCATGGTGCCAGCGGAATCCCCTCATGGATCCGCGAGACACGCGCAGGCGGCACTCCAGCCGCCAGCACCACCTGCTCGACGCCGCGCGAGTTGGCAACGACATGGTCGACGAGCCAGCGGTAACGCCAGGCGCGCGGCCCGCGACCGATCGGGTAGTCGATGCGTCGGGTCGTGACCTTGGCCGCGCCGCGCAACCCGAGCAGGAACCACCCGCCGAATCGCAGCGAGCGCCCACAGCCGAAGTGCACGACCTGCGGAGCGAACTCCTTGACGAGCCGGCGCAGCCGCCACGCAACCGATGGCCACCACGGCCGGCGCAGGTCGATCGCGGTCACCGCGACGCCGGCACCATGCGCCGCCTCGGCGAACCGCGCCCCCGGCACGAGCGCACAGTGTTGCACGTATCCGCGCGCCGCCAGATGGCGCACCAACAGATCGAGCTGGACTTCGCCACCCGACCAGCCGCACTCGGCGAGCAGGTGCAGCACGCGCAGCGGCGGCTCGGGGGATGCCTGCCCGCTGCGGGTCACTCGCGGCGCAGTGCGCCCTGCGGCTCGGTCGCCAGGATCGTCGGCGTATCGAAGTGCCGCGTCAGCCCGGATGCGAGGGCTTCGAGGATGCCGCTGAACCGATGGAAGTACTGATGCCGCGCCATGACCAACGCATGCCCTTCGGCCGCGATCTGCTCCCGCCCGCGCGCGTCGTCGAGATAGCGGCGCAGCTGCGTCAGACACTCCTCGGTGTCGCGGTACCAGGCCAGATGGCGGCCGTCGGTGAACACCGTCTCCAGCCCCGGCACGTAGTGCGTCAGGTGGAACGCGCGGCAGGCCAGCGTCAGGAACGTCCGGTTGCTGAAGTACAGGTAATCCCCGTTCACCTGGTTCATCCCGAGCACGATCCGGGACGACGCGCAGACCCGACGGAATCCGGCATTGTCGATCGGGCGGCCGACGCGCAGGTGCGGATACCGCTCCCGGTAGGCATCCCAGCCCGGTCCGCGCACTTCCAGGTCGAAGTGCCGCGCGACTTCGGCCAGCAGCGGCGCCCGCTGCCCGCCGGCCCCCGGGCCACCGACGAACAGGACATCGCGTCGCGGCCGGCGGGGCGGCAGCGGGTAGTGGAAGCGGGGGGAAAACCCGCTCATCAGGAAGATCATGTTGCGCACGCCGTGGTCGGCCAGCCACTGCGCGCGGGTCGGGTTGCTGAGGCAGACGAGATCGGCTAGCGCCAGGTAGCGCGCGAAGCCGGGATCCAGGTCGGCCAGCGGCTCTTCGACCCAGACCACGATCGGGGTATCGACCCGGAACTCCTCGACCAGGATCTGTGGCAGGTCGCGGCAGAACACGAACACGATGTCCGGCGCGAACCGCGTGTGCACCCGCCGCGCCAGCTTCAGGGAGCCATCGCGCCCGACCCAGCGGCGCATCGTCGCGAGGTTGATCCACCGCACCGCGAGACCATGCCGCTCGATAGCCTCGACCAGCCCGCCGCTGCAGCGCGAGCGCGACATGTTCTTGCCGACGAACAGGACGCGTTTGGGCGTCCGTTCCAATGGCAGCCGACCACCCAACGCGCCACCGCTGAGCAGCTTCAGCGTGGCTACAACCGAAGTGCTCGGAAGTGGTTGGGCGAGGGTGCTCAGCTCGGGCGCCGGCACGCGGGCAGGAGTCGTCATCGAGTGGGTCCCGGCGCCTTCCCGCCGGCATGGTCAGGAGTCGCTGCGCAAGGTGAGGTAGCGGACGTAACCCCGCTCCAACTCCTGCTTCACGCTCACGAGATCGGGCTGCGCGCCCGAGCGCGGAATATAGACCGACCCGGGACCCCGGAGCCACCGCGACTTACGGAACCAGGCCACCAGCATCGGCTTGCGCCCTTCGAGCACTTCCAGCGCCCGATCACCGAGCCAAAGCCGTTCCAGCTCAGGGCCGCCCACCAGTTCGATCCCCTCCGGCTGCTGACCACGGCGGCTGAACAGGATCCCGCCCTGCCAGCGTCGGCGGTCGAACTCCGTGCTGCACTGCAGACACCGTTCGATGCGGCGGCGCAGCCAATGGCGCTGCTGCCGCTCAGCGAGCGCGCGTGCCTGTGCGGCGTCGGTGCCGGCGAGCAGCCCGCTGGCGGTCAGCTGCGCGGGATCCACGCCGGACGCAACCAACTTCGCCGCCATGCGGACGCGCAGCCGCCGCCCCAGCGGCTTCCGCCGCGAGCGCGCCGACTGCAGATCCAGCACGACCGTGCGCCCATCCTGGCAACGGACGAAGTTGCCCCGGTGCAGGTCCCGATGCCAGATGCCGGCATCGGCGAGCCGGGCGGCCAGGCAGGCCACGTCGCCATCCTGCGGCTCGCCGTCCACGTCGAGCCCCTGCGTCACTAGCAGGGAGGCGCACGGCTGGCCGAACCGTCTGCGGCCGGCCGCGAACAGCACGCGCGGCACCGGGATCCCGTGCGCAGCTGCGCATCGGAGCATGCGCGCCTCGTGCCGCGCCGGCAGCGCACGCAGCAGGTAGCGCAGCCGGTCCTGCCAGCGCGGGAAGCCCATCTGCTTCAAGTACACCCGGCCGTGCCCCGGCAGCTCGGCCCTCCCGACGCTCCGGATCAACCTCGCCTGCACCGGCTCCACGCCGGCTGGCAGACGGCTCGGATCCTGACGGACCGCCGCCCACCAGGCCGCGAGCAGGGCTTCCGCCTGCGCCGCGGCCCCCCCGGTCATGAACCGGCCTCGCGCAGCTGCCGGTAGAACGCCAGCAACCGGGCCGCCGCGGCGGCCGGGTCCATCGCGGTGCGGGTGCGGTGCTGGCCGGCGGCGCCGAGCCGGGCGGCCCGCGCCGGGTCACGCACGAGCTCCAGCAGCGCGTCCGCCAGCGCCGCGGGCTCTTCGGCCGCGATGATGCCGCCCTCCGCCAGCAGGTCCGGCAGCACGCCGCGGGGCGTCGCAACCACCGGCACGCCGAGTGTCATGACCTCGCGCACGGCGCGGCACGTCCCGTCCGACCCGGGCACCAGGAACAGGAACAGATCCAGGTTCGCCAGCGCCTGGCCATAGTCCGGCTCGTACAGGTATCCCGGCAGCAGCACGCGCGCGCCGATCCCGTGCCGCGCGATCGGCTCGGTCACCTGCTCACGCATGTCGGTCGGATTGCCCCGCCCCAGCAGCACGAACCGGACCCGTGGTTCCGCGGCCGTCACGCGCGCCGCTACCTCCCACAACAGGTCGAACCTGCGATGCGGCTGGATGCGCGCCGTGATCCCGATCAGCACCGCGTCGCTGCGCAGGCCATGGCGCGCGCGCCAGTCCGAACGTTCGGGATTGCGCGGTTCGACCGGAGGATCCTGCAGCAGGATCCGCGCCGAGGGGATCCGGAACCGGTGCGCCAGCTGCTCGGCACAGCCGGCGGTCGGCACGACGAAGCCACCGGTGCGCCGGAACGACCACCGGGTGCGCAGCGACGTGCGCGGCGGATGCGGGTCGTACAGCGTCCGCACCAGCAGCACCGGCACCCGCGCCCGGCGGATCGCCAGCGCCGCCACGAGGTGATCCGCCGGCAGATGCGCGTGCAGCACGTCGAACTCCCGCGCGCGCAGCCGCTCGGCGAGCCGGCCGGCGTCACGCCACAGCGCGGCCGGATGGAAGTGCTTGCGCAGTTGCAGTTCTCGCAGGCGCGGCAGGTCCGTCCGGTCGAGCTCGATCCGGACCCGATGCTCCGCCTGCGGCAGCGTCCACTGCGCCTCGGCGAACGTGACCGCAGCGCCGGCCGCGCGCTGCCGGACCGCGCAGCGGATCGCCGGGTCTGCCGGCCCGGTCCACTTGTAGTTCGCGAACAGGTGCAGGACGCGCATCTGCGGTCAGCTCGCGCGCCAGGCCGCGCGCAGGCGGCGGTACTTCAGCCAGTCGTAATAGGCGGCCAACGCCGCGATCACGAACCCGCGCCAGCCGTCGAGGAACCCGCGCTTGACCAGCAGGCTCTTGAAGAACACGGCCGGCGGCCGCACCAGCAGATCGAACCAGCTCGCGCGGCGCCCTTCGGCGTGCAGTGCGCGCGCCGCGATCGCCGTGAACGAATCGATCGTCGCGAGGTGGTGGCGCAGGCTGCGGAAGCTCAGGTGCTCGATCGGCTCGGCCAGCACCGCGACCCGGATCGGCCGCAGCGGCTCGACCCGATCGTGCGGGTTCGTGCCGCGCCAGGCGGCCTGGCGCCGGTCGAACAGCCGCAGCTTCCGATCCGGCCAGAACAAGCCGCGGCGCACGACGCGCCCGAGGTAGTGGTTGCGCCGGGGCATCTCGTAGGCCGCGTCCGGGAACCCCGCGGTGCGCAGCTGCGCAATCCGCGCGCGCAGCTCCGGCGTCACCCGCTCGTCGGCGTCGAGACAGAGCACCCAGTCGTGCCGGGCCTGCTCGACCGCGAACTGCTTCTGCTCCCGGTGTCCGGGAAACGGCGCGTGGTGGATCACGCGGGCACCGAGCCCGGCTGCGATCGCGGGTGTGCCGTCGGTGCTGCCGCTGTCGACGACCACGATCTCGTCGCAGAACGACAGCGAACGCAGGCAGTCGCCGATCCGATCCGCCTCCTGGTAGCAGATCACGCAGCCGGACAGCGGGATCGGCCCGGCCGGCGCGGCCGGCATGTCGGGCATGGGCGTCGCGGCAGGCAGCTCAGCTCCCATCGCCGGCTGCGAGCTCGGCGGCGACCGCCGGCGCCAGGTGCGCATGCGCTGCGCGCAGGTCGGCGAGGCGCTGGCGCCACTGCTGCAGCCGCGCGTCCCGCTCGACGACGCGCGCGACCGCCGCGAACACGCGGTCGCGCTCCGCCTCATCGACGCCCCCGCGCTCCGCGAGCAGCCACTGGTTGCCGTAGCCGAGCACCTTCAGCCAACGCACCTCCTCGATCAGCTCGCCGACGAGATCGAGCAGGCGCTGCTCGGCTTCGCTGAGCCCCTGCCGTGCGAGCTGCTTCTTGTGTTTGCGGAGCGAGGTCATGGAGCCTGTTCCCGAACCCCCGCTGCGTTCGACCGGCTGCGGCGGCCGCCGGACGGCGTCGCGCCTCCTCGACGTGTCTCCAGGTACGTCCCTGCTTGGCTGGGCCTGCGTCGGCGCTCCTTGCCGGCGACCGCACCGCGGGGATTCGGGAACAGGCTCATCGCCGGTGTAGCATCCGCCGCGCGATGGCCGAACGCCACCCACAGCTCGCGCGCTTGCTCGACGTCGTGGCCCGCCTGCGCGCACCGGGAGGTTGCCCGTGGGATCGGGAGCAGACGGCACCAACGATGGCGCCGCACCTGCTGGAGGAGACCTACGAAGCGCTGGCCGCGATCCGCGCGGGCGACGCCAGCGCGACCTGCGAGGAGCTCGGCGACGTGTTGATGAACGTCGTGATGATCGCGCAGATCGCCGCGGAGGCGGGGCAGTTCGATCTGGAGCAGGTCGCCGCCGGCATCGCCGACAAGCTCGTGCGGCGGCATCCGCACGTGTTCGGCGACGTCGAAGTGGCCGGCTCTGACGACGTGCTGCGCAACTGGGAGCAGATCAAGCGGACCGAGAAACCGGACAAGCCGCAGAGCGTGCTTGCAGGGCTGCCGACGGACCTGCCGGCGTTGCTGCGCGCGTTCCGGTTCGGGGAGAAGGCGGCCCGGGTCGGCTTCGACTGGGACGACGCTGACGGACCGCGGACCAAGCTCGACGAGGAACTCGCCGAGCTCGATGCCGCAATCGCGAGTCACGACGCGGCCGCGATCGCCGACGAACTCGGCGACGTGCTGTTCAGCGCGGTGAACCTGGCACGCAAGCTCGGCGTGAATCCGGAGGTCGCGCTGCAGGCTGCCGCAGACAAGTTCGCGGCGAGGTTCCGTCACGTCGAGCAGGCGCTCGGCGCACGGCTCGGCAGCGCGACGTTGGCGGAGATGGAACGGCTGTGGAACGAGGGGAAGGGTTGAGCCAGCGCGACGCCTGCGACCGCTGGGCCAGGCTGCTGCTGATCCTGCATCTGCTCGCGCTCGCAGCGCTGGCGGCGGTGACGCCGTGGACGACCGACGAGCCGAACTACCTGCACGCCGGGATCGCGTTGCGCGCGCAGTTCGAGTTCTCGCCATACGCGACGATCCTGCACGGCCCGTTGCCGCTGCTGGCGAACCAGCTGGGTGCGTGGCTCGGCGCGCCGCTCGAACCGCTGGTCGACTACAAGCTGGCCGGCCGGCTCGGAATGCTGCCGTTCGCAGCACTCGCCGCGTGGGCGCTGTGGCGCTTCGCCCGCGCGCTGTTCGGCTCGCGCGCCGCGCTCGCGGCGCTGCTGCTGCACGTGACGAATCCGATCGTGCTCGCGCATGGCTGCTTGATGACGGCCGACCTGGCCGCGACCGGCCTGTGGACGCTGTGCTGCTGGCTGGCGTGGCGCTGGCTCTCCGCACCTTCGCTGCCGCGGCTGCTCGGACTCGGCGCAGCGCTCGGCGTCAGCTTCGCGACCAAGTTCCTGACGCTGTTCCTGATCCCGGCACTCGGGCTCGCACTCGGAATCGCCGTGCTGCGCGGGCTGCGTGCGCGGCTGTGCTGGACCAGATCGGCGGACGGAGTGGGGCGCCGGGTCGCGGATGCCGGGCTCGCTGTCCTGCTTGCCGGCGGCACGGCCTGGGCCGCGTTGTGGACCTGCTATGTGTGGTCGCCGTCCGGCTACGAAGTGCTGGTCCGCGACGTGCCGTCCAAGGAAGTCGACGCGCAGGCACCGGACGCCGGAGTGATCAGCCGCTCGTTCCGCGGGCTCGTCGAACGGCCGCTGGTGCCGGCCATGCTCGGGGCACTGCCGGCGCCGTTCGTGCGCGGGCTCGACTACCAGAAGCACTACTCCGAGGCCGGAGGCCGCGCGCGGCTGTTCGACCAGCGCTCGGCGCACGGCAGCGGGTTCGCGAGCTACTACATGGTGGCATTCGCGCTGAAGCTGCCGCTCGTCTTCCTCGTGCTGCTGCTGCTTGGGATCGCGCTGCGCGATCCGCCGTGGCCGAAGCATGCCGGCGTCCTCGTCGCCTGCGGCGCGTTGTTGCTGCCGGTGTACCTGTCGCTGTTCACGGCGATGCAGATCGGCGTCCGCTATGCGCTGCCGGTGCTGCCGCTGTTCGCACTGGTCGCCGGGCGGCCGTTCGCGCGCGCGGGCCGATACGTCCCGCTCGGCCTGGGGCTGCTGGCGCTGCTGCTGCTGCTGCAGACGGCGTTGCACTGGCCACGCTTCCTAGGCTGGCACAACGCGCTCGCCGGCGGACGGCCGGAGCTGGTGTTCGCGGATTCGAACGTCGACTGGCCGGCCGACTGGGTGCCGGATGCCGACCGCGCCGAGCTGCTGCGCCGGCATCCGGACGCGACGCCGGTCGTCGAAGGCTCCGGCCCGCGGCTCGGCAAGCTGATCGCGCATGCGTTCGTGCTCGCACAGGTCGCTCCGCGCGACGAGGTGGACGCCAGCGGGAAGCGGGACCCGGACGCGCAGCACGCGCTGCGGTTCTGGTTGCGTGGCTTCACGCCGATCGACCGCGAGGGCGCCTGGCTCGTGTTCGACATCGATGCGGCCGAGTTCGAGGCCTGGGCCGGCGACGACCCGCGGCGCAACGCCGAGCTGGCCGTCGCGTTGCTCGGGGCCGGCGAGCTCGAAGCGGCCGCGCGCTGCCTGCGCGGCAGCCGCGATCCGGCGGTCGGCAGCCTCGTGCAGGACGCGCTGCAGATGCTCGACATCCTGCAACACCGCGAGCCGCAAGGACCGCACGCGGTCGTGCAGTGGCAGAAGCTCGGCCGTGAGGACGAGATCCTGGCGATGGGCAGCAAGGCGGCGCCGGCGTTCCGCGCCTGGGCGCTGTCGCTGCGCGGTGAACATGCCGAGGTCGTGACGCTGCTCGAGCCGGAACGGCAGGCAGGCGAGCTGGATGCGATCGAGGGGTACTACCTCGTGTTCGCGCTGTACCAGGTCCGGCGCGAGGACGAGGCGCTGGCGCTGTTGCGCACGCTCGCACCGCCGGTCGAGCGCGCCGAGGACCACGCGCGCTGGCAGACGCACCTGCGCCGGATGGAGCGCGAGATCGCAGCCGTGCACCGGCTCGAGGGGCGGATCGGGGACCTGCGGGTCCGCTGATCCGCCTTGCGGGAATGACGCTCCGCCCTACAAGCGCCGCGATGCGCGTCGCGACCGGACTGCTGTTGGTGGTGGCTGCTGCTGCGGGGGTGCTGCTCACGCGCTGCGGCCCGCCGGAGCCGGATTACCTGAGCGAGCAGGCGAAGGAGGGGCGGGCGGTGTTCCTCGCGTATTGCGCCGCATGCCACGGCGCGGATCCGAGCAAGGACACGCCGCTCGGCCCGGCGATCACCGGCTCGGGCGAAGAGCTGCTGCGGCTGCGCATCAGCGAAACCAAGTACCCGCCCGGCTACCAGCCGAAGCGGGATACCGCGCTGATGGTCCCGATACCGGCAGCAGTGCCGAAGGTCCCGCAGCTCGCGGCGTTCCTGCGCGAGTTCCGGCCGGAGTAGCCGCCCGCTACAGCAGGAAGTACGCGAGCACGAAGGACACGATCGCGACCAGGAAGCCGGCGTGGATCGTGCTGCCGACCTTGGCCAGCAGCTTCTGCGTCGGCAGCGGGCTCTTGCTGACCGCGTTCCACTCGATGACCGCGATCAACAGGATCATCACGATCAGGAACGGCCACGGACTGTTACCAGGCGTACCGATCAGGACCTGGAGCTGCGGATTGCGGCCGCCCATGAACAGCAGCATCGGGATCGACAGCAGCGTGTTGGTGCGTGAGCAGCGGCCGGCCAGCGCACCGCGCGCCGCCGCTTCGGGGATCGGCTGCCCGCCGGACATCACCTGGCGCGTCGACGCGATGATGACCTTCTGCGCCGGCCAGATGATGAACCAGACGTTGAACCACATGACAGTGCCCATCAGCATGCCGGCCAGCAGCACGACGAAGCCCGGTGTGGACCATGCCGCGGCACCCTGCATGTGCAACAAGACTCCGTACGTCAGCAGCCCGGTCAGGATCGTGATCATCGCCCCCCACCGGAACCACCACAGCGCGTCCGGGACGAGCCCGCTGATCATCCCGCTCTTGACGTTCGCGTCCGCCTTTCCGAAGAACGGCGTCTGCACGAAGTTGAAGTAGTACAGCATCCCGATCCAGGTGATCCCGGCCAGGAAGTGGAACCAGCGCAGGCCCGGGTAGAGCCAGGGAAGGAGATCGTCCATCGGATCCTTGCGTGAGGGTGCTGCCGGCGGGCGCGAGACGAGCAGCGCGCCGGCGAAAGATCAGGCCGAGTCTAGCCACGGGTCCCGGCCGGACCGAACCTGATCTGCGCTGCGGCGCATCGCATTGCTCGGAGCGCCGTCGGAGCGACCGCGGCGCGTTGGGCGGCGCGGCAGTTCGGGCGGCGATCGCCGCCGCGCCAACACGGAACCTCCGGCTGAGTTGCGCCGCGGCGAAGCGTCGGCGCCCCGCCGGCGGAGCGCCGATGCTGCGGCGATGTCCACGGGCGGATCGGGCCGATTGCACCGCGCGAGCCTCGATCTGGTGCGGTGCCGAGCACCCGGGGATTCCGGGACGCCCCCGGCACAGATCGTGCAAGGAGTCTGACGGTGGAAAGACATGCAACGGACGGCCTCGTCCGTGGCAGGGATCCAGGGCCCGGGCGTGTGTGGTGCGCTCCCGGGCCCCTTTTTACGTACCCGCCGCCGGCGCAAGCCCGCGGCCACCGCGCGAACGCTCACCGAACGTCGGCCTGCGCTTGGCGCGAGCCAGCGGTGCCAGCAGGCAGGTCGGGAAGCCCTCGACGAGGTCGTTCCACTCGCGCGTCACGCGGTCGTACAGCGTGCGGCTGACCTGCAGCTTCTCTTCGAGTGCCCACAGGCGCTCGTGCAGGTCCGCGAACAGCCGGTCCGCCTCGAGGTCCGGATACGCCTCGCGGATCGAGACCAGCGCGCGCTCGAACGTGCGCGCCTGCGCATCGGCGGCGATCTTCGCGGCGACGCTGCCGCCACCGCGGACCGCCGCGACCTGCGCCAGCGTCTCCTGCTCGTGCTCGGCATAGCGCCCGACGACGGCAACCAGTGACGGCAGCAGCTGATCCCGCACCTCCAGGTCGACGTCGATCTGGCGCCAGGCCGTCTCGACCTGGTTGCGTTGCGCGACGAACCGGTTCCAGGTCGCAAGGCACCAGACCGGCAGCCACAGCGCGAGCCCGCACGCGACCGCGAGCGCGATCGCCGCCGGATCGATCTCGTCGGCGCGCCAGACCAGGAATGCCGCGCCACCGGCGAGCCAGGGGATCCCGTACGCGAACCAGCGCATCCAGGTCTCGAACCGGTCCGCCGCGCGCAGGTGGAGATCGCGCTCCCGACCCGTCACCAACAGCGGCACTTCACGCAGCGGGCCGAACGTGCCGTCGTCGCGCTTGACGCCGAGCGCCGAAACGATGCCGCCGACCGGCAGCAGTTCCGCCGAGTGCCGCAGCGAGGAATGCTCGTAGTCGTAACCGGTCGACTGCAGGTGCTCGAAGCTCCCCTCCGGCCCGGCGACCGGGATCGCGACACCATCCTGTACGAGCCGGAACGGAACCGTCTCCGACGCGCTGTCCGCGGTCTCCCAGGAGCTCGTCGTGTGCGTCTTGCCGTCCGAGTCGACGCGGGTGTGCGTCACGTAGCGCTCGCTGCGGTACGAGTAGTGCGCGCAGTGCGTGCCGAACCAAGGGCAGGCAAGCGGTTCGTCGGTCTCGACGACACCGCGGATCCAGGCGTCGTCGTGCACGCTGACCAGCCGGATCGGCAGCTGCGGTGCACGCGCGGCGAGCCAGCCACGCCGGTCCTGCGCGGCCACGACGCGCAGCAACACGAACCCGATCAGCAGCCCTGCTGCGGCGATGATCAGCGCCGGCGTCGAGTGGTCACCTGCCGCCAGGACTGCCGGCCAGGCCACGGATTCTCGCGGAGCCATCCGCGCATCATCGGTCGACGGATCGCAGAGGCTGTTCCCAAATCCCCGCTGCGTTCGGCCGGCTGCGGCGGCCGCCGGACTGCGTCGCGCCTCCTCGACGTATCTCCGCAATAGGCCTGCGTCGGCGCTCCTTGCCGGCGACCGCCTCGCTCGGCCTCGCCGCGACGCGGGGATTTGGGAACAGCCTCTCAGTACGCGAACCGCGTCACGAGCCCGTAGGCGAGGGTCCGCGTACCGGCCGTCGCCTGGACGTCGTCCGCATGGATCCGCTGGATCGCGGTAACGCCCGGACCGAACCCCGGCAGCGTCGCCTCCTGACCCTGGCTGAACGCGAACGGCAGGCCCGGCTGCCCGAAGTCGATCGACAGGGTCTGCAGGTACAGCTTCGCTCCCGCCCAGTTGGCGTCGTGCTGGGTCGTCAGCAACGGCAGCAGGACCTGGCCGGTCGCACTGGAGATGCTCGCGAACGACCAGATCGGCATCGGATACAGCTTCTCGCACAGCCCGGGCGCGCTGGCGTTCGCGTTGGTGAGGCCGAGCCAGACCGACGACGGCGAGTTGCTCGGTGCATGCGACGTCGTCAGCTGCAAACTCAGCAGGCCGGTCGACGTCGTCGAGAACAGCCTGGTCGATTGCGTCATCGGTTTGACCAGACCGGTCGCCAGGCAGCCGGTTCCGAGCTGGACGTACGACGCATCCTTCGTGTCGTCACCAGTGCCCGAATAGGCATCGGCCGAGTAGTAGCCGGTGTTGCTCGTCGCGTGGATCTGCCACTCCCACAACAGGTCCTTCGTGGCGAAGTACGGAAACGTGAACCGGAACGGCACGATCAAGGTCCACGGCTCCGGCGCACCGGTCGCCTGCGACCAGTCGGGCAGGTTGAGCGTCGTCGCCGGCAGCACCGTGACCGGCGTGCCGGCGTAATTCGCCACGAACGTCACCGAACTGTTCGTGTAGCTGCTGTCGCACATCAGCATCGTGACCGTGCTGGTGCGCGGCACTGCGGTCGACTGGTTCCCACCCCCCTTGCGCAGCGCGATCCCCTGGAACACGCGTGGGGTGCCGCGCAGATCGCCATGGATCTGCTGGTAGCGGTGCGTCGCCGACCAGAACGGGATCGTGTTGGTCGTCCCGCCGGCGACGTTGGTGCGCGACAGCGGCGAGACGACGTAGCGCTGTGCCGTCAGGTTGCCCGCGAGCAGCAGCGCGACGAACAGCAGGGCGGGGGGCATGGCAACCGTCGCGCCGCGGCGGGCGTGCCGCACGGGGAAGCCTCCCCGCGCGGCGCCGCGCCGCGGCACGCGCTCAGTACGTGAAGCGCGTGACCAGCCCGTAGGAGTAGGTCTCCTTGCTGCCGGTCGTCGCCGTGTCGCTGGTGGCGTAGATGCGCTGGATCGGGGCTGGGCCTGGGCCGATGCCGGGCAGCGTCGCCTCCTGTCCCTGGCTCAGCGCGAACGGCAGACCCGGCTGCCCGGTGTCGATCGCCAGCGTCTGCAGGTAGAGCTTCAGCCCGGCCCAATTCGGGTCGTGCGTCGTCGACAGCAGCGGCAGCGCGACCTGGCCGCTGCTGCTGGACATCGCCGAGAAGGCCCACAGACCGGTCGAGTGCAGCGTCGTGCACAGACCCGGGATCGTCAGGTTCGGGTTCACCGGGCCGACCCACACCGATGCGGGCACGCTCGCCGGCGCATTCGACGTCGTGACCTGCATGCTCAGCAGGCCGGTCGTCGCCGTCGAGTACAGCCGCGTCGACTGCGTCATCGGCTTGCCGGCGCCGGTTGCCGTGCAGCCATTGCCGAGCGTCACGAACGTCGCGTTCAGCACGTCGTCGGAGGTGCCGTTGTAGGCATCCGCGGAGTAGATCGCCGTGCTCGTCGTCGCGTGCACCTGCCATTCCCAAAGCAGGTCGTTCTGCCCGATGTACGGGAACGGGACCGTGAACGGCACGTGCAGCGTCCACGGTGCGGGTGACCCGCCGCCGGTCGTCCAGTCGGGCAGGTTGACGGTCGTCGACGGGAGCACCGTGATCGGAGTGCCGGTGTAGTTCGCAGCGAACGTCGTCGAGCTGGCAGCGAAGTTGCTGTCACACATCAGCACGGTCATCGTGTTGGTCCGTGCGACTGCGCTCGTCTGGTTGCCACCGCCCTTGCGCAGCGACAGACCCTGGATCAGGCGAGGCGTCCCCTTGAGGTCGCCATGGATCTGCTGGTAGCGCGACGTCGCGTACCAGAACGGGATCGTGTTGGCCTGACCGCCGGGTGTGTTCGTGCGCGACAACGGCGAGACGACGTAGTTCTGCGCGGCGAGACTGCCGGCGAGCAGAAGCGAAGTGAGGAGGATGTGCCTGGACATGGAGTTACCTTGGCGAAGAGGGGCAGGCTTCGCAGCCGGGGGGACGGCGGGCGAGCCGCATGTTCTCGGCGACCGGAGCCGGCACCGCAAGGGCAGCCGACGCCGCACGTGCCTGGAGATTCACCCGGCGCACGAGCACCTGGCAGCAAGCGCTCGGCGGCACCGGAGTTCGCTCGTGCGCGAGCCGGCGCTGCGGAGCTGGATGGATCCCCATGTCGAACGGCGCCGCTGCATGAGTCAGCCCGCCCGACACGTCCGCGCCAGGGTCACGCATGTCTCCCGGCGCCGCCGCGGGGCTGGATGCACACCCTCGCGGCGGCCGGAGCCCGCGTGCGGCGCCGTTGGCAACTTCTGCGTTGCGCGGGCGCCGGAACCAATCAGTGCGTGAACCGCGTGATGAGCCCGTACGGGTACGTCTCCTTGCTCCCCGTCGTCGCCGTGTCGCTGTTGGCCCAGATGCGCTGGATCGGCGTGGCGCCGGGGCCGAAACCCGGCAGCGTCGCCTCCTGACCCTGGCTCAGCGCGAACGGCAGACCGGTCTGACCCAGATCGATCGACAGCGTCTGGATGTAGAGCTTCTGCCCGGCCCAGTTCGCGTCGTGCTGCGTCGTGACCGTCGGCAGCGAGACCGTGCCGGTGCTGCTCGCCGTCAGCGAGAACGCCCAGGTGCCCAGCGAGAACAGCTTCTCGCACAGTCCCGGGATCGTCAGGTTCGGATTGACCGGGCTGAGCCAGATCGAGGATGGTGCATTCACCGGCGCATTGACCGTCGACAGCGTGAAGCTGAGCAGTCCGGTGGACTGCGTCGAGAACATCCGGGACGACTGCGCCATCGGCTTCGAGAAGCCGGTCGCGAGGCAGCCGGTGCCGAGGTTGACGAACGTCGCCTGGCGCGTGTCATCGGCCGAGCCGGAATACGCGTCGGCCGAGTAGTAGCCGGTGCTCGTCGTCGCGTGGATCTGGAACTCCCACAGCAGGTCCTGCTGGCCCGTGTACGGGAACGGCACCGTGAACGGCACGACCAGCGTCCATGGCTCGGGCGAGCTGGTGGCCTGCGTCCAGTCGGGCAGATTCACCGTGGTCGACGGCACCACCGTGATCGGCGTACCGGCGTAGTTCGCCGCAAACGTAGTCGAGCTGTTGACGTAGCTGCTGTTGGCCATCAACACCGTCATCGTGTTGGTGCGCGCCCCGGCCGTCGTCTGGTTGCCGCCGCCCTTGCGCAGTGACACGCCTTGGATCACGCGGGGGGTCCCCTTCAGATCGCCGTGGATCTGCTGGTAGCGGTGCGTCGCCGACCAGAACGGGATCGTGTTGGCGCTGCCGGCTTTGGTCGCGAACGACGCGGGCGAGACGGTGTAGTTCTGCGCGGCGAGTCCGCCGGCAACGAGGAAGGAGACGAGCAGGAAGTGCTTGGACATGGGGATTCGTTGGAGAGGGGAGGAGCAGACGCCACCGCAGGGCCGGCGACCATGGGGTTTGTCTACACCATCCAGGCCGGGGCCTGACCCGCGGGCGAAGCATTCGCTGCCGCCGATGGCGGCTCTGGCCATCGGACGGCTGCCGCGGCACGAAGGTTCCACGCCCCGCGTGACGCCGGCGCAGCGCGTCCACAACTCCGACGGCACCGCCGCCGGGCCCGCAGCTGCTCACTCCGCTGCGGCGTGTTTGCCGCCGCCTCCGCGGGGCTGGTGGCTTCCTGCTCGGTTGCCCTGCCCCGCACGCGGCGCCCCGGGTGACGACGGATCTGCAGCGCCTGAGCCGCCTCGCCTCAGTGCGTGAACCGCGTCACGAGGCCGTAGGCGTAAGTCTCCTTGCTGCCCGTGGTCGCCGTGTTGCTGTTCGACCAGATCCGCTGGATCGGATACGCACCGGGCGAAAGCATCGGCAGCGTCGCCTCCTGCCCGCGGCTCAACGCAAACGGCAGTCCGCTCTGGCCGACGTCGACGGCGACCGACTGGACATACAACTTCGCACCCGCCCAGTTCGGGTCGTAGTCGGCCTGGAACAACGGGACCGAGATCCCGCCGCTCGCACTGGTCGTGACCGGCAGCGTCCACAGCGGCACGACGAAGACCTTCTCACAGAGTCCCGGCACCGTGAGGTTCGGATTCACGGGGCCGACCATGACGGCGGCCGCCACGCTGTTCGGCGCGTTCGCTCCGCTCAGGCCGAAGTTCAGCTTCTTGTTCGACGTCGTCGTGTAGCAGGTCAGCGTCTGCGACATGACCGACGTCTTGCCGGTCGCGAGGCAGCCGGTACCGAGGTTGACGATCGTCGCGTTCGCGCGGTCTGCGTTCGAGCCGCTGTAGGCGTCGGCGAAGTAGCTCCCGGTCGAGGTCGTCGAGTGGATCACCCACTCCCACAGCAGGTCGTTCTGCCCGGTGTAGGGCCACGGCGTCGTGTACGGGATCACGATCGACCAAGGCTCTGGCGTGCCCTGCGAGAACGTCCAGTCCGGCAGGTTGACGGTCTGGCGTGGCAGCACGACGACCGGTGTGCCGACGTAGTTCGCGGCGAACGTCGTCGACGAGGCGGCGAAGTTGCTGTTGCACATCGACACCTCGACGTCGAGCGTGCGGGCGATCCCGCTCGAGGACGTCGACGTGCCCTTGCGCAGCGACATGCCGAGGATCACGCGCGGCGTGCCCTTCATGTCGCCGTGGATCTGCTGGTAGCGATGCGTCGCCGACCAGAACGGGATCGTGTTGCTGTTGCCACCTGGCGTGTTGGTGAACGCCGCCGGCGAAACGGTGTAGGACTGCGCCGCGAGACCTGCGGTCAGCAGCAGTGGGATGCACAGAATCGGACGGAACTGCATGGCGTCTCCTGATGGGGATGGGATCACGAGAGTAGGCAGTCTGGCGCAGGCGCTGCTCGCATCAAGCTGGCCAGTCCCCCATCGCGCACCGTAGGCCGGGCAGCCGCGTGGTACGCCGATCTGCACCCGCAGCAAGACGCGGGCCCCGCCGGGTGCCGCAGCGCGACACGCGACGGGGCCCATCTGCCGCTCACGCGAGGCCGTGGCCCCGCGTCGCGGCCGGATCGCTCACGAGTGCGTGAAGCGCACGATCAGGCCGTACGGATACGACTCGCGGCTGCCAGTCGTGGCCGTGTTGCTGTTCGACCAGATGCGCTGGACGGCAGCACCGCCAGTCGGCGGCATCGACGGGATCGTGCCCTGCTGGCCCTGGCTCAGCGCGAACGGCAGGCCGCTCTGCCCGACGTCGACGGCGACCGTCTGCACGTACAGGTTCAGCCCGACCCAGGCGTTGTTGTGCGCCGTCGAGACGGTCGGCAGCGTGATGACGCCGCTGGCATCGGAGCCGGCACCGAACGTCCACAGCCCGTCCGAGTAGATGCGCTCGCAGAGCCCCGGCACCGCCAGCGCCGGGTTGGTCGGCCCGACCAGGATCGCGCCGGCGACGCTCGCCGGGCAGTTGATCGTCGTCAGACCTAGGTTGAGCGTGTTGGTCGTGTTGAGCGTGTAGAGCTCCAACGCCTGCTTCATCGTGGCCGTGTTCCCGGTCGCGACGCAGCCGCTGCCATAGTTGCCGATCGCGCCGTTACGGCGCTGGACCGTCGCCTGGCTGCAGGCGTCGGCCGCGTACGTCGACGTCGCCGTCGTCGCATCGATGACCCATTCCCACATCAGGTCGTTGACGCCGGTGTAGGGCCACGGCACCCGGAACGGGATCACGACGGTCCACGGCTCCGGCGTCCCCTGCGACGAGGTCCAATCCGGCAGGTTGATCGTGGTCTTCGGCAGCACCGTCGTCGGGGTGCCGATGTAGTTCGACGCAAACGTCGTGGAGGCGGACGCGATGTTGCTGTCGCACATCAGGATCGTCACATCGCTGCTGCGGGCGACGCCGCTGGCCAGCGTGATCGCCGCCTTGCGCAGCGACATGCCGAGGATCACGCGGGGCGCACCCTGCATGTCGCCATGGATCTGCTGGTAGCGGTGGGTCGCCGACCAGAACGGGATCGTGTTGTTGCTGTTGCCGGAAGTCGACGTGTACTGACCCGGCGAGACGGTGTAGTTCTGTGCCGCCAACGTGGCGCACAGCATGACTGGGAACAGGAAGAGGGGCGATTTCATGTGGATCGACTCACGAGGTTGAGGCAGGCAGACGGAGAAAGGGGCACCCGCACATGCGGGTGCCGCGGGATTGCATGGGATTCTGGGAGGCTCAGTGCGTGAACCGCACGATCAGGCCGTAGTTCTTGCCGAGCGAACCGGTCGTCGCCGACGTCGAACCGTTGTAGTAGATGCGCGCCAGGTCGAACGTCGATGCGAACCCGGGCAGCGTCGCTTCGGTGCCGTTGCTGAGCGCGAGCGGAATACCGGTCTGGCTGGCGTCCGGCACGAACGTCTGCGTGTACAGCTTCAGCCCGGCCCAGTTCGGGTCATGGGTCGTCGAGACGAGCGGGATCGAGATCGTGCCGCGCGTCGTGGAGGTCGCCGGGAACGACCAGAACGAGATCACGAAGACCTTCTCGCACAAGCCGGGGATCGTCGCGTTCGGATTCACGGGACTGGCGAGGATCGCCGCTGGGACGCTGGGTGGCACGTACGAGACTGAGCCGGTGAAGTTCAGCAGCTTGGTCGTCGCGGTCGTGTAGATCCGCATCGACTGCGTCATCGGCTGCGTGTTGGTCCCGGCCTTGCAGCCGGTGCCGAGTTGCACGTAGCTGGCATTCAGCGTGTCGCTCGCGGATGCTGCATCCGCGTAGTAGCCGCTGGTCGCCGTGTTCGAGTCGACCTGGAACTCCCACAGCAGGTCGTTGACGCCGGTGTAGACGAACGGCGTCGTGAACGGGATCACGATCGACCATGGCTCGGGCGAGCCCTGCGAGACAGTCCAGTCAGGGCAGTTGACCGTCCCCTTCGGCTTGACCGTGACCGGCGTGCCGGCGTAGTTCGAGGCGAACGTACCGCTGACCGTCGCGTAGTTACCGTCACACAGCAGGATCGTGACCGAGATCGTGCGCGCGGTCATCGACGACAGTGTCGTCGACGACTTGCGCAGCGACATGCCTTGCAGCACGCGCGGCGTTCCCTTCAGGTCGCCGTGGACCTGCTGGTAGCGGCCCATCTGGTAGTACAGCGGGAACGTGTTGTTCGAGTTGCCGGCGACGTTGGTGTACTGCGCCGGGGAGACGGTGTACGACTGCGCGGCGAGTGGAATGCTCAGCGCGCATACCATCAGCGTGATGCGGGGATTCAGCATGGCGGGGTTGGGGAGGGATGAAGTGGGTTGGGAACGAGTGCGGATCTCAGTGCGTGAACCGCACGATCAGGCCGTAGTTCTTGCCGAGCGAACCGGTCGTCGCCGACGTCGAACCGTTGTAGTAGATGCGCGCCAGGTCGAACGTCGATGCGAACCCGGGCAGCGTCGCTTCGGTGCCGTTGCTGAGCGCGAGCGGAATACCGGTCTGGCTGGCGTCCGGCACGAACGTCTGCGTGTACAGCTTCAGCCCGGCCCAGTTCGGGTCATGGGTCGTCGAGACGAGCGGGATCGAGATCGTGCCGCGCGTCGTGGAGGTCGCCGGGAACGACCAGAACGAGATCACGAAGACCTTCTCGCACAAGCCGGGGATCGTCGCGTTCGGATTCACGGGACTGGCGAGGATCGCCGCTGGGACGCTGGGTGGCACGTACGAGACTGAGCCGGTGAAGTTCAGCAGCTTGGTCGTCGCGGTCGTGTAGATCCGCATCGACTGCGTCATCGGCTGCGTGTTGGTCCCGGCCTTGCAGCCGGTGCCGAGTTGCACGTAGCTGGCATTCAGCGTGTCGCTCGCGGATGCTGCATCCGCGTAGTAGCCGCTGGTCGCCGTGTTCGAGTCGACCTGGAACTCCCACAGCAGGTCGTTGACGCCGGTGTAGACGAACGGAGTCGTGAACGGGATCACGACCGACCACGGCTCCGGCGTGCCCTGGGAAAAGGTCCAGTCGGGGCAGTTGACGGTCCCCTTCGGCTTCACCGTGACCGGCGTGCCGGCGTAGTTCGACGCGAACGTACCGCTCACCGTCGCGTAGTTGCCGTCACAGAGCAGGATCGTGACGGAGATCGTGCGCGCGGTCATCGAGGACTGCGTCGACGACGACTTGCGCAGCGACATGCCCTGCAACACGCGGGGCGTCCCCTTCAGATCGCCGTGCACCTGTTGGTAGCGGCCGACCTGGTAGTTCAGTGGGAACGTGTTGCCGCTGGGCCCCTGCAAGTTCGTGTAGGCGGCCGGCGAAACGGTGTAGGACTGCGCGGCGAGCGCAACGCTCAGCGCGCACATCACCAGGGCGATGCGGGAGTTCTGCATGGAAGTGAGCTGGGGGAGGATCGAGGTGGGGTCAGTGCGTGAGGCGGGTGATCAGGCCGTAGCCGGTCTGCAGCGTGCCGCTCGCCGAGGTCGTGGAGCCGCGGTAGTAGACGCGCGCAACGTTGAACGTGGTCGCGAAGCCGGGCAGCGTCGCCTCGAGCCCGCTCGTCAGCGCCAGCGGGATCCCGGTCTGACCGGCGTCCGGCGCGACCGTCTGGGCGAACAGCTTGAGGCCGGCCCAGTTCGGATCGTGGGTCGTCGCGACCGCGGGCAGCGTCGAGCTGCCGCTCGAGTTCGTCACGGTCGCGAACTGCCAGATCGGGAGCACGTACAGCTTCTCGCACAGGCCCGGGATCGTCAGGTTCGCGTTGACCGGGCTCAGCATCGTCAGCGCCGGCACGCTCGGCGGTGCGAACGCGATCGTCCCGGTGAGATTCAACGTCTTGGCCGCGGCCGCGGTGTAGATGCGCAGGCGTTGCGTCATCGGGCTGCGGTTCGCGCCCACGATGCAGCCGGTGCCGTGCGTCGTGAAGATCGCGTTGGCCGTGTCGCTGCTGGACGCGGCGTCGGCGAAATAGCTGCCGCTCGCCGTGTTGCTGTGCAGCAGGAACTCCCAGGCCAGGTCGTGGACGCCGGTGTATGGGAACGGCACGGTGAACGGGATGACGATCGACCAGGGCTCCGGGGTTCCCTGCGAAGTCGTCCAGTCGGGGCAGTTGACGGTGCCCTGCGGTTTCACGGTCACCGGGGTGCCGACGTAGTTGGAGGCGAACGTGGTGCTGGCGAGCGCATAGTTGCTGTCGCCTGCGATCACGGTCAGCGAGACCGTCCGCGCGGTTCCGGTCGAGCTGGTCGTCGAGCCCTTGCGCAGCGAGAGGCCCTGCAGGAGCCGAGGCGTGCCCTTGAGGTCGCCGTGCACCTGCTGGTAGCGGCCGCTGGGGTAGTTCAGCGGAAACGTGTTCGAGGAGTTGCCGCTCGTGCTGGCGTAGCCGGGTGGCGAGACGGTGTAGGACTGCGCCGACAGCAGTCCGCCGAGCAGCAGCGCCGGCAACAGCGCGTGGAGATTTCGCATGGTCATGGTCGCGGAGGGTGCTGCGGGGGCAGCACCCCCGCGGTCGGGGAGGTGGAAGCGCGGCGGATCAGTGCGTGAAACGCACGATCAGCCCATACGCGTAGTAGTTGACGATCGCAGTGGTCGCGGTGGCGGAATTCAGGTCGAAAATCCGCACGATCGGGGACGAGCCGGGTGGGGTCATGGCCGGGATCACGGTCTCGAGCCCGTTGCTCAGCGCGAGCGGCAGCCCGGTCTGGCCGGCGTCCAACGAGATCGCCTGCGTGTAGAGCTTCGCCCCCTGGTAGCCAGGGTTCCACGGCACCAGCACGTCCGGCATCGTGATCGAACCGGTGGTGTTGTGCGACGTGGTCGGGAAGTACCACATCGGCAGCGTGTACAGGTTCGTGCACAGCCCCGGCACGGTCAGGTTCGGGTTCACGATGCCGATCATCATGTTGCTCGGCGCGTTCAGCGGGCCGGACGAGCCGGTCGCGCGGAAGTAGAAGCCCTGCAGCGCATTCGACGTGTACGAGCGCGCCGACACCGTCATCGGCCGGCTCTGGCCCGTAGCCGTGCAGCCGGTGCCGATCGCGGTCTGCGTGGCCTGAGTCATGTCCTGGTTCGGGCCGGTCAGACCGGAATAGATGTCGGCGTAGTACGCCAGCGTCGAACCGGTGTTGTTCTCGACCAGCCATTCCCACAGCAGGTCATTGGTGCCCAGGTACGGCCACGGCGCCGTGAACGGGATCACGATCGTCCACGGCTCCGGGGTCCCGCCGCTGGCGGTCCAGTCGGGGAAGTTGACGGTGCCCTTCGGCTTGACGACCGTCGGCGTGCCCAGGTAGTTCGCGGCGAACGTAGTCGACGTCGTCTGGATGTTGCTGTTCGCCATCAGCACCGTGAGATCGAGCGTTCGCGCCGTGGCGTTGGTCTGCGTGCCTACCTGCCCGCGTCGGATCGACATGCCCTGCATGACCCGCGGAGTGCCCTTGAGGTCTCCATGGATCTGCATGTAGCGCGCGTTCGCGTTGTAGAACGGGATCGGGTTCGACGCGTTCCCTTGCGTGTTGGCGTGGGCGGGCGGTGAGACGGAGTACGACTGTGCGATGGCCGCGGCGGAAACGAGCAACGCGGCGAGCGCGGGTACGGTGCGCATGCGTGGGCCTCGGGGGGAGTGCTTGGGTGGTGGGACGGGCACGCCGGATCCTAGGAACCCCGGCGCGACCCGCCAGCCCCGACCGGTCCGCAGCGTCGCGGAATGCTCGCCGCCGAAGCACGGTACTGGCGCTCGCGGGCGGGAATCCTGACGGCCCCGCTTCCCCGCCGGCGTATCGTCCGTCGCCCCCACCGCACGGAGGAATCGATGCGCTCACTGCTCCTGTCCGTTCCGTTCCTGCTCGTTGCCTGTGGCAGCGACGAGACTCCAAACCAACCGGCCAGCCACGCTGCCGGCGGCACCCTGGTCGTCACCGCGATTCCCGACGCCAACAAGGACCGCATGCGCGAGGACCAGCAGGCGATGGCCGACTGGCTGTCCAAGCACGTCGGCATGAAAGTCTCGTTCCATCCCGTCGAGAACTACGCCGGCGCAGTCGCGGCGCTGGCCGCGGGGCAGGCCGACCTGGCCTGGCTCGGCGGGGTCACGACCGTGCAGGCGATGCAGAAGACGCAGGGCAAGGCGATGCCGCTGGTGACGCGCCCGGACGACCTGAAGTTCAAGAGTTACGTGATCGCGCACCCGTCGACCGGCGCCAAGACGATCGCGGATCTGAAGGGCAAGCGCTTCACGTTCGGCCCCAAGGGGAGCACGTCCGGCCACGTGATGCCGCGGCACCTGATGGGACAGGAGCACCAGATCGACCCGGAGACGTTCTTCGCGTCGGTCGCGTACTCGAGCGGGCACGATGCCACGCTCGAGAGCGTGCTCGGCGGCGCCGCGGATGCCGGCGTGTTGAACTTCAGCATCTACGAGCAGCGCCGGAAGGAGGGCAAGTTCGAGCAGTCCGCGCTGCCGGTCGTCTGGACGACGCCGGAATACGTCGACTACGCGTGGGTCGCGCGGACCGACATCGACCAGCGCCTGGGCGCCGGCACGCGCGGGAAGATCGAGAGTGCGTTCCTCGGGCTGAAGCCGGGCACGCCGGCTGACGACCGGATCCTGCAGATCCAGAACACCAAGGGCTACATCGCCGCGAAGGCGGAGTGGTGGGACGGTATCAAGGCCGTGCTCGAAAAGATCGACATCGGCGGCTGACCCGAGCCGGACCCCCGTGGACGCGGCGATCCGGCTGCAGGGCGTGACGAAGCACTACGGCGGCCAGGTGGTCCTGGATGCGCTGGATCTCGTCGTTCCCGTCGGCCAGACCGTCGCGATCCTCGGACCCTCCGGCACCGGCAAGACGACGCTGCTGCGGATCGTCGGCGGCGGATTGCAACCGGACTCCGGCCGCGTCGAAGTGCTCGGCGCCGAGCTCGCGACGCTGACCGGATCGCGGCGACGCCGCCTGCGCCGCCGGATCGGGCTGCTGTACCAGAACGACGCGCTGGTGCCCGGCCTGCGCGTCCTGCACAACGTGTTGATCGGGCGGCTCGGATACTGGTCGTTCGGCCGCAGCCTCCGCTCGCTGCTGTTTCCGGCCGAACGCGCGCGCGCCGAGCAGGCGCTCGCCGAAGTCGGCCTCGAGGGGCGCAGTGAAGATCCGCTCGGCAACCTGTCGGGCGGGCAGCGCCAGCGCGTCGCCCTGGCGCGTCTGCTGGTGCAGCAGGCGGCGCTGATCCTCGCCGACGAGCCGGCCACGCATCTGGATCCGCAGCTCGTCGCGCAGGTCGTGCACCTGCTGCTGGAACTCTGCCGCAGCCACGGCTCGACCGCACTCGTGAGCCTGCACGATCTGGCGCTGCTGGATGCGCGGTTCGACCGCGTGCTCGCGCTCCGCGACGGACGCGTGTTCTACGACGGGCCACCGGCCGGCTTCGGCGGGGTGGAGCGCGGGCGCCTGTACGCGCGGAACTGAATGCCGCGGACCGCTGCGCGCTGGCCGTTGCCTGCCCTCGTCGCCGGGCTGGCGGTCCTGGCCTGGTTCCTCGTCGACTACGACCTGTCGGTCCTGCTCGACCCGGTCGAACGCGAGCGCGCGTGGCAGCGGGTCGGCGCCTTCCTGTCCGGCTTCGGCGCCCCGGAGCTGAGCGGTGACTACCTGCGCCGCTGCGCCGACCTCACGTACACCACGCTGGCGATGGCGATCGCCGGCACGATGCTCGGGATCGCCGGCGGCTTCGTGCTCGCGGCCCTCGCCAGCACGAACGTGCTGGTCGCCGAAGCACGCGGACTGCACCGCGGGTTGTTGCGCGCGGTCGTCGAGCTGGCGCGGCTCGTGCAGGACGTGCTGCGCGGCGTTCCGGACTTCGCCTGGGCGCTGTTGTTGGTGCCCACGTTCGGACTCGGGACGAATTCCGGCGCCGGGGTGTTGGCGCTCGCGCTGAACGTCACCGGGATCCTCGCCCGCGTGTACTCGGAGCTGTTCGACGCCGTGCCGGCGCGCAGCCTCGAACCGCTGCGCGCTGCCGGCGCGTCGCGGCTGCAGAGCTGGTTGTTCGGAATCCTGCCCCAGGCCCGGCCCGGGCTGCTGTCGTTCACGCTGCTGCGCTGGGAGTGCGCCGTGCGCAATGCGTCGGTGCTGGGGATCGTCGGCGCGGGCGGGCTGGGCAGCGAGTTGCAGCTGCGGATCGAATACGGCGAGGGCGGCAAGGTCCTGACCGTGTTGTTCTTCCTGCTGGCACTGACCGCTGGGAGTGATCTGCTGAGCCAGTTCGTGCGCGAGCGCGTGCACCACGAAGAAGCTCCGGCGGCGCGGCGCCAACTGCCGTGGAGCATCGCGCGGCAGCGGCGGCGCCAGCTCGGGCTGCTGGCGGCGCTGGTCGTGCTGTTCGGGTGGGCCGCCGGGGAGACGCTGCCGGCCTCGCTGGGACGCGCGCCGAACATGACCGAGCTCGGGGACCGGCTGCAAGCCACGGCAGATCTGTTCGGCGGCCTGCTGCAGCCGGATCTCTCGCTGTTGCCGCACGCCCTGGCGTCGGCGGTCGTACCGCTGTCGATGGCCTGGCTCGGAACGCTGTTCGCGGCCGTGCTCGCCGGGTTGTTCGCATTCTTCGGCTCGCAGACGTTGATGCGCGCTGCGGCCACGTTCACCGGGGAGCGCGTCCGCGCGCCGGCACGCATTGCCGGACGGCTCGCGTGGGGCGGCACGAAAGCACTCGCGATCCTGCTGCGCGCGGTCCCGGATCTGGTCTGGGCGATGCTGTTGATGAACTTCCTGCGGCAGGGGCCGCTGCCGGGGATGCTGGCGATCCTGCTGCACACGCTCGGGTTGCTGCTGCGGCTGTACGCGGAGAACGTGGATGCGACGCCGCTGCGACGGCTCGAGGTCGTGCATGCGACGGCGGGAACGCGCGCGCGGACCTACCTGTGGGGCGTCGTGCCGGCGTCGCTCGGGGAATGGACGACGCAGGCGTTCCTGCAGTTCGAAGCCAACGTGCGGACTGGCGTGGTGCTCGGGTTCGTCGGCGCCGGCGGCCTCGGCCTCCAGTTCCAGTGGAACCTCGGGATGTTCCGGCTCGACCGCGCAGCGGCGTACCTGATCGTGATGATCCTGCTCGCCGTCGTGCTCGATCGCATCTCACGCCTGCTCGGGATGGCGCGGACGCGCCTGATCGTCTGACGGCCGCCGCGGCCGCGCGGCCGCCAGGATGCGGGCGCCGGCGCGTCGCGGGTCGGTGCGCTCCTCGGCGCGGCCCGCGGCCGCGGCGCGTTGGGTCAGTTGACCGGCAACCAGGCGTTGCCGTCGGCACCGACCGCGTTGACCGCGAGCTGGTGCGTGTCGATGCGCGTCACCGGCACGCCGACCAGCGCGGCGCCTGGGCCCGGCACCGTGGTCTTCGCGCGGTAGCCAGCGTCCGGGCTGCGCACGATCGTGCCCTGCTGGTTGACGAAGTACGTCGCGCGTCCGCTGCTGGAGCTGCTGGCCGGCCAGGCAACGCAGGTCCAGTAGTCGGCGGCCAGCACGGCATCGATCGACATCTCGTTGGCGATGGTCTCGGCCAACCCGGCCCCGCCCGCACCCGGCAGGAATACGGCAACGTGGTACCCGTTGCGCGTCGCGTGGCCGTCGGTGTCGACGTCGCCGAGCGACGAACTGACGAGGGTCGGGCGCAGCCGCAGCGTCGTGCCGCGCAGGTTCGTCTCGCCGGCGAGCTCGCCGAGCCGGGCGTATTCGGCGTTGCCGTCGCGGTTCAGGTCGACGACATTGCTGCTCTTGAACTCGAACTGCGCGGTCGTGATCGTCCGCAGGATCGTGACCACGGTCTGCTCGTTCGCCACGGTGCGGCTGGCGAACAGGTTGGGCACGGCGATGCTCGCCACGATGGCGATCACCGAGACGACGATCATGAGCTCGACGAGCGTGAATCCGTGGGCGCGGCGCATGGTTCTCGTAGTGGGACGCGGCGGTGCTGCCGTGGATCTCCTTTTTCGACAGCCCGCCCCGGATCGCCGTCGGAACCCCTGACGAAGCTCCGCTGCCTGCGGCGGAATCGCGAACTCAAGTTCGCCTGGCACCAGCCGCGGGGCCGCGGCTTCCAGTCCGCCCTCGCCTCAGGGCCACCGCCACGGGACCCGCACAGCCTGCGCCTCTGCGCTGCGCGGCGCCACGACCATCAACGCGCGCAGGTCGTCGCGGCGCAGCCGTTGCAGCAGTTCGAGGCCACGGTCCGGTCCGAGCACCATCAGCGCCGTCGCGAGCGCGTCCGCCGTCGCGCAGTCGGCGGCGATGACGCTCGCGCTGACGAGGCCACTGGCTGCACTGTCGCCGGTCTGCGGATCCAGGATGTGATGCTTGCGCGCGCCGCCCGATTCGACGAACCGACGGTAGTTGCCGCTGGTCGCGAGCGCCTGGTCCTGCAGCGGGACGATCGACGTGAACGGCGCGTCGGCGGCCGACGCTGCGGCGTCCGACGGGGGCGCCTCGATCGCGATCCGCCACGGCGTGCCGTCCGGCTTGGTGCCGGCGCAGCGGACTTCGCCACCGAGTTCGACCATGAACGCACCGAGACCGGCCGCCTGCAGCAGCGCGGCGAGCTCGTCGACTGCGATCCCTTGTGCGATGCCGTCCAGATCGATCTGCACGCCGGGGCGCTCGCGCACGACGACGTCGTCGGCGCCGACGCGCAGCAACCGATGGCCGACGCGCGCCCGCGCGTCCTCGAGCTCGGCCGGCAGCGGCGCCCGACCCAGCGGCTCCGCGCCGAAGCCGCGCAGGTGCAGCAGCGGACGTAGTGTCGGATCGAACGCACCGTCGGTCACGGCCGCGAGCGCGAGCGCGTGACGCAGCGCTGCCGCGAGCCGCGCACTGACCGGAGTTTCGATCCGCTGCGGATCGGCGTTGAAGCGCCGGATCTCGCTGTCCGGCAGCCACAGGCTGAACACCAGGTCGAACTGCAACAGCAACGCGACGACCTGTTCGTACAGCCGTTCGCGCGGCTCGCCGGCGTACTTGATCGTCCAGGTCGTTCCCTGCGCCTCGCCGCGCAGCTGCTGCAGGCCGGCGTGCGCCGCGCCGCCACAGCCGACCAGCAGCAGCGACGTGAGCGCCGCGGCGCGGCTCACGACCCGCAGCTCACGACCCGAAGTCGTCGAACGCGATCTGCTCCGGCTCGACGCCGAGATCGGCCAGCATCTTCTGCACTGCCGTCAACATCATCGGCGGTCCGCACAGATAGAACTCGACCTGGTCGATGTCGGGGTGGTTCTTCAGGTACTGCTCGTAGACGACCTGATGGATGAAGCCGACGTAGCCCTTCCACTGATCTTCTGGCAGCGGCTCCGACAGCGCGACGTGGTAGCGGAAGTTGGGGAACTCCCGCTCGATCGCCTCGAAGTCCTCGGTGTAGAACATCTCGCGCTTGCTGCGCGCGCCGTACCAGTAGCTGACCTTGCGGTTGGTCTTCTGCGTGTGGAACAGATGGAAGATGTGGCTGCGCAGCGGCGCCATGCCCGCACCGCCGCCGATGTAGACCATCTCCTTGCCGGTCTCCTTGATGTGGAACTCGCCGTACGGCCCGGAGATCGTGATCTTGTCGCCCGGCTTCAGGCTGAACACGTAGCTGGAGCAGACCCCCGGCGGGATCCCGGTCGTGCGCGGCGGCGGCGTCGCGATGCGGATGTTCAGCATGACGCGGTTCCCCTCGGCCGGATGGTTCGCCATCGAGTACGCACGGAAGCACGGCTCCGGATTGTGCGCGACGAGGTCGAACAGCTTGAACTTCTCCCAGTCGGGGCGGAACTGCGACTCGACGTCGAAGTTGGCGAACTTCAGGTCGCGGTACTGCGGCACGTCGATCTGGATGTAGCCACCCGACTCGAACTCGAGGATCTCGCCAGGCGGCAGATCGACGATCAGCTCCTTGATGAACGTCGCGACATTGTGGTTGCTGCGCACCGTGCACTCCCACTTGCGGATCGCGAACACTTCGTCCGGGACCTTGATCCGCATGTCCTGGCGGACCTTGACCTGACAGGCCAGGCGCCAGTGCTCCTTCGCTTCGGTGCGCGTGATGTGCGTCAACTCGGTCGGCAGGATGTCGCCGCCACCGTCGAACACCTGGCACTTGCACATCGCGCAGGTGCCGCCGCCGCCGCAGGCGGATGGCAGGAAGATCCCGGCCGAGCCCAGCTTGCTGAGCAGCGTGCCACCGGCATCGACCATCGGCGACTTCTCTTCGTCGTCGTTGATCAGGATGCGGACCTTGCCTTTCCGCACCAGTTTGGTCTCGGCGAACATCAACAACACGACGACCAGCAGGATGACGCCGGTCAGCGCCGCGACTCCGAGCAGGACTGCGCCAAAGGTCTCCATCGTCCTCTCCTCAGCCGATCGGGATGCCGCCGAACGTCATGAACGCCATCGCGATCAGCCCGGTCACGATGAACGTGATGCCGAGACCGCGCAGCGGGGCGGGGATGTGCGCCGTGCGCAGCTTGTGCCGGATCGCCGCCATGCTGACGATCGCGAGGAACCAGCCCAGCCCGGACCCGAGCCCGAACGTGGCGGCCTGCGCGAACGTGTAGTCACGTTCCACCATGAACAGCGAGCCGCCCAGGATCGCGCAGTTGACCGCGATCAACGGTAGGAAGATCCCGAGCGCCGTGTAGAGCTTGGGGCTGTAGCGGTCGATCGCCATCTCGACGATCTGCACCATCGCGGCGATGACGGCGATGTAGGTCAGGAAGCCCAGATACGACAGATCGGTGTCCGGCAGTCCCGCCCAGCTCAGCGCGCCTTCGCGCAGCACGAAGTTGTAGATCGCCCAGTTCGCCGTGACCGTGATGAACTGCACCAGCGTCACCGCGATGCCGAGCCCGATCGCGCTGTCGACGCGCTTGCTGATCGCGAGATAGCTGCACATCCCCAGGAAGAACGCCAGCAGGATGTTCTCGACGAAGATCGAGCCGAGGAACAACCCGAGCAGCGCCCCGAGCGAGTTCGGATCGGCCGCCAACAGGAACGACAGCGTCATCAGTGTTTCTCCGAGTAGCCGCTGATCGCGCGCTGGACCCAGACGATGATCCCGAGCAGCAGGAACGCACCCGGGGCGAGGACCATCAGACCGTTGTTGCTGAAGCCGGCGTCGTACAGCGCCTGCGGCACCAGCGGGATGCCGAACCAGGTGCCGGAACCGAAGATCTCGCGGAACGTGCCGACCACGAGCAGGATCCAGGCGTAGCCGAGCGCGTTGCCGAAACCGTCCAGCAGGCTGCGGAACGGCGGGTTCGCCATCGCGAACGCCTCCGCGCGCCCCATCACGATGCAGTTCGTGATGATCAGCCCGACGAACACCGACAGCTGCTTGCTGACGTCGTAGACGTAGGCCTTCAGGATGTTGTCGACGATGATGACCAGGCTCGCGATCACGACGAGCTCGGTGACGATGCGGATCTTGTTCGGAATCCAGCGGCGCATCAGCGAGATCACGAGATTGCTGAGCGAGACGACGACGATGACGGCCATGCACATCACCAGCGAGGTCTGCATCTTGGTCGTCACCGCGAGCGCCGAGCAGATGCCGAGCACCTGCAACGCGATCGGATTGTTGTCCCACAGGGGATCCAGCACGGCACGCCGTTCGGCCTTGCCGAACAGCGGGGCGCGCTTGGTCGTGGTCGGGGGAGTTGCGGTCGCGGTCATCGGATCACCTCCGGCCGGTCAGTTGGACTTCCAATACTTCTGCAGGAACGGGCGGAACCACTCGAGCGACTTGTGCAGGCCGGCCGAGACACCCTTGCTGGTGATCGTCGCGCCGGAGAGGCCGTCGACCATGTGCTCCGCTTCGTACGGGATCGACGGATCGACCTTCCCCTTCTTGACCTGCACGCCGACCAGCTTGCCGTCCGCCAGGATCGAGCGACCCTGCGTCCACTGCTGCTTCCAGTTCGGGTTGTCGACTTCGCCGCCGAGTCCCGGCGTCTCGCCGTGCTTGTAGAACGTGATGCCACGGACCCGGTCGGCGTCGGGACCGAGCGCGAGGTAGCCGTACAGCGTGCTCCACAGGCCCTTCGCCTCGATCGGAATGCAGATCCCGGTCAACGCGCCGTCCTCGCCGCGGGCCAGGAACACCGGCCGCTTGCGCCGCAGCTCGCGCGGGTCGCGGATCTTCTTCAGCTCGGACGGCGCGAGGTCGGTGACCTCGACCTGTTCCGGCGCGACGTCCGGCGCGGCGCCGCCGGTGCCCTCGACGACCTTCTCCTCGATCCGCGCGGCATACAGCTGCTCGATCTTCTCCCGCGTCATCGCCGGGTCGTTGGCGTCGTACAGCCCGAGCGCCTGCAGCACGTTGCGCTTCTGGTCGAACTCCTGGTTCTCGAGCTGCAGCGGGCGCAGCACGTTGTAGGTGAGCGCCAGCCCGGCGCTCGCGACGACGCAGATCACGAGCGCGAACTTGAGGACGTAGATGTTGCTGCTCTTATCCAAGGCGCACCTTCCGTCGCTTCATGTTGCGGCTGATGACGAAGTGGTCGATCGTCGGCGCAAACGCATTCAGCAGGAGGATCGCGAGCATCGTGCCTTCGGGATAGGCCGGGTTGATCGCGCGGACGAGCACGGTCACGGCGCCGATCAGGATGCCATAGACCCATTTGCCGCGTGCGGTCTCGGGGCAGGTCACCGGATCGGTCGCCATGAAGACGACGCCGAACAGGAAGCCGCCCATCAGCAGGTGCTCCCAGAACGGCAGGCTCGGCATCCCGTTGAGGTCGGGGATCGTCAGGTTGAACACGAGCCCCATGCCGAGCAGGCCGAGCACGCAGGCGACCATCGTGCGCCAGCTGCCGACGCCGGTCATCACCAGCACCACCGCACCGAGCAGGATGCACAGCTTGCTCGTCTCGCCGGCGGAGCCGGGGATCGTGCCGAGGAACAGCTCGGGCAGCGAATAGCCGGCCTGCTGCACGGCTTGGCCGGCGTGCGCGACGGCGCCGCCGTGCACGTCCGCCGTCGACGCCACCAGCAGCGGGGTCGGCATCGAGAAACCGTCGTACGGCAGATTGCCCTTCGCCATCCCGGCGACCCAGACCTGGTCGCCGCTGATCTGCGCCGGATAGGCGAAGAACAGGAACGCCCGGGCCATCAGCGCGACGTTGAACACGTTCATTCCGGTGCCGCCGAACACCTCCTTGACCAGGATCACGGCGAACGCGACGGCGAGCGCGAGCTGCCACAGCGGGATCGAGGCCGGCACGATCAGCGCGATGAGGATTCCCGAGACCAGGTAGCCCTCCGAGACCTCCTCCTTGCGCAGGATCGCGAAGAACACCTCGATGCCGAGGCCGACGCCGTACGAGACCAGCAGGATCGGCAGCATCTTCTGCAGCCCGAACACGACCTTGTCGGCGAACGTCGCCGCGTTGGCGACCGGGGCATAGTCGCTGCCGAACAGCAGGCCTTGCAGCCAGCCGACGAGATACGGCTTGCCGGCGGCCGCCTCGCGCGTGAACGCGAGGAAGTGCTGCTCGCCGGTGTTCCAGATCGCGAACAGCGTGCACGGGATCAGCGCGAGGATCACCGTCCACATCACGCGCTTGAGATCGATGTAGTCGCGGACGTGCGGCCCGTCCGGCGGGGTCTTCGTGTCCGGCGCGAACAGGAACGTCTCGTTGGCGTCGAACAGCGGCCACAGCTTGTGCAGCGGCGCGTCCGGCGCGTGGTAGAGCTTGCGGCTGCGCTCGACGATGCGGCGGAGGAAGTTCATCAGCCCTCCTTCTCGTAGAGGTCGAGGCCTTGGCGGATCACGTCGCCGATCTCGATCTTGCAGGGGTCGGCGAACGTGCAGAGCGCGACGTCTTCTTCGGTCAGCTCGAGCAGGCCGAGGCCGATCGCTTCCTCGATGTCACCCGCCCAGATCGCACGCACCAGGAACGTCGGATGGATGTCGTGCGGCAGCATGCGCTCCCACAAACCGATGTTGACGATCGCCCGCCGGCCGCCGTGCAGCCTCGCGTCGAGCACGTATCGGTCCTTCGGCGCGAGCCACGACCAGACCGCGCGCGACGCGCTGAGCTTGCCGAACTGCGGCAAGGCCCAACCGAACAGGTCGCGCTGCACGCCCCCACTGGGGATCGCGGTCACGGTCTGCGCGTAGTAACCGAGGAAGCCGCCGCGCGGATCCGGCGGTACCGCCTGCCCACTGAGCACCGTGCCGTTGATGGTCCGATTCGCGGCATCGATCGGCTTGCCGCCCGTCAGCGTCATCAATGCAGCACCCTGACGCGTGCGGAAGTAGCCGCGCTGCGGCGCGCTCGAGCCGGCCAGGCAGACCACGCGCTCCCACGGATAGCGGCCGGTGCGCAGCCAGCGTCCGATCAGGGCGGCCTCCTGAGCCTTCAGGTACCACGCCGTGTCGCGACCGCGCAGCGGTGCGATCCTCGCGATGTGCGTGCCAACCAGGCCGGTCGGGTGTGGACCGGCGAACTGATGCAGCTCGACGCCGCGCAGGGATTGGAACTGCTTGGGGACGCTGCCGGCGGCGACCGTGACGTAGACCTTGCCGCTCGTGAGCCGTTGCAGCAGATCGACCGCCAGCTGCAGCTCGACGCCGTCGTCCTGCGTCGCGAACGCCGGATCCGCGGCCAGCGGCTCGGTGTCCATGCCGTTGACGTAGATCGCGACCGGCACCGCGTCCCCGATCGGCATCTTGCCGAGCGGGCGCTGCCGCAGCAGCGGCCACAAACCGGCGTGCTTGAGCGCCTCCACGATCTCGCCGCGTTCGAGCCGGCCGAGGTGCGCGGGATCGAGCCGCGATCCCTCGTGGTAGCGGTCCGGGCCGCTCGGGGTGAGCTCGATGCGCAGCGGCACGCGCCGCTCGCCGAACTCGACGCGCGTGACCTTGCCGGTTGCGGGGGACGCCAGCTGGATCGCGCGGTCCCGCTTGTCGAGCAGGAGCGGCTCGCCGGTCAGGACCTCGTCACCCTCGGCGACGAGGACCTTCGGCTTGATGCCGAGGATCTCGCCCGGCTCGATCGCGACGACGAGCGGCTCGGGGGCCACGTGCCACTCGGCCGGCGCCTTGCCGGCGAGCCTGATGTCGAAGCCTTTGCTGATCCTGTGGACGGTCATGGTTTCGATCCGGGGCCTGGTCGACCGGCGGTGCCGATCCGACCCTGATCGCTGGTCGCGTCGACGTCAGCCGGTGCGGCTCACGGGCAGGTTGCGTCCTCGCGCGTGCCGCGCGCGACCTGGATCTCCTCGCCCGTGCGGCCGCAACGGCCGCAGCGCCCGTCCGGGCTCAGCCCGCCGCAGGACGCGGACAGGCGCCGGTTGAACAGCACTGCGAGCCCCACGATCAGGAGCACTGGCAGCGTGAATCCGGCCAACGCGAGGAGGAAGTTCGTCACGGCTCGACCCAGCTATGAGCCGGAGAAAGGTAGCGCGCCACCCCTTTCTTTCGAGGGGTCAGCGAGGATGGGCCGGCGCCGAAGCGCTCACGGCAGCTTCCGGCGCACGAAGGCAGCCAGACCGGCGAGCGTGTCGAAGTTGGCGAGCCCCACTTCGTGATCTTCGATCCTGATGCCGAACTGCCGCTCGAGGAACAGCACCAGCTCCACCACGCTGGCGGAGTCCAGCAGGCCGGAGGCCACCAGCGACGTCGCCGGGCCGAGCCCATCGGCCCGCCCGGCGCGGAGCGTGTCGGCAAGCCAGGCGCGGATGGTCGCAGCGATCGGGTCCAGGAGCGTGGCGGGCGAGGACATGGGAGGCGCAAGCTGGCGGGAGCGCATGGGAATCGAACCCACCGGGGCCGTCGCAAGGACGTCCCCCAACGGTTTTGAAGACCGCACAGGACACCAGCCCCGATCCGCTCCCGCGGGACCCCCGGCCGAAGCCGAGGGGCCGCGGATCATGCCGGCCGGTCGCGGGAGCGTAAAGAGATCGCGCCGAGCTAGTCGCCGGTGCGCTCGGCCGGGGTGGCCGGCGGGCGCAGTAGCCAGATCTTCGCCTGCCCCGGTTGGCGATGGTGCGTCGACAGGAACAGCAGCTGCTCGCCCCAGGCGAACATCCGCAGGTGCCGCGTCGGGAACGGCAGCTCCTCGACCAGCGTCGACCAGCCCTGGCGCGGGTCGAACAGCTCGAGCCGCGGATCCGGCTCGAAGCGCTCGCCGCGGCGCGAGCTGCCGCCAGCCAGATAGATGCGGCCATCGAGCGTGGCGACCTCCGGCGAGATCCGCGGCAGCGTCGGGGCCGGGGCCTGGCGCCAGCTGCGCGCGCGTGGATCGAGCACGTCGCAGTGCGCGACCGGGGTGAACTGCTCGCGCATGCCGCCGATCAGCCAGATCTCGCCGTCGAGCAGCGCTACGCCGAACGCCCGCCGCGGCGTCGGCAGCGTCAACCCGCTGGCCGTGAACGGCGCCGCCGCCTCGGCGACCGGGCGCACCAGCACTTCGAGCGGGAATCGGAACGCGGCGTCGTCGCCGCGGCGCGGGTCGAAGTCGGTGCCCCCGAGCAACCAGAGCTGCTCGCCGACGGCGAGGCAACGGAACTGCGTGCGCGGTTGCGGCAACGCGTGCGCCGCCGGCGTGAACCTGGCTGGCGACGAGGTGAGCGTGAAGGCCGCGTCCTGCGCGCGGGCGACTTCGCCATCGTGGCCGAACCCGCCGAGCAGGAGGTTCTCGCGACCGCGTCGGCCCCACTGGACGACCTCTACCGATTGGCGGGCCGCGGGAAAGTCCGGCAGCGCGACCGCGTGCAGCTGCGCCAGGTCGACACGACACGCGTCGGCGACGAAGTCCTCAGGCTCGAATGCGTGTTGGTCGAGCTCACGGTTGCCGCCGAACAGGATCAAGCCGCCGTCCTGCAGCAAGACGCCCTGCCGGTTCCGCGCGCGCGTCGGCAGCGGGATCGTCCACTCCTGGACCAGCAGTCGCTCGTGCGGCGCGCGGGTCTCGACGAACTCCATGCTGCGCAGGTGGCTCCCGCCGCCGGCGCCACCGAGCACGAGCAGCCGCCCGCCGGGAGCAGACGCGAGCCGGTGGAACATCCGCGGAAATGCGAGGTCGTGCATGCGCTGCCAGCGCGCGGACGCGGCGTCGAGGCGCAGCACCGCGCCGCGGCGGGTCGTGCAGATGAGGTCCGTGCCGTGTTGATGCGCAGCGATGCCGAAGCCGGGCTCGGGGAGCTGTGGGCCTTCGCTCCAGGTCGCCGTCGCCGGATCGAACTGCGCCGTGCGCGCGGTGGGTTCCTCGTCGGCGGCGTCCATGCCGCCGAGGACCATGATGCGGCCGTGCGCCGGCGCGACGGCGAGAGCGCGGCGGCGGAACGGAGGATCCGGCAGGCGCTGCCAGGCCAGTTCCGGGGCCGCGAGATCGGCCATCCAGGCCGAGGCGTGCCAGTCGCCGTCGCTGCCACCGGCGAGCTGCCAGCCGCCGATCACGTAGAGCTTGCCGTCGAGGACACAGGCATCGTGCGACGAGCGCGGCTCCGGCAACGGCGGCAAGGCCTGCCAGCCGCCGCTACGCGGATCGAAGCAATCGACCGAAGCAGTCGAGTGCATGTCTTCCATCTCGTGCGGTGCGTTGTGCGCCGTCATGCCACCAATGCGGTAGAGCCTGCCAGCGTGCGCAACGAGAGCCGTGCCCTGCAGCGCAGGGCCGGGGGGCAGCTCTTCCCAGCTCGTGCCATCGAGCAGGTTCAGGCGTCGGAACGTGCCGACCACGTTGTCGCGCGAGTGGTCGTGCGCACGGCCGACGTGGCCGCCGAACACGTAGAGCCAGGAGTCGGCGGTCGCCGCGCCGAAGCTCGCGATCGCGCGCGGCAGGGCCGGCGGGCGGACCAGCTCGATCGAGAGAGGCTGCTGCGCCGGACCGGAGGCCGTGAGCAGCGTCGTGAGCACCGCGAGGTAGAGGCGCACGCGTCTCACAGCAGCACCATCGCGATCGCACCGGTCGTCGTGAACGGGATCACCGCCGGCGAAGCCCGGTCGAGCTGGACCCACTGCACGAACGCCACGAAGCCGCGCAGTGAGGGATCGCCCGGGATCGGAAGCGGCACCGTGGCATTGCCGTTGCCAGGGCCGGAGCCGCTGGTCGTGACGGGCCAGGCGAGCTCCATCGAGGTCAGCAATGCGCAACCACCGCCGAACGGCAGCGGCAGTGGGCCGAACGGTGCGCGTGCGCGCGAGCTGCCGAGAAACATCGCCGTCGGCGCGCCACCGAGCGCGTTGGTCAGGTGGACGAGCGCCAGGTTGCCGAGTTGCGAGCTGCCGGTCGCATGGATCGCCGGCTTGGCGCCCCCCGTGCCGGCACATGCAGCCCCGAAGCTGAGGAAGCCGACCGGTTCGAACACGATCCGGAACTTGATGCCGCCGGTCGGCGCGAGGACGAGGCCGGTCGCCGCGTCGCGGTACGGCGCGTCGTACAAGCGCTCCGTCGCGGCGCCGGCCGTGAGGCAGAACGAATCGGGCAGCTTCGAGGCGGCGATCACGTCGAGCGTGATGCTCTGGCCCGGCTGCCACAGGAAGGGATGGTCGAGGTCGTATTCGACCCATTGGTTGACGGGCGCACCGTTCTGCAGGCCGCCCTGCAGCACCGTGTTGCCAAGGTCCTGCTGCAGGCGCTTGTCCGGCAGGTTGTCGGTCCAGCTGTAGCTGAGGTCCGTGCGCGGTGACGTGCCGCAGCGGACCTCGAAGCGCGAGTACGCCTCGCGGCCTGCGATCTGCATGCCGAACTTCGTCACCAGCATCGGTTGCGCCGGCAGCCCGGTGAACGCGGCGGGGCAAAGGACCTGCAGGCGCACCGTGCCGCCACCGTGGAGCGTGTAGAGCGGAAACCGCAGCTCAGGAGGGGCGACGATCGTGCTGTCGGGGTAGTCGACGCGGACCTGCTGCGCTGGCGCGAGCGCCGCGATCGCGGTGGTGCTGAGCGTGAGCAGGGTGGGGACGAGGGGAGAACGGACGCGGGGAATGTGCATGCGAGGACGATCTGCGTGGTTTTTCTCTCTTGAGATGCGGTCTCAAGAGCGGGGTTTCTACGGATCGGCCCGTGGCAGGTCAACCGTTGGGCGGCGCGCGCGCGAGCTTCACGCGCACTTGTTGGCTGGATCACGCCGGGCGCGGCGCGAACCGGCTGCTCAGGGTCGCCGCACCGTCAGCGCATGCGTCGCCGAGATCCCTTGCGCGGCTTGCGGGTCGAGGAAGAAGCCTTGCAGCCAGAGATCCGTGCCCGCCGGCAGGACCAGCACAGATGCGGCGGACAACACGACGCTGCCTCCGTTGCCAGCCACTGCAATCTGCAGGTCCAGATTCGGCACCAGGGTCCCGCCGAGGAACGGCAGGTTCAGCGCCGACGCGCCGACGACCAGTGCGCCGAGTGCGCCACTGCGCGTGTTGCCCAGCGTGACGGCGATCGGCTCGACCTGGTTCACCGTTCCACTGCCGGCCAGCGTCGGCAACCCGTTCGTGCCCGGAATGCCCCCCGGGATCAGCTGCCAGTCGAGCTTGCTGGTCGGCAGGAACCGCTCGACGGTGGCGCGGACGTCGTTCAAGGAACGGGCGTTGTCCTCGCTGTTCGCGACACCGAGCGTGTAGCCGGAATACTGCACGCCCGGGCTCGACCAGTAGTTGATGCGCGTGCCCGGGCTGTACGACATCACCGTGCGATAGCGGTTGTCGCTGGTCCGGAAGCCGTAGCTGTACGGGTAGATCGCGTTGCCCGCGTTCGCACGGTCATGGTGGCAGCCCTGGTTGTGTCCCATCTCGTGCGTCAGCGTGTGGCCGCCGAGGCAGCCGCGCACCGTCACGCTGAATGCATACTGCGCAAACGTCGTGCTCAGCGAGGTCATCAGGTAGCCGACACCGCAGAAACTGGACGACTGATCGATCACGAGCGCGAGCAGATCCGCGCCGTACGTCGAACGCAGCCCGTGCACCTCGTCCATGAAACCATCGTTGGGCGTGCGCAGCCGCGTCAGGTCGGTCGACGTCCCCGTCTCGGTGTAGCTGGTCTCCGCCAAGTGGACGAGCCGATAGCGCAGGTCCACGCCGCATGCCTTGCAAGCAGCGGTCGCGTTGTCGACCCGCAGCACGAGCTGCGATTCGATGGCGGACTTCCCGCCGGCGCTCGCACGCGCTGCCGCGGTGTACACGACGAGCACGTCGACGACCGAGGTGACCGCCGCTAGCGGCTGGGGCACCGGATCCGCCGGCAAGGACCGCGCATGCGCGGGCTCGTTTCCACACGGCCGCTGCAGCTGGGTCGCGATCTGCTCGAAGACATGGACGGCACCGATTCCAGTCGGACGCAGGGAGTACGTCTCATCGCCCACCTGCAACGACGCGGAGGCGAGACCATCGGCCGCGAGGGCGAGTTGGAACGCGGCCGTCGGATCGCCGAGCACATGGCCTCCGAAGCGCGCGTGAGCGAGCACCGTCGGCATCGACTGCCACACGATCGTGACCTCACGACCCTCCCCCAGCACGATGCGCGCGGCTCGAGCCTCTGCCAGCAGCGCGTCATGCTGCAGCGTCACGAATTGCGCTCGTGTGATGGCAGGCGTGTGCGCGCGCTCCTGCGCCAGCCATGCGAGCAGGCGCGGTCCGGGCTCCGTGAATGGGTGCAGCAACGTCGGCGGCGATGCCTGTGCCACCAACGGCTGCGCCAAGAGCAGGGATGTGAGCGCCAAAGCAAGTCGATTACGCATCGGTGATGTCCGAGTGGTCCCACTGCCAGTCTAGACGGAGTGCGCTCACCGCACAGGCAGCGGTCGACTCACGCGACCAGGCCGCCTTGGCGGTCTCATGGCTCGGTGCTCTGCAACCATTCCGCGACGCGGGCCCAGTACCGCAGCGTGCTGTCCTTCTCGGAGCCACGCGGCCCGCCGTTGTGCGTGCGCGCCACGATCTCCGGGTCGCCATGCCGCCAAGCCTGCGGGACCCAGCGTTGCATGTACGCACGTACGACCCGCTCAGCGTAGTCCCGCCTCCGGCATGCCTGATAGCCGGCTGGCGCTAGCGACGGATCGTGTGCGACTGCATCGCGCCAGTAGACCTCATGGATCTGGTATGGACCGATTGCGCGACCTCCATCACCATCCGGAACATCGTCGCGCCCACTGCTCTCGACCTGCCGGATCGCGTCGAGGATCCGGAGTTGCATCTGACGATTCTCGTACGGGATCAGCAGGACCAGGAGCAGGAAGCCGAGCAGCAGCAGTTGCACTCGTGCCGTCCAACGCAGCCACGGATCCTGCCCGGCGCTCACCCGATCGGCTCCAAGCGCGGTCCTTGCGGCGTGTCGATCACCTGGAAACCGCGCGCCCGCAACGCGTCCCGCGCGCGGTCGGCGGCCGCCCAGTCCTTCTGCTTGCGTGCCGCCTCGCGTTCGGCGAGCAGTTGCACGAGCGCCGGATCCTGGTCGGCCGGCGCCTCCACCTCCACGGCCCCGAACACTGCCAGCACGCGATCGAACCGCGCGAACGCCGCGAGCGCGTCGGTCGCAGCAGCGACACCCGGCTGGCACTTGTTGACCTCGCCGACGAGGCCGAACACGACCGCGAGCGCCTCACTGGTGTTCAGGTCGTCCGCGAGCGCGGCAACGAATGACTGCTGCGCACGCGCCAGCTCAGCATCGAGCCGGTCCGGCCCAGCTGGCTCGACTCCCGTCGCGATCCGCGCCAAGCGCGCGCGCGCGCGATTGACGCGCTCGATCGCCGCCCGCGCCTCATCGAGCCCGCTCCAGGTGAAGTTCAGCGTCTGGCGGTACTGCACACGCAACAGCGCGTAGCGCAGCTCACGCCCGGTGTACCCGCGCGCCAGGACGTCCCGCACCGTGACGAAGTTGCCCGCGCTCTTGGCCATCTTGCGTCCCTCGACCAAGAGGTGCTTCACGTGCAACCAGGTACGCACGAACGGCTGCCCGGTGTGTGCCTCGCTCTGTGCAATCTCGCACTCGTGGTGCGGAAACAGGTTGTCCTCGCCCCCGGTGTGGATGTCGAAGCTGTGCCCTAGGTACTTCATCGCCATCGCTGAGCACTCGATGTGCCAGCCGGGAAAGCCTCGGGCACCTCCCGGAAACGGCGCATCCCATTGCATCAGGTGATGCGGATCCGTCTTCCAGAGTGCGAAGTCCCGCGGATCCCGCTTCTGCTCGTTCACCGCGACGCGCGCCCCCTCCTCGAGTTCGTCGAGCACCTTCTTCGACAGCTTCCCGTACCCTGGAAAGCGCGCGATCTCGAAGTAGACATTGCCATCCACCTGGTACGCGTAACCCTTCGCGAGCAGATCGCCGATGATCGCGCCCATCTCCGGAATGTGCTCGGTCGCACGCGGCATCTCGTGCGGACGCTCGAACTGGAGCTGCTCCAGGCACTCGTGGAACTCATCCTCGTACTTCCGCGCAATCGCCCAAGGGTCGAGCCGTTCGCGCCTTGCCGCCGCCTGCAGCTTGTCTTCACCCCGGTCCTCGTCATCAGCCGTCATGTGGCCGACGTCCGTGATGTTCATGACCTGGTGCACGGCGAAGCCCTGGTCCTCCAGGAACCGACGCAGCAGGTCTGCGAGCAGGAACGAGCGGAAGTTGCCGATGTGCGGCGACGAATACACCGTCGGGCCGCAGTGGTACATCGCGACGCGACCGGGCTGCAGCGGCTGCAGCGGTTCGACGCGCTGAGTCAAGGTGTTGAACAGGCGCAACACGATGAGGCTACGCAATAGCCGATCCAGCGCTCGCCGGCGAACGGTAACGTGCGCGCCCGCATCGTGACCGGACCGCTGCAGCACCCGATTTCAGCTCGTTTCGACCTGCTCGAAGAAGTCGGGACAGGCGCGAGCGGGACCGTGTACCGGGCACGCACTCGGGAGCGGCTGCGTGACCTCCCGGCCGGCAGCGAGGTGGCGGTCAAGTTCCTGCGCCAGGACCGCCTGAGGGATGAGCGCGCGCGGCTGCAGATCGAGCAGGAGGGCGAACTCGGACTTGCAGTGCGAAGTCCGTTCGTCGCGCGGATCCTCGCGGTCGAGACCATCGACCTGCTGGGGCTGGAGCTGACGTACCTGGTCATGGAATACGTCCGGGGCAAGACGCTCCGAGAGTTCCTGTTGCACAGCGGCCCTCCGGTCGAAGACTTCGCACGCCGCATCGGTGCCGATGCAGCTCGCGGGCTCGAGGCCCTCCACCGGCGTGGCATCGTGCACCGCGACGTCAAGCCGGAGAACCTCGCCCTGACCGAGGCAGGGCAGGTGAAACTGATGGACCTGGGACTCGCACGCCGGAGTGGGGATGAACTGGCGCGCCCCGGGGAGCCGAGCAGCGGCGGTTTCTTCGGCAGCCTCGCTTATGCGGCGCCCGAAACGCTCCGCGGGCAGCGGGCCGGGCCGGCCACCGACCTGTACGCGCTCGGCATCGTGCTGTTCGAGATCGTGACCGGCCGCCACCCGTTCCAGGACGCCGCGAACAGCGATGCCATGATCGCAGCTCATCTCGACCGCCCGCCACCCCGCCCTTCGCACCTGCAGCCGCGCGTGTCCTCGCTGCTCGAAGACTTGATCCTCGAGCTGCTGCACAAGGAGCCGGAGCAACGGATGGCCAGCGCGAGGTTGGTCGCCGACACGCTGGCCGCGGGCGAAGCCTCACCGTGGTGGCGTGAGCATGAGCGCCGGGCACCGGTCCTCGCTTCCCGTCGGCGGGCACGAGCAATGCGGCGATTCGCGCCCACACCGTTCTTCGACCGGGATGACGCACTTGCGCTCCTGGACCGCGCGCTGCGGCAGCTGCGCGCTGGAACTGGCGCCGCGCTGCGGTTCGTCGGCCCCGAAGGCATCGGCAGGCGAAGGTTGCTCGACGAGTGGGTCGAGCAGCAGCTCGCGGAGCAGGATGACCTGGTCTTCTTCGGCGGCGAACCGGACCCTGAGCGCACGCGTCGGATCGGAGCGCCGTTCACGGATCTCCTGCTCGAGTGGCTGCTGCGTGGGGACGCGGCCGATTCTCCGTTGGCCCAGGACCGTTGCATCGCGCGCGCACTCGAGGTCGGCTTCGAACCGGCGGATGCGGAACGACTGGCCGCCCTCGTGCTCGGCGCAGAGCTCGGCAACGATCCTGCGGCGCGCGCACTGCTCGTTGCGCAGGCGCTCCCACGCATCGCGCGTCCGGGGCGCAAGCTGTTGCTGCGCATCGATCGGCCGGAACGACTCGACGGCACGGGGCAGCTCGTCGTCGCACGACTGGCCGAACAGATCCGCGAGCTGCCGGTGCTGTTGCTCCTGGTCAGCGGAATCGAGGAGCTCGGCAAAGAGTTCGCTGGATCGACGCACGAATTGCGCGGACTTCCCGAGCAGCCGTTCCTGCGTTTCGCCGTGGCTCTGTTCCGTGCCGGGAGCGCCGATTCCGAGGTGCTACGCGCTGCCCATGGAGCGCTCGGGGGCAGCCCAGGCAACCTGATCGAAGCCCTCGAAGCGTTCGTCGCCCGCGGTGACCTGACCGGCACTCCAGGGTCCTTTGGCCCGCTTCCATCGGGTGCTCGCATCCGGCCCGCCGAGCCGCTGCTGCACCGCCTGCGCCGGCGCGTGGCGGGTCTGCCACCAGCACAGCGCCACGTGCTGCTCGCGGCGGCTGTGCTCGGCAGCCGGTTCCGAATCGCCGATCTCGCGGCTCTCGTGGGCCAGACGGAACTCGACGTACTGCAGGCGATCTCCCTGTTCGGCGGCCGGGTCGTGCGGGCGGTTGGCGGCGCCGGCGCGTTCCGCCACACCGACTTCCGCGCTGCGCTTCTCGAAACGATCCCGCCGGCCGTCCGCCGCAGTCTGTATCGAAGCGCGGCGTGGCTCCGTGAGGAACGTGGCGGTTCGCCACTGGAGGTAGGCATGCTGCTCTCACGCGCGCACGAGCATTTTGCCGCCGTCGAACCGCTTCTCGCCGGACTCGCACGTCTCGTCGAAGCCGGCTCGCGGCGCAGTTCCCTCGTCGTCGCCGATCGCCTCCGTGCACATCTGGCCGCGCTGGGCGATGAGCCGCGCGTGCTCTCCTGGCGCCTGCGCTTTCTGCCGCTCGCAGCGGCCGCTGCCGCCCAAGCGGAACGACACCAGCGCGCACGCGACGACTGGCGCGCGTGCTATCAGCTCGCCGAGGCTGCCGGCGATCGCATCGTGCAAGTCCAGGCGCTCACGGGACTCGCCCAAGCCGCACAGAACGCAGGGCAGTATCTGAGCGCGCTCCATTACCTGGACCGGACCGAAGCCCTGCTGCCCCAGCCCACCGACACCGCGGCCCGGAGGGCCGCCGCACTGGCACTTGGCCTGCACGGCCGGGTTCTCGGTTACCTCGGCACCGCGCTCGACGCACTGGAGCGCCTGCACCGGGCGCTGGAGCTGACGCCACTCGATGACGACCGCACTCGTGCTCACTTGAAGGTGGACCTGGCGCGCCTGCACGCACTGCGCGGCCACTTCACGATCGCATTGCGGGAGCTCGACCTCGCCGAGACGATCTTTCAGGCCGCCAGTGACCCACTGGGCCTGCTGCGCGTGCAGCTGCATCGTGGATCGATACACGGCGACCTGGGCGACCTCGCGGCGGCGAGAGGCGACTTGGCAGCCGCGGGCGCGCGCGCACGTGAACTGCACGACGTTCGCAGCCATGGCCGCGCCGAGCTGTTTCACGGTCTCGTGCTCGCGCGGCATGACGAGCCGCAGCCAGCGATCGCACACCTACGCACGGCGATCGACCTGGCTACCACTGCGGGAGATCCGCTCACCCGGGTCCTCGCCCACCTCGAGCTGCGCAGTTTCGGGCTGCTCCGCCAGGATCTCGAGCAGGAGATCGCCGATCTCGGTCTGCCGGTGCCCCGCGCGTGGTGGCTGCTGCTGCGGGCCCAGGAGCTGCGCGAGGGAGGTGATGACGCGAGCGCAGCCAGCCTGCTGCGCGAGGCACGGACGATCGGCCGGCGCGTGGATCTGCCATTCGGTCTGCGAGTCGACCTGCTCGTCGCCGATGATCAGGCTGAGCGGGCGCGGCGTCTGGTGCGGGCTGTCGCAAACCGCCTGCCGGCAGGAGGGATGCGGCGCCGGTTTGCTCAACTCTGGCTCGGCCGCATCGACAGCACTGCCCGATCCTGACGCCGCACCGGCGGTTGCTCCGTCACCCGGTCCAGCACCGCTGGAGCGGACCGCTCGAGCATCAGTCGCCTGGACGCGCGCCGACCACTGTCTGGTGCGTGCTGCGCACGATCGTCCAGTCACCGTCGTTGCGTCGCATGTCGACGACTCCTTTGACCTTCCAGATCAGGCGGTTTCCGGCGCTGCGTTCCCGCACACTCACTTCCAGTGAGATCTGGGCAGTACCACCTTCAGGATCGAGTTCCACGATGCGGATCAGCTCATCGCCGGTCTTCAGTTCGAAGCGTGGCTGCTTCGACTGCGGATCGGTGTTCTGCACCGCTGCGAGGAGCGCGCGATGGATTGCACTGCGGTCGATCGGGTTCTCCTCGTCGGATTCGTCGCGGTAGCCCGACGCGAAGCAGGCCATCGCGCCATCGATGTCGCCCGCATTGAATGCATCCACGAACTCGGTGACGACCCACCGCACCTTCGTCGAGTCCGTTGCCAGCTCCCGGTACAGCTTCGAGACGCCGTACGGCACGCCCACCAGGAACAGCACTGCGACGAGCAGTCCGCGCATATCGACCGGACTATCGACTGCTCGCCGCAGGGGCTTGAGCGGAGCGCCCGGATCGGGACCGCCGCATGCGAGCGGCAGCCATGCACGCCGAGGCTGCGCTGCGCTACTTGAGCTTCTCCCAGAACTCTTCCGGCATGTCGTGCGCGATCTTCAGCGCGCCATTGGCGCCCCCGTACACCGGCTCGTCGATCCGCAGGACCTTGCCACCGCCCAGGTCGCGCTTCATCGCCTCTTCGATCGCACTGTCCAGGTTCTTGATCTGAGACCCGCCACCGGCAAGCAGCACGCGGTTGCGCAGCTTGTGCTGGAATTCCGGGTCGAACGAAGAGATCAGTTGATTCAAGCCGTCGACGATCGGAGCGATCAGGATGCTGCACGCTTGCCGGATCTCCTCGGTCAAATCGAACTGTGTCGGCTTGCCGCGCACGGGCAGATCCACGAGTGCGCGCCCGGCCGGCTCGCCCAAGTAGGCGTGGCGCTCCTTGATCTGCTTGATCATCTGGATCGTGAACTGCGCCTCGGGGTACTGCTCCTTGATCAACCGCGCGAGCTCCTCGTCCACTGCGTCGCCGGCCATCTCGATCGTGATCTGGTCCGCCTCCTCAGGCATCGTGCCGTGCATCCGGCACAGATCCGTCGTGCCGGCACCGATGTCGATGACCAGGACGTCCTCGAGCCAGTCGAGACCGTAGGCAACTGAGAATGGCTCGCTGCACAGCATGACCGAATCGACTGTCTCGCGGGCAACCTCCAGGATCGCTTCCTTGTTGCGGATCGAGGCCTGCGCCGGGGCACCGATCACGCAGTAGATCAGCTCGTCCTGGCGCGGCTTGGCCAGGCGGATCGCCTCGCGAATCAGGTCACGCGCAGCGCGGATGTTGCCATCGGTATCCGGGACGTCGCCATCGCGACTGTGCGCGAGCACGCCTTTCTCGAGCGGCTTGTAGAACTGGAGCGACAGTCGCTTGTCGATCGCCTCGTTGCCGAACAGCACGTCCTTCTGCAGCAGCTTGCGACTGACCACATCCTTCGGGTACCCGACGGCAGACATCACGGTTGCGCGAACGCCGTTGCTCGCACTCACGGAAGTGCGCGATGTTCCTAGGTCCATTCCGATGTAGAGAACGCCCTTGCGATCCGAACTCGGATTCGGCTCAGGAGCGGGAGCAACTGCTGTGCTGGGAGCGGGCTTGATGCTTGGAGTCGTCATGGTGAACTGATCGAGACGGGTTCTAGCTGGCCGCGCTCGCGATTCCCTTCTGCAGCGCGAGGTTGGCTTTGAAGATCTCGGCCATCAGGGCGCGCTTCTTCTCGTACTGATTGGCGCCCATCTTGAGCCCTTGGACTTCGCGATAGATCGAGGGCACGCCCGGGTCCACGTCGCGGAGCGCGGCGGCTTCAGCAAGGCGCGCCTCGTTTTCCGCCAGGGCCTGCGTCATCTTGCCGATGCGGCGTTCGAGCAGCTCGACCTCGCGGTTGCGGACCGCTTCGCGCGCTGCTACCGCAGCTTGGCGCTCGTGGTCCAAGGCGCCGAGGAAGTACTCAAGGACGTCGTTGCGCAGCATCGACAGGTCGGTGCTGCCGCTGCGCACGAACTTGGCGAACAGATCCTGGACGCTGCGCGCGTGCTTCTGGTTCTCACCACGGAAGCGATCCGCTTCTACATCGGCGGCCAGGCTCAACCGATCCTGCAGTTGGGAGCGCGCCTGGGTGAGCTGCTCGCGCAGGTCGTCGAGTTCCTCTTCGGCGCGGACGCGCATCTCCGCCAGCTCGGCGGCCGGATCCGCATTCGCTGTGCCGTTGAGCATGCGCAGGAACTCGTTCTTGGTCGCGTCGGCGACGAAGCTCCGCTCGAGCCCCCGCAGCTTGTTGCGCAGGCTCCGGTTCACCGACTCCTCGATCAGGACCACGATCCGGTCCAGGCCGACGACGTTGACCTGCTTGATGCCGCGTTTGCGGAGCTGCTCGACTGATGTCCCGTAGGCGAGCTTCTTGACTGCCTCGCGCAGGCTGGTTCCTAGTGTGCCCATCTCAATCCTCCGTACGTGCGGGAGCGGCGTAGCGGGGGTCCATGTCCGGATCGGCGCCGCGGACCTCGGTCACGAACACGCCAAGCACGTTCCCGCCGAGGTCTTGCAGGTTCTGGATAGCTTCGCGCGTCATCTGCCGCGTCGAACGCTCGAGCCGGACCGTCAGCATCGCACCATCGGCCTTCGCCGCCACCACGCTGGCATCAGTCGCCGCCAAAACCGGGGGCGTATCCACGATGACATAGCGGTACTGCTCCTTCAGGACTCGGAACAACTCATCGATGCGCGTGGAGGTCAGCAACTCCGACGGCGCCGCAAGCCGGGTGCCGGGACCGAGCAGGGCCAGGTTTCGGAGTCCGACGTCCCGGATCGCAGTGGCCAGCGGCACCCGCTCCAAGAGGACATCTGCGATTCCAGCTGCGGAGTTCAGGTTCAGATAGCGCTCCACCTGCGGTGACCGGAGATCCGCGTCGACGAGGAGTACGGGGGTGTGTTCCAGTTCTGCGAACGCGAGAGCGAGGTTGATGGCCGTGACGGTCTTCCCCTCTCCCTTGATGGCGGAGGTGACGACGAGGGTCTTTGCTTCGCCGTCCGGGTTCATCGCCATCAGCTTGTTGCGCAGACCCCGGAACTGCTCGGCGCGGTAACCCGCCGGCTCGTGGAACATCACGAGGTACGGATCAACGACACGGTCGACGACGACGATCACATCCTCGTCCGGCGACGGCGCCTTGCTTCGATTCGGATCGGAACGGAACACAGTCGATGGTCGGGGGTCCGATGGCGGCGGGCCGCCAACGGACTGAGGAGACTACAACGCCCCCGATCCCGGGGCGGGGATCAGGAGTCCGGGAGAATGGAACGGCCGGCCGCGAGGGTGCCTGCTCCTTGGACCTCAGCCGCCCAGATCCACGCCCCGATCGGCGGCCACGCGAGAGGCGACCTCATAGCCAGCGTCCGCATGGCGAGCAATTCCCGTTCCGGGATCGCAGGTCAGGACTCGCTGCAACCGGATTCCCGCTTCGGGAGTGCCATCTGCCACCGCGACCTGTCCGGCGTGCAGCGAGCGCCCGATCCCCACGCCCCCCCCGTGGTGGATCGACACCCAGGTCGCACCGGCTGCGGTGTTGAGGAGGGCGTTCAGCAGCGGCCAATCGGCGATCGCGTCCGACCCGTCCCGCATGGCTTCGGTCTCGCGGTATGGCGAGGCCACGGATCCGCTGTCCAGGTGATCCCGACCGAACACGATGGGCGCCTGCAGCTCGCCACCCGCCACCAGTTCGTTGACGGCTACAGCAAACCGGGCGCGATCCCCGTAGCCCAGCCAACAGATTCGCGCCGGAAGCCCCTGGAACTGGATGTGCTTGGCGGCTGCCGGAATCCAGCGCGCCAGCAGCGCATCGCGCGGGAACAGATCGAGGAGCAGGCGATCCATGCGGTGGATGTCTGCTGGGTCCCCGCTGAGCGCGACCCAGCGGAAGGGCCCCTTTCCCTCACAGAACAAGGGCCGGATGTACTCGGGCACGAATCCAGGGACCCTGAAGGCGTCGGTGACTCCGGCGTTGCGCGCTTCGGTCCGCAGGTTGTTGCCGTAGTCGAAAGTGATCGACCCTCGCGCCTGCAACGCAAGCATGGCACGCACATGTTGCGCAGCGGTGCGCCGGGCTTTGCACTGGTACTCGGCTGGGTCGCGCTGACGGAGGACCAGCGCGTCGGCCAAGCGCATGCCATCGGGGACGTAGCCGTTGAGCATGTCGTGCGCGCTCGTCTGATCGGTCAGGAGGTCCGGGACGAGCTCGCGGCGGAGGAGCTCACCAAGCAGCTCCGTTGCATTCGCCACCACACCGATCGAGTACGGCTGGCGCGCCTCCTTGTTGATCAAGGCAGTGCGGATGGCGTGGTCCAGATCTGGCGCGAGCTCGTCGAGGTAGCGGGAGTCGAGGCGCTTTCGTATGCGCGCTTCGTCCACATCGGCCGCCAGGCAGACACCTCCAGCAAGCGTGATCGCCAGCGGCTGTGCCCCACCCATGCCACCAAGGCCAGCCGTCACCACCAGTCGACCGTGGAGGTCGCCGTTGAAGTGACGTGCTGCAGCCGCCATGAACGTCTCGTACGTGCCCTGGACGATGCCTTGGCTCCCGATGTAGATCCAAGAGCCTGCAGTCATCTGTCCGTACATCGTCAGACCGAGCGCCTGCAGCCGGCGGAACTCGTCCCAAGTCGCCCATTCGCCCACGAGGTTCGAGTTCGCGATCAAGACGCGCGGCGCATCGGCGTGCGTCGTGAACACACCGACACACTTTCCCGACTGCACCAGCATCGTCTCGTCCGGGCGCAGCCGGCGCAGGGTCACGAGGATCTTGTCGAGCGCCTCATGGTTGCGCGCCGCTTGACCGGAGCCGCCGTAGACGATCAGGCGATCGGGATCTTCGGCGACCTCCGGATCGAGGTTGTTCTGCACCATCCGGTAGGCGGCCTCGATCTGCCAGTTTGCGCACGTGAGGCTGGTACCACGTGGTGCGCGCCACTTCCTGCTCACCGGGGAACTCATCGACGATTCACTTCAGTTTCTCCGCGAACGCGGCGGGATCCGCAACGAACATGGCGCGGCACTGTGCGCAACAGAACGCGATGCGCTGCCCAGCATGTTCGTGAACGAGCCAAGGATCGATCGGTTTGCCGGTGACGGGGCATGTCGCGTTCACGGCCCCCTGGGGCCGTGAACGCGGCGGCGCTCCGGTAGTGCAACTCAGGTCGGGACGCAGGCCACGTAGCCGGGCGACTGCCGCCTCGCTGCACCGGGTGTCCCACAAGTGCACGCGCTGGAGCTGCGGCAGTTTGGCCAACTCCGGCAGGCCGGCATCGGTGATCAGCGTCCCATGGACGTTCAGCACTTCCAGCTCACTCAGCGACGTCAGCGCCTGCAACGTCTCGTCATCCAGCGCCGTGCGGGCCACTCCGAGCTCGCGCAGATGCGGGTAGCGAACGAGACGACGGAGCCCCGCTGGAGTAACGGCCGTGTGTGAGAGATCCAAACGGACCAGGACCGGCTCGAGTCCTGCGAGCAGCCCCAACTCGGAGTCGGTGAACCGGGATCGGCGCCAACTCACATCGACCTCGATCGCTTCGCGACCCACTGCCACGGGAGCGGCATGCGCGCCTTCTGCCCGCAGTGCCGCGAGCGCCGCGTGGATCGACGGCCGCGCGCTGTCGGGCGGCGTCGGGACTTCGAATCGGTCCCGATCCTCCTCCGGCCACGGCGCCCCCTCCCGGATCCAGCGCTCGATCGTCGCAATCTGCGCAGCGGTCAGTGGGTCTCCTTCGCTCGGCATCCGGTCGTCGTGGTTCGACGGCAGTGCGATGCGTTGGAACAGCGGACTCTCTGCTGGTCTGCCCGGTCGCACCACCCAGAGCGCGTGATCAGGTCCGAACACATGCCGCCGCGCATCGAGACGAAGCTCGGCTTCCTGCTCGTCCGGACCGTGGCACTCGATGCAGCGCGACACGAGGATCGGCCGGACTTGCTGCACGAAGTCGACCGGGACCTCCTGCTGGGCCAGGAGCAATGCGACCGAGACGAGCATCAGGGATTCCAAACCGTCATCGGGAGGAAGATGCACAGCATGGCGCGTCCCGTGGTGCCTGCGAAGTCATCGGGGGGATTCGGGCTTCCATTCGATCCAGATGCGGTCGCCCTCGGAGGTCCACTCGAAGTACCCATCCGGACGGTCCCACCATGCTGGGTCCAGGAAGGGCGGCCTCGAGTCGAAGCGCTTCGGCTCTTGCCCAGAGGCGTTGCTCGTGCGCCGGTCGGCGCCCTGCCGGCGTCGCACACGCGTCGGGCCTGCCGGATCAGCCGGCTTGCGGATCTTCGTGGTACGGGCTGCGACGCGGGTGCTCAGCTGAGCACCCTCCGCGCGCGTCGGCGCGGGCGTTTCACTCGTGGCGCGGGTCGGCCTGCGTCCGGGTGCGCGCCCGGGCCCTGCCGCGGACGCCGTGTGCGGTTGGGAGTAGGAGCGCAGCAGCGCGTTGAGGACGTCCTCGTCCCGGATCACGACTGCGCCCGTAGCCACTGCGAGCTCGCGCCGGACTCGCTCCCAGGCCCGGCACTGCGCGGCGTTCATCGTGAGGCGCTTGACGCGATGCACTGCTGCGCGAGCGTCAGTGCGACCGGGGGGATCGCCCTCACGCGCGCGACGCACCATCGCGTGCACCTCCTCGTGCGTCAGCGGCCGGATCTGCTCGATCCAGGCCTGCTCGGTATCCGGCGTGGCGATGCGCGCCACCAGCCGGACCTTGGACCATGTGAGCTCACCGACGGATAGCGCGTGGTCGAGCTTCGGCAGCCGTGCGAGCTTGCGTCCGGCGGCGAGCAGATCGCGCGCCCGTCGCTTGCTGAGGCCCAACCGCTTCACGGCGAACGTGACGGTCGTCGGGTGGCCGAGCTCGAGGTGCAGGCGACGCTCGTCCATGTCGGCGAGATAGAACGAGAGCGCGCGGTTGCAGACTTCACCCGCACGCCAGGCGAGCAGGAGCCGGCGCTCCATCTCGTCGCTGCGAAGGCCGGGCGTCAGCTGGATCTTCAATCCCTCCGTGTCGGAGAGTTCGAGTGCAGTTCTTGGTTCCACGCACGATGTGGAATGAGAAGGCCCATTCCAGGCCGAAAATCGCGCACGGAAGCAAGGATCTCCCCGCTCGCGGGTGCTGCAGCTCCCCCGACCGGTGCGACTTCAGCGTGCGCGGACGGAGACTTCGTGGATGGGGTCCGTGCCGACGTGGATCACCGCGGGATCGAGCACCGGCTTGCGGGAAACCTCCCGCGCATCGTGCGTGCTGATCAACTCGAGCCGATACTCGCCTGGCACGGGGACCTCCCACGACAGCCGGCCATCAGCCGGCAAAGGCATGCTCCCCGGGGGCCGCGGGCTCACGAGGCTGGCTCGGACACCGGATCCGGACGCGGTCTCGAATCGCCCCATGTCAGCAGCAACGTCGGCGAAGGAAAGCTGGACGAGCCAGGCGCGGGATCCAGCAAAGGCGGGATCGAACGCGAGCTGCACACTCAGCCGGCGCCCCTCAGGCAGACGCACCACCTGATCCCGGAAAACTGCGCGGACTTCGTGCGGGGGCCGGCCTGCGGTGTAGACGACCAGATCGGCCGGCTGATGCAGCGAGAGAACTGCAACGCCGTCGGTGATGCGCACTCCGCGCCAGGCGGCATTCTGGGTCGGGCTCTTGATCAGCACGACTGCCTCGTCCTCGGTACCCAGGCGGCGCCCGCTCGCGTCTTGGAGTTCGACCCGGATCTCGCGCGGGTGGATCAGCTCGACCGGCGGTAGACAGAGGGTCTCCCCAGCAGCAACGCGCGCGGTCCGCACGGCAACCGGAGCAGGCTGCGCATCCTGCAGCAGTTCGATGACGTAGTCGCCTGGAGCAAGACCATGCCAACGCAGCCGGGTGGGAAACTCGGAGTCCGGCTGCCCGACCATCGCCTTGCGCGGCTGGAACCACATCACGCGCTCGCCGCTGGTCCCCATGAGCCGCTCCTGCACACTGTCGACACCCTCCGGCAGCAGCTGCCCGCCTGCCGCGCGCAGTTCACCACGAACTGGAACCAAGAGCGGATCCTCCGGCCACCGTATCGGCAGCTCGATCGTCGCCGGTCGCTCGAAGGCGAGCAGCACTCCGCTCGCCCCGCGCCGTATCGGAACCGGCTCCCGGCCGGGTACACCGTCGCCAAGCAGGCGCAGCCGGATGATCTCTGCATCACTTGAGCCGTGAACGCGGAAGCGGCCTTCCTCACCCCACACGGTGGTCAGATTCAGCACGCCTTGCCAAGTCTCCCGCCCGCCCGAGTCACGCGACGAGGCTTCCGCATGGAATGCGGAGCCGCGCAGCGTTGACGGTTCCAGCCCTCGGACGACGCCTTCCGCCAGCAATGGCGGAGTCATGACCCGGACGTCGCCGAGTTCGTTCGCGCCCGGGCTGAGGACCCGGCCGATATCGACCCGATGCCGGAGCTTCGGCAGCGCTGGCTGCAACGCGACGCGAAACTCGATCGACGCGAGCTCCAGCTTGCGCGAATGGTGCCAGCATTCTGCGGACGCACGACCCGACCGGTCCGTCTTCGTGCGCAGCGATCCCCACACGCCCTGGAATGCCGTGTAGACCTCGACCAGCTGCTCACGCATCGGCTCCCCGCGCTCGTCGAGCAACCGGAAGCAGAGCCGCGGCAACTCCTCGCCGAAATCGAGCACGTGCCGCACGACCTCGCCAGCGACGCGCGGACCCTCGACCATCCGACCCATGCTCTCCCGCCCGTGAACCGCGACCGCGAACGACTCCCCGAGTGCGAGATTGCCGAAGCGGGCGATCCCGGCCTCGTCGAAGGGCTGCCGGATCGCGTCACGGTTCAGGCCGAAGTGACGCGTGCCTTCCGCTGTCCGGTCTTTCGCTTCCGCAAGCCAGAGGACTGCCGTGCGCATCGCTGCCGCAGGAGCGCCGCGGAGCGAGACCTCGAGCGTCCCGCCCGTCGGCACGCGCACTTCAAGCTCATGCTCAGGCCATGGCTCGACGGCAAACGCACCCACGGGCTTGCGGGCAAAGCCAGGACTCTCGAGCAGGACGCGCACTTGCTTCTGCCCGGCCGCAGAAGGCAGCAGGCCACGGAAGACCTGCTGCGCGTGCCGTACGCAGCACCGTCCATCCGCTCCCGCCGGCTCGACGCGATGGTGTGCGGTCACACCGAGCCTCGCGTCGACACGACGAGGGAACTCGAGCAGCAACCGCGCGCCCTCGACTGGCTCTCCGCTCGGTCCGACGACGCGGAAGCGCAGTTCCAGGTCCGCTTCGAGCTCGATCCGATACCCATCAGTCGGAGCCGGCCGATCGCTCGCGATCCAGATCTCACCGAAGCGCTCGTCCGCACGCGCCATGACGTGAAGCACGCCGGTCTCCGGCATCGGCACCGGCGCGGTTCCGTCCCGGTCCGTGCGCACTGCCTCGGAATGCTCGCGCACCCAGCCTTCGCGGTCCGCCTCCATCCGCTGACGCACGAGCGCCGGCATCCCCCGATACGTCTCTGCCGTGGATGCGAGCACCCACACGCTCGCGCCCTGCACCGGCTGCTGCGTCGTTCCGTCGACGACGAGCACATCGATCGTGCGGCGCGGTGCTGCTCCGACGACTTCGGCACGCTTCGCGCGCTCGTCGTCGTTCCACATTTCGGCGGGAACCGTCCGTGGATCCTGAGCTACAGTGTCGTGCGCGCTGGAGGGCTCCGACAGCCGGCCCGACAGGGACGGTTCGGATGCATCGCCAGCAACCGCGCCGATCCGAGCACCCTCGACAAGACTGACGAGCCAGAGTGCACCGCCGGCCAAGACGCACGTCAGCAACAGCAGGAGACCAAGTCGACGTGTCACGTTGCCCACACCACCTCGCGCGGACCCGTCACCGTACCTCCACGCGAAACTCCTGCCTCCGGCCACCGCTCACCCGCAGCACCGGCGGATCGAACCGCGCCGGCTCACCCAGACGCACGCCCTCCAGCGCCCGGATCCAATAACTCCCCGGTACGGCCACGCTCCAGCTGACGATGCCGTCATCGGGAACCGGCTGCGGCCCGGGAGGAAGGCTCGCCATTGGCGGCGGGACCCTTGGTTCGAGCTGCGCGCCGAGGTGCCGGTAGGTCGGTTCGTGTCGCAACTCGAGGCAGACGCACAACGACTCGCGTGCGAACTGCGGGAGCTTGCTGGTGTCGAACCGCACGCGCACGACGGTCCCTGCCCGCAGCTGCACGGTCTGATCGGCGAACACACGCGGCAGCTCCACCGGCGGCCGACCAATGGCCTGGACGACGAGGTCGGTCGGTTCGGCCAGAACGAGCTCGGCGATTCCCGCGACCACCGGCACGGTCGCATGGGTGCGGCGTGCACCCGGGTCGGCAGCCCGCGTGTGGCAGACATGCGCGGCTTGGTGACCGGGCAGCAGTGCACCGCTCTCGTCCCGCACTGCGATCCGGACGCGTTTGAGGCGGCCCCGCAGGTCGATCGGATCCGTGCGCACGGTCGTGCCAGCCCGCGCATGCAGCTCCCGGCTCGCGAGCACGGTGCCGCCGGAACCGCCGGTGAAGACTTCGATGCGGTAGCGACCAGGCGCAAGGTGGCTCCACTGCAGCATGGGTGGATCCTCGCCCACTGCTTGCAGATCCAGGGCCTCCAGCACCAACGTGTCCGGTCCGACACGCGCCGAGCGGAAACCCTCCGCAACCAGACGCGCGTGGTCGGGCAGCACCTGCCCTTCGAGCGCAGTGAGTCGCGCACCGAGCGCATCGAATGCAACTCCGGCATCACAACGGATCGGCAGCTCCAGCGAGCCGCATGCACGAAGCAGGAACTCCAGCTCCAGGCTGCCGCGCCGGAACTCGAGCGGGGCATGCGGCGCAATCGCAGCACCGCGCCACGACACACGGAGTCGATCGAACTCCGTCGACGCATGGATCTGGAACGTGCCGGGCTCCGGCCAGATGAGCGAAGCATCCTTCACGCGCTCCCAGCGGCCGTCGGGCGACGCCGGTATGCCGCTGGCCTCGAGTGTGCACTCCGCGTCCAGCAGGCAGTGACCCTCGATTCCGCGGATCTTTCCGGCCGCGACAACCGGAGCGGGGCAGACGGAGACAGGGTCAGGTAGCTGCACTCCGCGCGGCACGACACTGTCGAGGTCGAGCCGGCCCTGCATGGCGGGCCGGCGCCGATGCGGCTCGACCCACAACTCGACATGCCGCACGACCTGCTCTCCGGCGCGGTCGGGCAGCAGCAGCTCGAGGATGCCAGCGGTATCGGTCGTGGCCTGGACTTGGATCCGCTCCTGCGCGAGCGTGATCACCGCGCGCACGACTGCACTGGGCACCGGCGACGCTGCTGGGTCCACGACGCGAAGGCGCAGACGTCGTTCGGACTCGAGCACGCGCAACGATGCGTGCACGACCTCGCCCTCTCGACTCGGCCCCGCGAACTCACAGCGCACGCTCTCGCGACCCACGAGCCAAGCCACGTAGCGCCTGCCGAGTGCGAGCTGGCGAAACAGCGCACGCCCGTCACGGCCAACCCGCTCGACATGCGGTCGCGCGGCCGGTTCCGGTTCGAGTGCGGCAAGCGCGACTTCACGGCCGGCAGGCGCGGTGCCGGTCAACCTCACCTCGGCCGCTCCGCTGCCGGGAGCCTCGAGCACGATCTTCTCGGTCGGCCATGGCGCCAGCGGCACCTCGCGCGCGTGCTGCTCACGGCTGCCCGGCAACCGCAGCGCAACGGTGACTCGCGCCGGCACCGGCACGACGGCGCAGCGCCAACGTACCTGCCCGTGCGCATCGGATTCCCTACTCCAGAGCACGCGCTCGCTGCGCGCACCAGCACGCAGCTCGACGATGATCCCAGCGACCGCTTCCTCGCGGTGGACGACCCGGAACGCGAGCAACCGTTCCGGCGCCAGCAGGATCTGCGGCCCGGCCGCGTCGTGTCGCGGCCGCCCATCGATCGACGTCGAACCGATCCGCGCGCCCGCTCGTGCGACGACCTGCGACCACGGAGCTTCGGCCGGGATCTCGACCGCGCCGTTCGAATCGGTCTCGAAGCGCCCCCCGAAGCGCTCGACCCACGCCTGCATGTCGCTGTCCTTCTCTCGCACGAGCTCGAGGTCGGCCGGCGCCGCCGCGCTTGCGTCACTCGGCAACACCCAGACGGACGCCTGCGGCACGGGCTGCTGTGTGTCGGCATCCAGCACGTGCACCAGCACGCGCGCACGCGGATCAGCCGGCGCCCCGGAAACCGCCACAGCTCCGCCGGCTTCCGGTGCAGCGACTCGCCCCGACGCATGACCATGCGGTGCGACCCGCGGCGGGTCACCGTCGCGGATCGCCTCGGTCTCGAGGACTGCCGCCGCCAGCTCCGTTCCGCGTCCGGCGCCATCCGCCGTGGACCCATCACGGTCCGCGCGCTCCCACAGCAGCCACCCGATTGCAGCAAACGCGACGATCAGCAGCCCCGCCAGCAATCGAGTTCGCGACTTCGCCGGTTCCACCGGCGCCGCATGCTACCCACTCGCCGCTACCCCTCGACGGCCAGCTCGCCGACCGCGGCCTCGACCGCGGCGACGAGCGCACCGTCGGCGATCAGGGTCTCGAGGCTGCGAAGGTCCGGCGCCAGGAAGCGATCCCGATCGAGCGGCGCAACGCGCGCCCGGATCTCGACGTACGCCGCCTGCACGCCGCGCCCGGGCGCCAGCCGCTCGCCGCAATCCAGCCCCTGGGCCGCACACAGCAGTTCGATCGCGAGGACCTTCTCGGTGTTGGCCACGATCCACTGCGCATGCCGCGCGGCGGTGACGCCCATCGACACGTGGTCCTCGCGGTTCGCCGACGTGGGAATGGTGTCGACGCTGCACGGATGCGCGAACGACTTGTTCTCGGACGCGAGCGCAGCGGCGACGACCTGTGGGATCATCAGTCCGGTGTCGAGGCCGGGCCGTGCCGCCAGGAACGGCGGCAAGCCGGAGATGTCCGGGTTCACGAGGTTCTCGATCCGGCGCTCGCTGATGTTGGCAAGGGTGCTGATCGCGATGCCCAGGAAGTCCATGGCCTGGCTGACCGGCTGGCCATGGAAGTTGCCCGCCGACACGATCTCGCCGTCCTCGAGGACGAGCGGGTTGTCGGTAACGGCGTGCGCCTCGGTGCGCAGCACGTTCCCGACGTAACCAAGCGCATCCTTGGCAGCCCCGTGCACCTGCGGCGCACAACGCAGCGAGTACGCATCCTGCACGCGGTCGCACGCCGCATGGCTCGGCACGATCTGCGAACCGGCGAGCAGGGCCCGCAAGTTCGCTGCGGTCGCGCACTGACCCGCATGCGGGCGCAGCGCGTGCACCTGCGCCGCAAACGGACGCACGGAGCCGCGCAGCGCCTCGAGCGTGGTCGCGCAGGCGATGTCGGCGACCTTGGCGAGCTCGCGCGCCCGCGCGAACGCCAGCAGACCGATCGCGGTCATGATCTGCGTGCCGTTGATCAGCGCGAGGCCTTCCTTCGCCGCCAGCGCAAGCGGTGCCCGGCCTGCGAGCGCGAGGGCTTCGCTGCCCGGCATCCTGCTCCCATCCCGCCAGACTTCGCCATGCCCGATCAGCGGCAGCGCCATGTGCGCAAGCGGCGCGAGATCCCCGGATGCCCCGACGGACCCGAGCGACGGGATCACCGGAATCAGATCCCGCTCGTACAGCGCGAGCATCTGCTCGATCAGCTCGATCCGTACGCCAGAGAACCCGCGGCACAGATTGTGGATCCGCAGGGCAAACGCGAGCCGGCTGGTCTCGACCGGCAGCGGATCGCCGACGCCGGTCGCATGGCTGAGCAGCAGGTTGGTCTGCAGGTCGGCGAGCTGATCGGGCGGGATCGCGACGGACGCGAGCTTGCCAAAACCCGTGTTGACGCCATAGATCCGCCGGCCGGCGGCGACCGCCTGTTCGACGCGCGCGCGGCCGGCCTGCACGGCGGCGCGCACCTGCGTCGTGAGCTGCACACGCGCGCCGGCACGGCTGAGCGCGAGCAACGAAGCGAGCGGCAACGGCTCCTGGCCGAGCGGGATCACGGGCATGCGGCAGGTATAGCGACGTGGGTGCTCAAGCCGGCGCGCTCCCGGTGCCGAACGATCCCCCGATGGCATCGGATCCGCAGCTGGCAGGCCGCTCCTGCGTCCCGGTCCTGCTGCGCCACGCAGCCGTGGCGCTGAGCCTCGCATTCGGAGTGCCCGTGACCGCGCAGGTCTACGTGCCGGACGCGCGCGCGGACCAGGGTCCGATCAACAGCATCCCGCTCGGCGGCAAGGGCCCGACCGGCAGCTTCCAGGACATGCGCACGCAGATCCTGGTGCCAGCCAGCGCGTTCCCGCCGAACGCGACGATCACCGACGTCGGCTTCGCGACCGCCGGCAACGGCAACTACACCTACTCCCTGCTCGAACTGCGCATGGCGCACCTCCGCGGCAGCGCCCTCGACCCGAAGTTCGACCAGAACCTGGCCGACCCGACGCTGCTGCTGCGCCGCGCCAACACGCGTTTCGACACGCAGCAGGACGCGTGGGCGCGGCTCGGCCTGACCGGGACGTTCCGGCACGACGGCCAGCGCGCCGTGGTCGTCGACCTCGTGATCCAGGATGCCTACTTCAACGGCACTCAGCCCGGCTCGCGCCGCAGCGACACGTTGGAGACGGTCTACGCACTCGCCTACGACGCGGCGAATCCGGTGGCCTCCGGCTACGGACCGTTCCCGTCCGGGACGAAGCTGGAGTTCGCGCTGGCCGGCGGCGGCATCGTCGTCGTCGGCAGCGGCTGTCCGAAGGCGGACCAGCAGCCGGTGGTCATCGGCTGGCTCGGCGAGCCAAAGCGCAAGACGACGCTGACGATCCAGGCGACCGCGATGCCCGCGACGGCGGCGGCATCGCTGTTGGTCGGTGCCAGCGAAACGAGTTGGAGCGGCGTGCCGCTGCCGCTCGACCTCGCACCGCTCGGCGCCCCGGGCTGCCTGCTGCGGACCGACGTGCTGTGGACCCTGCCGGCCTCGGCAGACGCCGGCGGCAACGCGGCGATTCCGCTGCCGATCCCGGACGATCCGAACCTGAAGGATCGCACGATCCTGTTCCAGTGGCTCGCGCCGGCACCCAAAGCGAACGCGCTCGAACGCGTGGTCTCGGCGATGTTGCGCGTCAAGCTGCAGTAAGCAGCCGCCAGCCGCGCGAGCCTGGGGCCAGGACCCGCGACGTGCCTTCGCGGCCGCAACGAATGGTTCGACCTCGCTCCGCTCGGTCCACCCAGCACCCCTCGGCCGCGCCGCCTGCGTCCATGGAGTTGCTCCGGCTCCGCATCCCCGCATCCCGCGGGGATTCTGCGCCTGCGCAGCTCAGTACCACCAACTCTCGAGCTGCTCTTTCCAAGCGGCCGGCGTCCGCTCGGCCGGCGGATCGAACAGCGCCGCGAGCGCCGCGTCGGCCCGTGTGCGGATCCCGGGGTCCGGATCCGACAACCAATGCCAGATGCTGAGCGAGGTCTTCGGTTCCGCCGCCACGCTGCAGAACTTGTCCGCCAGCTCGCGCCGCCGCGCCCCGTCCGCACGGTCGGCACGGTCGAACTCGTCGAGCAGATCCACCAGCGTGCTGTCCATGGTGCGGAACCGCGGAGTCCCGAGCCGGCCCGCGCCGAGCGCGAGGCACTCGGCCCCCATCGGGATGTAGCGCTCCCCATCCGCGCTCTCGAAGGCAACCTGCCCGAGCGTGACCTGCACGTGCGTCGTCCCATCCGCGTCGACGCTGAGCACGTACTTGCACCCGAGATCGACACAAGTCGTCGCCGGCGTCTCCACCTGGAAGAACCGCGGCCGCGCATCCGCGGCCACGAACGCCTCGAGCCGCCCGACCTGCAGGAACAGCCTGGTCTCCTCGCGGGCGAGCTTGCGCAGCTGCAGGCGGCTGCCGGGCGCTAGCCGGAGCCGGCCGATGCCGTCCCCGAGTTCGAGTGCGCTCGCCGCACCCGCGGTCTCGATCCATTCGTCCGGCTGCAGCGCACGCCCGTCGGCCAGGAGTTGCAACTGCGGTTGCTGCGGACCCGAGGGCTCCGACCCCCACAACCACCACGCGGCGATGCCAGCCGCGGCCACGGCACCCAACCACCACGGCCACTGCCGGCGTGAACGCTGCCGCAGCGGCGCGCGCGCCGGATCGTGGCGCAGCGGCGCGAGCAGCGATTCGAGCCGGGCCACGACCGGGTCAGGCGTCCCGCTGCGATCCCACAGGTATTCGTCCTCGGGTCTCATGGCCAACCGTCCTGGGCGAGCTGTTCACGCAGCATCGCCATGCCGCGCGTCAGGTTCACGCGCACTGAGCCGTGCGTCAGCCCCGTGCGCGCAGCGATCTCCGGGCCGGTCAGCCCTTCGACCAGCCGCAGCACGAGGGTGTCGCGATACGCCTCCGGCAGCGCCCGGATCCGGCCGAGCATGCGCTCGCGCAGCTCGCGGTCGTCGCCATCGGCGCGTCCCATCGGCTCTCCCTGCAGCATGGTCCACTGCGGCTGCCGCCGCCGCCGGCGCAGCCGGTCGGTCGCAAGGTTGCGCGCGATCGAACAGATCCACCCGGGCAGCGCGGCGAAGTCGCGCAGCTCGCCGAGCCGCCGGTGCACGATCAGGAACACGTCCTGCGTCACGTCCTCGGCCTCGCCCTGGCCGACGCGCGCCAGCGCGAGGCCATGCACCACGGGGGCGAACGCGGCATACAGCTGGCCGAACGCGGTCGGATCGCCGTTCGCCGCGCGGCGCCAGCACTCCTGGCTCTCGGCGGCCGCGGCATCGGCATCGGTCGTGGCTGGTTGCGCGCCCAAGCCTGCTCATTCCAGCATCGACAGCATCCGCATGGCAACGCCACGCGCGGCGTGATCTGGCGGCGCGATCGCGAGCGTGCGCCGCAGCACCGGCTCGAGGAAGCGGTCGAAGCGCGCCAACTGCCCCATCGCCGCCTCGTCCGGGGCCTCTGGGTCCTTGCATGCGGCAAGCGCCGCGAGCAGGCCCTGTTCCGCTTCCGGCGTCAGGAACTCGAGGCGCCCGAGCAGCGCGCGTTCGATCCGCGCCGGCGCCGGCTCGATCTGCAGCGGCAGCAATGCGTCGACGGCCGCGCGAGGCACGAGATACAGCACGCGCGTGCCGGGACGCACGAGCCACGAACGCGCCCAGGTCGCGACCATCGCCTCGGCTTCGTCAGCGAACAGGCCGGCTGCGATCAACTCGCGCACGAGCAGCTGCTGCAACGCAGCGCGCCCCTGCTCGGCGCCATGCGTGACGCCGCGCGCGAGGTCGAACGGCGTCGCCGCCCCGTCCACACGCCCGAGCGGCTGGAAACGCACGCGCTCCTCGCCGACCTCGAGCACGACCGCGAACGGCAGCGGCTCGCCGTCGTTGCGCAGTTCTCCAGTGCCGTGCCCGAATCCCGCGACCGCCACCGGCAGCCGGAACGTGCCGAGCCCGCGATAGAACAGGTACCGCTCTGCCTCGCGCGCCGACTTCCCGCCGGCCGTGCGCACCCACGCCGCGTCGACGCGCCGCGCGAAGCTCCACGGATCGGCAGCATCCACGTCCGGGAGTCCCTCCGGCGCGGGCGCGTCCGGCGCTGACAGCTCGACGTCCCACTGCAGGAACGAGCGCTGCACGCTGGCGAGATCGAGCTTCTGCTCCTGTGGCAGCTTCGGCAGCGCCGGGCCGAACGCCGCGGCGGCCGGATACCACTCGCTGATCAGCCCCTGCACGAACTCGACGCGCACCTGCACCCGCGGCGGCAATGTGCCATGGAAGTAGATGACCGGCGTCTCCATCTTCTGCGTGACCCCGCGCAACGGCATCAGGATCCCCTTCAGCAGCCTGCCGGCCGGAACGGGATCGCCGCCGCCGCTGCGCGTGTGGACGAAATCCGGCAGCCCTTCTTCGGCCCACTGCAACCCTTCGAGACCGGCTCCATCCGCGCCCTGGAACGACGTGAACGTCCCCCACTCGTGCACGACGAACGGCGGCGGCGCCGCCGCCGGCCGGCCAGCCGGCTGTTGCGCCGGCAGCAGCGCGGCCAGCGCCGCGAGCGGCGCCAGCGGCAGCATCGACACGTGCGGGAACCAGCGGGATGGGTCTGTCATCGGCATTCTCCGCCCCGCAGGACGCCGCCTGCCGACCGCTGTTAGCGGGACAGCGTGAAGAACAGCTGCCGGCGCTCGTCGGTCTCCTCGTAGAGCAGCGGCCACGCCAGATCGAGCGCGATCGGCACCTGCAGGACCGGCACGAAGATCCGCACCCCGAACCCGACGCTCAGCCGCGGGTCCCGGAACGTCGGATCATCGATCTGCAGACCGAGGTGCCCGTAGTCGGCAAACACGACCCCGCGCAGGATCTCGGTCTCGCGCAGCGCCCGCTCGGTCCGCGTCGACACGATCGGGAAGTTGTATTCGACGCCGGCCAGGAACATCGCCTCGCCGCCGACCGGCGTCCCGAACTGCTTCGGCCCCGCGCCACGCTGCTCGAACCCGCGCAGGTTCATGCCGCCCATCATGAACCGCTCCGCCAGGAACAGCGGCTCGTCGGTGTCGTGATTCTGCCCGTAATCGAACGACACGCGCGTGCGCAGCACGTGCGCGCGGTCGCGCGCGTCGCGGTAGAACGCCCAGAAGTTGTCGGCGTCGACGTGCAGCTTGAGCATGTCCACCTGCGCGCCGAGGAAGCCGCCGCCATATTCCGCCTCGAACGTGGTCTGCAGCCCTTCGGTCGGCCGGAGCGGCTGGTCGAGATTGCGCCAGCGGACCTGCATCCCGAGGCTGCGCAGCTCACTCTTCCCCTCGGCGTCCCACACGATCGCCGGTGCGTTCGGGTCGATGTCGGTGACGTCGAACGTGGAATCGCGGAACGTCAGGTTGACTCCGAGCTGCTCGGTGAACTGCCGCGACAAGCTCAACGCGCCGCCGAGCTCGTCGGTGTTGTAGCCGTCCAGCCGGCGCAGCGTGCGGTAGCCCTGCACGCGCATCCCGATCGTGTCGAAGTGACGCCGGAAGATGTCCGGATCGAACCACGAGACCCGGAACGTCGAGATCTCCGTGCCGGGCGCCAGCAGCATGTCGAGTTCCTGGCCGGCGCCGTGGAACGCTTCGCCACGCACGATCTCGTCGAGGATCGTGCCGGGATTCCACGACGACGGCAGCGACGTCAGGTCGAAGTTGCGCTTGGTGAACCGGACGCTCGCGACGAGCCCGGCACCCGTGCTGACGCCGGCCCCCCAGATCAGCTGGCCGGTGTCCCCTTCCTTGACCTCGATGACCAGGTCGACTTCGTCCGGCCGGCCTTCGACCGGCAGCAGCTCGAACTGCACGCCGCCGAACCCGCTCTCATCCCCGAAGTACCGCAGCGCCTCGAGCGATGCGAGCGAGCGCTCCACCTTGTCCATGTCCAGGATCTCGCCCGGGAACAGGAACACCTTGCGCCGCACGACGCGATCCTCCGTGTGCGTGTTGCCGCGGATCCGGACGTCGTGCAGCTTCTTCGGCGTCCCCTCGCGGATCCGCCACACCAGCTTGATCTCGTGGGCGTCGAAGTCGAACGTCTCGCGCGGCTCGTCGACGATCAGCGCGTCGCGCAGCGCGGGGCCGTACTCCCCCTGCGGCGGATGCCCGCGCTTGCCGTAGAACCGCTTGAGCGCGCGCTGATCGAGCGACAGCCGGTCGCGGTCGTAGAAGTCGCCCGGCTTCAGCCGCAGCTCGGCGCGGAGCTGCTCGACCGGGACCAGCGGCTGGTAGTCGGTCACCCCTTCCGGACCGACCTGCTCGATCTCGACCGCCGAGACCCGGTACCGCGGTCCTTCGATGACGCGGAACGTCAGATCGACGGTCTCGAGGTCGTGCGATGGCGTGATGCGCACCAGCTCCACCTCGGCATCCCGGTATCCGATGCCGCGATAGAACGCGCGCAGCTTGTTCAGGTCCTCCTCGACCGTCTCCTCGGAGAACACGGCGCCGGGCAGCAGCGCGCCGGCCGGCTGGCTCTCGATCCCGGAGCTGCTGAGCAGATTGCGATACAGCCCGATCGGTGCGCGCGTCGGCACCGACTCGTTGCCGCGGAACACGACCTCGCGGACGGTGACCTTCGGGCCCTCGTCGATCCGGAACGTCAACGTGCTGGCCGTGTCGTCGGTCTCGATCCCGACCCGGCAGTAGTAGTAGCCGTCGCGCCGGTAGCTGGCCTCGATCGCGCGGGCGAGCCCGAGCGCCGCGAAGTCGGTCGTCGTCTGCGTGATCCCCGGACCGAGCAGGGCGCGCAGCTGGCTCTCGGTCTTGGCGCTGTTGCCCTTGAACAGCACCTTCTGGTACGCGCGGTAGTCCTGCGCGACCTCGACGATGATCCGCACCTCGCCGTTCGGCAGCACCTCGGTGAAGACCTCGGTGCGCACCTTGTATTCCGACCACAGCTCGCGGATCGCCTGGCGGATCACGGCGCCCCGGAACGGCTGCCCCCGCCGCGCGGCGAGGTGGTTCAGGATCCGCCCCGCCGATGGCGTGTCGGCCGGCTCGACGCGGATGTCCTGCACGATCTTCCCCTCGGGATCCTGCGGGTCCTGCGGTGGCACCTCCGGATCCTGAGCCCGCGCCGACACAGCGCAAATGAGGATGGCCAGCGCGCACAGACCCGGTCGGCAGAACATTCGGCCGTGAAGGCGCAGCAGCGGACCCGGGCCGGACCACGATCGCAAGCGCGGATTCCGGCCGATCGCAGTGCCAGCGGCGGAATCCCCGCGGCGCGGAGGTGCCGGTCCCACGCCGCGCAGCCCCCCCGCTGCAGACGGCGCAGCACCGCGCATCGCCTACTTCAGCGGTTCGGGCGGCCGCGAGTAGTTCTCGAACCGCATGGTGTCGCGGAAGAACCGCAACGTGACCTCGCCGGTCGGCCCATTGCGCTGCTTGGCGATGATCAACTGCGCGAGATCCGCGTTCTCCTCGGTCGGGTTGTAGTACTCCTCGCGGTGCAGCAGGATCACGACGTCGGCGTCCTGCTCGATCGAGCCGGACTCGCGCAGATCACTCATCCGCGGGCGGTGGTTGTCGCGGCTCTCGACTTCGCGATTCAACTGCGCCAATGCGATGACCGGCAGCTCGAGCTCGCGCGCGAGGCTCTTGAGTCCACGCGAGATCGTGGCGATCTCCTGCTGGCGGCTCTCGACGCGCCCGCCGGCGCTGAGCAGCTGCAGGTAGTCGACGATGACCAGCTTGATCCCATGCTTCTGCGCCAGCCGGCGGCACTTCGCGCGCAACGACATCAGCGTCAGTCCGGGCGTGTCGTCGACGTACAGCGGCGCTTCGTACAACGCCGCCGCTTCGTCCTGCAGCCGGCGGTACTGCTGCTCGGTCAGCCGGCCGCGCCGCAGTGCCTGGCCGTCGATGCTGGCCCGCCCGCACAGCAGGTTCTGGATGATCTGCTGGCGGTGCATCTCGAGGCTGAAGAAGCCGACGCCGACGCCCTGGCTCGCGATGCGCTCGGCGAGGTTCAGGGACAGCGTCGTCTTCCCCATCGACGGCCGCGCCGCAACGATGATCAGCTCGCCGGCCTGCAACCCCGACGTCAGCTCGTCGAGGTCGTAGAACTTCGTCGCCACGCCGGTCAGCGCGCCGCGGTTGTGGCGCATGCGCTCGATCTTCTCGAGCACGCTCATGACGATGCTGCTGACGCTCTCCCCCTTGCCGTCCGCCTCCAGGCGCGCGATCTCGAAGATCCGCCGCTCCGCCTCGTCGATCAGGTCGCGGGCGTCCATCGCGTTGTCGTAGACCAGCCGCGCCGTGTCGAGGCAGGCCTCGAGCAGGATCCGTTGCACGGCCTTCTGGCGGACCAGGTCGGCGTGGTAGCCGATCGCAGCGGCCGACACGACGCCACCGGCCAGGTCGAGCAGCATGTCGCGGCCGCCGATCTCACTCAGCTCCCCCTTCCGCTCGAGGTCCTCGGCGACCGAGATCGGATCGGCGTGCGAGGTCCGGTCGTAGGTCTCGAGGATGGAGCGGAAGATCAGCCGGTGCTTGGCGAGGTGGAAGTCGTCCGGCCGCAGCTTGCCGTGGATCTGATCGATCGTGTCGGCATCACCATGCAACAACAGCGCGCCGAGCACGGCGCGCTCGGCATCGACGTTGCGCGGCACACCGCGCCCGTCCATCGACGCATCGAAGTCGACCATCGCCCTCCGTGTCGTTGCGTATCCGTGTTCGTGACCGCCGTGGTCGCGCCAGGAGAAGAAGTACACCGCCGCGGCGAGCCCGAAGGCATCGCGGGGCGGCGGTGACAGAGCTGTCGTCCTGGCTCGCGCGGCATCCGACGGACCGCTCTGCGCAGCCGCAGAGTCCGATCCGTGCGTGCACCGCGCGACCGCCCGTGCGCTGCATTACCACTGCTCGACCGGCTGCTGCAAGCAACTGCTTGGTCGAGAATCGGTGGACGCGGTGGGGAATCGGCGGCGCGCGACCAAGCACCGTCGGGGTTCGGGCAGAGGCCCGACGCGCCGAAAAAAGTCTGCAGATTCTGCGCGAGGTCGTGCGACGGCTAACCGGCGCCCGCACCGTCGGCGCGCACATGCGCCGTGGAGCTGCCCGGTTCCCCGTCGAGGATCCCGGACGTGCGCAGCGCATCGAGCACTGCGATCGCGTCGTCGTAGCCGATGCGCAACCGGCGCTGCAGCAGCGCGGCCGTCGCGCGGCCGGCATGGCGCACGACCTGCGTCGCTTCGGCGAGCAGGTCCGGGTCGAGCGAACCGCGCAGGAACAGCGTGCCCTGGCGCGCGGCCGGCACGGTCGCGGCGCGCGGCAGCGGAACGACCGTTTCCGGCTCCGGCACGGCATCGAGTTCGACGTCGGCGTCCGCGCTGCCTGCCTGCGCAGGGGCCGCTGCTTCCTGCTCCGGTGCTCGTGGCGCCTCGTCATCGAGGTCCTGCGGCCCGACCGATGCGGCATCAGGCAGCAGCTCCGCACCACCTTCGCCGAGCGGCTCCGACGGCGCCGACCCGTGCGAGTCCGGTCCGGCGGGGGCCGCCGGCGCCAACGACGCCATGAATTCCTCCACCGCGGCGGCGAGCTCCTGCTCGTCCGGCAGAAGCTCCGGCAGTTCGATCTCGCGGACGTCGCGACCCCACTCACCGTCAACTTCGCCAACAGCCGGCTCGGGCGCGGCTTCGGCGTGCACGTCGACAGCCTCCTCCACGGCCGGCTCCTCCACGGCCGGCTCGGCCGCGGCCAGCTCCGGCCCGACGTCTTCCGACCCCACCTCGAGCTCCGCCGCCGACTGCCGCGGCAGCAACGGCTCCTCGTCATCCAGCGGAGCGGACCAGACGGTGCGCTGCTCGACTGCGCGGAGATCCTCGCGCAGACCGCGCAGCATCGCTGTCGCCTCCGGCTCGACGCCGGCATCCCCGATCCGTGCGGATGACGTCGCGGGCGCTGCCGCTGCAGGCGCAGCCAGGGAATCGAAGTGCCGGTAGAAGAAGAAGTCCGTCGCCAGCAGCAGCGAGGCGAGCGCCACGAGCGAGACGAGCACGGCGCTGAGCCCGAACCCGAACACGTTGACGAACCGCGACGCGAGCCAATGGCCGAGCACGCCGTCGTGCGGCTGCAGCGCACCGAGCGAGCCTTCGAGATTGACGAGCACTGCGAGGCTGATCGTCAGCACGACGATCCGCAGCAGGCGCGCACCCGGCCGCTCGATGCTGCCGCCCAGGAACCAGATCGTTCCCCAGGCCAACGCGAGCAGGCCGAGCATGAACCCGGGCACGAACCCCAGGAACTGGTACAGCCCTGCCACCACGCCAGCAGTCCAGCCGCCTCCCGCATCGCTCCCGGCGAGCGCGAGGTGGTAGTAGCTGAGGCCCGACAGCAGGAACACGGACGCACCGACGAGCCCGAGCGGGAGCCATGGCGTCCGGCCGCGCGCCCGCAGAGCAGGCGGCCGGGTCGGCTGCGCGGTGGGCAGAGGCGGCAGAGTAGGCATGCGCAGACCTCCTGGTGGGACGGCGCCGTGAACCCGCCGTCCACCACGCCTTGCGGCGCAACGTAGCCAGACCCCACCTGCGGCTCAACGGATCGTGGCTGCCTTTCCCGGCTCCGAACGAGCGCCGGTACCGCGCCTTCGCGGTTCGCCGTCGCGACGCTACCCCTCCGACTCCCCTCTATACCCCCCTTGTCTCTCCCCCCTGATACCCATACGAATCGGAAGGTCTCTCCTGTCCCACACCCCCAACGACCACCATGCACTCCACGAAGACTGCGCCGAATCCGGCCCCATTTCTGTCCATCGCGGCCCTGGCGACGCTCGTGCTGCCCGCGCAGAGCCCCACGCTGCTGAAGGACATCAACACGACGCCGCTCGCGAATCCGTCGTCATCGCCGTACCTGCCGACGCTGGCCGGGCCGTTCCTCGTGTTCCGCGCATCCAGCTCGGCGCACGGCTCGGAGCTGTGGCGCACGCTCGGCACACCCGCGTCGACCCAACTCGTGGCCGATCTCGAACCGGGGACGGCGAGTTCGTCGCCGAGCAACTTCCTGTCGTTCGGGACCGACGTCCTGTTCTCCGCCCGCGTTGGTGGCACGTACGGCCTCTACAAGAGTGACGGCACGCCGGCCGGCACCAGCTTGATCAAGGCATTCGCGACCAGCTCGCCCAGCAACCTGACCGCGGTCGGTACCAAGGTGTTCTTCACGGTCAACGACGGCACCAACGGCACCGAGCTGTGGGTCACCGATGGCACCGCCGCAGGAACGTCGCTGGTGCTGGACATCAACCCCGGCTCGAGCAGCAGCTCGCCGAGCTACCTGACCGATCTCGGCGGCAAGTGCGTGTTCCGCGCCACGTCGGCGGCGACCGGCTACGAGATCTGGATCAGCGACGGGACAGCCGCCGGCACGGCGTTGCTGAAGGACATCCGCGCCGGCACCTCGAGCTCATCGCCCGCCTACCTCGCGAGCCTCGGCGGCAAGGTCTACTTCGCCGCGAACGACGGCCTGAACGGCACCGAGCTCTGGGTCACCGACGGCACCGCCGCAGGGACCGTGTTGCACAAGGACATCTACGCCGGTGCCTCCAGCTCGTCGCCGTACCTGATGACGCAGTTCGGCACCAAGCTCGTGTTCCGCGCCAACGACGGCGCTGCCGGCAGCGAGCTGTGGGTCACCGACGGCACGGTCGCCGGCACGCTCCTGCTCGCCGACCTGCGCGCAGGCAGCTCGAGCTCGTCGCCAGCGAACTTCTTCGTCAACGGCACGACGCTGTTCTTCACGGCGAACGACGGCACGACTGGCACGGAGCTGTTCCAGTCGGACGGCACGACCGCCGGCACCGGCCTGGTGCTCGACATCCATGCCGGCACCAGCAGCTCGTCGCCGCTCTACTTCAGCAAGCTCGGCAGCAAGATCCTGTTCCGCGCCACGACGTCGACGACCGGCTACGAGCTGTGGAGCAGTGACGGCACGGCGGCAGGCACGACGATGGTCAAGGAGATCAACCCCGGGACCAGCAGCTCGTCGCCGGCATATCTGGCGACGACGATCACCGGCACCCAGGTCGTGTTCTCGGCCAACGATGGGACGCACGGCAGTGAGCCGTGGGTCAGCGATGGCACCGCCGCCGGCACGCTGTTGCTGCAGGACATCAACCAGCCGGCGCCGGGAGCGACCGCGAGCTCCTCGCCGGCGTACGAATTCGACCGCACCGGTTCGCTGCTGTTCCGCGCCAACGACGGGACGAGCGGCTCCGAGCTGTTCCTCAGCAACGGCACCGCGGCCGGCACGAACCTGGTCAAGGACATCCGCCCCGGCACCAGCAGTTCGTCGCCGTACAACTTCGCGCAGCTCGACCATCGCGTCGTGTTCACGGCCAACGATGGCTCGACCGGCACCGAGCTCTGGGTGACCGATGGCACCGCAGCCGGCACGATCCAGCTGGCGGACATCTACGCCGGCACCTCGAGCAGCTCGCCGACCTACCTCGTGCAGCTCGGCAACCAGATCCTGTTCCGCGCCAATGAAGGCACGTCTTCCGGCGCCGGCTACGAACTGTGGGCAACCGACGGCACCGTCGCCGGCACAAACCGCCTCAAGGACATCAACCCGGGTACCAGCAGCTCCTCGCCGGCATACCTGACGCGCGCGCTCGGCAAGGTCTTCTTCTACGCCAACGATGGCACGCACGGCACCGAGCTGTGGGTCAGTGACGGCACGACCGCCGGCACGGTCATGCTGAAGGACATCAACCCGGGTACCAGCAGCTCCTCGCCGTACCAGTTCGTCGAGTTCGGCGACAAGATGATGTTCCGTGCTTCCGACGGGACGACCGGCAGCGAGCTGTGGATCAGCGATGGCACTGCAGCCGGCACGATGTTGGTCAAGGACATCCGGCCCGGCTCGTCCAGCTCGTCGCCGTACAACATGACCGCGGCGCTGGGGAAGGTGTTCTTCTACGCCAACGACGGCACCAGCGGTTCGGAGCCCTGGGTCTCCGATGGCACCGCAGCCGGCACCGTGATGCTGAAGGACATCTACCCCGGCACCAGCAGCAGCACGCCGTCGTACTTCACGCAGGTCAATGGCAAGGTCGTGTTCACCGGCTACGACAACACGGCGACGACCGGCACCGGCCGCGAGCTGTGGGTTTCCGACGGCACGCCGGCTGGCACGATGCTGCTCGCCGACATCTACCCCGGCACCAGCAGCAGCTCACCGGCGTACCTGACCGCGACCGGCAGCAGGTACGTGTACTTCCGCGCCACCAGCGCAGCGAACGGGTCCGAACTGTGGCGGACCGACGGCACCGCCGCCGGCACGATCCAGGTCGCCGACATCCAACCCGGCAGCGCGAGCTCGTCCCCGAGCTACCTCGCGCTGGTCAGCGGCAAGCTCTACTTCACCGCGACGCACCCCGCGAAGGGGAGCGAGCCGTTCGTACTCGCCGATCCAGGCGCTGCGGCGAAGTCGGTCGGGATCTCGTACGGCACCCAGCCGACGCGGTTCTCGGCGACGGATCCGGTAATCGGCGCCAGCATGCAGTTCCAGGTCGAAGCCGCGCAGCCGAGCTCGGCCCTCGCGCTGTTGATCAGCACCGTCGGCCTGCCGATCCACGCCGGCAGCGGCGCCTACCTGTATCTGGATCCGGGCACGTACTCGATCGCAGTCATCGCGGCGACCGATGCGGGCGGCGCATGGAGCTTGACGCTGCCGCTCGATCCGTCGCTCGCAGTGCTGAAGGGATTCACGATCGCGTCCCAGGTCGTCGTCGGCCCCACCGCCTCTGCCCTCGGGTCAGACGCGAGCAACGGAGTGCACTGGACGCTCGGATCCTGACCGAGCGGCTGCCGATCCCGCCCCAGCCGACGCGCGAGCAGCCGCTCGCATGGCATGGCGCG
>CAZABP010000004.1:0-78178 GCA_964483245.1 uncultured candidatus Brocadiaceae bacterium | reverse complement strand
CGCGGGATCGGCGACGGCACGGGCGGCGGGTACCGGGGGAGGAGGGTTCCCGGCCGTCCCCTCCCCTGGGGGCTACTTGTGTGGGATCGGGTCTGGGGCAGCTTCCGCGGGTCACCGAGCCATCCTTCACAGGCTCATACCCCCACCCTCCGGAAGGAAACCATGCTTCGATCGCCCCGCGCGGGCTGCGGCCCCGCTCTCCGTGCGCTCGCACTCTCCCTCGGCCTCGGATCTGCGCTGCTCGCGCAGGGCCCCGTCCTGCTGAAGGACATCAACACCGTCCCGCCGAGCAATCCGTCCTCGTCGCCGTATCTGCCGACCAAAGCCGGCGGGTTCCTGTACTTCCGCGCGACGACGACGCAGTACGGAGCCGAGCTGTGGCGCACGATCGGCTTCGCCGGGACGACGCAGCTCGTCGCGGATCTCGCGCCAGGGAGCACGAGCTCGTCGCCGGCCAACTTCACGCCCTTCGGCACGAACCTGCTGTTCACGGCGAACGTCGCCGGTGTGTACGGGATCTACTGGACCGACGGCACCGCCGCGAACACCAAGCTGGTCCAGAGCTTCGCGGGCAGCTCACCAGGCAACCTGACCGTCGTCGGGACGAAGCTGTTCTTCACGCTCAGCGACGCGACGAACGGCAATGAGCTGTGGATCACGGACGGGACCGCGGCCGGCACCGCGCTGGTCAAGGACATCTATCCGGGACCGACGAGCAGCTCGCCCGGTTATCTGGTGAGCTTCGGCGGCAAGTGCCTGTTCCGCGCCAACGACGGGACCAATGGCTACGAGCTGTGGAGCTCGGACGGCACAGCAGCGGGCACCGTGATGCTCGCGGATCTGTACCCCGGCACTTCCGCCGGCTCGCCTATCTACCTGACCGTGTTCGCCGGCAAGGTCTACTTCCAGGCGCAGGACGGCACGACCGGCTACGAGCTGTTCGCGACCGACGGCACGACGGCGGGCACGGTGCTCGTCAAGGACATCTACCCCGGCACGTCGAGCTCGTCCCCGTACCAGCCGACCGTGTTCGGCAGCAAGCTGCTGTTCCGCGCCAGTGATGGCACGACCGGTGCAGAGCTCTGGGTCACCGACGGCACCACCGCGGGCACCGTGCTCGTCACCGACCTCCGCCCGGGGACGTCCAGCTCGTCCGCGACGAACCTGACCGCGACGGCGACCGCCGTCTACTTCACGGCGAACGACGGCACCAGCGGCACCGAGCTGTTCCGCACGGATGGCACCGCCGCCGGGACGCTGCTGGTCAAGGACATCTACCCCGGCACGTCGAGCTCGTCGCCGAGCTATCTGGCATCGATCGGCACGAAGCTGCTGTTCCGCGCCAGCGATGGCACCACCGCCCCGGGCAGCGGCAGCGAGCTGTGGGTCACCGACGGCACCGCCGCCGGGACGCTGCTGGTCAAGGACATCTACCCCGGCACGTCGAGCTCCTCGCCGACGTACCTGGCGACCGACATCACCGGCACGCGGGCCGTCTTCGCCGCCAACGACGGCACGCACGGCACCGAGCTGTGGGTCTCCGACGGCACCGCCGCGGGAACGATCCTGCTGCTCGACGTCAACCCGCCGACGCCGGGCGCGACGTCGAGCTCGTCGCCGCTGTACGAGCTGGACCGCACCGGCACGCTGGTGTTCCGCGCCAACGACGGTGCGAGCGGGATCGAGCTGTACGCCAGCAACGGCACGGCCGCGGGCACCGTGATGGTCAAGGACATCTATCCGGGCGCCAGCTCCTCCTCGCCAGCGAACCTGCTGCAGCTCGACCACCGGGTCCTGTTCACGGCCAACAACGGGACGAACGGGACGGAGCTGTGGGTCTCCGATGGCACGCCGGCCGGAACCATCATGCTGATGGACATCTATCCCGGCACGTCGAGCGGATCGCCGGCATACCTGACCCAGCTCGGCGACAAGGTGCTGTTCCGCGCCTACACCGGGACCACGGCACCTGGTACGGGTTACGAGCTGTACATCACCGACGGGACGCCTGCCGGCACGATGCTGCTGAAGGACATCAATCCCGGCACGGCGAACTCGTCCCCGGCGTACCTGACGCGCGCGCTGGGCAAGGTGTTCTTCTATGCCACCGACGGCACGAACGGCTCCGAGCTGTGGGTCTCCGACGGCACCGCTGCCGGGACCGTGATGCTGAAGGACATCTACGTCGGCACCTCGAGCTCGTCGCCGTATCAGTACGTCGAGCTCGGCAACAAGGTGTTGTTCCGCGCCTCCGACGCCACGAACGGCAACGAGCTGTGGGTCACCGACGGGACCACGGCCGGCACGATGCTGGTGAAGGACATCAATCCCGGCACCGCGAGCAGCTCGCCTTCGAACCTTACCGTCGCGCTCGGCAAGGTGTTCTTCTCTGCCAGCGACGGCACGACCGGCTCCGAGCTGTGGGTCTCCGACGGCACCGCCGCCGGGACCGTGCTGGTCAAGGATCTGTATCCCGGGACGAGCAGCGGCTCGCCGCAGTACTTCACCGAAGTCAACGGCAAGGTCGTGTTCTCGGGCTACGACTACACGACCACCACTGGGACCGGACGCGAGCTGTGGGTCACCGACGGCACCACTGCCGGCACGTTCCTGCTGAAGGACATCTATCCCGGGCTGTCCAGCAGCTCGCCGACGTACCTGACCGCGAGTGGCAGCCGCTACGTCTACTTCTCGGCGCAGGACGACGTGAACGGGCGCGAGCTGTGGGTCACCGACGGCACGGTCGCCGGCACGAAGCTGGTCGCCGACGTGTGGCCGGGCGGGTCGAGCTCGTCACCGAGCTACCTCGCGCTCAGCAACGGGAAGCTGTTCTTCTCCGCGACCGACGCGGTCAAGGGGAACGAGCCGTTCGTGCTCGCGGACCCGGGCGCAGTCTCGAAGACGTTCGGGCTGTCGTACGGGACGAAGCCGACGCGCTTCACGCTGACCGATCCTGCGCTCGGTGGCAGCATGCAGTTCCGCATCACCGATGCGCAACCGAGCTCGGTGCTCGTGTTGATGATCAGTGCGATCGGAGTGCCGCTCGGCGGCGGTGGCGGGGCGTACCTGTACATCGATCCGGCGACGTACTCGAACCTGGTCATCGCCAACACGGATGCGCTCGGGAGCTGGAGCTTCACGCTGCCGATCGATCCGAGCCTTGGTGTGTTGAAGGGATTGACGATCGCCTCGCAGGTGGTGGTCGGTCCGACCGCGGCGCCGCTGGGCTCGGATGCGAGCAACGGGGCGCATTGGACGATCGGTAACTGAGCAGCGGGATCGGGTTCGGGTTCGGGTTCGGACCCGGACCCGGGCCCGGGATCGGGATCGGGATCGCGTTCGGGATCGGGATCGCGTTCGGGATCGGGATCGCGTTCGGGATCGGGACCGCGTTCGGGACCGGGACCGCGGGCGGGAAGCGGGGCCGGGGGCGGGAGGCGGGGCCGGGACTGCGCGAATGCCCGGGGTAGGGCAGGGCGCCTGTCCCCGGCGGGCGCGCATGGGGCAATTCGGGGATTGGCGGACGTTCGGTGCTGCCATTCCCCCTTCCAGAGGTAGGTGATCGATGGGTCGTTCCCCGCAGTTCGGATGGATTCCTGTGTGTACGGCGTTGGCGCTCGGCGTCGCGGCACAGGGGCCGGTCCTGGTCAAGGACATCAATCAGTTGCCGCCGGCCGCGAACTCGTCGTCGCCGAGCGGGTTCACGCGCGCTGGCTCGTTCATCTACTTCCGGGCGACGAGCCGCGATCGTGGCACGGAGTTGTGGCGGACGCTGGGTCTGCCGGCCACCACGATGCTGGTCATCGACCTGGAGCCGGGGGATGGCAGCTCGTCGCCGACGAACTTCGTTGCGCTCGGCAGCGATCTGCTGTTCACGGCGCGGGTCGGTGGGGTGTACGGCCTCTATCGGACGGATGGGACGGCAGCCGGCACGACGCTGCTGTTGGCCGGTGGCAGCAACCAACCGAGCAACCTGACGCTGGCAGGTGGCAAGTGCTTCTTCACGTACTTCGAGCCGGTCAACGGCAACGAGCTGTGGATCACCGATGGCACGGTCGCCGGCACGCAGATCGTCAAGGACATCGCGCCGGGCAACGCACCGTCGTCGCCGACGCTGCTGACGCCACTCGGCACACGGATCCTGCTGCGTGCGAATGATGGCACGAGCGGGAACGAGCTGTGGATCAGTGACGGCACGGCAGCCGGGACGAATCTGGTCGCCGACATCCAGCCTGGTACCGGGAGCTCGTCGCCAGCGAACCTGACCACCTTCGGCGGTCGCGTCTACATGGCCGCGAACGACGGGACCAACGGTATCGAGCTGTGGGTCAGCGATGGCACGACCGCCGGCACGATGCTGGTCAAGGACATCCACGCCGGCAGCACGAACTCGTCGCCGGCGCTGTTCACCGAGTACGCGGGTCGGCTGTACTTCACGGCGACCGACGCGACGACAGGGGTCGAGCTGTGGGTCACCGACGGCACGGCGGCCGGCACGCTGCTGGTCAAGGACATCCGCACCGGCACGACCGGCTCGAGCCCGGCCAACCTGACGACGACCGCAACCGCGCTGTTCTTCAGCGCCAACGACGGTGCGACCGGCACCGAGCTGTGGAAGACGAACGGCACGGCCGCGACGACGGTGCTCGTCGCCGACATCGCTCCCGGCGCTGCGAACTCAGCGCCGTTCGCACTGGCGCCGTACAGCGGCGGCATCATGTTCCGCGCGACCGAGGCGACGGCCGGTGCGGAGCTGTGGCGGTCGGACGGCACGTCCGGCGGCACGCAGCTCGTGCGCGACATCCAACCGGGCACCGGCAGCTCGTCGCCGGCGAATCTCACACCTGCGATCACCGCGTCGCACGTGCTGTTCACGGCCAACGACGGCATGACCGGCATCGAGCTGTGGACCTCGGACGGCACCGCCGCCGGGACGCTGCAGCTGCTGGACATCTTCGTGCCGCCGCTCGGCTCGTCGCAGGGTTCGAATCCGGGCTCGCTCAGCGACAAGCCGGGGCCGATCCTGTTCGCGGCCAACGACGGGATCAGCGGCAACGAGCTCTGGTTCAGCAATGGCGACGCCAACAGCACGGCGCAGCTGAACGATCTGAATCCGGGCAGCGGCAGCTCGAATCCGACGGGGTTCACGACGCTGGACCAACGCGTGCTGTTCGCGGCCAACGATGGCACCAACGGCACCGAGCTGTGGATGAGCATCGGCTCCCCCGGCGGTGCTCTGCTGTTGCGCGACATCCGTCCCGGCAGCAGCAGCTCGTTCCCGAGCGAACTGACGCAGCTCGACCACCGGATCCTGTTCGCGGCCAATGACGGCACGAGCGGGACCGAGCTCTGGGCCAGCGACGGCACGATTGCCGGAACGGCACAGCTCGCGGATCTGAACCCCGGCTCGGGCAGCTCCGCGCCGGCCAATCTGCGTCGCTTCCGCAACCGGCTGCTGTTCACGGCCAACGACGGCACCAACGGCACCGAGCTGTGGACCAGCGATGGCACCGCCGCCGGCACGCAGCTGCTGAAGGACATCCGCCCCGGCTCCGGCAGCTCGTCGCCGAGCCGCTTCACCGAGGCCGCCGGCCGGCTGTTCTTCGTCGCCAACGACGGCGTCAACGGCCCAGAGCTGTGGCAGACCGACGGCACCGCGAACGGCACGGTCCTCGTCGCCGACATCGAGCCGGGCGCCATGGGCTCCGGTCCGACCGACCTGGTCGCATACCAGGGCATGCTGCTGTTCGCCGCCACCGACACGACCAACGGCACCGAGCTCTGGCGCAGCGACGGCACCGCGCCCGGCACGCTGCTGGTCAAGGACATCTATCCGAGTGCGGCGGCCAGCAACCCGGTCGGCCTGACGCCGGCGGGCGGCAAAGTCGTGTTCTCGGCGTTCGACGGCTCCGCGGCGTTCGGCCGCGAGCTGTACGTGACCGACGGCACTGCGGCCGGCACGCTCCTGCTGAAGGACATCCATCCGGGCGCGTCGCAGAGCAATCCGACCGGGCTGTTCTCGACCGGTTCGCGGCTCGCGTACTTCTCGGCTGACGACGGCACGCATGGCTACGAGCTGTGGCGCACCGACGGGACGGCGGCGGGGACAGTGCTGGTCGGCGACATCGCGACCGGCGTCACGCCGTCGAATCCGGGCAACTTCCAGCTCGCCGCCGGACGCCTGTTCTTCACCGCGACGGACCTGCTGAAAGGGTCGGAGCTGTTCATGCTCGCGAATCCTGGCGCCAGCTCGAAGGTGCACGGGATCCCGTATGCCGGCCCGGGCCGCGATCCGCGCTACACGTCGACGGATCCCGTCGTCGGGCAGAGCATCCGGTTCGACCTGACCGGCGCGCAACCGAACGTGTTGGTCGTGTTGATGGTCAGCACGCTGAACCATCCGTTCCACGCCGGGACCGGGGCGTACGTCTACATCGATCCGAGCACGTGGTCGACGCTGATCACCGGGACCAGCGATGCGCAGGGAGCGTGGAGCTTCACGATGCCGCTGGATCCGGTGTTCCAGCAGCTGGCCGGGCTGACGATCGCGTCGCAGATCACGTACGGGCCGACGACGATGCCGCTCGGAGCGGATGCGACGAACGGGGTGCAGTGGACGATCGGTAACTGAGCGGGATCGGGTTGGGGTTCGGGTTCGGGTTCCAGACCGGGACCGGGACCCGGATCGGGTTCGGGTTCGGGTTCGGGTTCGAAACCGGGATCGGGATCGATACCGGGATCGGGTTCGGGATCGGGATCGGGATCGGGCTGGTGGCGGCCCGATTCGTTCAACCGCGCATGCGGGCCCCACATGGTTGGTTGCAGGGCGTGCGGATGCGTGGGTATGGAGCGGCGTCCCCTTCGTCCCCTCGTCCCGGGAGTCGTCCGATGCTGTGTGTCCGTGGTGCGTGGTGGTTCCGCGTGTGGTCCGGTGTTGGCTGCGCGCTGGCGCTGGTCGGTGGTGTCGCAGCGCAGGCGCCGGTGCTGCTGAAGGACATCAACACGCTGGCGGCGGCGCCACCGTCGTCGTATCCGGCCGCGCTGGTGCGGAGCGGGCCGCTGACGTTCTTCACCGCGGAGACGCGGGCGCTGGGATACGAGCTGTACAGGACGCTGAGTCTGCCCGGGACGACGCAGTTGGTGGCAGATCTGGCGCCGGGTGCGGCGAGTTCGTACCCGTACTCGTTGGCGCCGTTCGTGCCGGGGAGCTTGCTGTTCTTCGCCGAGGTGAACGGGAGTACGGGGCTGTACTTGACGGATGGCACGCCGGCGAACACGAAGCTGGTGCACGCATTCGGCAGTGACTCACCCGGCTCGATCGTAGTTGCGGGCGGAAAGGCGTACTTCTCGGTCTACAACGCGGCGCTCGGCAGCGAGCCGTGGGTCAGTGATGGGACGGCGGCCGGGACCGTGCTGCTGAAGGACATCGCGCCGGGCGCGACGTCGTCGTCGCCGGCGTACTTCGTGCAGCACGGCACGAAGGTGCTGTTCCGGGCGTCGGACGGCACGAATGGCAATGAGCTGTGGATCAGCGATGGCACGACGGCCGGGACCGTCCTGCTGAAGGATCTGAATCCGGCGAGTGGCAGTGGATCGCCGGCATATCTGACTCCGTTCGCCGGCAGGATCTGCTTCTCGGCGAACGACGGCGCAACCGGCACGGAGCTGTGGATCAGCGATGGGACGCCGGCGGGCACCGTGCAGCTGCGCGACATCAACGCCGGCACGGCGAGCTCGTCACCGTTCGCATTCGCGGAGCATGGCGGCAAGCTGTACTTCCGTGCCACGGATGCCGCGAGCGGCAGCGAGCTTTGGGTCACCGATGGCACGAGCGCCGGCACGCTGCTGATCAAGGACATCCGCGGCGGCACGGCTGCCTCGTCGCCGGCGAACCTGTTCAGCAGCAGCGCCGGACTGCTGTTCACGGCCAACGACGGTTCGACAGGGGCCGAGCTGTGGCGGTCGGATGGCACGTCGGCAGGCACGCTCCTGTTGAAGGACATCTACCCCGGCACCAGCAGCGGCTCGCCGATCTACTTCGTGCAACTCGGCACGCGCGTGTTGTTCCGCGCCAACAACGGGCCCGCGAACCAGGGCACGGAGCTGTTCGTCACGGATGGGACCGCCGCGGGCACGGCCCTGCTCAAGGACATCTATCCCGGCATGACCGGCACGACGGCCAACAGCTCGGCGCCGATCTACCTGACGCCGGACTTCAGCGGAACGCGCGTTGCGTTCCAGGCGCGCGACGGCGTCGCCGGTGCCGAACTCTGGGTCAGCGACGGCACGACGAACGGCACGGTGTTGCTCGCAGACCTGAATCCCCTGTTGCCGGGTGCCACGGCCTCGGCCTACCCGGCGAATCTGACCGACGCGGTCGCGCGCTTGTTCTTCCATGCGACCGACGGCACGACCGGGTACGAGCCGTACATCTCGTACGGCACCGCGGCGTCGACCGTGCTGTTGAAGGACATCAATCCCGGCACAGCCAACAGCTCGCCGGCGTACTTCACGCAGCTCGACCACCGCGTCGTGTTCCGTGCCACCGACGGCGCGACCGGCGCAGAGCCGTGGATCACCGATGGCACCCCGGCCGGCACCGTGTTGCTGAAAGACGTCAATCCTGGGACTGCGAGCTCGTCGCCGTACCTGTTCCATCAGCTCGGCAACAAGCTGTTGTTCCGCGCCACGGAGGCGGCGACCGGCAATGAGCTGTGGGTCACCGACGGCACCGCGGCCGGGACGGTCCTTTTGAAGGACATCGCCGCCGGCACCACGAGCGGATCGCCGAACGGATTCACGAACTTCGGCGGGCGCTGCTGGTTCGCCGCCAACAACGGCACGGCGGCGAACGGCGCGGAGCTGTGGGTCACCGACGGAACTCCTGCCGGCACCATGATGGTGAAGGACCTGAACCCGGGCACGGCCAGCTCCTCGCCGGCCGGCTTCGTCGAGCTGGCAGGCCGGTTGTTCTTCTATGCAACCGACGCGACGAACGGCAACGAGCTGTGGGTCAGCGACGGGACTGCAGCCGGAACGGTCCTGTTCAAGGACATCCAACCCGGCTCGGGCGGTTCGTATCCGTATTCGCTGACGGTCGTGAACGGCCGCCTGTTCTTCACGGCCGACGACGGCACGAACGGGGACGAACCTTGGATCAGTGACGGCACCGTCGCCGGCACCGTGCTGTTGCGCGACCTCGAGCCGGGCGCGAACGGCAGCTATTGCTACGAGTTCACGCCGTGCGGCAACCGCGTCGTGTTCTACGGCGAGCCGAGCAACGTCGGCGGGGAGCCGTTCGTCAGCGACGGCACGGCGGCCGGCACGGTGCTGCTGAAGGACCTGTGGCCCGGCAGCGACGGGTCGTATCCGTACGAGTTCCGCGCCAGCGGCTCACGGTTCGTCTACTTCATCGCGGAGACGCCGAACGAAGGGGGCGAGCTGTGGGTGACGGACGGCACGACGGCCGGCACGAAGATCGTCGCGGACCTGTGGCCTGGCGGGCAGGGTTCGTATCCGAGCTATCTGGTCACCAGTGCAGGGAAGGTCTACTTCCAAGGGGACGACGGGATCGCCGGTTACGAGGTCTGGCAGCTGGATGCCGGTGCGGTCAGCAAGACGTTTGGGGTGCCGTACGCAGCTGCGGGACGGCAACCGAAGCTGACGGCGACGGATCCGGTGATCGGCCAGAGCGTGACGTTCGCGCTGCGCGGCGCGGCACCGAACACGGTCCTGGCGATGTTGGTCAGTCTGCCGGGGCAGCCGCTGCACGTCGGCGGCGGGGCGTACGTGTACGTGGATCCGGGGACCTACTCGACGCTGTTGACGGCAGCGACAGATGCGCAGGGCAACTGGTCGCTCGTGATGCCGCTGCATCCGGCGTTCGCGTTCTTGAAGGGTGTCACGATCGCCTCGCAGGTCGTCATGGGACCGACCGGGACTCCGCTCGGTGCGGACGCGACGAACGGAGTGCACTGGACGATCGGGGTCTGAGCGCGGCGAAGGCGCGTCAGGACCCGATCGTCCCCGCGTCCCGGGCATGACGGCCCGTGACGCTGGGTGCCGCTCGCCGCGCGCAAGGCGCGGCGAGCTGGAGGCGCAGGCGGAAGCGGGATCGGGTTCGGGTTGGGGATCGGGATGGAGATCGGGACCGGGGCCGGGAACGGGTTCGGGAGCGGGATCGGGCGCGGATCAGGCTTCCGTGAAATACTGGTGCGTGCCCTCTCCAACGTGCATGGAGCCGACCTGATGTCTGCATTGCGTAGCGCGTTCACGTTCCTGTTGGCCTGCGGCGTCGCGGGCCAGGTGCCGGTGTTGGTGAAGGACATCAACCAGATGCCGGCGCCAGCGGTGTCGTCGTCGCCGGCACAGTTGGTGCGCAGTGGCCCGTGGATCTATTTCGTAGCCGAGACACGCGCGACGGGAGCCGAGCTGTACGTGACGTTGGGGACGGCAGCGACCACGCGGCTGGTGGCTGATCTGGCGCCCGGTGGGACGAGCTCGTACCCGACGGATTTGACGCCGCTCACCAATGGCCGCCTGATGTTCGTGGCGAGCGTGGCAGGCGACGTGCGGTTGTACGTGACGGATTCCGTGGGAACGACGGCGCAACTCGTGCGCTCGTTCGGCTCAGAGTGGCTGAGGGGATTCGTGGTCGCGGGCAACCAGGCGTACTTCGCGGCTGGGGACTCCGCGACCGGCATCGAGCCCTGGGTCAGCGATGGGACTACGGCGGGAACGCGGTTGTTGAAGGACATCCGGTTTGGTCCCGCATCCTCGGCACCAGGCCATCTTGCAGCGCTCGGCACGCGCATGCTGTTCCGGGCATACGACGGGCTCAACGGGGAGGAGCTGTGGATCAGCGATGGCACGGCGGCGGGGACGGTGCTGCTGAAGGACCTGCAGCCGGGCATGGGTAGCGGATCACCGATGCACATGACGGTGCTCGGAAACCGCGCCTGCTTCGCGGCGAACGATGGGATCCATGGCGCCGAGTTGTGGGTCACGGATGGCACCACGGCCGGAACGGCGCTCGTACTCGACATCCGCGCGGGCAGCAGTGGGTCGTTCCCGACCGGGTTCACGCCGCACGCCGGCAGGCTCTACTTCCGCGCTGGCGACGCGGCGAATGGCGAGGAACTGTGGGTCACGGACGGCACGCTCACCGGCACGCTGCTGGTCGCCGACATCTTCACCGGCCCGAGCTCCTCGGCGCCCACGAACCTGTTCAGCAGCAGCTTCGGCTTGCTGTTCGCAGCAACCGACGGCGTGACCGGTCAGGAGCTGTGGCGGTCGGATGGCACGACGATGGGGACGTTCCAGCTGCGCGATCTGAACGTCGGACCAGCGCATGGTGCACCCGTGTACTTCGAGCAGCTGGTCAACCGCGTGCTGTTCCGCGCCAACAACGGAACCTCGAACCAGGGCGTGGAGCTGTTCGTGACCGACGGGTCGCCGGCGGGGACCGTGCTGCTGAAAGACATCTATCCGGGATCGATCGGCGGATTCGCCAACAGCTCGCTGCCGGCCTACCTGACGACGGATCTCAGCGGCACGAGGGTCCTGTTCCAGGCACACACGGCCGCAACCGGTACGGAGCTGTGGAGCAGCGATGGGACGACCAACGGGACGGTGCTCCTCGTCGACCTGGATCCGCAGCCGCCGGGCGCAACCGCACCCGCTGCTCCTGCACACATGACGGACGCGCTGGCGCGGCTGTTCTTCAGCGCGGATGACGGCACGAGTGGGACCGAGCCATACGTTTCGTATGGCTCGGCGGCGTCGACGGGTCTGTTGCTGGATCTGAATCCCGGTGCCGCCAGCAGTTCACCAGCGGGTTTCACGCAGCTCGATCATCGGGTTCTGTTCCAGGCGGACACTCCGGCGCATGGCGCCGAGCTGTGGATCACCGACGGGACCGCGACCGGAACGCGCTTGCTGAAGGACCTGAATCCGGGGCCCGGGGATTCGCTGCCGCGACTGTTCCATCAGCTCGGCGACAAGTTGTTGTTCATCGCGAGCGAGCCCCTCACGGGACTCGAACTGTGGGTCACCGACGGCACGTCCGCCGGCACGCAACTGCTGCACGATATCTGGCCCGGTCCGACGAGCGGCGCGCCGCAGCACTTCACCAACTTCGGTGGCCGTTGCTACTTCGCCGCCAATGGCGGCTTCTTCACGACCGGTGAGGAGTTGTGGGTCACCGACGGCACGCCCGCCGGCACCCTGATGCTGAAGGATCTGAATCCAGGGACTGCGGATTCATCGCCAGCTGAACTCGTCGCGTATCGCGGCAAGCTGTACTTCGCTGCGGTCGACGCAGCTGCCGGAAAGGAGCTCTGGGTCAGCGATGGCACGCCAGCCGGCACCATGCTGCTCGCGGATCTGCGCACCGGTGGTGCCGCATCGGACCCGCACTCGCTGTGCGTCGCCGGGGATCGGCTCTTCTTCGCGGCCGACGATGGCGCCACGGGCGTGGAGCCGTGGATCAGTGACGGAACCGTGGCGGGGACGCTGCTGCTGACAGATCTCCGCACTGGCCCCGACAGCAGCAATCCCGGCCAGTTCACGCCTTGCGGCGCGCGCGCCGTGTTCCGTGCCACAACGAGCACGGCCGGCATCGAGGTGTTCATCAGCGACGGAACCGCGGCAGGCACACGACTGCTCGCAGACGTCGTGCCCGGCAGTGCCAGCTCGAGTCCACACGGACTGCGCGCGAGCGGATCCCGGTTCGTCCATTTCCTCGCCACGACGCCCAATGAAGGCACGGAACTCTGGGTGACCGACGGCACGACAGCGGGGACGCAGCTGGTCGTCGATCTGTGGCCGGGTGGCTCCAACTCGGCGGTTGGATTCGTCGTGACGAGCGCGGGAAAGATCTACTTCAGCGGTGACGACGGGGTCCTCGGCAGCGAGCTGTGGCAGCTGGATGCGGGCGCGACGAACAAGGCCTTCGGCGTCTCATACGCGGCCGGTGGACGCGCGCCGGCGTTGACCGCGACGGATCCGGTGATCGGGCAGACCGTCACGTTCGCCGTGCGCGGCGCGGCGCCGAGTACGGCCCTGGCGATGTTGGTCAGTCTCCCGGGGCAGCCGCTGCATGTTGGCGGCGGGGCATACGTGTACGTGGACCCGGGGACGTACTCGACCCTGTTGACGGCGGCGACGGATGCGCAGGGGAACTGGTCCCTCGCGATGCCGCTGCACCCTGCGTTCGCATTCTTGAAGGGCGTCACCGTGGCGTCGCAGGTGGTGATGGGACCGACCGCGACGCCGCTCGGTGCGGACGCGACGAACGGAGTGCATTGGACGATCGGGTTCTGAGCGCGCGCTCGGCGAGCGCCCGATCCCGATCCCGATCCCGTCCCGAACCCGAACTCAATCCCCATCCCGCTCCTGATCCCCATCCCGCTCCTGATCCCCATCCCGCTCCAGTTTCCGCTTCGTCTCCACTCGGGTGATCTTGCCGTGCATGCGACGCGACGCTGTGGCGGCGTAGGTAGGCGGGTTCCCGGTCCGCTTGCTCGCTGGTAACGGCTGCTGTACTCCGACACGTCGTCCGGTACCTGGAGGTGCCATCCATGCGGAACCCCTCACTTCGTCTCGTTGCGTTCGTCGGACTCACGGCCATTGGGATGTCCGGTGCTGCTGCCATCGCGCAGGGCCCGGTGTTGTTGAAGGACATCAACACGATGCCGGCGGAGCCCCCCGGGTCGTATCCCGGTCCATTCGCAGCGACGGTGCCGTTCATCCTGTTCCCGGCCGAGACGCGCGCGACGGGTTACGAACTGTTCCGGACGATCGGGATCACCGGCTCGACGTCGCTGCTCGCCGATCTGGCGCCAGGTGGCGCGAGTTCCTACCCGTACGAAGTGACGTCACGCGGCAGCGGCTTCCATGCGTTCTTCGCGTGGGTCGGCGGGAACTACGGCCTGTACTCGACCGACGGGACGACGGCGAACACCAAGCTGGTGCTGTCGTTCGGGACGGATGAAGTCGGCGGGATGCGGTACGGGAACGGCCTGTTCTGGTTCTGGCGCGACTCCGCGGTCAGTGGTGCGGAGCCGTGGATCAGCGATGGGACGGCAGCCGGCACAGCGATGCTGAAGGACATCCAGCCGGGTGTCGGCGCGTCGTGGCCAACACAGTTCACGCCGATCGGGAATCGGATGCTGTTCCGCGCCGACGACGGCAGCAACGGCTACGAGCTCTGGATCAGCGATGGGACGTCTGCCGGCACCACGATGCTGGTCGACATCAACCCGGGCCTCGCCAGCAGCTCGCCGAACAACCTGACGCCGTTCGCCGGCAAGCTGCTGTTCACGGCGACCGGACCAGGGACCGGACACGAGCTGTGGATCACCGATGGGACCGCAGCCGGCACGGTCATGGTCCGCGACATCAACGCCGGGACCGCAGGCAGCTCCCCGACCGGCTTCACGTTGTTCCAGGGGAAGTACTACTTCCGCGCGACGACGACGACGAACGGCAGCGAGCTGTGGGTCACGGACGGAACGGCGGCGGGAACGCAGTTGGTCAAGGACGTGCGCGCCGGGACGACCTCCTCGTCTCCGAACAGCCTGTTCGCGAACAGCTCGATGCTGCTGTTCGCGGCCAACGACGGCACCAACGGCATCGAGCTGTGGCGCAGCGATGGCACGAACGCCGGCACAGTGCTCGTGCGCGACCTCAACCCGGGCAGCGCGAGCGCGTCGCCGGCGTACTTCGCGCAGGCCGGGACGCAGATCCTGTTCCGCGCGAGCGATGGCAATGCCGGCAGCGGCTTCGAGCTGTGGAGGACGGACGGGACCGTGGCTGGCACTGTGCTGGTCAAGGACATCCACCCCGGCATGACGAAGGGGAACGCGAACAGCTCGTATCCCAGCTTCCTGACCACCGACGTGACCGGAGCGCGCGTCGTGTTCCAGGCCGACGACGGCGTCAGCGGCGTCGAGCTGTGGGCCAGTGACGGCACGACCGCCGGCACGATCCTGCTGCTCGATCTGAATCCGAAGCTGCCCGGCAGCTCGGCACCGGCCGATCCGTACGGTCTCGCCGACGGGATCGCGCGCCTGTGGTTCACGGCCACCGACGGCACGAACGGGTACGAGCCGTACGTGTCACTCGGCACTGCGGCATCCACGGTCCTGCTGAAGGACATCAACCCCGGCGCCGGCGACAGCTATCCCGAGGGCTTCACGCAACTCGACCAGCGCGTGCTGTTCACGGCGGACGACGGCACGACCGGCCCGGAGCTGTGGGCCAGCGATGGCACGGCCGCCGGCACGATCCTGCTGCGCGACATCGAGCCGGGCGCGAACTCGTCGTATCCGTACGGCTTCTGCCAGCTCGGCAACCGGCTGCTGTTCAGCGCTTACCAGAGCACCACGGGAACGGAGCTCTGGGCCAGCGATGGGACCCCGGCCGGCACCGTGTTGCTGAAGGACATCGCACCCGGCAGCAACAGCGGAGATCCGTACGAGCTGACGGAGTTCCGCGGCAAGGTCTACTTCGCCGCGACGAACGGCTCGCACGGCATCGAGCTGTGGGTCACCGACGGGACCACCGCCGGCACGATCATGTTGAAGGACATCTATCCCGGCGGAACCGACAGCTATCCGACCGGCTTCACACGGTTCGGCAACCGGCTCGCGTTCAGTGCCGAGGATCCGACCAATGGCGCGGAGCCTTGGATCACCGATGGCACGGCTGCCGGGACGGTGCTGCTGAAGGACGTCTGGCCCGGCAGCAACGGGTCGTATCCGTACTCGTTCGGTGTGGCCGGTGGGCGGCTGTTCTTCAACGCCGACAACGGCACGCATGGTGACGAGCCGTGGGGTTCCGACGGCACGGCTGCCGGCACGCTCCTGCTGAAGGATCTCGAGCCGGGTCAGGGCGGGAGCTATCCGTACGAGTTCGTCGCTGCGGGCTCACGGATCGTGTTCTACGCCGAGACGACGCAGCACGGCGGCGAACCGTTCGTCAGTGACGGGACTCCCGCCGGCACGGTGCTGCTCGCCGACCTGTGGCCGGGAACGGGCGGGTCGTATCCGTATCTGTTCGTTTCGACCGGATCGCGGTTCGCGTACTTCACGGCGGAGACGCCGAACGAGGGTGCGGAGCTGTGGATGACGGATGGCACGGCCGCGAACACGAAGCTGGTCGGCGACCTGTGGCCGGGTGGATACAGCTCGTATCCGGACTACCTGACGTTGTCTGGCGGGAAGCTCTACGCGACCGCGGACGACGGCGTGTTCGGTTACGAGGTGTGGCACGTGGATCCGGGTGCCAGCAGCAAGGCGTTCGGGGTGCCGTACGCGGCCGGTGGACGGGATCCGCGGTTGACTGCGACGGATCCGGTGATCGGGCAGAGCGTGACGTTCGCGGTCGAAGGCGCGGCGCCGAACACGACGCTCGTGATGCTGGTGAGTCTGCCGGGGCAGCCGATCCACGTCGGTGGCGGGGCGTACGTGTACGTGGATCCGGGGACCTACTCGACGCTGGTGACCGCGGCGACGGATGCGCAGGGGAAGTGGTCGCTGGTGCTGCCGCTACACCCGGCGTTCGCGTTCTTGAAGGGGGTGACGGTCGCGTCGCAGGTGGTGATGGGGCCGACGAACACGCCGCTCGGCGCGGACGCGACGAACGGGGTGCATTGGACGATTGGGTTCTGATCCTGCCGCCGCGCGGGTGAGCTCTGGAGCGGTAACCAGCCCGACCATTGAGGCACGGCCCGAGGGCGTAGCCACTTTGTGGGCTGACCAGAGTGGGGTACATGGAAGTCACTGGATCCGCTGAGGAATCTCGAAACCATGCAGTTGACCGCATCCTCACGTGCACGCCGGCTCGCTTCGATCGTCCCGCTGGCGCTCGTCGCCGTCCTTGGTGCGCAGACGCCAGTCGTGCTCAAGGACATCAACACGCGCCCGTCTTTGAATCCAGACTCCTTGCCGACGCGGTTCGTGCACAGCGGTCCCTATCTCTACTTCTCGGCAACGAGTGCAGAAGCTGGGATGGAGCTCTGGAGGTCGCAGGGAACCGCGAGCACAACGCAACTGGCCGTCGACCTGGCCCCAGGCCCCGACAGCTCGGCTCCGCTCGACTTGGTGGCACTGGGGTCGAATCTAGTGTTCACCGCCCACTCATCGGGGATCTACGGCGTCTATGCATCGGACGGAACGCAAGCTGGCACCGGCCTGCTCCGCGCGTTCGGCACGCAGAGACCGACCGGTCTCGCGGTCGCCGGCTCACGGGTCTACTTCTCCGCGCGGGATCCATCGACCGGTTGGGAGCCATGGGTGACTGATGGAACTGTCGCTGGAACCCTGCTGCTCAAGGACATCGAACCCGGAACGACCGACAGCTCGCCGCTGTACTTCGCTCCATTCGGTGCCCGCTGCCTCTTCCGTGCCTTCGAGTCGACAACTGGTGACGAGCTCTGGATCACGGACGGTTCACCAGCGGGAACGATGCTCGTCCGCGACATCGTGCCTGGCCCGGCCGGCTCGTTTCCGACCCAGATGCACGAGTATGCGGGGAAGGCCTACTTCCCAGCCCGTGACGCCAACAAGGGTGTCGAACTCTGGGTGACCGATGGGACGCTCGCCGGGACATACCTGTTCAAGGACATCCAGGTCGGCCAGTTCGACTCCGGACCGGGAGGCTTTGTCGAGTTCCGCGGGAAGCTGCACTTCATTGCGAGCGACAGCCTTTGGGGACGGGAGCTGTGGGCCACCGACGGTACGCCACAAGGCACGAGTGTCGTTGCCGACATCTACGTGGGTTCAGGTTCCTCCGACCCTGCTGGGCTCGCGGTCATCGGGAATGTCATGTACTTCAGCGCAACGGAACGCGTGACGGGCGCGGAGCTGTACCGCACCGACGGCACGGCCGCTGGCACGTTCCGTGTGGCCGACATCCTGCCCGGGTATCTCGGTTCGGCGCCCAACAGGATCACGTCGCTGGGATCGAAATTCGTATTCGTGGCTTGGACCCCGAATACAGGTCATGAGCTCTTCATCAGCGACGGGACGAGCTCGGGAACTGGACTGCTGAAGGACATCGTGGTCGGCTCCACCGGGAGTTTCATCAACTACCTCACATCGGGCCCGAACGGAGCCCGTGCCCTATTCATCGCAAACGACGCTGTGCATGGCATCGAACCATGGACAACGGACGGCACGGCTCCGGGAACCGCGCTGCTGGTCGACGTCCACATGCCAACAACCTCCGGTTCGCTGCCGGGCGGCATGGTGGACGATGCCGGAACGCTGCTGTTCAGCGCGGACGATGGATACACGGGTCGTGAGCTCTACTCGAGCGACGGAAGCGATGGTGGTACACGCCAGATCAAGGACATCTCGCCGGGTTCAGCCAGTTCCTCTCCTGGGGGCTTCATGACGCTGGACCACCGCACTCTCTTCACCGCCAACGACGGAGTCACGGGCACCGAGCTCTGGGTCACGGATGGCACGGCAGCCAACACGTTTCTCGTGCGGGACATCCGGCCGGGAATCGACTCCAGTTACCCGGGCCAGTTCTGCCGCTATGGGTCACGCCTTGTTTTTTCCGCCAACGACGGTGTGCATGGTGGCGAGCTATGGATCACCGATGGCACGCCTGCCGGCACGAGTCTCCTGAAAGAACTGAATCCGGGAGCAGCCTCCTCATGGCCCCAGGAGTTCACGCGCTTGAGGGACAATCTGTACTTCCGGGCCGACGACGGCAGGTCGGGCGTCGAACTTTGGCAGACCGACGGGACGCCTGCTGGAACAGCGCTCGTCAGTGACATCGTCCCAGGCAGCGGGAGCAGCAGTCCCAGCAGCCTGGTGCGATTGGGCAATCGACTTCTGTTCGCGGCGGCGGATTCTGCCAGCGGGAGGGAGCTTTGGAGTTCGGATGGCACCTCGACCGGCACGAGATTGCTGAAGGACATATCTCCCGGAGTCAATCATTCGTCACCCTTGGACCTGACAGTCGCCTTTGGGCGAGCCTTCTTCAGTGCAGATGATGGGCAGACTGGTCGAGAATTCTGGGGCACCGATGGCACAGCAGCCGGGACGCAGTTGATCAACGACATCTTTGCTGGCCCCTTGAGCTCGAGGCCACGCTGGTTCACCGTCTCCGGAGACCGCCTGGTCTTCGAGGCGGAAGACGCAGTGCATGGCAGGGAGCCATGGGTCAGCAACGGCACAGCTGCCGGTACTCACCTCTTGAAGGACATCTACACCGGGCAGGCCAGTGGCGGCATGGAGTATCCAGTCGCGACTGGCAGTCGGACCGTCTACTTCACAGCTGCGGATCCGGTTCATGGCAATGAGCTCTGGATCACAGACGGCACCGCACCTGGGACCAGGCTCGTTGCAGACCTCCGGTGGGGGGCCGTCGGCTCGAATCCTGCGAACCTGTCGCTGTGCCGCGGCATGCTCTTCTTCCGAGCAAGCGACCTCATGAAGGGGGAGGAACCGTTCGTGATCCGCGACCCTGGTGCCACGTCCAAACCGCTCGGTGTTGCGTACGGGGCAAGGGCTTCGCTGCTGACCATGACCGACCCTGTGCTCGGCGGAAACGCGACGCTCCGGCTGCGCGAGGCGATACCAGGGGCCGGTGTCGCCCTACTAGTGAGCCTCGCGGCGCGGCCAATGCATGCAGGCAGCGGCGCGTACTTGTTCGTGGATCCGGTGAGCTGGTCGATCCTGATGCTGGCGAACACGGATGCCAATGGGAGTTGGACACTCGTGCTCCCCATCGACCCGAGCTTGGCGCCACTCAAGGGCATCACTCTGGCATCGCAAGCGATCGTCGGACCGACGACCACGCCGCTCGGCGCGGACGCGACGAACGGGGTGCATTGGACGATTGGATTCTGAATGCGCGGCAGGATCGGGTTCGGGTTCGGGTTTCCGATCTGGTTCGGGTTCGGGATCGGGTTCGGGACCGGGTTCGGACCCGATCAGCGCGCGTTGCGCTCGGCTGGGACCAACGTTGGGCGGCCGAGCAGGCGGCCGTGGCGTGCATGCGATGACCGATCCGCGGACCAGGGGCCGAACGGAATGTCGAACGGCAGCCAGAGGAGCGTCGTGGAGTCGGGCGCGGTGATGCGAGCGGGCGTGAACGAGTCGCCGGTGTAACGCGCGCCGCTCGAGATGCGGACGTCGTCGATCAGGCCGCCGACGAACGAGTTGGGGCGCCCGTTCGCATCTGGATCGGCGCCGACGAAGAACGGGTGGGCGTTGGTCTTGCGACGGCCGGACGTGCGCTCGCGGGCGATCAGCTTGCCGTCGACGTATAGGCGCACTTCGTTGCCGTCGTAGACGCCGGCGAGGTGGTGCCAGCGGTTGGTCTGGAGCAGGGACTTCGGTGCGTGCGCGATCGCATAGCGACCGCCGACGTGGACGGAGAAGTCGGGGCGGCCGTTGCTGACGAACAGGCCCCAGTCGGAATTCTCGGCCTTGGACAGGAAGCCGCGGCGTCCGTCGTAGTCGCGCGCGTGGAGCCAGCCTTCGACGGTGAACGGGGCGTCCGGCAGCGCGAGCTGGTCCGCGGTGAAACGGATGGCGTCCTGCTTGCCGTCGAGTTGCAGCGCGAGGTCGGGGGCTGGGACGAGCGGCGGTGCGGCCGGCGGCGACAACTCGCAGTCGATGCTGCGCTCCGGCAGCGCGACGCGCAGGGCGGTGCCGAGGTAGTCGCATTGGACGCGCAGCCGGGGCAGGTCGAACCAGGCGTCCGGCTCGCCGGTCGCATGCCGCAGCAGGAACTTGAACGTGTGCTCGGCACCGCCGGCGAGCTTGCGGTGTGTGTGATCGGGCTGCAGGGTCCAGCGTGAGTCGCGGCTGTGCGGGATCAGCGTCAGCTCGATCGGCCGCGCCAGCGGGTTGCGCACGGTGACCTCGTAGCGGAGATCCTGCGGACCGAACGGCGGCGTGCGCACCGGGGTCACGCGCAGCTCGGCGTCGAGCTTGCCGACTTCGTCGCTGACCTCCCCGGTGATCGCGCGCGGATCGAGGACGCCACCGACCGGAACCGCGGCGAGCGAGATCTTGTCCCCGCGCACCGTCACGACGTGGAAGTGGTGCAGCCAGCCGGCGCGCGGCACGTCTCGGCTGAGGACGCCTCCGGTCGTCGCCAGCGTCACGTATTCGATCCCGTCACGGATGCCGTCGTGCCGCATCCGGTGGATGTGTCCGGCGAACACGGCGGTGACGTTGCCGGCCTGGGCGAGACGGCGGTGCACGCGCTCCCAGTCGTCGCCGTAGTTGCCACCGAGCCAACGCGGGTGGTGCAGGAACAGGAACACGTGCGGCGCGCCCTTCGCCTTGGTCAACGTCGCGTCGAGCCAGGCGAACTGCGCCGGACTCATGCGTTGCGACGCCGGCTCGGAGATCGACTTCTTGCCGGTCTTCGGATCCCCCTCGTCGGAATACAGCACGATGAACCAGCAGCGCTTGTGCTCGAACGCGTACCACAGCGGGCCGAAGTGCTGCTCGTAGTTCCGCTCGTGCTCGCCGGGCGGCGCCTTCGGCCCGCGGTAGTAGACGTCGTGGTTGCCGGCGACCGGAAACCAGGGCATGCGCAGGCGCTGCATGACGCCGCGGAACTCGCGCATCTGCGCGATCCACTCGTTGGTCTCGTTGTAACCCTGCACCAGATCGCCGACGGTCATCACGAGATCCGGATCGAGCAGGTTGGTGTCGGCGACCGCCTGCTCGAGCACGCGGATCCCTTCCGGCGGGCCGCCGGTCCGGTCGCCGAACACGACGAAGCCGAACGCGTCCTCCCCCTTGGGCAGTTGCAGCAGGACCGGCGAGCTGCGGTCGGTCTGGACCGCCGGCGGCTGGGCCGCAAGCCAGGTCGTCAGGCAGAGGAGCAGCGGGAGGAGCCGGTGCATGCCGGCATCATCGCGCGCGGCGCGCCCGGTGCATCGCGTCGCGGCAGAAGTTCATCGCTCCTGCTCCGCTGCTTCTTCCTCCTCCTCGTCGCTGTCGTCGACTTCCTCGTCGTCGCCGGAATCGTCGCCGGATTCGTCATCGGGGTCTTCGCCGGTGTCCTCGTCGGAGCCGGACTCGTCGTCGGCCTCGTCCTCGTCGTCGCCGCCGGACTCCTCGAGCTCCTCGTCGAGTTCCTCATCGAACTCCCCATCGTCGCCGTCGTCGCCGTCCTCCGCCTCGGCGTCACTGCGCTCCAACTCTGCCTGGATCTCGGCTTCACGCTGCTTCCACTCCTCGATCGTCATCATGACGTCGCGCGAGCGCGAACCCTGGAACGCGCCGACCAGGCCGTCCTGCTCCATCAGCTCGAGCAGCCGCGTGGCACGCGTGTAGCCGATCGCCAACGCGCGCTGCAGCAGCGTCGCGCTGCCGCGCTGCTGGCCGAGCACGACCTCGACCGCCTGCTCGTACAGGTCGTCACGGTCCTGCGGGCGGCGGCGCGCGCCGGTGTCGCTCTGCACGAGATCCGGCAGATAGCTCGGCTTCGGCCCATGCTCGCCGAGGAACGACACGACGCGCTGGATCTCGTCGTCGGAGACGAACGTCCCCTGCGCACGCACGATCCGGTGCGAGCCGGGCGGTACGTACAGCATGTCGCCGTGGCCGAGCAGCTTCTCGGCGCCGTTGCAATCCAGGATCACGCGCGAGTCGATCTTGCGGTTGACCTTGAACGCGACCTGGCACGGCAGGTTCGCCTTGATGACGCCGGTGATGACATCGGTGCTCGGGCGCTGCGTCGCGAGGATCACGTGCAGCCCGACGGCGCGGGACTTCTGCGCGAGCCGCTGGATCGACTCCTCGACCTCACGCTGGGCCACGACCATCAGGTCGGCGAGTTCGTCGATGACGACGACCTGGTACGGCATCTGCGCGTCGGCCGGGTCGATCGGACCGCCGATCCGCCGCTCCAGTTCGTCCGCACCGAGCTTGTTGAAGCTGCGGATGTGGTTGACGCCGACCTTGCTGAACAGCGCGTAGCGCCGCTCCATCTCCTCGACGGCCCATTCGAGGACGGCCGGGGCCTTCTTGCTGTTGGTCACGACGTCGCAGCTCAGATGCGGCACCGCCTTGAACGCCTGCAGCTCGACCATCTTCGGATCGATCAGGATCAGGCGGACCTCCTTGGGCGTCCGCGTCATCAGGATCGACAGCAGGATCGAGTTGATGCAGACCGACTTGCCGGACCCGGTGGTGCCGGCGATCAGCAGGTGCGGCATCCGCGTCAGGTCCTCGACGATCGCCTCGCCACCGACGTCCTTGCCGAGGAACAGCGGGATCGCGTGCTGGTCGGCGCGGCCGTACTGCTCGAGCAGCTCGCGGATGACGACGATCTGCCGCTCGCCGTTGGGGACTTCGATGCCGACGGTGTCGCGGCCGGGGATCGGCGCGACGACGCGGACCGACAGCGCCTTCAATGCCGCGGCGAGGTCCGCCTCGAACTCGCCGATCTTGGTGACCTTGATCCCGCTGTCGACCGACAGCTCGAACTGCGTGACCGCGGGGCCCTGACTGACGCCGACGACCTTGGCACCGATCCGGAACGACGCCAGGCGCGACTCGATCGCGGCCGCCTGCCGCTCGATCCGCACCTGCAGATCGCTGTCGTCGACGATCTCCGGCTCACGGAACAGCGCGAGCGGCGGGAACGGATAGGCCGCGTCGAACGGCAGCTCGCGCTGCGTCTTGCGCCGCCGACGGCGGCGCAGCTTGAGGCGGCGCTTGCGGGTCGCGGCGGTTGGGGTGACACCGCGTGCAGAGGCCGCAGCGTCGGCCCGCTGCGGCGCAGGCGGTTGCGGCGGAGCGGCGCCATTCCCCACCTCGGCCGGCTGTAGCGCCGCGGCGTGCTCCTGGTCGCCGGCAGCGCGCACGGCGTCGCCCGCTGCGCCGTCGTCCGCGCCTTCGTCACTGCCCGCCTCCGGCTCGTCGCGCTCGTCGCGCTCGTCAGCGTCGTCGACGTCTTCGCCGTCCTCGCTGTCCTCGACGTCCTCGCCGTCGTCGTCGAGCTCGATCGCGTAGACGACCTCGTCGCTGGTTGGCTCTGCAGCGACCACACCCGCAGCCGCCGCCTCGCCGCGTCGCGCACCACGGCGGCGGGGTGCCGGCGCATCCTCCGCATCGGCCTCGGCGACCGCGGATCCCGCTCCCCCACCGGCCAGCGCCGGCCGCATCCGCTGCACACTGCGCTCGACCGCCTCGCCGGCCCGCTGCAACCAGGTCGAGATCAGCGCCTCGCTCAGCAGCAGCATCGCCGCGAGCGCACCGAAGCAGACCACCATCAGCCGCCCCGGCCCGCCGAACGCGGCGAGCAGCTTCGGCGACAGGTTCGTGCCGAGCCGGCCGCCTGGTCCGAACGGGGCCGCAGCCGACGCCGGCGCGCGGCCGTCGGCGCCGGCCAACAGCACGGCCAGCAGCGAGGTCAGCAGCACGATCCCGAGCGCCTTCAGCGCCGGCCGCTCGATGCGCCCGCGCACGAACCAGAACAGGCCGCCTACCGCCATGACCAGGAACGGCAGCATCGCCGCGCGCCCGAACAGGAACGAGAACCCGCCGGCGATCCAGTAGCCGACGAGCCCACCAGCGTTGACCAGCGTCCCGCGCGGCAGCGGCGCGTCCGGTTCCCCCGGCGGCGGCAGCCGGAACGTCGCGAGGCTCAGCAGCGCATACAGCGAGGCCCCGATCAACAGCAGCGCCAGCAGCTCGCGCAGCCGCGGCGGCAACTCCCGGCGCGGCGTCGCCTCGACCGGCACGAACTGGCGCGCCCGCCTGCTCATGCCGACCGCCCCGGCTCACGCAACCGCAGCACGCACGCGACGAGACGCGTGGCGAGCTCGTGCTTGCTCAGCGGCGGCCAGCTCTCGCTCCGGCCGTCACGGAACAGCAGCGTCACCTCGCTGCGCTCGCTGCCGATGGCAGCCGCGCGGTTGCGCACGATCAGGTCGAGCTGCTTCTCGGTCAGCTTCCGCTGCGCGCGGGCCGCTGCTTCGGCCGGATCGGCGTCGTCCGCCTCGAGCGAGAACCCGACCAGCGTGCGCGCCCCCTTCTCACGCGCGAGCGTGCCGATCACGTCTGGGGTCGGCTCCAGCTCGAGCTGCTGGCGCCCACTCCCCTTCGGCGGCTTGCCGTGCCGCCGCTGCACCGGTCGCTGGTCCGCGACGGCGGCGGCAGCGAAGCAGATGTCACAAGTTCGAAACTCGGCCTGCGCTGCTTCGAGCATCTGCTGCGCGCTGACGACGTCGATCCGGTGCACTCCGGCCGGCGTCGCCAGCCCGGTCGGGCCGGCGACCAACACGACACCGAGCCCGGCCCGGGACAGGGCTTCCGCAATGGCGAAGCCCATCCGCCCGGTGCTCCCATTCGACAGGAACCTCACGTCGTCCAGGTGCTCCCGGGTCGGACCCGCCGTGACCAAGGCGCGAACCGAACCCATACAACCGCCGTCAGAGCGGCGCATGCTAGCGCGCGAGGCGGACCGAGGACACAAGCCCGCTGAAGTTTGCCTTCGCGCCCCGCCGCCGTTGCGCCGTAAAAGGCGCGCCCGCTTGCCGATGAGTCTCCCTGCGATGAACTGGAAGCCGCTGCTGCTGCTGCCGCTGTGTGGCTGCAGCGCGGAGTACTGGCGAGACGACGCCGACGACCAGGTCTACACGATTCTCGAGGGGATCAGCGAGAGCGTGACCGGCACGCGCAAGCTGTTCCCGATCGATCGGCCGGTCGACACGCTGCGCGCGCGGCTGGCCGCGATGGACCCGGGCACCGGCGAGAAGCCGGGCCAGTCGAAACCGATCCAGCTGACGCTGGTCGAGTCGCTGGACGTCGCAGCCGAGAACAGCCGCGACTTCCAGCGGCAGAAGGAGGTGCTGTACCAGGTCGCGCTGGCGCTGACGCGCGAGGCCTACAACTTCGAGACGCGGTTCGCGGTCGGCGGCGCGGCCGAGGTCAGCGGCGTCGGTGACGACGAGGTCGACCTGGCGCTGCGGGACGCGCTGAGCGCCTCGCGCAACACGGCCTCCGGCGGGCGGATCGTCGCCAGCTTCGCCAACACGTTCCTGCGCTCGCTGGTGCACGGCGGCGGCTGGAACGCCAGCGGCCTGCTCGGCCTGACGCTGTCGCAGCCGCTGCTGCGCGGCGCCGGCGAGCGGGTCACGCGCGAACCGCTGACGCAGGCCGAGCGCGACGTGGTCTACGCGATGCGCGAGTTCGAGCGGTTCCGCGCCGAGTTCGCGGTCCGCGTCGCCAGCGACTACCTGAGCACGGCGGAGTCATTCGACAACCTGGCCAACGTCGAGGCGAACTACCAGAGCGTCGTGCGCTCGCGCGAACAGTTCGAGGCGGAGATGGAAGCCGGCCGCCGCAGCCAGATCGACCTCGACCGCTCCAAGCAGAGCGAGCTGACCGCGCTCGACCAGCTGGTCAATGCGCGCGCCAACTACCAGGCGGCGCTGGACCGGTTCAAGCTGACGCTCGGGATCCCGACCGACGCCAACATCGAGCTCGACACGCGCGAGCTGACGCGCCTGCGCGCGATCGGCGTGGTCGAGGTCGCGCTGCCCGAAGCGGTCGCGACTGCGATCGCGCTGAGCCGCCGCTACGACCACCGCAATGCCGTCGACGAGGTCGAAGACGCCGGCCGGCGGATCTACGTCGCCGAAGACGCGCTGCGCTCGACGCTCGACTTCTCGGCCGTCATCAACGTCCCGACCAAGCCGGACGAGGCGTTCGAGATGGACTGGGACCGCGTCAACTGGGCGGCCGGCTTCGATCTGCAGCTCGCCGTCGACAAGCTGCCGGAGCGCAACGCGTACCGGACCGCCTTGATCAACATGGAGGCGGCGATCCGCGCGCGCGAGCAGTCGGAGGACCAGATCAAGCTCGACGTCCGCCAGGCGCTGCGCAACATCCGCCGCACCTACGAGAGTTACCGGATCCAGACACTCGCAGTCACCGTCGCCGAACGCCGCGTCGCGTCGGCCGAGGAGCTGACGCTCGCCGGCCGCGCCACTGCCCTCGATCTGCTCGATGCCAAGGAGGCGCTGCTGGATGCCCAGCTGCAAGCGACGGGTGCCCTGATCGATTACGCCGTCGCGCGGCTGACCCTGCTGCGCGACCTCGAGGGGCTCGTGCTCGAGCCGAAGGGGCTCCGCTTCGACCCAGGCCTGCCGCTGCCGTCGGCTACCCTTGTGGAAGGGGCGGAACCGCCCCAGGAACCGTGACCATGGCCCGATCCCATCCGCTCTGCGTACTGCTCGTCGCCGGTGCCGCGTTGGCCCTCGCCGGCTGCGACCGGCAGCAGGCGCAGTCCACCGTGCGCGCTGACCGCACGACCGTCACGCGGGGGCGCCTGGAGGTGACCTTCAAGGAGGCGGCCAACATCGCGGCCCTGCGCGAGACGACGGTCAAGTCGGAGGTCGAGGGGCAGGCGACGCTGATCTACCTGATCCCCGAGGGGACGCAGGTCAAGCAGGGTGAGAAGCTCGCCGAGATCGACGTCAGCAGCCTGCTCGAGCGCCGCGCGACGCAGGAGATCTCCAAGGCGCGGGCCGAGGCCGGGCTGGTGCAGGCGCAAAAGGAGCTGGAGATCCTGATCAAGCAGAACCACGCCGACGAAGAGGCGGCGCGAAATGCGGTCGACTTCGCCCGGATGGATCTCGAGAAGTTCCGCGGCCGTGAGACGCTGAACGGTGCCGCCGACGCCAATGCCGACGCGCCGGAGGGCCAGGGTGACGACGCGACCTCGCGCCAGATGGGCGAACGCCAGCAGGAGCTCGAGGCAGCCGACTCGGACATCAAGCTGGCGGACGCCGAGCTGCGGGTCGCCGCCGACCGGCTCGAGTGGAGCAGGAAGCTGCACGCCAAGGGCTACATCACCAAGAACGAGCTGGAGCGCGACGAGCTGGACCACGAGCGGCGCAAGACCGCGGTCACGCTGGCGCGCAACCGCAAGGACCTGCTGATCGCGTTCACGCACGTCAAGACGGAGAAGGAGCTGGAGCAGAAGGTCGACTTCGCGGCACTCGAGCTCGAACGCGTCCGCGCGCGCGCCGAGGCGAAGCTGGCGCAGGCCAACGCGAACGTGCAGAGCGCCGAGGCGGAGCTGCGCCTCGCCAAGGAGCGGTTCGACAACCTGGTGCGGCAGATCGAGAACGCCGTCATCAAGGCGCCGACACCCGGCCTCGTCGTCTATGCGACGCAGGGCGGCGGCGGCGGCGGCATGCGCGACGCACCGATCGAGGAGGGTGCCACGGTCCGCGAGCGGCAGTCGATCATCATCCTGCCGGACATCACGCAGATGCGCGCCGACCTGAAGGTCCACGAGTCGTTCGTCGACAAGGTGCGCGCCGGCCAGAAGGCTCTGGTCCGGGTCGACGCGCTACCGGACCAGACGTTCACCGGCACGATCCGGCGCGTCTCGCCGCTGCCGGACTCCGGCTCGCGTTGGAGCAATCCGGACCTGAAGGTCTACAAGACCGAAGTCGTCATCGACGGCGAGAACACGGTGCTGCGCCCCGGGATGTCGGCGCAGGTGACGGTGCTGATCGGCACGCTCGAAGACGTGTTGAAGGTCCCGATCGCGGCGATCCATCGCAAAGGGGACATCCAGTACTGCTGGCGTGACACGCCACAGGGCATCAAGGCGGTGCCGGTGCAGGTCGGTGCCAGCAACCTGGTCGAAGTCCAGATCCAGAGCGGCCTCGAGGCAGGCGACCTCGTCTATCTGGTTCCGCCGGCCGGAGTCGCGGCGCCGGATTTCCCCGGCCTCGAGCACGCGGCACCGAAGCCGCCGGTCGTTCCGGCCGACACGGATCTCGCAGCGACCCCGCCGTCCCCCGCGGGCGCCCCGACCGGTGCCAACGGCGAGGCGCCAGGCCAGACGCCGGGCACCGAACGGCGGGGCCGTGGCAGCAGCCCGGAGATGACGGCGTTCGTCGAGTTGATCAAGCAGAAGCGGCCGGACCTCGCCGCCAAGCTCGAAGGCGGCGGCATGGCGCTGATGCGCGACGAGGAGGTGCGCGCCGCGATCGAAGAGGACCCCGACCTGAAGGCCAAGCGCGACGAGATGATGCAGGCGATGCGCGCGCGCATGGGGAACCGCGGCGACCGCCAGGGGCGCGAAGGGCGTGGCAACGGCGCGCCGCGCCCGGGCGGCGGTGACGGCGAGGAACGCGGGCGCTGAGAGCTGCGGGGCCGGGAACCAGGATGACTGCACCCGCACTCGAGTCGACGTCGCCATCGGGACAACGCGACGTCATCGCCGAGCTGGTCGAGCTGCACCGCCACTACAAGATGGGCAGCACGACCGTGCGCGCGCTGGACGGGATCTCGGCCCGGATCCTGCGCGGTGAGTACGTCGCGATCATGGGCCGCAGCGGTTCCGGCAAGAGCACGCTGCTCAACATCCTCGGCTGCCTCGACCGGCCGACGTCGGGGCAGTACCTGCTGGGCGGCAAGGACGTCTCCCGGCTCAACGACGCGGCGCTGTCGCGCGTGCGCGGGCAGAACATCGGGTTCATCTTCCAGTCGTTCAACCTGATCCCGCAGTTGACGGTGCAGGAGAACCTCGAGGTGCCGCTGTTCTATCAGGGGCGCGTCGGCGCCGAATCGCGCGCGAAGGCAGCCGAGCTGGCCGACCGGGTCGGGCTCGGCGACCGGCTCCACCACCGTCCGAGCGAGTTGTCCGGCGGGCAGCAGCAGCGCGTCGCGATCGCGCGCTCGCTGATGAACGATCCGCTGTTCCTGCTGGCCGACGAAGCGACCGGCAACCTGGACAGCAAGACCGAGGAGGAGATCCTGGCGCTGCTGGAGCAGTTGCAGCAGGAAGGGATGACGATCGTGATCGTCACGCACAACCCCAAGGTCGCCGCGCGCGCCGAGCGCACGATCTGGCTCAAGGACGGTCAGGTCGAACGCGTCGAGCGGAACCGCGCATGATCGGCGCGTTCCGCACGCTGACGCTCGGCGTCAAGAGCCTTGCGCTGCACAAGCTGCGCACGGCGCTGACGACGCTCGGGATCATGTTCGGCGTGTTCGCCGTGATCGCGATGCTGGCGATCGGCGAAGGGGCCAGCTACGAGGCGCAGGAGCAGATCAAAGCGCTCGGCTCGACGAACATCATGATCTCGAGCCGCAAGCCGCCGGAGGCGCAGAGCGCCAGCCGCAGCCCGATGTCGGCGATGTTCTACGGCCTGGACTACGACGACGCCGACCGCGTGCTGCAGACGCTCGGCTCGGTCGATCTGGTCGTGCCGATCCGCGAGTCGGCCAAGGAGTTCCGCGTCGGCGAACGCTCGCTGCCGGGCGTCATGCTCGGCACGGTGCCGGAGTTCCTGCCGGTCATGCGGATGAAGGTCGCCGAGGGGCGCTGGCTGACGCCTGCCGACGGCCTGAAGCGGCTGAACGTGACCGTGCTCGGATCGCAGGCGGCACGCAGGCTGTTCCCGCTCGACAACCCGATCGGGCACACGGTGCTGGCCGGCGGCGACCGGTTCGAGGTCGTCGGCGTGCTGGAGTATCTCGGCCGCGCGACCAGCGGGATCGGGCCGTCGCTGGATGAGTGCCTGTACATCCCGTTCGAGACTTCGCGCGCGTGGTTCGGCGAGATCAACATCAAGCGCGGGGGCGGGTCGTTCGAGAGCGAAGGGGTCGAGCTGCACGACCTGATCGCCAAGGTCGCGGCCCCCGAGCTCGTACTCGACACGGCGCGCGTGCTGCGCAGCATGCTGGCCGAGCTGCACCCCAAGGGGGACTACGAGCTGACCGTGCCGCTCGAGCTGCTGCAGCGGGCGCAGGAGACGACGCGGATCTTCAACATCCTGCTCGGGTTCATCGCCGGGATCTCACTGCTGGTCGGCGGGATCGGGATCATGAACGTGATGCTGGCGACCGTGACCGAGCGGACGCGCGAGATCGGGATCCGCCGGGCGCTCGGCGCGCGGCGGCGCAACATCGTGACGCAGTTCCTGGTCGAGACGGTCGTGATCAGCGTGACTGGCGGGCTGCTCGGGATTGCGCTCGGGATGCTGGCGCCGCTCTTGGTGACGCACTTCTTCGCGATGAAGACGCTGATGCGGCCGGAGCACTCGATGCTGGCGTTCGGCGTGTCGGCGTTCGTCGGGATCGTGGCGGGGCTGTATCCGGCGTGGCGCGCGGCGGGGATGGATCCGGTGGAGGCGTTGAGACACGAGTAGGCGGCAGCGGGTTCGGGTTGGGGTTAGGGTTCGGGTTCCAGATCGGAATCGGGATCGGGTTCGGGATCGGGATCGGGATCCTGCTCACTCCCGGTCGCGGTGCTTCGCGGCTTCGTCGGGGCGGTTCTGCTGTTCGTACAAGTGGACCAGGTCGGCACGGGCGCGGCGGGCGGCGCTGTGGTCGGCGAGGTCGAGGGCGGTGAGGCCGGTCGTGGCGGCGAGCAGTTCGGTTTCGGCTTCGGCGAGGCGGGATTGCTGGAGGAGGGCGCGGCCGAGTGCTGCGCGGTACGTGAGGTGGGCTTCGGGCGGTTGGCCGTTGCGGCTGGCGGAGGCGAGGGCGGCACGGAGTTGGGCTTCGGCTGCGGCAGGATCGTTGGCCGCGAGGTAGGTGCGCGCGAGGTTGTAGCGATCGGAGTTGACGTGCTTGTGATCGGCGCCCCAGAGCTCGGTGTCGATGACCATGGCTTCGTGGAGCGGAGCGATGGCCGCGGCGGGGTCGCCGCTGTCGCGGGTCACGACGCCGAGGTTGTAGAGGGACTGGGCGAGGAAATCGGTCTTGGTCGGGAAGCAGGCGCGGAAGATGTCGGCGGCTTCGGCGAACGTGGCGCGCGCACGGTCGAACTGTTCGGCTTCCTGGTAGGCACGGCCGAGCTTTTGGAGGGCATGTGCGAGGGATTGCGGATCGCCGGCGCGGCGCTGGGTCACGACGTGGCCGGCCTGCTCGATCGCGCCGGAGTAGTCGCGGCTGCGGAACAGGCACTCGGCGAGCATCAGGCGCGCATCGAGAGACCAGGTGTGCTGCTCACCGAGCCGGCGGTCGAGCGCGGCGGCGGCGGCGCGGACGCGGGTGGTGGCTTCGTCGATGCGGTCGAGGTGCAGCAGGCATTGCGCACTGTCGAGCTGGGCGAGCTGGGTGTACGGGTGGTCGGCGCCGTAGACGTCTTCGAGGGCGGGGAGCAGCGCGGCGTAGATCTGTTCGGCCTCCTGCCAGGCGCTGGCCAGGGTCAGGATCCAGCCGAGGCGGTTGCGCGAGGCGAGCACGCCGGGATGTCCGGCGCCGAGGATGCGCTCCTGCTGTGCCAGCGTGGCGCTGAGCAGCTCGCGCGCCTCGGTCATCGCGCCGGACGCGGCGAGGTGCACGGCGAGCTCGCTCTGGGTTGCCAGCGCCGAAGGATCCTCTGGGCCGAGCACGCGGAGCTTGTCGGCGGTGACGGCGCGCAGCTCGGCGATCGATTCGGCAGCCTGGCCGGCCACCCACCGCGCCAGCGCGAGGTCGGTGCGGCGCGCGAGCGTGTCCGGATCGTCGTCGCCGAGCCGCGCGCGGCTGGCGGCGACGACGCGCTCGCCCAGCTCGACGGCTTCCTTGGCGCGGTCCAGCTCCATCAGGATCGGGAACAGACTGCCGCGCACGCGCAACGCGAGCCGGTCCTCGGCGCGGTCGTCGAGCAGCGCGAGCGCACGGCGCGTCACCTGCTCTGCCTCGCTGAGCATCCCGAGCGCGCGGTAGCTGGCGCCGACCGCGTCCAGCACGTCGGCGGCGACACGCGGCTGGCCGGCGAACGTCCGCTCGGCGGAGCGCACGGCCGGCGCGAGCACGTCGGCGACGCGCACCTCGCGTCCCAGGCGTTCGGGTGACGGCGACATCAACAGGTCCGACAACAGGAAGCGGTTGATGCCTTCGGCGCGCGCGAGCGCTTCACGCGCCTCGTTGCGCTGCCACAGCGCGACGCCGAGACCGGTGACGAGGGCCGCGAACGTCGCCGCGGTGCCGGCCGCGAGTGCCTTGTTGCGCGCGACGAAGCGTTGCAGCCGGTACCAGCGCGTCGGCGGCTGGGCCAGGATCGGCTCGCGGCGGAGGTAGCGCCGCAGGTCTGCGGCGAGCTCGGCCGCCGACGCGTAGCGCCGCTGCTTGTCCTTGGCCAAGGCCTTGTGCGCGATCACGGCGACATCAGAGGGGATGCGCGGGCGTTGCGTGCGCAGCGGCGACGGCTCCTCCTCGACGACGCGCCGGACCGCCTCGTGCACCGGCAGCCGCGACAACAGCAGCGGCGGCCGTCCGGCCAGGAGCTCGTACAGCATCGAGCCGAGCGAGTAGACGTCGGTGCGCACGTCGATCGCGTCCGGGTCGGCCGACGCCTGCTCCGGGCTCATGTACTGCAGCGTCCCGACGATGATGCCGGGGTCGGTCTGCAGCGTGGCGCGCAGCCGTTCGTCGTCGGTGGCGCGCGCGATCCCGAAGTCGAGCACCTTCGGCTCGCCGGTCGCGTCGACCAGCACGTTGGCCGGTTTCAGGTCGCGGTGCACGATGCCGCGCTGGTGCGCGTGCTGGACGGCGTCGCAGACCTTCGCCAGCAGCACCAGCCGCTCCGGCAACGGCAGCTCATGGCGCGCGCAGTGCTCTGCCAGCGGCACGCCGTCGATCAGCTCCATCGCGAGCCACGGCTGCAGCCCGCGGCCGCGGTCGTCGGCACCGGCGTCGTAGATCCGCGCGATGCCGGGATGCTGCAGCCGGCCGAGCACTTCCGCCTCGAGCTCGAACCGCCGCAGCATCTGCCGTGTGGTGAACCCGGCGTGCAGCACCTTCAGCGCGACGCGGCGGCGCGGACGCTCCTGCTCGGCTTCGTAGACGACGCCCATGCCCCCTTCGCCGAGCAACCGCACGATCGTGAACGGGCCGATCCGCTCCGGGTGTTCCGGGCCGGCGGCACCGAGCAGGGCTTCGGGCGCAAGCGGCGTGAGGAACGCGTCCGACTCTGCATCGACCGCGAGCATGCCGCGCAGCTCGTCGAGCAGCGCCGCATCGCCCTCGGTCTCGCGCTGCAGGAAGGCAGTGCGCTCCGGTTCCGCCAGCTCGAGCGCCTGCTGGAACAGCTGCTTGGTGCGCGCGTGCCGCTCGGCGCTCATCCGACCGGCGGGGCCGCGCCATCGGTCCCACCCGGCAGCAGGCGGCGGCCGAGCCAGGCGCGCGCCGCGCGCCATTCCCGCTCGGCGGTCGCCAGCGAGATCCCGAGCGCGCGCGCCGTCTCGTCCATCGACAGCCCGCCGAAGAAGCGCAGCTCGACGACGCGCGCTTCGCGTGGATCGAGCTGTGCCAGCTCGCCGAGCGCGGCGTCGAGGTCGAGCAGGTCGACGTCCAGGTCCGCGGCCTGCGCGAGGCCTTCGTCCAGCGTCACGGCAACACGGTCGCCGCCGCGCTTGCCGGCGGCGCGTGCGCGCGCCTGGTCGACGCAGAGCTGCCGCATCGCGCGCGCGGCCAGCGCATAGAAGTGCTCGCGGTCGTGGACCGCGGCGCCGCCGTCGCCCAGCAGCTTGACGTACACCTCGTGCACCAGCACGGTCGGCTGCAGGTCGCCGGCGCTGCGCGCGCGCCGCAGGTGCGCGCCGGCGATCTCGCGCAGCTCGCGGTAGACGATCGGCATCGCCTCGTCGGCGAGACCCTCGCCGGCGCCGCGCGGATCCCGCAGGTAGCGGGTCAGGGCCGGCTCGTCGGACGGTCCGGGCATGGGCCGGGGAGATTACTGCGGCGCACGGTCCGGCCTCGCGGCGCCCGAAGGATCGCACCCACGGGGCCTCGGCCGGGGCGCGCGCGTCGATCCGGAATTCCGTGAGGGCCCCCAATGGCTCCTTGCGTGGACCGGGTGAACGGCGCCGGAACGCGCCCCAACCCACAGGTGATCCGATGAAGACCCAACCGAACTCCACGACCCGTCGCGCCGGGACCCGGCGCTCTCTCCCGCTGCTGCTGGTCGCGGCGGCCGCCTTCGCCGGCGCGCCGTTCGCGCAGCAGCCGATCCAGAGCCAGACCTACGGCCAGCCCAGCGGCGGCACGCCGGCGCTCGGCCTGTCGCTGACGCAGCTCGATCCGGCGCAGCCGGCACTGCGCCTCGAAGGTGGCGAGCCGGGCGCGCCGGCGTTCGTCTGCCTCGGCACCGCGGAGGCCGCGACGCAGTTGCCTGGTGGCATCACGCTGCTCGTCGGCTCGGTCACCGCGACGCTGGCGGGCCAGTTCGACGCGCATGGCACGTTCGTCTGCGCGCTCGGCAGCACGGCGCTCGACGCACAAGGCGGGGAGCTGTTCGCGCAGGGCATGGCGCCGGTCGCGGCGCGCAGCACGCTGGCGCTGAGTGCCGGGCTGCGGCTGCAGCACAGCGCGCCCGCCGAGCCGCCGGCGCCGGAGCAGCCGATCACGACCCCGCCGGAGACGATCTTCGTCGAAGAGGTCGCCGCGGCGCTGCGCCTGGGCCACCTCGAGACAGCGTTGTCGCAGGCGCTGAACTCGTACGGCGACACGCTGACGCTGGAGCTGAGCGGCAACCTTGAGGTGCCGGTGTATGCCGCCGTCACCGCCGGCGGGAAGTTCGCGTTCAAGGCCGCGATCCAGCGCGGCAGGGACAGCCTCGCCAACCCGGTCTACGACGTCGTGATCGCGGCGGACGCGGCGGCGTCGGCCGGCGTCGGCGCCGGCGTCGCCGGGATCGGTGCCAGCGCTGGTGCCGGGATCGAGCTGGTCTGGCGCTATGCGAGCACGCACGAGGTCGCCCGCGCGCTGCGCAGCATGGCGATCCTGCAGGCGGTCGGGCCGCGCCTGGAGCTGGTGTGCCTGGCGCTCGACACGCAGCTAGACAAGATCGATCGCGCCGTCGACTCGGTGCGCGGGCTCGCCGACCGCGCGCGCATGTTCGGTCGCTCGCGGATGCCGTGGCGTGACAACGCACACGTGCAACGCGTGCGCCAGCAGCTCGACCGGCAGCGCGAGGCTCGGCGGGCAGCGATCGATCGCGCACGCCGCGCGGTCGCCAGCCTGATCGGGTGGGTCGCGCAGGAGCGGATCTTCCTGGTCGAGCACATGCACGGCTTCGAGCGGCACTCGACGGTCGCGGCGGAGGTCAACGTCGGCACCGGCTTCGGTGACTCGAAGAAGGGCGGCCAGGTCTCCGGCGTGAACTTCGGCGCCAGCGTCGCCGCCGGCCTCGAGCGGCAGTTCGGGTTGCGCGTCGAGCGGATCGAGGAGTCGGACGCGATGTTCGTGCAGCACAAGGTGCAGTTCACGCGTTCGATCGCAGGCTCAGCCGGCTGCGGCCTCGGCGCGTCGGCGGCTGCCAAGCGCGTCATCGAGATCACGACGAAGCTGCAGGTCGGCAAGGACGGCCTGCGCCAGGCGGATCTCGGCACGACGGTCAAGATCTCGTTGGACGGCAAGCTGCTCGGCGCGGTCGGCGCGATCGTGGCGGGTCAGTACGGGATCGGTGGCGAGGTCGCGGTCGAGCTCGACATGGCCGACCTGCGCTCTGCCGGCGACGACCTGATCGGGATCCTGACCGGCGACGACGACCAGCGGATCGTGGATCTGCTGCTCGCGGTTCCGTTCAAGTTCGAGGCGCGCGGCCGCTACGAGGCCGGGATCGCGGCCGGGTTCAGCATCGACCTCGACGGCGTGTTCAAGGGCGGCATCGGCGTCAGCGCGATGATGGCCGACCGGAACGAGGGCATCGAGTTCGTCGGCTCCGGTCGCGACGCGATCCGCCAGATCGTGACCAAGGCGCTGCGCAGCGGGCCGATGCAGCGGGCCGAAGCAGGCGTCGCGCCGGCGATGCAGGCGGTCGCGGACGAAGTCGCCCGCGCGATGAACTGAGCCACCACCTCGACCTGGGCTGCAGCCTCACCGGAGAACGACCCGGTGGGGCTGCTGTCGTTTGCGGCCCGCGTGGAGTGCGCCAAGCGCACGGATGGATCGCAGCAGCCAACTGCATCCTTCTTCCCCACGCATGAAAAACGACAAGGCTCTCCACCTCGCCCCCGGAGCTTCCGGCACCGTGCCTTCGGCTCCTTGTGGTGGAGAGCCTTGCGAGGCCTCGGGGGTCTCCGCGAGGCAGCCGGTCCTAGATCGAGGGGACGGGGATGTTTCACACGTCGGCAACATTTTTTTCTCGGCGCCGGCAGAATCCCGCCCGATGCGGACGTGGCTGTCGACGGTTCTGCTGCTGCTCGGGTCGGTCCGGGCGCAGGAACCAGCTCCGCTCGCGGCCACTCCCCCCCCGTACGACCTGCTGGTGCTGGACGCGCTGGTCATCGACGGAACCGGGCAGCCGGCGGTCGAGGCGGACGTCGCGGTCCGCGGTGACCGGATCGTCCTCGTCGGTGAGCTCGGCCGGCCGGAGGCGACCCGGGTCCTCGGCGGGCGTGGGCTCGTCCTGGCACCCGGCTTCGTCGATCTGCATGCCCATGCCGACAGCGTCGCGACGTCGCGGGGCGAGGCGGCCAACTTCGTCGCGATGGGAGTCACGACGATCGTGACCGGCAACTGCGGTGGCTCGGTCGACGACGTCGCCGCACATCTGAGCCGCGTCGAAGAGGCCGGCATCAGTCTCAACTACGGCACGCTGATCGGCCACGGCACGGTGCGTCAGGCGGTGCTGCAGCTCGCGCGGCGGGCGCCGACGGCGGCGGAGCTCGCGCAGATGCAGCAGCACGTCACGACGGCGATGGAAGCCGGCGCCTTCGGACTGTCGACCGGGCTGATCTATGTCCCGGGCACCTACGCGAAGACCGACGAGCTCGTGGCCCTGGCGCGCACGGTCGCGGCCCACGGCGGGATCTACGCGAGCCACATCCGCAACGAGAACAACGACGTGCTGCTGGCGATCGACGAAGCGCTGGCGATCGGCGCCGAGGCGGCCGTGCCGGTGCACCTGTCGCACCTCAAGGCGAGCGGCCGGCGCAACCACGGTCGCAGCGACGAGATCCTGACGATGCTGCGCGCGGCGCGCGCGGACGGGCGAGCCGTGACCGCCGACCAGTACGTGTACCCCGCGAGCAGCACCGGCCTCGAAGTGCTGTTCCCGACCGAAGCACTCGAGGTCGGGCGCGCCGAGCTCGCGCGGCGGATCGCGGCCGACCCGGACGAGCGCAACCGGATGCGCGACGCGCTGCACGCAGCGCGCGAACGGGTCGGGTTCACCGATTTCGCGTACTGCCGGATCGCGCACGCGCCCAAGCAACCGCAGTTCGACGGCATGACGATCGACGCGGTCGCGTCCGAGCTGCGCGGCAGCAGCGACGTGGCCGCGCAGGCGGAGACGATCCTGGACCTGTTCGTCGCCGCAGCCGGCTCGCGCGTGCAGATGGTCTACCACGCGATGGCGGAGCAGGACGTGGAGCGGATCCTGGCCGAGGACTGGATCGCGGTCGCCTCCGATGCGGGGATCTTCGTCGACGGCAACGACAAGCCGCATCCACGCGGCGCCGGCAACAACGCGCGCGTGCTAGGGCACTTCGTCCGCGAGCGCGCCGTGCTGTCACTGCCGCTGGCGGTCCGGAAGATGAGCGACCTGCCGGCGCGCACGTTCGGGATCGAGCAGCGCGGCCGGATCGCCCCAGGGTGGTACGCCGATTTCGTGCTGTTCGACCCGGTGCAGGTCGCCGACCGGGCAACCTGGACCGAGCCGAAGCTCGCCCCGGGCGGGATTCCGTTCGTCGTCGTCAACGGCGTCGTCGTCATCGACGAGGGCCGGCACACCGGCGCGCGGCCCGGCCGCGTGCTGCGTCACCGGAGCTGACGATGCGTGCGCCGGGAATGCTCTGCCTGCTGTGCGCGCTGCTGCCAGCGCAGCAGGACGCCGCGACATCGCGCGCAGACTGCGCCGAAGCAGGCGAACGGTTCGCGATGCTCGGCAACCTGCAGAAGGCGGTCGTGCTGCGGCGGATCGTCACGCGGCTCGCGGCGGAGCCGGATCCGCACCTGCAGCGGATCCTTGGCCACGACCGCCCGCTCGACGAGCTTCCAGAAGCCGCCACGCCCGGCTGGAACCGCGCCGAGGACTGGGCCCCCGGCGTCGCACCCGCGCGCCAGCTCGTGCGCGAAGGGGAGCCGAAGCACCAGCGCGTGCGTGCCGAGATCCCGCGCCTCGAGTTGCTGCCGGGGCTGCACCGCGCGATCCACTACGAGTGGGCCAGCGGCCGGATCGTGCAACGCGGCTGGCGACTGTCATGGGACGAGATCTACGAGAACCTGCTGCTCGGTTATCCGCCGGGGACCGACGCCGCGCTGGCAGATGCGCTGGCGGCCCTCGACCGCGAGCCGGCCGCGCGCGAACCGGCGCGGATGCTCGCCAGCACCTATGCCGATCTGAACGCGCAGGTCTACGAGGGGATCACGCTGTACGAAGCGTGGTACAGCGGCAAGACGATCGACATCCCGGACGTCGATGCGATCCCGCTGGGTCGCGTGCTGCTCGGGGATCAGTCGTTCCGCTCGCCGATCCCGGCCGACGCGCGGCGCGAGGATCTGTACCGGCGCATCCGCGACGTCGCCACGCTCTACAAGCGCTACCGCACGCTGCGCGAGGCGGCGGCGGTCGCCTATGTCGCGGCGGCGCCGCCGTTCGATCCGGTCTATGCGCCGCTGATCCCGCGCTTCCACCTGCTGTTCGCGCTGCATGGCGAGCGGCTGCCGGACGTCGCTGCGGTGCTCGAGGCGCAGCCGGACCGGGAGAAGCTGCTCGCGCACATCGACGCGCTCGTGCGCGGCGAGGAGGCCGCGTTCGCGGCCCGCGAGGAGCGCCAGCGCAAGCTGGCGGGCATGGCGGACAAGGTCCGCCAGATCGCGGCCGAGGAGGTGCTGCAGTGAGCCGGGCGCGACCCGCGGGCCGGTGGCTCCTGCTGCTGCTGGCGATCGGTGGCTGCGCCGCCCCTGGTGCGATCACGACCGGCGAAGTCACGGACATGCTCGGGGCGCAGGCCGAGGCCTGGAACCGGGGCGACATGGCCGGCTTCCTCGCCGCGTATCGCGACGACGAGCAGCTCACGTTCTTCGGCTCCAACGGCTTGCGCCGCGGGTTCGAGGCGATCTCGCGCGGATTCGCGGCCGGGTATCCGGACGCGGCGGCACGCGGCCGGCTGCAGTTCGAGCTGCTCGAGGTTCGACCGCTCGGCCCGGAGCATGCACTGGTGCTCGGGCGGTTTGCACTCGAGCGCACGCAGCCGCAGAGCGGGTTCTTCAGCCTGGTCGTGCAACGGCTTCCCAGCGGGCTGCGGATCGTGCACGATCACACGTCGGCGGACTCCTGAGCAGAGCCGCCCACGAGGCGGCACCATGCAGGATCCGATTCCTCCGTCGTTCTCCCGGCGCGCGTTCTTGAAGGGCGCGTCGCTGGCCGCCGTCGCTGGCGGCCTGCCCGCGAGCTCGGGCGCCGATCCGGGGCAGGACCGCAGCAGCGGCAAGACGTTCGGACCGGGCGAGCACGCGTTGCAGCTCGAGGTCAACGGCGAGATGCGTGAGCTGCGCGTCGAACCGCGCACGACGCTGCTCGACACGCTGCGCGACCGGTTGGACCTGACCGGCGCCAAGAAGGTCTGCGATCGCGGAGCCTGCGGCGCCTGCACGGTGCTCGTGGATGGCAAGGCCGTGAACTCCTGCCTGATGCTGGCGCTCGATGCCGAGGGTGCCGCGATCCGCACGATCGAGGGGCTCGCGCGCGAGGGCCAGCTGCATCCGCTGCAGCAGGCGTTCGTGGAGTGCGATGCGCTGCAGTGCGGGTTCTGCACGCCCGGCATGGTCATGGCCGGCGTCGCATGCCTCGAGAAGCACGGCCGGCCGACGCTGGCGCAGGTGCAGCACGAGCTGGCTGGCAACCTGTGCCGCTGCGGGACCTACGGGCGCGTGTTCGCCGCCGTGCAGCAGGCGGCCAACGCGCAGGGAGGCCGCTGATGGCGACCCCGCATCCGAGCCGGCTCGGCTTCCGTGCGTTCGGTGGACAGCCAGGGATCGAGCGCGTCGTCGATGCGCCGATCCCGGACGGGGACGTGCCGCCGTGGGACCTCGATTCGAAGCTGACGCAGGTCGGCGGCGACCACGACCGGATCGACGGCGCCGCGAAGGTGACCGGCAGCGCGCGCTATGCCTACGACATCGCGCTGCCGGGTCTCGTGCAGGGAGCGATCCTGCGCTCGCCGCATCCGCACGCGCGGCTCGTGCGCGTCGATCTGCAGCCGGCGCTGGCGATGCCGGGTGTCGTCGCGGCGGTGCGCCTGAAGGAAGACGGCAACCAGCTCCGCTACGCCGGCGACGAGATCGCCGCCGTCGCCGCGGCGACGCTGGACCAGGCGCGTGACGCGCTGGAGAAGATCGCCGTCGAGTACGCGATCGACGAGCACAACACCGACTGGCTGCGGGCTGACGGCGCGCCGCAGCTCGACGCGGATGGCAACGTGCTCGATCCCTGGCCGGAGCGCGGGGACGACGGCGTCACGCAGGCGCTGCAGGGCGCCGCGCACCGGCAGGAGGCGACCTACCGCTGCGAGGTGCAGACGCATTCGAGCCTCGAGACGCACGGGCATGTCGCGTGGCTGAAGCCGGATGGCGAGTTGGAGGTCTGGGCTTCGACGCAGGCGACGTTCGGTGTGCGCGCCGGGCTCGCCGCAGCGCTCGGGATCCCGCAGCAGAAGGTGCGCGTCCACGCCGAGTTCGTCGGCGGCGGCTTCGGCAGCAAGTTCGCGCCGGGCGCGGAGGGGGTCGCCGCCGCGCTGCTGTCGAAAGCCTGCGGCAAGCCGGTCAAGCTGATGCTCGACCGCCACGAGGAGCACGTCGCGACCGGCAACCGCCCGCCGGCGGTGATCCAGATCCGCGCCGGCCTGGATGCCGAAGGCAAGCTGGTCGCCTGGGACTACCGCTCGTACGGCGGGCCCGGCCACACCGGCCAGGGCGGCGGCACGACGATGCCGCAGTACTACGTCGAGCAGATCCCGCGCCCTGCGCGGCGCAACACGCAGATCAACCTGACCAGCGACACCGACGCGGCGCGCGCGATGCGCGCGCCAGGCCGCCCGCAGGGGTTCTTCGCCAGCGAGATGATGCTCGACGAGCTGGCGGCGCGCGCCGGCCTCGATCCGCTCGAGCTGCGGCTGCGCAACGACCCGCACGAGGTGCGGCAGGCGCAATGGCGCGCCGGCGCGCAGCGGTTCGGCTGGCAGGAGCGACGCAACCCCGCACCCGGAAAACCGCGTGACGGGGACGACCCACGGCTGCTGCGTGGTGCCGGCCTCAGCTCGGCGTTCTGGGGCCAGATGGGCGGCCGGGGCAGCCGCGTCACCTGCCGCATCCACCGCGACGGTCTGGTCGAGACCCGCAACGGCGCGCAGGACATCGGCACCGGCATGAAGTCGGTCATGGCCGTGCTGACCGCCGAGGAGCTGCAGATCCCGCTCGCCCGGGTCCGCGCGGTCATGGGCGACACGCAGGACCCCAACGGTCCTGCGAGCGGCGGCAGCACGACGACGCCGACGCTGAGCCCGGCGGTGCGGCTCGCCGCCGTGTTGGCCAGGCGCAAGCTGCAGGAGCTGGTCGCCACGCACTTCGGCGTCGCCGCCGACCAGGTCGAGTACCGCGACGGTGCGTTCGCGGCCGCCGGCGGACGCACCCTGCCGTTCGCCGAAGCCTGCAAGCTGATCGGTGCCGAACCGATCGAAGCGACCGGCGAACGGCATGCGAACTACGACGGGTTCCAGGACTTCGTCTGCGGCTGCCAGTTCGCCGAGGTGACGGTCGACACGCAGACCGGCGTCGTGCGCGTGACGCGGATGCTCGCCGTGCAGGACTGCGGCGTCGTCGTCGCCAACAAGCTGGCCGAGAGCCAGGTGCTGGGCGGGCTGATCCAGGGGATCAGCTACGCGCTGCACGAGGAACGGATCTTCGACCACCGTGCCGGTCGCATGGTCAACCCGGACTTCCAGTTCTACAAGATCGCCGGCACGCTCGATCTGCCGGAGCTCGACGTGTTGATGGTGTCGGTCTTCAACGGCAAGAACAACGTCGGCGCCGCGGGGCTCGGCGAGGCGCCGGCGACTGCGCCGGCGGCCGCGATCGGCAACGCGGTCGCGAATGCGATCGGCGTGCCGGTGCGGCACCTGCCGTTCACGCCGGCCAAGGTGCTGCGCGCCCTCGCGCAGCGGAGGAGCTGAGATGCGACCGTTCACGCTGTATCGCCCGGACTCGCTCGAAGACGCGGTCGGCAAGCGCCCGGATGCGGTGTTCAAGGCTGCGGGGATCGACCTGCTCGACCGTCTGAAGGAGCGCGTCGAATCGCCGCCGGCCGTCATCGACCTGAGCCGGCTCGACGACGGGATGCGCGTACTCGAGGCCAAGGACGGCCGCATCTCGATCGGCGCGCTGCGCACGCTGGCCGAGGTCGCGGCCGCGCCCCTGCTGGCGGGCCGCGCACACCGCGCGCTGGTCGAGGCGGCTGGCGAAGCGGCGACTCCTGCCGTGCGCAACCGCGCGACCGTCGGCGGCAACCTGCTGCAGAAGGCTCGCTGCTGGTATCTGCGCAGTGCGCAGTTCGGCTGCGCGCACGGCGGCGACGGTCCGCTGTGCCTCGCGCTGACCGGCGAGAACCGCTACCACTCGGTGCTCGGCTATCACGACTGCGTGCGCGTGCATCCGAGCAGCCTGGCGCCGGCGCTGTACGTGCTGGATGCGCAGGTGGTCTGGCGCACGCGCGAGGTCATGCTGCAGAACGCACCGATCACGGCGCTGTATCCCAAGGAGCCGGTCGCCCGCGCGGCCGAGCACGTGCTGCCGGCGGACGGCGTGCTGTTGTTCGTGCAGCTGCCGCCGTTCCCGGCGGGGACGCGGAGCGCGTTCCGCGAAAGCCGCGAGCGGCAGAGCTTCGACTGGGCGACGACCGCGGCAGCCGTGCGGCTGCGGATCGAGCAGGGCAAGATCGCGGATGCGGCGATCTGTCTGGGTGCCGTCGCGCCGAATCCATACCCGGCGACGCAGGCGGCGAAGTATCTGGTCGGCAAGGAGTCTTCGGCGGCGACGTTCACGCAGTGTGCGGAGCTCGCGTTCCGCGACGCCGCGCCGCTCAGCCAGAACGCGTACAAGGTGCCGGTCGGCAAGGCGGTGCTGATGGATGCGCTGACCGCCGCGGCGAAGGAGGAGTGATGCGCGAGCTCGATCCGAAGCGGAAGACGCAGCGTGACCTGATCCCGCCGGGGATGTGTCCGTCGCTGGTCATGAAGCACCTGCTGACGCACTCGATGGACGAGGTCGTGTACGACGACCGCGCGTTGCCGGGCGATGGCTACTACTGGTGCCTGCGCACGTGCCGGGCGATCGGTCCGGATGACGAGCACGTGCGGCCCGACCGCTGCCTGCCAGGGCGAGGGTGTTACGACGGTCCCGTGGGATAGCGGCGCGCACCGAACCCGATCCCGAACCCGATCCCGAACCCGAACCCGAACCCTATCCCGCTCATCCCGATCCCGAACCCGATCCCGAACCCGTTCATCCCGTTCCCGTTCCGTGCAGCGGCCACGCAAGAGTTGCATCGCCTACCCGGAGCAGACCTGAGCGACGGATCTAGACTGGCGGCATGAAGCACTCGCTCCCGGTGGCTCTCCTGCTCGGTCTCGCGGCCTGCAGCGCGACGGCGCCGGATCCCGGGTCGAGCGAGGTGAAGGAGCAGGTGGCGGCGACGAAGGAGCTGTTCGTCCAGAAGGCGCCGCATCTGCGGGAGATGTTCGAGCAGTCGTACGGCTACGCGATCTTTCCGAAGGTCGGCAAGGGCGGCCTGATCGTCGGCGGCGGTGGTGGCAAGGGCTACGTGTACGAGCAGGGAGCGCTCGTGGGTGGCGTGACGATGTCGATGGTGTCGCTCGGCGCCCAGGTCGGTGGCGAGAGCTTCGCGGAGGTGATCTTCTTCGAGAACGAGCCGGTGCTGCGGGAGTTCAAGAGCGGCAACTTCGAGTTCGGCGCAACCGTCAACGCCGTGGCGGCGGAGGCATCGAGCTCGCGCCATGCGAAGTTCGACGAAGGGGTCGCCGTGTTCACGGTGACGCGCGGCGGGCTGATGGCGGAGGCGTCCGTCGCCGGGCAGAAGTTCACGTACGCGCCGGTCCAGAAGTAGTCGGTGCTGCTGCCGCCCGGCGCGCTGCGCGCCAGGCGAACAGCCAGGCAGCGGCCGTAGCAACCGCCAGCACGAGGAAGCTCTCGCGCAGCAAGGCCACGAAGGCCGGGGGATCCTCGGCGAGCGGGCGGTTGCCCAGATGCAGCGAGATCAGGACCGCGGTCAGCAGCATGCCGGCGACCATGCCGAGCGAGCGGGCCTTGGCGGCGACGGCGGACGCGATGCCGAAGCGCGGCGCGGGGACGGCGTTCATGATCGTGGCCATGTTCGGCGACGAGAACAGCGCAAAGCCGATCCCTTGCAGCGCCAGCACGGCGATCACGTGCAGCGTCGCAGACGTGCGGTCGAGCGCGCAGGCGATCGCGGTGCTGGCGACGACCGCGGCGACGCCGATCCGTGCGATCCGCGCCGGACCGAAGCGGTCGGCCAGCATCCCGGCGACCGGCGCGAGCAGTGCCATCGCGACGGAGCCGATCGCGACGATCTGACCGGCGGCACGCGCGGTGCGGCCGAGTGCCACCTGCAGGTAGATGCTGAGCAGGAAGATCGAGCTGAACGCCGCCATGTACAGCAGCAGCTGGACGAGCAGCGCATCGCGAAGCGTCCGGTTGCCGAGCAGCCACGGCAGATCGAGCAGCGGATCCGGCGAGCGCTGCTGCACGCGCACGAACCATGCGGCGAGCAGCAGCCCGGTCCCGAGCACGGCGGCACCGAGCCACGGCTGCGCCAGCAGTGCGCTGCCGGCGACCAGCGCCAACGCCGCGGCCGCGATCCGCAGCGTGCTGCCGACATGCGCGACGCGGGCGGGCCATCGCCATCCGGACGGCAGCAGCCGCCAGACGAACAGCCAGCCGAGCAGGATCGCGGTTCCCCCACCGGCGAACACGGCGCGCCAGCCGGCGGTGTCGGCGAGGTACCCGGCCAGCACCGGTCCGAGCACGAGGCCAGCGTAGACCGCGCCGATCGAGAGTCCGAACGCGCGCCCGCGCGCGGCCGCCGGCACCAGATCGGCGAGCACGGCGCTGCCGGCAACCGCGGTCAGCGCCGACAGCGCCCCCTGCACGAACCGCAGCGGCAGGATCAGCAGCATGTCCGGCAGCGCCGCCACCAACAGCGACGTCACACCGAACCCGAGCAGCCCGAGCTTGTAGAGCATGCTGCGGTCGCTGCCATCGGCGAGGCGCCCGGCCGGCAGCAGGAACGTCAGGCTGCCGGCGAGGAACAGCGTCTCGACGAGCCCGAGCAGCGTCGCGCCGGCGCCGAGCGCGTGCCCCATGTCCGGCAGCGCGACCGCGACGCCGGAGAACATGAACGGCGGGCCGAACTGCGACGCGACGACAGCCCACAGCAGGACACGTGAGTCGCGAGGCCGCGGCATGCGTCAGTTCTCTCACCGCCGCGACGCGGCGACCACGACGCCGCGAGACCGGCGGGTCTGGCGCCGCTGCGGCGGCGACGTTCGCTGACGGGGCGTATGACCAGTTGCCGAGGAGCGCAGCGCGGCGGCCGCCTCGGTCAGCAGCAGGTGCGGCGCGCGGCGCAGCCCGCGCAGGTCGTCGCCGTTGGTCACGACGACGACAGCCAGCTGCGGCGTCTCGAACCACGCGGCCTCGGTCCGCCAGCCCGGGAACCAGCCGCTGTGTCCGAGCGAGCGGCCGCAGGCGCCGTTGCGCTCGATGATCCCCAGGCCATAGCGCCCGCCGACGCGCGGTGCCTCGACCGTCTCGCACATGGCCGCGAATGCGTCGGGACCGAGCAGCTTTCCTTCACCGAGCAGGCGGAAGAACCGCGCGAGATCCGCCGGCGTGCCGTGGATCCCGCCGCCGCAATGCTCGATCTGGAAGTTCACGCGCGCGACGCCATCGCGCAGCATCGCGCCGCGCAGGCGATCGCCGGCCAGGGCCGACACGCCGTTGCTGAGCTGCGCGAGCTCCCGGCCGAGACTCGGCTCGATGCCGGCCAACACGTGCGGCACCAACAGCCGGGTCACGACCTCTTCGTGCCACGCGCGGCCGCTGGCACGCTCGATCGCGAGCCCGACCAACACGTAGTTCGTATCGGCGTAGGCCCACCCTTCGCCCGGCGCGAACAGCGGGCTGCGCCCGGCGATGAACGCGGCGAGCTCTTCGCCGCTACAGGACCTGTCCGGCTGCGTCAGTGCCGCGGTCCAGAAGGCGTCGGTATCGACGTGGTCCGGGATCCCGCTCTGGTGCCGCAGCAGCATCCGCAGCGTCACCGCGTCGCCGTTGGGTACCGCACGGAGCCACTCTGGCGCGCCGAGCAGGTCCGCCAGGCGGGCATCGAGCTCCAGCTTGCGCTCCTGCACGAGCTGCAACGCCACCGCCGCAACGAACGTCTTGCCGACGCTGCCGAACGGAAACCGATGCGCGACCGTCAGCGGGATCTCGAGGTCCGGATCAGCATGGCCGACCGCGATCGCGCCACGCTGCTCACCCGGCCCATCCCAGGCGAGCACGAGCCCCGGGACGCCGGCCTGTTCCCGCCACGCGAGCGCCAGCGCGCGCGGATCGGGTGGCGCCGCTGCCTGTTGGCCCGGCAGCGCTGCGAGCAACGCCAGCCAGGCCAGCGGCAGCACCGCGTCACGCGCCACTGAGCAGATGCTCCTGGATCGCGCGCCAGTCCAGGCGGCGCTTGTGCAGGTTCTGCTCCCGCGTCCCCAGGCCGTGCATCGAGCGCGGATACAGCATCAGCTCGAATTCCTTGCCGGCCATCTGCAGCGCATACGCGAGATGCAGCGTGTTCTGCAGGTGCACGTTGTCGTCGACGGTCCCGTGCAACAGGATCAGGTGGCCGTGCAGGTTCTTGGCGGCGCCGATGACCGAGCTGGACGCGTAGCCCTTGGGATTGTTCTGCGGCGTGTCCATGTACCGCTCGGTGTAGATCGTGTCGTACAGCCGCCAGTCGTAGACGCCGGCGCCGGCGATCCCGAGGCGGAACGCCTTGCTGTGCGTCAATGCGTACGCGGTCATCGTGCCGCCGTAGCTCCAGCCGGTGATCCCGACGCGCGCCGGATCGGCCCATCCCTGCGTGACGCAATGCGCGATCGCATCCTCGAGATCGCGCAGCTCGACGGCGCCGAAGTCCTTGTAGCAGGTCGCCGTGTGCGCCTGCCCGCGGCCGGACGCGCTGCGGACGTTGACCTGCAGCACCAGCATCCCCTGCTGGCTCAGGAACTGGTGCCAGACGTTGCCGCTCCAGGAGTCGCGGACCGACGGCGCATCCGGACCGGAATACGTGTCGATCCAGACCGGATAGCGCCGGCCCGCTTCGAACGGGCTCGGCTTCAGGATCGTCGCATCGAGCGGATAGCCGTCGCGCGCGGGGATCGAGACCAGCTCCGGCGGTTGATAGCCGAACTTCTGCAGGTCCTTCGGCGCGGCGGTCGCGAGCGTCCGCACGACCTCGCCGTCGCGACTGCACAGCAGGCTCCTGCCCGGTTCGGTCAGACTCGAGTGCTGCACGGTGAAGAAGCTGCCATCGCCGTTCAGCGTGAATCCGGAATACGTCCCGCGCTCCGGGGTCAGGCAGACGAGTTCGCTGCCGTCGAGCTTGCAGCGGTACCAGTGGTTGCCGGCGGCGCCGTCCTTCGTGGCGCTGAACCAGACGAGCTGCTGCTGCTCGTCGACGCGCGCGACGTCGCGCACCTGCCACTCACCGCTGGTGACCGCGCGCAGCAGCTTGCCGTCGGCGGCGTGGTGGTACAGATGGCGGTAGCCGGTCTTCTCGCTGAGCCACAGGAACGAACCGTCGGCGAGCCACTGCGGCGGCTCCGGCCGGTTGATCCAGGAGTCGGACGTCTCGCGGAACAGCTGCGTGGTCTGCCCCGACTTCGGATCGGCCGCCATCAGATCCATCCGGTTCTGGATCCGGTTCGAAGTCGCGAACAGCAGCCTGCCGTCCGGCGCCCACTCGACGCGCAGGATCAACACCTCCGGATCGTCGGTGCCGAGATCGATCCAGGTCGTCTGCCCACCGGCGGCTGGGACGACGCCGAGCTTCACGGTCGGGTTCGGATCGCCCGCCTTCGGATACAGCATCTGCTCGACGCCGACCGTGCGCTGGCGGTCGAGTGATGGCGAGACGTGATCGACGATCGTGAACGTCTTCACGCCGCTCTGGTCGAGCTGCAGGTACGCGAGCCAGCGGTTGTCCGGGCTCCACCAGTGGCCGCGGAAGTCGCCGCGACCGTAGATCTCCTCCTGGTAGACCCAGTCGAGGATCCCGTTCAGCAGCCGCTCGCCGCCGCCGGTCGTCAGGCGACGCGCTTCGCCGCCGCCAGCCGGCTCGACCCACAGGTCGTTCTCGCGCACGAATGCGATCAGCGATCCGTCGGGACTCGCGTGCGCTTCGCGCTTGCCAGCGCCCTCGCGATCCGGCGGACCCCGGCGGCCGGGGCGGCGGTTCGGCGGTGACTCCGGTCCGGCACCGCGCGGCTCGTGCCGCTCACCGGTGCGCGGGTCGAGCCACGCCTCCTTGCTCCCATCGCGCAGGATCAGGTGGATGCCGTCATCCGCCCAGCGGGCCGGCGGCAGGCGGTCGGAGAATTGGACCGGGCCTTTCGCCCCGATCGTGTGCTCGAACGTCAGGCGCTCGCTCTGGGCCCCGAGCGCGGCGAGCAGGAACGGCAGGACCAGGAGCTGCGGCTTCATCGCGGCCGATATACGCGGCATGCGCGGGGGAAGCGAGTTGGCGGGCCGCGGCGGCCCGCCTACGCTCCGGCCCGCCGATACCGACCAACCGATGCAAGACCACAATCCGTATGCGTATGCCCCCGTCGCGGCCGAAGCACCGGTCGCCGAACGGGCGGCGTTCCTGCAGAAGACCTACTCGCTGCTGCTGCTGGGGATCTTCGGATTCGCGTTCACGCTGTGGGCGGCGGGCAACATCCAGCCGGTCAACGAGTTCGCGACCCGCATCTGGCGGGCGAGTCCGTGGATCCCGTTGATCGGGGTGATCGCCGGCTCGTGGCTGGTCCATGCGAACGCCCGCCGCTTCCCGCTGAACCTGATCCTGTACTTCGATACGTGTTCCTGTTCGGGCTCTTGATCGCGCCGGTCGTGCTGTATGCCGCGGCGCAGTCACCTGACGTCCTGAGCCAGGCCGCAATCGTGACGGCGCTCGTGTTCTCGGGGTTGACCGCCTACGTCTTCACGACGCGCAAGGACTTCTCGTTCCTCGGCGGGGCGCTGTCGATCGTGCTGTTCGCGCTGCTTGCGGTTGCGCTGGCCGGCTGGCTGTTCGGGTTCACCGTCGGCCTGTGGTTCTCGGTCGTCGCCGTGCTGCTGTTCGCCGGCTACATCCTGTACGACACGAGCCAGATCCTGCATCACTACCCGACCAACATGGCGGTCTCGGCGGCCGCCGTGCTGTTCGTCGACGTGGTGCTGCTGTTCAAGCACCTGCTGATCCTGTTCCTGAGCAACCGGGACTGAGAGCCGCACCGCGCGCCGGCGCCGACGACCGGCGCGCGCCGGCGCCGCGCGGTTTTTTTTCGACCTGCCGCTTGACAACCGCGACGGCATCTGCATTTTTATGCGCCCTTCGCGCATAAAAATGCCCACGCGGACCCGGCCTGCCACGCACCCCAAGGAAGAACGCCGCCAGGCGATCGTGGCCCTGGTCCGCACGCAGCCGGTCCGCAGCCAGGCGGAGCTGGCCGACCTGCTGGCTGCGCGCGGGTTCGATGCGAACCAGGCGACGCTGTCGCGCGACCTGCGCGACCTCGGGCTGCGCAAGGGACCAGACGGCTACGAGCTGCCGACCGAGCTGAACCAGCAGGACGCCGACCACGCGGTCGGGCTCGCGCACGCGGTCCGCGAGTGGCTGACCAGCGTCGCCGCAGCGCAGAACCAGCTCGTGCTGCGCACCCCCCCCAGCGGCGCCCAGCCACTGGCGCTGGCGCTCGACCGCGCGCCGCCGGCCGGCGTGCTCGGGACGATCGCCGGTGACGACACGATCCTGGTGATCTGCACCGACCTGCGCAGCGCGCGCCGGACCGCGCGCGAGCTGCAACGCCTCAAGGAGCGCAGGACGTGAAGCGCGTCGCGATCCTCGGTGCGACCGGCTACACCGGCCGGGAGCTGATCCGACTGCTGCGCCGACACCCCGGGCTCGAGCTCGCCTGCGCGATGACGGCGCGCCCTGGTGCCGAGCCGGAGCCGCCGGACGCCCCGGGTGAGGTCGCCGTCGAGCGGCTCGACCTCGAGCGGCTGCGCGGGCTGGACGGCGTGTTCCTGTGCACCCCGCACGGCGCTGCGGCGGAGCTGGCCCGCGCCTGCCTGCAGCAGGGGACGAAGGTCGTCGACCTGTCGGCCGACTTCCGGCTGCGCGATGCGGCGCAGTACGCCGCGACCTATTCCCATCCGCACCCGGCGCCGGAACTGCTCGGCGAGGCGGTCTACGGGCTGACCGAACATGCCCGTGCGCAGCTGCGCACGGCCCGGCTGGTCGCGAACCCCGGCTGCTACCCGACGTCGGTCCTGCTGCCGTTGCTGCCGCTGCTGGCGGCCGACCTGCTGGATCCGGCCGCGCCGATCGTCGCCGACTCCAAGAGCGGCGTCTCCGGTGCCGGCAAGAACCCGAGCGACCGCACGCACTTCGGCGCGGTGCACGAGAACTTCCTCGCCTACGGCGTCGGCAACCACCGTCACGCGCCGGAGATCTGGCAGGAGGCAGGGACGACGCGGATCGTGTTCACGCCGCATCTGCTGCCGGTGTTCCGCGGCATCCTGAGCACGCTGTACCTGCAGCCGCGCGCCGGCGTCGACGCGGCCGCGATCCGCGGCTGCCTCGCCGAGCGGTACGCCAGCGAGCCGTTCGTCCAGGTCTGGCAGAAGGGTCTGCCGGAGCTGCGCCACGTCCAGTACGGCAACTGCTGCGCGATCGCAGTCGTCCCGAGCGGATCCCTCGTCGTCGTCGTGTCGGTGCTGGACAACCTCGTCAAGGGCGCGTCGGGACAGGCGCTGCAGAACATGAACTGCATGCTCGGCCTGCCGGAGGAGCTCGGTCTCGGATGAAGCTGCTGGTCAAGGTCGGTGGTGCGCAGCTCGAGCAGCCGCAGGCGCGCGCGGAGTTCGCGCAGGCAGTCGCGACGGCTTGTGCCGACGGCCATCGCGTCGTCGTCGTGCACGGTGGTGGCAACCAGATCCGCGAGCTGTCGCGCCGGCTCGGACTGCAGGACCGGTATCACGACGGGCTGCGGATCACCGACGCCGCGACGGCGGAGGTCGTGTTGATGGTGCTCGGCGGCCTGGTGAACCGGCTGCTGGTCGAGGCGCTGCGCCAGCAGGGGCTGCGCGCGGTCGGGCTGACCGGCGCCGACGGCGGCCTGTTCGACGTGCACAAGCACATGCCGGGTGGCGCGGACCTCGGCTACGTCGGCACGGTCGCGCAGGTCGACCCGATGGTCGTGGAGCGGCTGCTCGAGGCCGGCTGCGTCCCGGTCATCGCGACCGTGGCGCCGCTCGCCGCGCAGGACGGCGCCGAGCGCAGCCAGTTCTACAACGTGAACGCCGACATGGCGGCCGGTCCCCTCGCGCACGCGCTCCGCGTGGACGCGCTGTTGTTCCTGACCGACGTGCCGGCCGTCCTCGATGCTGCGCGAGTGCCGATCGCCTGCCTGACCCCAAGCACCTGCGCCGAGCTGCGACGCAGCGGCGTGTTGAGCGGCGGCATGCTGCCGAAGGTCGACGCGGCGCTCGCGGCACTCGCGGCCGCACCCGGCACCTGGATCAAGATCGCGACGGCGGCCGGCGCCGACGCCGTGCGCGGCGCGTTGCGCGCCGACACCGGCACCCGGTTCGTAGCGGAGACAGTCGCGCATGGATGAGCATCTGATGACCACGTACCTGCGGCCGCCCGACGTCTTCGTCGGCGGCGACGGTGCGCTGCTGCGTTCCGCAGACGGCGGCGAATGGCTCGACTTCCTCGGCGGGATCGCCGTGTCGGCCCTCGGGCACGCGCATCCAGGCCTGGTCGAAGCGCTGCGCGACCAGGTCGGGCGCGTGATCCACACCAGCAACCTGTACCGCAATCCGTACACCGAGCAGGTCGCTGGGCTGCTGGCCGAGCTGACCGGGTTGGAAGCGGTGTTCTTCACCAACAGCGGCACCGAGGCGAACGAGGCGGCGCTGAAGCTCGCGCGCAAGCAGCAGCGGATCCGCGGCGCGCCGCAGCGCACCGGATTCGTCGCGCTGACCGGCAGCTTCCATGGGCGGACGCTCGGCGCGCTGTCGGTCACGCACACCGAGAAGTACCGCGCGCCGTTCGAGCCGCTGATCCCGGGCGTCACGTTCGTCCCGGCCGGCGACCCCGCGGCGCTCGAGACGGCGCTGCGCGAGCTGCTGCCGGCGGCGCTGATCCTTGAGCCGATCCAGGGGGAGAGCGGCGTGCGCGAGCTGCCGCACGACTACCTGCGCGCGGCGCGCGCGCTGTGCGACGAGACCGGCACGATCCTGATCCACGACGAAGTGCAGAGCGGCAGCGGACGCACCGGGACGTTTCTGGCCGCCGATCAGGCCGGCGTGAAGCCGGACGTCGTCACGCTCGCCAAGCCGGTCGCGGCCGGGCTGCCGATGGGCGCCGTGGTCACGTCGGCCGCGCTCGCGCAGACGTTCCAGCCGGGTGACCACGGCTCGACGTTCGCCGGCGGCCCGCTGGTGCTGCGCGGCGCGCTGGTGTTCCTCGAGGCGCTGCGCGGCGGCCTGCTGGCGCAGGTGCGCGAGCGCGGTGCGCAGCTGCGCACCGGCCTCGAGGCGCTGCAGCGCGAGTTCCCGCTCGTGACGGAGCTGCGCGGGCGCGGACTGATCCAGGGCATGCGCCTCGCCGCCGGAGCCACGCAACTGCGCGACTGGCTGCATACGCAGCGGATGATCGCCAACGTCGCCGGCGGCGACGTGATCCGCCTGCTGCCGCCGTACGTGATCACGCCGGCACAGATCGAGACCGGCCTCGCGCGGCTGCGCGCGGGGCTGCTGCAGCTGACCCCCATGTTGGAGACCCGTCCATGAGCCAGCTCTTCGGCCGCCTGCCGCAAAAGGACCTGATCTCGGTCGCGCAACTGGGTGCGCCGGAGATCCAACGCATCTTCACGGTCGCTGCCGAGCTGAAGCGCAAGCGCGCCGAGCTCGCCCGCGTGCTGCCGGGCCGGCGGCTGGCGATGATCTTCGAGAAGGACTCGCTGCGGACGCGCTTCACGTTCGACATCGGGATGCAGGACCTCGGCGGTGGCACCGTGTTCCTGGACCACCGCGACGCGCGCTTGGGCAGCCGCGAGTCGCTGAAGGACATGGCGCGCAACCTCGAGCGCTGGGTGCACGCGATCGTCGCACGCACGTTCAAGCACCGCGCGATCGAGGAGCTGGCCGCGAACTGCCGGATCCCGGTCGTCAACGGCCTCAGCGACCTGATGCATCCGTGCCAGGCGCTGTCGGACTTCTTCACGCTGACCGAGAAATGGGGCGATGTGCGCGGGCGGCGGCTGTGCTACGTCGGCGACGGCAACAACACCTGCCACTCGCTGCTGCACACGGCGGCGCTGCTCGGCACGCACATGACCGTCTGCTCGCCGGAGGGCTACGAGCCGAACTCCAAGATCGTCAACGAGGCGATGAACACGGCACGCGGGACCGGTGCCGAGATCACGATCCTCGACGACCCGGACGAAGCAGCCGACGGCGCCGACGCGATCTACACCGACGTCTGGGCCAGCATGGGCCAGGAGGACGAGATCGAAGAGCGCGCGGCGATCTTCCTGAACTACCAGGTCGACGAGGAGCTGATGGCCCGCGCGAAGCCGGGCGCCTTCTTCATGCACTGCCTGCCGGCGCACCGCGGCGCCGAGGTCACGGCCGAGGTCATGGATGGCGAGAGCTCGATCGTCTACGACATCGCGGAGAACCGCCTCCACGTGCAGAAGGCGATCCTCGCCCTGCTGATGGACTGAGCCACCACCCATGCCAGACAAAGTCGTCCTCGCGTACTCCGGCGGCCTGGATACGTCGATCATCATTCCGTGGCTGCGCGAAGAGAAAGGTCTCGAGGTCCACGCCGTGGCCGGCGACGTCGGCCAGGGTGCCGGTGAGCTCGACGGCCTCGAGCAGAAGGCGCGGCGCACCGGCGCCGCGTCGTGCCGCGTCGTCGATCTCAAGCGGGAGTTCTGCGAGCAGTACCTGTGGCCGTGCCTGCGTGCGCTGGCGGTCTACGAGGGTCGCTATCTGCTCGGCACCAGCATCGCGCGCCCGCTGCTGGCGAAGGCGCAGGTCGACTATGCGCGCGAAGTCGGTGCCCGCTACGTCGCGCACGGCTGCACCGGCAAGGGGAACGACCAGGTGCGGTTCGAACTGGCGTACATGGCGCTGGCTCCGGATCTGAAGATCGTCGCACCCTGGCGCGAGTGGGACATCCGCAGCCGCGAGGACGCGCTCGACTACGCCGCCGCGCGTGACATCCCGGTCACTGCGAGCCGCACGAAGATCTACTCGCGCGACCGCAACCTCTGGCACATCTCGCACGAAGGCGGCTCGCTCGAGGATCCGGGCACACCGCCACCGGACGACGTCTGGATGTTGACGGTCGACCCGCAGCAGGCGCCGGACGAGCCACAGACCGTGCAGATCCGGATCCAGCAGGGTGTGCCGGTCGCCGTCGACGGCGACGAGCTCCCGCCGGAGCAGCTCGTCGCGCGGCTCAACGAGCTCGGTGGCGCGCACGGTGTCGGCCGCGTCGACATCACCGAGAACCGTCTGGTCGGCATGAAGTCGCGCGGGGTCTACGAAACGCCCGGGGGCACGATCCTGATCGAGGCGCTGCGGACCTTGCGCTCGCTGACGATGGATCGCGACACGGCGCGGATGTGCGAGAAGCTGATGCCGGAGTACGCCGACCTCGTCTACACCGGGCGCTGGTTCGCGCCGCTGCGCGAGGCGCTCGACACGTTCTTCTATGCGGCCAACCGGCACACCACCGGCGAGGTGCAGGTGCGCCTGTTCAAGGGGCAGGCCACGGCGATCGCGGCGACGAGCCCGTGGTCGCTGTACTCGGAGGATCTGGCGACGTTCGGGCAGAGCGCGACGTTCGACCATGCCGACAGCTACGGCTTCGTCAGGCTGTATGGCCTGCCTGGCATGATCGCGGCGCGCGTGCGGCGCGACGGCGCGAAGCAGGAACCGGCTCCATGAGCCGACTGTGGGGCGGCCGGTTCGCCGGCGAGACCGATGCGGAGTTCGCCTCGTTCAACCGGAGCCTGCCGTTCGACAAGCGGCTGTTCCGCGAGGACATCGAAGGCAGCATCGCCTGGGCGGAGGCGCTCGGCCGCGCCCGGGTGTTGTCCGCGGCGGATGTGCGCAAGCTGACCGCCGGCCTGCAGGCCGTGGCCAAGGACGTGGCGCGCGACCCGGAGCGGCTGCGCGCGTCGGAGGCGGAGGACGTGCACAGCTTCGTCGAAGCGGAGCTGCGCGCGAAGCTCGGCGATCTCGCCGGCAAGCTGCACACCGGCCGCTCGCGCAACGACCAGGTCGCCACCGACCTGAAGCTGTTCCTGCGCCGCGCGCTGGACGAGCTGGACGCCGCAGTCGCCGACCTGATGCGGGCGCTGGCCGACCGCGCCGCGGAGTGGCACGCACTCGCGATGCCTGGCTACACGCATCTGCAGCGCGGGCAGCCGATCACGGCCGGACACCATGCGCTGGCTTATGTCGAGATGCTCGCGCGCGACCGGGCGCGGCTCGCCGATGCACGCGGGCGGCTCGACACCTGCCCGCTCGGCAGCGGGGCGCTGGCGGGAACGGCGTGGCCGATCGACCGCGCCGAGCTGGCGCGCGCGCTCGAGTTCCGCGGTGGACCGACGCGCAACAGCCTCGACGCGGTCGCGGACCGCGATCACGTCTGCGAGGCGCTGTTCGGCTGCGCGCTGATCCTCGTCCACCTGTCGCGGCTCGCCGAGGACTGGATCTTCTTCGCGACCCAGGAGGCGGGCTTCCTGTCGCTGGCCGACGCCGTCACGACCGGCAGCAGCTTGATGCCGCAGAAGAAGAACCCCGACGCGCTCGAGCTGATCCGCGGCAAGTGTGGGCGCGTGCTTGGCGACCTGCAGCGGATCCTCGTGGTGCTCAAGGGCCTCCCGCTCGCCTACAACAAGGACCTGCAGGAGGACAAGGAGGCGCTGTTCGAAGGTCTCGATGCGACGCTCGCCTGCCTGCGCGTCATGCGCACCGCGGTCGTCGGCGCGCAGTTCGACGTGCAGCGTTGCCGCGCCGCAGCGGGCCGCGGCCAGCTGAATGCGACCGATCTGGCAGACCTGCTGGTCGCGCGCGGCGTGCCGTTCCGGACCGCGCACGAGCGCGCCGGGAAGGTCGTGCGCCGCGCGCTCGAGCTCGGGATCGAGATCGAGGAGCTGCCGGCCACCGAACGCCGCGAACTGCTGCCTGAGCTGCCGGACGACCTGCGTGCCGCGCTGGGTGTGGATGCGGTCCTGGGGCGGCGGATCGCACTCGGCGGCACCGCACCTGCACGCGTCCGTCGTGCGGCGGCCGACTGGCTGAAGAAGCTGGGCGCCGCGCGGCCCACCGAGCACGGCAGCGCAGTGCGCAAGGCACCGCGCAACGCGCGGCGCGCAGCCACCGCCGGCGGAGCGCGCGGGACTTCGCGTGCGGCTGCGCAACCCTCGACCGAAGCCCGAAAGCGCTGATGCAACCCTCACCGCTCCCGCCCGGCTTCCGCGCCGGCTCGCTGCGCTGCGGCATCCGCCGCAACAAGACCAAGGATGACCTCGGCCTGATCCTCGCCGACGAGGCGTGGCCTGCGCACGCGCTGTTCACGACCAACCAGCTGGTCGGTGCGCATGTGCTGCTCGGCCGCGAACACCTGCAGCGCTCGGGCGGCCGGGTCCGCGCCGTGCTGGTCAACTCCGGCAACGCGAACTGCGCGACCGGCCAGGAGGGGATCGACGATGCGCGACGCGTCTGCCAGTCGCTGGCGGAGCTGATCGGGTGCGCGGCACACGAGGTCCTGTTCCTCTCCACCGGCGTGATCGGCGCACGCCTGCCGGTCGAGCGGATCCTGGAGGCGCTGCCGGACCTCGTGCGCGGAACGTTCCCGCAGGGACTCGACGACTTCGCGCGCGCGATCATGACGACCGACACGTTCGCCAAGGTCTCGATCGCCGAGGGACAGGGACGCGACGGCGCGGCATATCTCGTCGCGGGCACCGCGAAGGGGGCCGGCATGATCCATCCGAACATGGCGACGATGCTCGGCTTCCTGCTGACCGACGCCGGGACCGGGAAGGATCCGAGCGAGCTGCTGCACGGGATCGCCGAGCGCAGCTTCCACCGCGTGACCGTCGACGGCGACACGTCGCCGAACGACACCGTGATCCTATGGAGCTCCGCCAGGGTGTCCGTGCCGGAGCAGACGTTCGGCGACGCGGTGCTCGAGGTCAGCCAGTCGCTGTGCCGCAAGATCGCCAGTGACGGCGAAGGCGCGACGCGCTTGATCACGGTCCAGGTGCGCGGGGCTCGCACGGAAGCGGACGCAGCGACGATCGGCCGCACGATCGCAACCAGCCCGCTGACCAAGACGGCGGTCCACGGCCTCGACCCGAACTGGGGCCGGATCCTGTCGGCGGCTGGTCGCTGCGGGATCCCGTTCGACGTGGCGCGGGTGCGGGTCTGGATCGGGGAGGCGGACCTGTTCTCCGACGGCAGACCACATCCGGAAAACGAGGCCGCTGCCCACCAGCACATGCGCGACCACAAGGGGGTCGTGCTGGGCGTCGATCTCGGCGAGGGCCCGCATGAGGCCGAGATCTGGACCTGCGACTACTCGGCCGACTACGTCAAGATCAACGCCGAGTACCGCACGTGAGGCCTGCCGGTGCAGTCGCCAGCACGGAACCAGCCTGGGCCGCGGCCCGTCCGACCGCCGTTCCTGCTGCCGATGCACCGCGATCCCCGCTCGCCTCCATGGGACCCTCGGATCCCCTACACCCACCCCCCACAACCTCCCGGATCCGAGGAAAGTCCCCGCAACGCGCGTGCATTGGCGCGGCGTAGAGTTCCGAACCTCACGGCTGCAGGGGTCGTGCTCCATGCACCGCACCTGACATCGTGACCCCTCGGATCGGCCCCCCGCCGGTCCGTTCCCCGTCCTGTCCCTCCACCCCTCCCTCCGAGGAGTTTTCTCCCGTGAAGCAACTGACTCTTTCCACCCTGGCCACCGGCCTGCTCGTCCTCGGCGCCTCGGCGCAGACCTACACCGAGCTTCCCGCCGGCTGGACCAACAACGTGGATCAGATCTACGACTACCACCTGATCCCGTCGTCGAGCTACGTCCCGCTGCACCTGCAGTACGCGTACGACACCAACGACATCACGGTCGGTGGCGCACTGGTGACCGAGCTCGCCTGGCACCGCAACAACTACTGGGGCAACAGCCTGCCGGCCGGGTCGCTGACCTGCGTCGTCACGCTGGCGACCAGCCCGAACTCGCCCGCGGCGATGTCCTCGACCTACGCGAGCAACCTCGTCAACGTCGTCACGCAGGTGTTCAACGGCACCGTCAACTTCCCGGCCACGCCAAAGGGCACCGGCCCGGCGCCGTACGACCAGAAGATGGTCCTGACGACCCCGTACCCGTACGCGAAGGGCACCAACCAGAGCCTGATCGTCGACATCGTCACGACGGCCGTCACCGGCTACATCAACAGCACGTACACGATGGCCGCGTCCGCACCGGACGCCGGCACCCGCTCCGAGAACGGTGGCCCGCAGTCCGCGTGCAAGTTCAGCAGCGGCAGCTACAACAGCGGCCTGAGCTACACGCTCGGCGGCCTCAACAACAACGGCGGCACCTGGTACGTCCAGTACAACAGCCTGCTCGCGAACGCTCCTGGCGTCGCGGTGCTGAGCCTGTTCGGCGTCGACAACCCGGGTCCCTGGCCGCTGCCGATCAATCTCGGCGGCTTGGGCGCCCCGAGCTGCAACTGGAACGTCGGCTTCGACCTGCCGGCGTTCAACTTCCCGATCGCGGCGAACGCTAGCGGCTCTGCCCGCCTGCCGAACGTCACCATCCCCGCGGGTCTCGGTGGTCTGAACTTCTACGACCACACGCTGTTCCTCGACCAGGCCGCTCCGGGCGGCATCGTCGTCGGTTGGGCGAGCAAGTGGCACATCGGCACCCTGAAGGGCCCGAGCGCCAACATGCTCTACCGCACGCAGGACACCGGTGGCAACGCAACCGGGCTGTTCCGCCAGGGCTACGGCACGCACATCCGCCTGACGCACTGAGCTTCTTCCCGGGTCGGCGGCCGCGAGGCCGCGCCCTGAGACCGCCGCCCGAACGGGCGGCGGTTTCATGTACGGAGCAAGGGAAAGGACGGGAGCAGGGGATCCACGCGCACAGGCACCCTGCGGTCAGGGACCGGGGCTGTGCCCTCGCGGGTCCCACCCGCGGCTTGGTGAAACCCACGCGCCGCCTAGCGTGCCGCGACCTACCCCACTCATTCCTTCGGAGACTCACCACACCATGAACGCCAACACTCTTGGCATCCTCGCGCTCGCAGTGACGGCGAGCGGCGCGCTCGCACAGACCTACGACGAACTGCCGGCTGGCGGCTACACGACGACGGTCGATCAGATCTACGACCCGTACCTGGTCCCGTCGACGACGTATCTGCCGCTGCACCTGCAGTACGCGTACTCGACCAACGACATTCCGGTCGGTGGCGCGCTGATCACGGAGCTCGCCTGGCACCGCAACAACTACTACAGCAACGCGCTCCCCGCCGGTTCGCTGACCTGCGTCGTCACGCTGGCCACGAGCCCGAACACGCCGGCAACGATGTCGAACACGTTCGCGAACAACCTCGTGAACGTCGTGACGCAGGTGTTCAACGGCACCGTCAACTTCCCGAGCACGCCGCGCACGACGACGCCGGCGCCGTGGGACCAGAAGATGGTGCTGACGACGCCGTACCCGTACGCCAAGGGGACGAACCAGAGCCTCGTCATCGACATCGTGACGACGGCGGTCACCGGCTACATCAATAGCACGTACACGATGGACGCCTCGGCGCCCGATGCCGGCACGCGCTCCGAAAACGGCGGCCCGCAGTCGGCCTGCAAGTTCAGCAGCGGCAGCTACAACAGCGGCCTCAGCTACACGACCGGTGGCCTGAACAACAACGGCGGTATCTGGTACGTCCAGTACAACAGCCTGCTCGCGAACGTCCCTGGCGTCGCCGTGCTGAGCCTGTTCGGCGTCGACAACCCGGGCCCGTGGCCGCTGCCGATCAACCTCGGCGGCTTCGGCGCGCCGAGCTGCAACTGGAACGTCGGCCTCGACCTGCCGGCGTTCAACTTCGCGATCGCCGCGAACGCGAGCGGGCAGGCACGTCTGCCGAACGTCACGATCCCGGCCGGCCTCGGCGGGCTCAACTTCTATGACCACACGCTGTTCCTCGACCAGGCTGCCCCAGGTGGCCTCGTCGTCGGTTGGGCCAGCAAGTGGCACATCGGGACCCTGAAGGGCCCGGCAGCGAACACGCTGTATCGCACGGCCGACACCGGCGGCTCGCCGACCGGCACGATCCGCAGCGGGTACGGCACGCACGTCCGCCTGTCGCGCTGAACGCCGACGATCCGCATGGCGGGGGGCAGGCACCAGGGGGACTTGGTGACCAGCCCCCCTCCCGCCACATCCCGCCCCTGATCCCGGGGTTTGTGGAAGGAGCGGACTGCCTAGGGTGCCACGGCTTTCCACAACCTCCTTCGGAGACTTGGCATCCCATGCGAACTCTGACCTTCACCATGATCGCGCTCGCCGCGACCACCAGCGGCGTTCTTGCGCAGACCTATGACGAGCTGCCGGCCGGCTACACGACCACGGTCGACCAGATCTACGACCCGTATCTCGTCCCCTCGACGAACTACCTGCCGCTGCACCTGCAGTACGCGTACTCGACGAACGACATCCCGGTGGGTGGCGCGCTGATCACCGAGCTCGCCTGGCACCGCAACAACTACTACAGCAACACGCTGCCCGCCGGTTCACTGACCTGCGTCGTGACGCTGGCGACGAGCCCGAACGCGCCGGCCGCGATGTCGAACACGTTCGCGAGCAACCTCGTGAACATCGTCACGCAGGTGTTCAACGGCACCGTCAACTTCCCAGCCACGGTGAAGGGGACCGGCCCGGCGCCGTACGACCAGAAGATGGTGCTGACGACGCCGTACCCGTACGCCAAGGGGACGAACCAGAGCCTGGTCGTCGACATCGTGACGACGGCGGTCACCGGCTACATCAACAGCACGTACACGATGGATGCGTCGGCACCGGATGCCGGCACGCGCACGAACAACGGCAATGCGCAATCGGCCTGCAAGTTCAGCAGCGGCACCTACAACAATGGCCTCGGCTACACGACGGGCGGACTGAACAACAACGGCGGCATCTGGTACGTGCAGTACAGCGGTCTGCTCGCCAACGCCCCGGGCGTCGCGGTCCTGAGCCTGTTCGGCCTCGACAATCCGGGTCCGTGGCCGCTCCCGATCAACCTCGCCGGGCTCGGCGCCCCGACCTGCAACTGGCACGTCGGCTTCGACCTGCCGTCGTTCAACTTCGCGATTGCCGCGAACGCGAGCGGTACGGCGCGCCTGCCGAACGTCACGATCCCGGCCGGCCTCGGCGGGCTCAACTTCTACGACCACACGCTGTTCCTCGATCAGGCCGCCCCGGGTGGAATCGTGACCGGCTGGTCGAGCAAGTGGCACCTGGGCACTGGCAAGGGTCCTGCTGCGAACACGCTGTACCGCACGGCCGACACCGGCGGCTCGCCGACCGGGACGATCCGGACCGGCTACGGCACGCACATCCGCCTGACCCGCTGAACGTTCACGCGCGGGCAGCCCTGTGCGGCTGACCCGCCTGCCTGTCCTCGGAGCCGCGCGTCGTCGCGGCTCCGCGCGTTTGTGGGTCGCGCAACGTCCGGCCGCACCGTCGATCTGCGCCGGATCGCATCGTCGCACCCATGGGGGTGCCAGGGGGGTACCCACCACCCCTGATTGACTGGAAGCTGTCCCTTCCTAGGGTTGGCCGGCCTCCCCAACCCAGTCTCCCTCAACCCCCAGGATCCCAATCCATGAGAACCATCGCGCTTTCCGCGTTGGCGACCTTCGTCGCCGCAGCTTCGCTCCAGGCACAGACTTACGTTGAACTGCCCGGCGGCGGGTACACCACCCAGGTCGACCAGATCTACGACTCGTACCTCTGCACGCGGACGAGCTATCAGCCGCTGCACATCCAGTACGCGTACGACACCGCGGACGTGCCAAGCGCCGGCGTCATCAAGTCGCTCGCTTGGCATCGCAACAACTACTACAGCAACGCGATGCCCGCCGGCAGCATCACGACGACGATCACGATGGCGTTGAGCCCGAACACGCCGGCCAACATGTCGAGCACGTTCGCGAACAACCTCGTCAACGTGCCGATGGTCGTGTTCACCGGCACGACGAACTGGCCGGCGATCGCCAAGGGCACCGGCCCGGCGCCGTGGACGCACACGGTCATGCTGACGACGCCGTATCCGTTCGCCAAGGCGCCCGGCAGCCTGATCGTCGACATGGTCACGACCGCGTCGACCGGCTACACGACGAGCACGTACACGATCGATGCTTCCGGACCGGACGCGGGTGGACGCACGAGCAACGGCAATGCGCAGTCGGCCTGTAAGTTCAGCAGCGGCAGCTACAACAGCGGCCTGAGCTACACGACCGGCGGCCTGAACAACAACGGCGGCATCTGGTACGTCCAGTACAACAGCCTGCTGGCGAACGTCCCGGGCGTGGCCGTGCTGAGCCTGTTCGGATTGGACAACCCGGGCCCGTGGCCGCTGCCGATCAACCTGGCGCCGTTCGGCGCGCCGACCTGCAACTGGCACGTCGGCTTCGACCTGCCAGCGTTCAACTTCCCGATCGCCGCCAACGCTTCTGGTTCGGCGCGCCTGCCTAACGTGACGATCCCGGCCGGCCTCGGCGGGCTGAGCTTCTACGACCACACGCTGTTCCTCGATCAGGCCGCACCTGGCGGCCTCGTCAGCGGCTGGTCGAGCAAGTGGTACATCGGGACCGGCAAGGGTCCGGCGGCGAACACCCTGTACCGCACGGCGGACACGAGCGGCTCGCCGACCGGCAGCTTCCGCGCCGGCCAGGGCACGCACCTGCGCATCGAGCAGTGATCGATCGCTGACGCCGATACCAGGGCGTCCAGCGCTGTCTCCGCAACCGCCGCCGCGAGGCGGCGGTTGCATGTACGCCACCGCATCTCCGGTGTTTTTCCATGGTCCCCTGGCGCGCGCCGCGACGGCGTGCGAGACAGGTTGACGACTCCCTGCCCCTCCCTAGGGTAGTCTCCCTGTCTCCTACCCCTGTCTCCCTAAGACACCCGAGGATCCCCCCCATGAGAACCGTTGCGCTTTCGGCGCTGGCGACCGTCGTCGCCGCCGCCTCCATGCAGGCCCAGACGTACATCGAGCTGCCCGGCGGCGGCTTCACGACCCAGGTCGACCAGACCTACGACCCGTATCTCTGCACGCGGACGAGCTATCAGCCGCTGCACATCCAGTACGCGTACGACACCGCGGACGTGCCAAGCGCCGGCGTCATCAAGTCGCTCGCTTGGCATCGCAACAACTACTACAGCAACGCGATGCCCGCCGGCAGCATCACGACGACGATCACGATGGCGTTGAGCCCGAACACGCCGGCCAACATGTCGAGCACGTTCGCGAACAACCTCGTCAACGTGCCGATGGTCGTGTTCACCGGCACGACGAACTGGCCGGCGATCGCCAAGGGCACCGGCCCGGCGCCGTGGACGCACACGGTCATGCTGACGACGCCGTACCCGTTCGCCAAGGCGCCCGGCAGCCTGATCGTCGACCTGGTCACGACTGCGTCGACCGGCTACACGACGAGCACGTACACGATCGATGCTTCCGGGCCGGACAACGGAACCCGCCGGAACAACGGCAATCCGCCATCGACCTGCAAGTTCAGCAACGGCAAGTACAACAGCGGCCTCAGTTACACGACGGCCGGCATGAACAACAACGGCGGCACGTGGTACGTCAACTACAACAGCCTGCTGCCGAACGCGCCGGGCACCGTCCTGTTGAGCGTGAACGGGATCAACAACCCAGGTCCGTGGCCGCTGCCGATCGACCTGACCGGGCTGCAGATGCCGGGCTGCTTCTGGCACGTCGGCCTGAATGCATCCGACCTGTGGATCCCGGGCCTCACCGCCAACGCGAGTGGCAGCGCCCGCCTGCCGAATCTGACGATTCCGCCGGGGCTCGGTGGCTTCAGCTTCTACGACCACGGGGTGTTCATCGACACCGCGGCGAACGCAGCCGGCCTCGTCACGACCTGGTCGAGCGAGTGGTACATCGGGACGCTCAAGGGCCCGTCGGCCAACACGCTGTACCGCACGGCCGACACGAGCGGGTCGCCGACCGGCTTCTTCCGCGCCGGTCAGGGCACGCACTTGCGCATCGAGCAGTGAGCTGCTGATCCACAGACGGCGGCACACTGCCGCAGAATCCGCCGCGGCGCGCGCGCCGCGGCCCCGGGCCGCCGCCGCCAGGCGGCGGTTCGCTGTACCGCGATCTACGGCAGCTTGACCTTCGTGCCGCGCGGCAGACGCCGGACCTGCGCTTCGGTCCAACCATTGCGCTCGAGGATCCGCCGCACGCCGTCCTTCGGCCGCCCCGGCAGGTGCTCGCGCGCGATCGAGTACAGCGTCATCCCCTGCTCGAGCACGACGGTCCGTTCCGCCGGCGGCGGCGCGGGCCGCGGCTCCGGGGGTACAGGATCGGGAACCGGCACCGGCGGTGCCTCGCGGGTCGGTTCGACCGAGTCCCGCAGCGGCTCCACCGGCGGGGTCGCCGAGGGCGGAACCAACGCCGCGCGTGCGCGCGCCAGCGACGCACGCAGGTCCGCCTCCTGACCGCCGACGACGAGTACGAACGGATCGCGTGGCGCGGGAGTCTGCTCCGTCCCACACGCCGCACAGCAGAGCGCGAGAACCCATGCACCGGTGCGCTGCATCGGCCGGATTGTCCGGAACGTCACGCAATAGTGCAAATGTGCAGCGCTACGCTCACCACCGATGCCGCGAGCCGCGCTGACCCGCGCATTCTGGGCATTGCTGCCCAAGCTGCTGATCTCCCGCAGTGCGCGGCTGTGCGGGAGGATCCCGGTGCCGCGTTTCCTGCGCGGTCCGATGTACGGGACGTACGCGCGCTGGTTCGACGTGCGGCTCGATGAAGCCGAGCGCCCGCTGCGCGACTACCGCTGCTTCGCGGAGTTCTTCGGGCGGGCGCTGCGCACCGGCATGCGTCCGCTCGCCGAGGCAGCGGTCGTCTGGCCCTGCGACGGGCTGCTGGTGAGCGCCGGGCCCTTCGCCGAGCAACGGATCCCGCAGGTCAAGGGGATCGACTACCCCCTGGCCGATCTGATCGCCGACGACGCCCTCGCGAGCCAGCTCGCCGGCGGGACCCAGGCGACGATCTACCTCGCACCCGGCGACTACCACCGCGTGCATGCGCCGTTCGCAGCGCAGTTGCTGCGCGTGCGGCGCATCCCGGGCGGGCTGTACCCGGTGTTCCCTGCCGTGGTGCGCGCGGTGCCCGGCCTGTTCGCCCGCAACGAACGGCTCGTGTTCGAGTTGCTCGCCGGCGACGGCCAGCAGGCGGCCCTGGTCATGGTCGCGGCGCTCAACGTCGGCGACCTGCGCACCAGCGGCGACGTGCCGCGCGACTGCGCTGCCGGCGAAGAGCTCGGCCGCTTCGAGTTCGGTTCCACGGTGGTCCTGCTGCTCGGCCCGGGCTCCCGCCGGCTCGTCGCACGCGACACGCCGAGCGTGGTCAGGGTCGCGGCGGCAGCGGTGCCGTGAAGCGCATGCACACGGCGCCGAGCACTGCGGCGACCAGCGACGCCGCCAACACGCCGAGCCTCGCCTGACGTTCCAGGTCGGCGGCGGCGAAACCGAGGCTCGCGATGAAGAGCGACATCGTGAAGCCGATCCCGCACAGGCATCCGACCGCGAGCAGATGGCCCCACCGGACACCAGCGGGCAACGACGCGATGCGCAGCCGCACCCCCAGCCAACAGGTCGCGAGGATCCCCAGCGGCTTGCCGACGACGAGGCCGAGCACGATCCCGAGCGTGACCGGCTGCGCGAGCTCGCGCAGCAGCCCTGCCTCCAGCGGCACGCCGGCGTTCGCCAGCGCGAACACCGGCATGATGAAGAACACGGTCCACGGCAGCAGCGCGTGCTCGAACCGCTGCAGCGGGTTCTGCACGCGGTGGCAGGCCTCGATCAGCTCGGTCAGCTCGTGGCCCTCGTCGTGCGCCGCGGGCGAGATCGACTGGCGCACCCGGTAGCCGTCCACGAGCCGGTGCGCGACCGCGGCGAACTGCTCCGGATCGATCCGCCGCCGCGATGGCATCGTCAGCGCCAGCAGCACACCACCGATCGTCGTGTGCACGCCGGAGCGCAGCAGCACGAGCCAGACCAGCACACCGAGCACCCCGTACGGCAGCGCATTGCGGAAACCGAGCAGGTTCAAGATCGCCGAGATCCCGATCAGCACGGTCGCGACGGCGAGCGGCCAGAGCTCGATGCCCTCGCTGTAGAACACCGCGATGACGACGACCGCGCCGATGTCGTCGAGGATCGCCACCGCGGTCAGGAACACCTTCAGCGCCACCGGGACCCGCGGCCCGAGCAGCGCCAACACGCCGAGCGCGAACGCGATGTCGGTCGCCATCGGGATCCCCCAGCCGTTGGCGCCGGGGCCGCCGGCGTTCAGCGCGCTGTAGAGCGCCGCCGGCATCGCCATGCCGCCGAAGGCGGCGAACAGCGGCAGCATCAGCCGAGCGCGCGACGAGAGCTCGCCGTACAGCAGCTCCCGCTTGATCTCGAGCCCGACGACGAAGAAGAAGACCGCCATCAGCCCGTCGTTGACGAGCTTCAGGATCGGCTTGCGCAGCTCGAACGCGCCGATCGAGAGATCGACCTGCGTGTGCCAGAAGCGGTCGTAGCTGTCGCCGAACGGTGAGTTCGCCCACAGCATCGCCAGCAGCGCCGCCAGCAGCAGCAGCAGGCCGCCGGATGCCTCCTTCTCGGCGAAACGTTGGAACGGCCGGAACAGCCGCTCAGCCGGCGTCGATGCGGAATCCACGCGTTGCTCCGCGCGGTTGCCTCAGGAGAGTCCTTCGGCGCGCAGCATCTTCGCCGCGTCTTCGCCGGTCCGCGCGCGCTTGTGCTTCTCGGCGAGGAAGCGCAACACCTCCGCCGCGAATCTGCGCTCAGGCCCGACCGCACCTGCGAAGTGCGTCCCGAGCCGCAGCAGGTCGTCCGGCGCCACCATCGACTCCTTGCGCAGGCGGTCCCACAGCGGGAAGCCCTCGCGCAGGAGCCCGGCGAAGTGCCCCATCGTCGCATCGCCACGGCCGGGGCCGGCCGGCCCCTCGCCGTTGCGTCCGGCGAGCAGCAGCTTGCCGACCGCGAGCTGGTAACGCGCTTCGTGATCGATCTGGCCGTTGTGCGCGAGCCGCAGCAGCAGGTTGACCGCCTCCTGCACCTTGCGCGCGCGGCGCAGACGCAGCGCCTTCTCGGCAATCAGCTTGCCACCGGCCTCGGGAGCGACCTCGACGAGCAGCGCGAACGCAGCCTCACCGAGCGCATCGCCGGGCGCCAACAACTTCAGCACCCGCTGCTCGAGCTGCTTCACATGGCGTGGTGCCCAGTGCGGTGCGAGGGCCCGCAGCGGGCGCGCCAACGCCTGCGCCCGCTCGGCGCTGCGCTCGGACACGAACTGCTTCAGCAGCGGTTCGAGCGCGGCGGGGTTGGCCGCCAGCACCGCGGTCGCGGTCTCCTGCAGCGCCGGCGCACCGCTCAGCAATTGCTCGATCGCGATCCGCGCGGCGTCCGCGGTGCGACAGCTGCGCAGCGCGCGCAGCGCACCGACCGCGACCTCCTCGCGTTCGCTGCCGATCAGCTTCTTCAACCGCGCGATCGATTTCGCGCCGAAGCCATCGACGCCATCGAGCACGTCCATCGCCGGGCGCACGACATGAGTCATGTCGGCGTCCTCGAGCAGCGCCACGACGCTGTCGGACTGGGCAACCGTCAGCGGAGCTCCGTTCAGCGCGCGCAGCGCCGCCTGCCGAACCAGGGCCGGGTGCTTCGGTCCGACGAATCGGAGCAACGTCGCCCGCGCGTGATCCCGATCGAGATCCCCCTGCACCAGCAGCAGCCGAGCCGTCGCTTCCGGCGCCAGATTCGCGAGCCCCTTGGCGCCCAACGCGCTGGCCAACAGTTTCTTCAGCACCTGCTGCATCGGCGGCGGCAGCTCCTTGGCCAGGGCGCGAAGAATCTCGCAGCCCCGCTGCCCCAGCACCGACGAATCGGTCTGCGCCGTCCGCAGCAGCAGCTGGAGGCTTTCCTTCGTCGGCAGCCGGCCGAGGATGTCCAGGATCTGCAGGCGGGTGTCGTGCTCAGCGGTCTCGTAGAGGCGCGCCAGCTCCTTTGCGGCCGGCGCTCCCATGTGTGCCAGCTGCGCAACGGCCCGGTCGGCGAGCGCGCCTCCCCGCAGGAAGCATGCCAGCACGGCGCGGACTGCATCCGGCCCGCTGATCTGCGCCAAGGCATCCAGCGCAAACGGCGCCAGGTATGGCTCCCCCTCCTCGAGCTTGCCGACGAGCGCCTTGACGACCGCCGACTCGCTGGCGCGGATTTCGCCAAGCAACTGCGCCGCAGCGATTTGCAGCGCAGGCTTGCCGCTTTCGAGAATGCGGACCAGCGACTTGAGCGTCTCGTTCATCGCGATACCTTCCTGAGCCCCTGTCCAGGGTGCGACCGCAGGATCTAGGCAAGCGAGCCGGGTTCCGCAGGAAGCACGCCGCGCAGGGTCGGCCCGCGGTACACGGGCCTCCGAGCGCGGCGGATTATGCCTGCGCCCGCAGAGGCTCTCAACCGTGCAGAACCAAGAACCGGAACCCCACGCCGGCAGATGCGCATGCGCAACTCCTTGCTGCCGCTAGCTTTGCCGGCACGCGCGAACCGCGCGCTGTGCGCGTTGCCAGTGGAGATTCCGTGGAATCCTGGTTCGTGCCGGCGGCGGTTCCGGGCGCATTTGCCGGCCTTCTGCCGACGTGGCGCCGAACGCGCCGCGTCGCGTCCCTGACGGGCCGGTCGACCGCATGCGCCTGCTGGTCCTGAGCCCGATCCTGCCGCATCCGCAGGCCTCGCAGGGGGGCGCGGTCTACCTCGGTAGCGTCCTCGAGGCCCTGGCCCGCCGTGCCGAGGTGCACCTGCTCAGCTTCGTGCGCCCGTCCGAGCTGCGCTGGGGGGCCGAGCCGGCCCAGGGCCTCGCCAGCGCCAGGACCGTCCTGCTGCCGCAGCGCCACGACCAGCGGCGCCTCGAGGTCGCAGGCCAGAAGCTCGCCATGTTGTGGCACTGGGGCATCCGCGGAACCCCACTGGCCGCGGCGAAGCATGCGCGGCCGGAGATGGAGCAGGCCTTCCAGGAGGAGATCCGCACCCATGATCCGGAAGTCATCCTGATCGAGTTCGCGGTCATGGCGCAATACCTGCGCCACGCTGGAGGGCGGCCGACCGTACTGACCGACCACGAGTGCGGCGGCGCTACCGCACGCAGCGTCGGCCCGTTCGGACTCGGGCTCGCCAGGGATCGGCGGTTGTGGCGCGCGCACGTTCGACGTTGGTACCCGCGCGCGGATCTGATCCAGACCGTCAATCCGGAGGACGCCGACGAGCTGCAGCGCGAGCTGGGACGGCCGATCGAAGTGCGGCCCCCGGTCGTGCCGCTGCCGGACGCAACCGTCGATCCCGGACGCGCCCCGCCGCGCGTGCTGTTCCTTGGGGACTACAGCCACGCCCCGAACCCGCAGGCGGCGCGCCATCTGGCGCTCGAAGTCCTGCCGAGAGTCCGCCAGGAGCTGCCCGAAACCGAGCTCTGGCTCGCGGGCCCGCGCGCCGAACGTCAGGTCCGCGAGCTGGAGGAACTGCCGGGTGTGCAGGTGCTCGGATTCGTCGCCGATCTGGCGGCGTTGCTGGGTTCGGTCCGCGTGCTCGCTGCCCCGCTGTTCGCCGGCGGCGGCACGCGCATCAAGGTGCTGACCGCGTTGGCACACGGCCTGCCGGTCGTCGCGAACCGCCTCGGGCTGCGCGGCCTCGATGTCGCCGAGCCGGCCGTCGCGCGTGGCGAGACCCCGGCCGAGCTCGCGACCCTGCTGCTGCGGTGGCTGCGCGATCCGGAGCTCGCGGTGCGCGCCGGGGCAGCCGCGCGCGCGTTCGCAGTCGCGCATGCGAGCCCGGACGCGCTGGCGCAGCAACAGCTCGCGCGGTTCGCCGCACTGCGCGGCGGATCCGGCCTTATCCGGCCCTGATCAGGCGCCGATCGGCTGGCGGGCCGGATCGGGCGCCGCCCGGGTCCGCCGCTTGCGGCCGAGCCGCAGGCCGAACTTCCGCCGCGTCTCCTGCAGGAACGACTCCATCTTGCTGGTCTCGCGACCACGCACGAAGTTCCACAGGATCCGCAGCACCCGCAGCGGCCGCGTCACGAACGACACGGCATAGAAGTTCAGCACGATCCAGTACTTCCAGCGCGTCATCTGCCGTGCCGTCAGGTTCCCGCAGTAGTTGCGGGCATCGGTCATGAACTTGTTGTGCACGTAGACCGGCAGCTTCAGGAAGTCATCGTCGAGCAGGACCTTCCCCTGCTGCTCCAGCGCGCGGTAGATCTCGGTGTTCGGCAGCGGGAAGAAGAACCCGGCCGACACGTCGTCGACGCCGGCCCAGGCGAGCCGCCGGATCATCCGCACCGTCGCACGCATGTCCTCCGCCTCGTCGGTCGGGTAGCCGAGCACCAGGAAGCAGCCGACGTTCAGGCCATTGCGGACCGATGCGCGCACGGCCCGGAACAGCTTCTCGTCGGTCAGCATCTTCTTCATGTGCTTGCGCGTGCGCTCCGAGCCGGATTCCGGCGCGAAGTTCAGCGAGCGGCACCCGGACGCGACCAACAGCCGCGCCACCTCTTCGTCGATGATCTCCGACCGCGTGCCGGCCGGCAGCTGCCAGGTCACGCGCAGGCCACGCGACAGGATCTCCTGCGTGAACTTGACGACCCAGTCGCGCTTGAGGATCGCCGTCAGATCCTGGAACGGGAAGTTGCTGGCCCCGTACTCCCGCACGTAGTGCTCGATCTCGTCGGCGACGTCCTCGGGATCACGCGCGAACCACTTCGTGGTCCACATGCCGGGCGAGCTGCAGTACGTGCATTGGTACGGACACCCGCGCGTCGCCAGGATCGGCACCGTGCGCCCGTAGTGGATCCCGGTCACCAGCCGATGCTCGTCGTACGCCGCGACGTCGAACAGGTCCCAGGCCGGCCACGGGATCTCGTCCAGATTCCGGATCCGGTCGCGCCGCGGGTTCTGCTGCAGCGTCCCGTCGGCGTGGCGATACAGCACGCCGGCGACCGCGGACAGATCCGGCGGGTTCCCCTGCGCCAGCTCCAGCGCGCGGAACAACGCGAGCGCCGTCTCCTCACCCTCACCCAGCACGATGCAGTCGATCGGGGCCTGCTGCATCGACAACTCCGGCACCGCGGTGAAGTGCTCGCCGCCGCAGACGATCGGCACGCGCGGGAAGCGCTCGCGCACCGCGTGCAGCAGCTCGCGCACGATCGGCCAGGAGTACGACCACATGCTGGTCAGACCGATCGCCTGCGTGTCGGCGGGGATCCGTTGCACGATCTCGACCGGCGTCAGCCCCAGACGCCAGATGTCCCCTTCGGGGATCATCCGCTCCGGCGCCGCACCGAGCGCATCGACCACGGTCAACTGGTGCCCGTCGCCACGCAGCACGGCGGCGATGTACGCAAGGCCCAGCGGCAACGACGGCCGCAGGGCGGTCAGGCCGTTCTTGTTGATGTAGACCGGCGGGTGGATCAGCGTGATGCGCATTGCCGTGCTCGCACCGCGCCGGCCCTGATGACTGTCAGCCGGTGACCAGCCCGGTCCCGGCGAGGCAGCTTCCGACGGGACGCCCGGGTGCGGCCAGGAAGCATAGCCCGCGCGGAGCCGGTGCGGCGTGCTCCGTTGGGGAGCAGCCGCAGCTGGCGCTGGCATCGACAGGGGAAGCGCGATGCCGTCGATCAGTCCCGGATCTGGACCGTCAGCTGCTTGTCGCCCCGCTGCAGCGTCAGCTTGGCGGCGGAGCGGTCGCCCGCCATCAAGGCGCGCAGCGCGTCGCCCAGGTTCTGCACCGGCTCGCCGTTCACCGCAACGATCCGGTCGCCGGCCTGGATCCCGCTCCCGGCGGCGAGTCGCTCCGGCTCGACCGACTTGAAGCTCAGCCCGTCCAGCTCCGCGCCGAACATCGACGCGAAGATCTGCTCCGGACTCGCACGACGTCCGCGTGCCACGATCGCCGGCACCTCGACCGTCAGCTTGGAGTCGCCACGCTGGATGCCGAGCGCGATCTTCGCCCCCTCCTCGCCGCGCATCGCGGCGCGCAGCTCGCCGAGCGACGCGACGTCGCTGCCGGCCGCGGCGACGATCTTGTCACCCGCCTTCAAGCCGGCGTTGGCTGCCATCCCGCCGTCCTGCACCGACTTGATCATCAACCCGTCCAGCTCGGCGCCGAACGTCTGGTTCATCAGCTCCCCGATGTCGACGCGCCGCCGCCCGCCGCCGCGCTCGATCCCTTCGCGCGGCAGCAGGACCGGCAGGTTCGCGGTGCCGAGGGCGGCGATCGCGACGACGGTCGACGTGTGCCGCATGTACTCAGGGATCGCGACGTCGTACGTGTCCCACTGCGAGTGCCACGTGTAGCGGAAGTAGTCGCTGCGCCCCTTCAGGCCCCAGGACCAGGCCGGCACGTTGGCGGACAGGAACGACGCGTGATCGCTGCCACCGCCGCCGCCGGACATCGTCGGGCGCGCGTCCAGCACGAGCACCGGCCCCTCGTGCTCCGGATCCGGCGGCGTCAGGTGCATCGCTTCGGCCAACGCGGCCTTCAGGTGCGGCTCCATCGCCGTCGTGACGGTCAGCGAGTGCGCCCAGTTGGTGCCGGTGTCGTGGTTGAACACGGCCGACACCTTGTCCATCTCGGTGCGATGCCGCGTGACGTAGCTGCGCGAGCCGAGCAGGCCCTGCTCTTCGCCGCCCCACAGCATGAAGCGGATCGTGCGCTTGGGCTTCGCGCCGACCGCCATCAGGATCCGCGCTGCCTCGAGCGTCGTCGCGACGCCGGTGCCGTTGTCGGTCGTCCCGGTCGCCTGGTGCCACGAGTCGAGATGGCCGCAGACGACGACGACCTCGTCCGGCTGCTCGGTCCCCGGGATCTCGGCGATGACGTTGTGCAGCTTGACCGGACCGCGGCGGAACCGGTTGCGGATGTCGAACTCGACGATGACCGGCTGGTCCCCTTCGAGCAGCTTCTCGATCTCGTCCGCCTGGTCCTGACGGACCGTGATCTGCGGGATCTTCGGCAGGTTGTCCGGATCGACCCGGTGATTGCCGAACACCCGCATCCGCGTCGGATAGGTCCGGTCGCGTTCCCCATTGCGCATCACGAAGCCGAGCACGCCCTCCTTCGCGATCATCTCGTCGAGTGCACTGCCGACTTCCTCGCGCGGCTTGTTGCCCCACAGGTACGAGCTGCCGAGCTTGCCGCCGAGCGCGACCAGCTCCTCCATCGTCTTCGGCATCCTGCGCAGCACGCCGCCGACGCGCCCCTTGGTGCCGGCGGTCCAGGCCATCGTCGCGACCTGCAGCTCGATCGGCTTCGGCTCGACGACGCGCCCCGACCACTGACCGCGGTTCCAGCGGACCGGGAACTCCCCCCACTCGTCGAGGTGCACGTTCGAGAGGCCGTAGCTCTCGAACTTCTCCTTCGCCCATTCGCAGGCGAGCATGAAGTTGTCCGAGCCGGTCAGCCGCTGACCGATCGTGTTGGTCAGCTCGTCCAGCGTCTGCATGACCTGGCTGCCGGCGATCCCCTCGCTGCGGATCCGTTCGCCCAGCGCCGGATCGATCTGGGCCGGCAGGGAGATCGCAGACAGCAACAGCGGGAGGGACAACCTCAGGTCGGAAACGCGCATCGGAGCTCCGTCGGAAGGGGGCGAACGGCGTGCCTTTACGATCCAGCGGCGTCCGATGCGAGCCCGGGCCCCGCCACCGGTGGTGCTATCGTTGTGGCGATGCATCCGCTGCCGGCCGAAGAAGCTGCCGCGCGCCGTGCCTGCGCCAGGCTGGGCTTCCCGGCCTCGTGGGCCGGCACTGTCGCCGCCCGGCTGGCTGACCCGCACGACGGCTGGCGGGTCTGCTGTGGGAGCGCCTGCGACCCGTGCACCGAGCAGCTCGGCCGGGCCGTCGATCTGGCGCGCCATGAGCTGCGCCGGCACGCCGCCGGTTGGTTACCCGACCAGGATTCGAACCTGGACTAGCAGGACCAAAACCTGCTGTGCTGCCGTTACACCATCGGGTAGCACCGAAAGCAGAGCGGCGCCCGCAGGCGCCGCTCGAATGGTTTCGGGACAAGGATTCGAACCTTGACTAAGAGGACCAGAACCTCTCGTGCTACCGTTACACCATCCCGAATTGCGGCAGGCACGTTAGCCACGCCCTGAGGCCTTTCAAGGCCCGTCGGGCAGCGCGCGGAGCAGCGCAGCCCAGGCTTCGGCGCAGGCACGGCGCCGCACGAACTCGCGCCCGAGATCGGCGATCCGCAGCCGCCAGCCGTGCAGCTCGCCGCGCAACCACAGCGCGAAGCAGACCGTGCCGACCGGCTTCGCCGGACTGCCACCCGCCGGTCCGGCGATTCCAGTCGTCGCCAGCGCAACGCCGGCGCCGGTGCGTCGCGCGGCGCCCTCCGCCATCGCGCAGGCCACTTCGACCGAAACCGCACCATGGCGCGCCAACAGCTCCGCCGGCACGCCGAGCTCGCGCTGCTTGCCCTGATCCGAGTAGCAGACATAGCCGGCGAGCAGCGCGGCGCTGCTGCCGGGCTCGTCGGTCAGCTGCTGCGCCAACATGCCGCCGGTGCACGATTCCGCCAGCGCCAGCGTCAGCGCATGCGAGCGCAGCCGCGCCAGCACCGCCGCCGCGAGCGGGCCTTCCCCTTCGAGCACGAGCCACTCCGCGAGCAGCGGGCGCACCGCAGCCGTCGCCTGCTGGACGGCCGCGGCGGCGTCCGGCCCCCGCGCGAACAGACGCACGGTCAACAACCCGCCCGAGGCCGTGATCCCGACGGTCACCGGTAGCGGCTCCGGCGGCGCCATCCACGCCGCGATGCGCTCGCCCGCAGCCGCCTCCGATGGGCCGAGCAGCTGCAGCTCCTGGACCGCGGTCGGCGCGCGCGGACCGAACCACTGCGCCATCCGCGGCTCGACCTGGCGCGCGAACATGACGCGCATCTCGCGTGGGACACCTGGGAGTGCCACGAACCTGCTCGCGCCGACCGCCAACGTGAATCCCGGCGCGGTGCCGTTCTCATTCGGCAACCGCTCCGCCCCCGCGGGCAGCAACGCCTGACGCCGGTTGCTGTCCGGGACCGGACGCTGGAGCCGTGCGAAGTGCGCCTCGATCTCCTGCCAGCCATCGGCGTCGAACTCCAGCCCGACGCCGGCCAACGTCGCCGCAGCATGCCGCGTGCGGTCGTCCTCGGTCGGACCGAGACCGCCGGTCGCAACGATCAGCGCGCTCTGCTGCGCGGCCGCGCGTACCGCGCGCACGATCTCCGCCTCGCCGTCGCCGCAGATGGACACGCCGCGCACCGCGAAGCCGAGCTCCTGCAGCCGCCGCGCCAGCTCGGCGCTGTTCGTGTCGACGCCGCGCCCGAGCAGCAGCTCGTCCCCGATCGCGACCAGCCACGCTGCCGGTGCGCTCACGGCTGCGCCGACGGCGCCAGCGCAGGAGCCGGCCGCGGCCGCCGCGCCGTGATCAGCAGACCGATCCCGTACAGCACGACCATCGGCACCGCCATCAACGTCATCGTGAACGGATCCGGCGGCGTCAGGACTGCCGCCAGCATCGCGATCACGAGGATCACGTAGCGCCAGTGCTTGATCATGACCTCGCGCGGCACGATCCCGATCCGATCCAACGCGAGCATGATCAGCGGCGTCTGGAACACCAGCCCGAGCGCCGCAGTCAGCGTCAGCAGGAAGCTGAAGTACAGCGACACCGAGAACATCGGCGTGATCTGCGCCCAGTTCATCAGCTTGACCAGGAAGAACAGGCCGTACGGCACCACGACGAAGAACCCGAACAGCACGCCGCAGGCGAGCAGCAGGAACCCGTACGGCACCGTCCGCATCACGACGCGCCGCTCGTGCGCGTACAGCCCGGCGGCCACGAACGCCCAGGCCTGCCAGACGACGACCGGGCTCGCCAGGATCAGACCGAACAGGAACGTCGCCGCCATGAAGGTCCAGAAGTCGTCCAGCCCGCCGATCGCCACCAGCGTGTACGAGACCTGGAATCCACCCCGCGCCTGGATGAGGTCGGGGAACTCGAAATCCCCCGCCAGGATCGCGCGCTCGTGCTTGCGGTTCCACGCCAGCATCTCGCGCCGCAGGTCGAGGGTCTCCTGCTCGCGCGCCAACCGCTCCGGGTCGGCGCCCGGTTCCGCCGTCAACTGGGCGATCCGCGCCTCGCCGTCCGCGACGTCCTGTTGCAGCTGCGCGAGGTAGTCCTCGTACGCCGTGCGCCACATCGAGCGGTAGGGCGCCACGTAGATCGCGGTGACCGATTCCTTGAACGGCACCAGCGCGAACACGCAGATCACGATGGCCAGCAGCGCGCGGACCACGCGCGTGCGCAACTCGTCGAGGTGGTCCCCGAACGACATGCGCGGCAGATCTTCGGGCGGGCCCGAACGCGCAACCGGCTGACCAGTCATCGGACCGCGAATCTACCGCAACCTGCCAACGAAAACGGGCTCTCCTGACGTTCGTGTGGGTGTCCACGGTCAATGAGAAGGCGACGGCGCT
>CAZABP010000003.1:0-210431 GCA_964483245.1 uncultured candidatus Brocadiaceae bacterium | reverse complement strand
ACGCACGCGCGAACAGCTCCTTGCCGGTGCCGCTCTCGCCGACGAGCAGCACGGGAAACTCCATCTCGAGCACCCGTTCGAGCCGCTGCAGGCAGCGCAGCAGCGCCGGCGATTCACCGAGGATCGCGTCGTACGCGTGGCGCAGCTCGCTGCGCCGCGGCGCCGCGCCGAGCTCGGCCAGGGTCTGCCGCTGCACGGCGACCTCCCCTTCGAGCGCGGCGTTGCGCTGCGCGAGTGCCTGCGCCTGCGCGCGATCCCGGGCCAGCAGCTCGTGCAGATGCACCGCGACGGCCGCCTGATCGGCAAACGCCTGCAGCCACGGCAGGTCCTCCGGCTGGAACACTCCGCTCTGGAAGCGGTGGTCCAGATAGATCAACCCGAGCAGCTCCTCGCCGGCGATCAACGGCATGCACAGGACCGAGCGGAGCTTCAGATCCGCGATGCTCTGGCTCGCGCCGAGATCTCCTTCCTGCGCGTCGGCGCTGTAGATCCCCTCGCGCGCCTGCAGGCAACGCTGCACGACGGTGCGCGAGACCTTGCCGGTCGGGTTGCGCACCGGCTCCTGGTCGAGGCTGCGCGCCAGCTCGACGGAAGGCTCGCCGCGCTCGATCCGCAGCACGAAGCCGCGCTCCGCGCCGAACAGTGCGATCGCCTCGTCCAGCAGCAGCGTCAACAACGTGCGCAGGTCCTGCGCGCGCGCGAGCTCGCGGTTCAGGCCGAGCAGCGCGGCCAGGCGCGCCCGCTCCCGCTCGCTGGCGCCCGAACGCAGCCGGCTCAGGAAGTCCGCGAACCGACGCGCCAGCGCCATCGCAGGTCAGCCCGCCGTGCGCGCCAGCGCCGCCAGCAGCAGCTGCTCGGCGTGCCGCTCGTGCGCGCCCAGGTCGCCGAGCCGCGCCAGCTCGTGGCGCAACCGCGCCGGCGCCTGCGCGAGCGAAGCTCCCGGCAGGGCGCGTGCCGCGACCGCCGCGACCGCCAACGTGGCCGGGCATCCGGCGGCCTGCCAGCGCAGCTGCGCGATCGTGTCGCCATCCCACAGCACGTGCAGCTGCAATTCGTCGCCGCACACGGGGTGCTCGGATGCCGAGCTGCGCGCACGGGGGTCGTCGAGTCGGCCGGCGCCCTCGGCTGCCCTGGCCAGCGCGCGCATCGCCTCGGTCACCACGGGATCGGTTCGCGCGGCGTCTCGAGCGGAGGCGCGCGATCGATGAAGAAGAACTCGTCCTGCAGCCAACGGCAGCCGCTGACGCCGCCGAGCAGCAGCAACCCCAGCAGCAGGGCGGCCAACGTGCGCAGGCGCAGCCGCAGCCGCGGGCGGGGGTCGGGTCGGTGTGCAGTCATTCGCGGAGCCAGCTCGCTTCGTTGCGCCACAGATCCTCGAGCGATTCACGCGCGCGGATCGGCCGCGCCCCGGCCCCCTCCACGAGCACCTCGGCCGCGCGCGGCCGGGAGTTGTAGTTCGAAGCCATCGAGGCGCCGTAGGCGCCGGCGCACAATACCGCGAGCAGCTCGCCGGGTCGCAGCTCGGCGAGTTCGACATCCAGGCGCAGGAAATCCCCGCTCTCGCAGATCGGCCCGACCACGTCGTAGCGGACCGGGTTGCGATCCGGCGCTGCAACGACCGGCGCGAGCGGATGGATGGCGCCGTACAGCGCCGGGCGCAGCAGGTCGTTCATCGCCGCGTCGACGAGCAGGAAGGACTTCTCCCGGCCCGGCTTGATGCCGAGCACGCGCGTCAACAGCAGCCCGGCCTCGGCGACCAGGAACCGCCCCGGCTCGAGGACCGCCTGCAGTCGGCGCGCAGCGAGGCGGGGCAGCAACGCGGCTGCCAAGGCCTCGACGTCGAGGCCCCCACCCGGCTCGGCGTACGGGATCGCGAACCCGCCGCCGAGGTCGTAGCTGGTGACCCCCTCGCGGTGCGCCGGATCCTGGTCCAGCAACGCCTCGACGCGCGTGAACGCCTCGAGATACGGCTCGATGCTCCGCACCTGGCTGCCCAGGTGCACGTGGTAGCCGACCAGCTCGAGGGCCGGATCACGCCGGATCGCGGCGACCAGCGCCGCCGCCGACGCGAAGTCGAGCCCGAACTTGTTCTCGCTGCGCGCCGTGCTGATGTAGGCGTGCGTCCCGGCGTCGACATCCGGGTTGAGCCGCAGCGCGATCCGCGCCCGCGTCCCCCGCGCCGTCGCCGCGGCAGCGAGCAGCGGCAGCTCGTGCGCCGACTCCAGATGGAACGCGCGCACGCCGTACGCCAGCGCCAGGTCGATCTCCCACGGTTGCTTGGCGACGCCGGCGAACACCACCTCGGCGCCGCGGATGCCAGCAGCCTCCAGCCGCGCGATCTCACCCCCGCTGACGACGTCGAAGCCGGCGCCGAGCTCGTGCAGCAACCGGAGCAGCGAGAGGTTCCCGTTGCTCTTGACCGCGTAGCAGATCCGCGCGTCGGCACCGAACGCCTTGCGCAGCCGCGCCATCCGTGCCGCGATCGCCGCACGTGAGTAGACGTACAGCGGCGTGCCGAACCGCGCCGCCAGCTCGTCCAGCCGGCACTGCTCGATGCAGAGCGTGCCGCTCCGGCGCGACAGCTCCGGCAGCGCCTCGTCGGGCCGCGCCCCTTCAGGCACGGAGCATCTCGGCGAGCCGCGCCTTCAACCGCGACAGCACGCGCAGGTGGATCTGGCAGATCCGCGCCGGGGTCAGGCCGAGCCGGGACGCGACCTGCTTGCCGGAGAGTCCTTCCAGGTAGTGCAGGCGCAGCACGTTCCACTCGTTGGGGTCGAGCGACTGCTCGATCCGCTCCAGCAGCTCGCGCCGGAACAGCGACTCGATCGGTGGCTCGTGGTCCTCGTCGGTCAGCGCCTCGACCAGCGCGCGCGACTCGTTGTCCCCCCCCTCGCCATCATGCTCTGGCGTCGTCTCGTGCAGCAGCCGCGGCGGGCCGACCTCGTAGGTCCGGCGCAGGATCTCCTCGGAGACCCCGATCGCATGGGCGAGCTCGGCGTCGGCCGGGTCGCGGCCGAGATCGGTGCGCAGCCGCTCGCGGGTCTCGTCGAACACCCGCCGCCGCTGGCGGAACAGCCGCGGCACGAAGTCCATGTTGCGCAGCTCGTCCAGCATCGCACCACGCACGCGCAGCCGCATGTACGGCACGAAGTGGGTCCCGCGCTCCGGCTCGAAGTTCTCGATCGCCTGCAGCAGTCCCCACAGGCCGGCGTGCACGAGATCGTGGACGTCCACGCTCCGTGGCAGCCGTCCGACCATGATCCGGGCGATCCCTTCGACAAAGCTGCGGTAGCGCTCGACCAGCAGGTTGCGCAACGCGAGGCTGCGGGTCCGGCGGTATTCGCCGAGCAGGTCCGGCGTCACGGCGGCGTGGCCGTGCGTCCCGTTGCCGTTCGCACTGCCGATCGCACTGCCGTTCGACCCACTGCCGTTCGCGCCGGCGACACCGTGTCCGGGCGTCTGCTCCGGGAACACCGGCGCCATCGCCAACACTGCCGACGGTCTCGCGCGCAGGCGCCGCATCGTCACCTGTCGGTTCCGGATCTTGTCGTGGTCCAGATTGGTCATCCGTACGTCACATCGACGACCGATTCGCCGCGATGGCGCAACCACGGGCGCGAAGTCTAGCACCGCGCGCATGCCGCGCAACGATCAGCGATCGATGGACAGTCCGAGCTGCGCGAGCACGGTGTGCTCGGCGGTGCGCATGCGAGCGCGCTGCGCTGCCGTGCGATCGTCGAATCCACACGCATGGAGCACGCCGTGCACGAGATAGAGCGCAACTTCTGCACGGATCGGATGCCCGCGCCGTGCGGCTTCGCGGCGCGCGCATTCGACGCTGACGACGACATCCAGTGCGTCCTCACCCGGAAACGACATCACGTCGGTCGGTGTCGGATCGCCGAGGAACTGACCATGCAGTCCCGCGATCTCGGCGTCGTCGGTCAGCAGCACGTGGACGCTGAGCTCAGGCCGCTGCCCGTGCGCGCGCGCGGCCCGCACCGCGCGCCGCACCAGCTCCGTGGAGGTACGCGGCCGGAACCGGTCGACGATCTCGATCGGGGCCTGCCGGCCCGAGCGCGGCGGCGGCCGCGGCGCCGCGCGTCTAGCCGCCATCGTCACGCCGCGCCGGGCCCTTGCGCCGGTGCGGGTGGTAGGCGCCGATGATCTTCTCGACGACCGGATGCCGCACGATGTCGGCCGGCGTCAGGCGGACCACCGAGATCCCGGAGATCCCATCCAGCCGTTCGACCGCGTCGGCGAGTCCGGATGGCACTTGCGGCGGCAGGTCGACCTGCGTCGGGTCGCCGGTCACGACCATCCGCGAGCGCGTTCCGAGCCGGGTCAGGAACATCAGCATCTGCGGGATCGTCGCGTTCTGCCCTTCGTCCAGGATCACGAACGAGTCGTTGAGCGTGCGCCCGCGCATGTAGGCGAGCGGGGAGATCTCGAGCACGTCGCTGCTGAGAAAGCGTGCACGCGCGGCCGGCTCGACGAGGTCGTGCAGCGCGTCGTAGAGCGGGCGCAGGTACGGGTCGACCTTGGCCTGGTAGTCCCCCGGCAGGAAGCCGAGCTTCTCGCCGGCTTCGACGGCCGGACGCACCAGCACGATCCGGCGGACGACGCCCAGACGCACGGCCTCGACGGCAGCCGCGACCGCGAGAAACGTCTTCCCGGTGCCGGCTGGTCCGATCCCGAACACGACCTCGTGCTCGCGCATCGCCTCGACGTAGACGCGCTGCCCGGCCGTCCGCGGCTGTGCACCATTCGAGGTCGGCTCCGCACGTGGCGGCGGTGGAGTCCCCCCTTCGGCGGCAGGGCGGGGTGAGCGATCGCCGCGGATCATCCGCGCGAACTCCGCAGTCGTCAGACCGCGGTTGGCGCGGATCGACTCGAGCCCCTGCTCCATGACGCGGCGCACACGCGTGACTTCTTCCGGCTTGCCGAGCAACCGAAGGCCGCCTTCGCGGCTCAGCACGTTGACGCCGTAGAGATCGCGGATCAGCCGCGTGTTGCTGTCGAGCGGTCCGAGCAGCGTGCGCACCTCTTCGATGTTGTGGACCGGGATCAGCTCGTCGGCAGTCGTTTCTTTCAAGTGCTGGTTGGACTCCGCGTCAGGTCAGATCAGGAACAGGAACAACCAATAGGTCGGAATCGTGAACAGCAGACTATCGACCAGGTCGAGAATTCCGCCATGGGCCGGGAGCAGGCGCGACGAGTCCTTGACGCCGCACCGGCGCTTGAGCTGCGACTCGACGAGGTCGCCGATCAGCGCGGTCAGGTTCAACGCGACTCCGAGGCCGGCGATGCCGGCAGTGCCGACCGGGAATTCCGGCGGGAACAGCAGCCCTGGAAGCACGAGGGCCAGCAGGATCGAAGTCGCGAGGCCACCGAGCGCCCCTTCGATCGTCTTGCCCGGGCTGACATGCGGGATCAGCTTGCGCCGGCCGATCCAGATCCCGACCAGATAGGCACCGATGTCGCCGCCCTTGGCGACCAGCACGACGAACAGCAGCGCCTCGAGGTGCATCAGCGCGAGGACCTGCGCCAGCGCCAACGGCCATGCGATCAACACGAAGCCGAGCAGCACGGCACCCTGCTCCTCGAGGCCATGCGCCATGCGCTCCGCCGAGCGCAGCGCGCGCAATGACGTCAACAACAGCAGCAGGCCCGTGAGCGCCACCAGCGACCCGAACACCCAGACGCCGTGCGGCTGTGCGACGGCTTGGGATCCCCACGGGAGCAGAACGCAGGTCGCGATCGTCACGCCGACCAGCGCTTCGACCGCAACCCCGTGCCCCGCATGCCGCCGCATCGCGACGTACTCGAGAATCCCACCGACCCCCAACAGGCCGAGCAACACCGCCGAGCCGAGCCCCTTGGTCCCGAACCCCGCGTGCAGATCGGCGAAGTACAGCGCCGCGATCGCCGCCAACATCGAAGAGCCGAGGATCAGCCTGGTCCGCAGCTCCGCGGTCTTCGCGGTCACGCCTCGACCCCGCCGAACTTCCGCTTCCGCTGCGCGTAGGCCGCGAACGCCTGCTCGAGCTGCGCCGGCCCGAAGTCCGGCCAGCAACACTCGGTCACCCAGATCTCGGCATAGCTGATCTGCCACAACAGGAAGTTGCTGACGCGCAGCTCGCCGGCCGTGCGGATCAACAGATCCGGATCCGGCAGCGCCGGCTGGTAGAGCCGCGCGCGGATCGCCGCCTCGTCGATCGCCTCCGGCGCGAGCCGGCCGGCGGCGACCTCGCGTGCGAGCGCCTGCATCGCATCCACGAGCTCCGCCCGCCCGCCGTAGCTCAGCGCGAGGCACAGCACCAGGCCGTCGTTCGCCGCCGTCAGCTCGACCGATTCGCGCAGCAATCGCTGCACGTCGGCCGGCAGCTTCTCGATCCGCCCGGCATGCACGAGCCGCACCCGGTTGCGCATCAGTGTCGGTCGCTCGTCGACGAGGAACCGCCCCAGCAGCTTCATCAACAGATCGATCTCGCGCCGCGGCCGGCGCCAGTTCTCCTCGGAGAACGCGTACAGCGTCAGCGCCTCGATCCCGAGCCGGGCGCATTCCTCGACGGATTCGCGGACGGCGCGGATCCCCTCTTCGTGGCCGCGGATGCGCTCCCATCCGCGCTGCCGCGCCCAGCGGCCGTTCCCGTCCATGATGATCGCCACCGAACGTGGCAGCGCGGCGGGTCGACTCACCGCAGGATCACCTGATCCCGCTCCGGACCGACCGAGACGATCCGGATCGGCACCTGCACGAGCCGTTCGATCGACTCGACGTAGGTCCGCGCCGCCGCCGGCAGATCCTCGAAGCGCCGCACGCCGCGCAGATCCCCGGTGAATCCGGCGAACTCACGCCAGACCGGCCGTGCTGCCTCGACGTCGAACGCCGGGAAGCGTTCGGTGCGCGCACCACCGAGCTCGTACGCGACGGCGACCGGGATCGGATCGATCCCGGACAACACGTCGAGATTCGTCAGCGCGAGCGCCGTGGCGCCAGACACCTCGCACGCATAGCGCACCGCGACTGCATCGAACCAGCCGCAGCGGCGCGGGCGTCCGGTCGTGGAGCCGTACTCGCGGCCGGCTTCGCGCAGCCGGTTGCCGTACTCGTTGTCCTGCTCGGTCGGGAATGGCCCGGTGCCGACGCGCGTCGCGTAGGCCTTGACGACGCCGGTGACCTGCTGCAGCAGTTGCGGCGGAAGGCCGGTCCCGGTGGCGATGCCGCCGGTCGACGCGCTCGACGACGTCACGAATGGATACGTCCCGTGATCGACGTCGAGCAGGACCCCTTGCGCACCCTCGCACAGGATGCGGCGGCCGTCGCGCGCCGCCTCGCGGAGCAGCGCACCGGTGTCCTGGATCGCCGGACGCAGGCGTTCGCCGAGGCGATGCAGTTCCGCGAGCAGCGGATCGAGCGCCAGCTCCGGCTCGTCGAACGCGCGCAGGATCGGGTTCTTCGCCGCGAGCAGCCGGCGCAGGTCACGCTCCAGCGCAGCCGGCCGGATCAGATCGCCGACGCGTAGACCGCTGCGTGCGGCACGGTCGGCGTACGCCGGTCCGATCCCGCGCCCGGTCGTGCCGAGCTTGTGCTCACCGAGCAGACGTTCCGACAGCTGATCGATCGCGCGGTGCAGCGGCAGGATCAGGTGCGCGCGCTCCGACACGACCAGATTGCGGCCGAGTTGGATCTCGACGCCGCGTTCGACCAGCCCGTCGATCTCGGTGACCAGGTGCGAAGGGTCGACGACGACACCGTTGCCGATCACGTTGACGACGCCTGGACGCAGGATCCCGGACGGGATCAGGTGCAGCACGAGACGGTCCCGGCCGAGGTGGATCGTGTGGCCGGCGTTGTGGCCGCCGCCGAACCGCGCGACCAGGTCCGCCTCCGCGGCCAGGTAGTCGATGATCTTGCCCTTGCCCTCGTCTCCCCAGAGGAGCCCGATGACGCTGGAAACCGGCATGAACCGCCTGAAAAGCGGCGGAGCATAGCCGGGGTGATTCGAGGGGCCACCGCGACCGGCGAGCGCGCCGCGGGGCCGGGTGGAGGCGCTAAGTACGCTATACCGAATCTTGTGCGGAGATCTTCCGGAGGTTAGTTTCGCTGAACCGAAACATCAACCGGGAGGATCCATGCAACTGGGAATCACGATCGACACCGACCTGGAGCAGTTCCTGGACGGCGCCGTGCCGGTGCTGCTGCGCCGGATGCACGGGTGGCGGAGCCGCTGCGACCTCGACGAGCTGGCGCACGACCTGCGGCAGGAGCTGATCGTCGACTGGCTCGCCCGACGCGAACAGCTGCGGCCGTGGACGCCGCAGCAGCGCAACCGGTACTGGCTGCGGCTGCTGTCCCGCGCGTACTACCAGCTCGTCGTGCGCACGCAGCGCGGGCGCGCCCGCGGACAGGATCTCGACCTCTTGCCCGGCCCGGTGGCGACGCCGGATCCGCTGTCGCCGGCGACCGAGATCGGTCCGTTCGATCGCGCGCAGCTGCTGCGGATCGCGACCAACCGCTGCGAGCTGCGCAACGGGCGGTTCAACCTGCAGCGCAGCGCCGAGGCCGTCGGCCTGACGACCAAGGAGCTGCGCCGGCTGTGGCAGCGGCTCGCGCGCGAGCTCGGCTACGACGAGGAGTTCCAGAGCTTCTGGCGCCGGCGGCTCGTCGAAGCGCTGCTCGGACTGACCTGCGATCTGCTGCGCGAGCGCGGGCTCGTCCGGCTGTGCAACGAAACCAAACGGCTGCGGCCGGATCCGGCCGGACGCCTGCTGCGGATCCGCCGGATCCGCGATGTGCTGTCGATCTGTCCGCAGTCGGTCGAGCTGCGCGATCTGTTCGTGCCGTACACGCGCAACGGTGCCCTCGCGTCGCTGGACCCGCGGCGGACGATCGCGGACGCGCAGGCGCTCGCCCCGCACGATCCGGACGTGCTGCTGTGGTCGTTCGAGGTCGCGATCGCGCACGGGCAGTTGCGTGGTGCCACTTGGCTGCTGCGGCGGATGCCGCGACTCGCGGTCCCGCGGGTGCGCTGGTGGCTCGCCCGGGCGAGATTGCTCGAAGCGCGCGGCCGGCTCGCCGCGGCCCGCGCGCTGATCACGCGCAAGCTGCCGCGGTTGCCGCGCGATCCGCGGCTGTTGGCGGTCGCGACGGCGTTCGCCACCTGCAGCGCGCCGATGCTTCAGGCCTCCAGCGCGTCGACCAGCGCCTCGAGCAGCTCGTCCTCGAACCGCGGCTCGCCGCGCGCCGACGTCCAGGACGGCTCGCCGAACACGTCGAACCGCAGCACCGCGACTTCGACGACGACCGCCAGCTCGCCGCCGTCGCGGTAGACGGTGGCACGCCGGCGGCATGGCGTGCCGCCGAAGTCCCACGCGACCCATCCCGACTGCAGGCGGAACGATGCGGCATCGGCGAGATCGATCCGTGGATAGCGCTCGCGCACGACCGCGAGCGCACGCGGAAACGCGTCCGCCGGCAACGGATCCGGCAGCGACGCGCGGGCCGGGCGGTACGGCAGCGTGCAGCCTCCCAGCAGCAGCGGCAGCAGCAACCACGGCGACAGCGGCCGCGGCCTGCGGAACGTCAGGCCTTGCCGCATCCGCCGCCTCCCGGAGTCTCGATGCGTACGCGGTCGCCCGGCGCGACGACGAAGGTTCCCTTGGCCGCGCGGCGCTGCAGCCGCTTGCCATGACCGTGCTGCAGGCGCCCCGGCGCACCGGCGCCGCCCCGCTCGCGTCCCGGTGGCCCGATCGCATGCCGTTCGGCGAGCAGCGTCACGACGGCCGGTCCAATGAACTCGATCTCCTTGACGACGCCATCCCCACCGCGCCGAGCCCCGCGCCCGCCCGACCCGCGGCGCACGGTCCACTGTTGCACGCGCAGCGGATACTGCCGCTCCAGCTCTTCGATCGGCGTGTTGCGCGTGTTGGTCATGTGCGTCTGGATCGCGGACTGGCCTGGTGCAGCACCGGCGCCGGCGCCGCCCGGCAGCGTCTCGTAGAACGCGAACTCACGCCCGCTGCGCGGATCGGTCCCGCCGACTGCGAAGTTGCTCATCGTGCCGGCCGAGCAGGCCGGGATCCGGCCCGGCAGCGCGCGCGCGAGTGCTGTGAACGCGACGTCGACGAGGCGTTGGCTCGTCTCGACGTTGCCGCCGGCGACCGGCGCTGGCGGATGCGGATCCACGATCGTGCCCGGGCGCGTGCGCACGTCGAACACGCGGAACAGCCCGTCGTTGGTCGGCAGCCGGTCCGGGCACAGGCAGCGCAGCACGTAGACGCAGGCGGCGAGCAGGATGCTGCGGTTCGCGTTGACGCTGCCGCGGGCCTGCGACGCGCAGTCGCGGAAGTCGAACTCGAGCTGGTCGCCACGGCGCCGCAACGCGAGCCGGATCGGCAACGGGCCGCTGCCGGTCCCGTCGTCTTCGAGGCAGTCCTCGGCGCGCCAGGTCCCGCGCGGAATCTCCCGCACGACGCTGCGCGCGATCCGCTCGCTCGCATCCAGCAGGTGCGCGGCATAGGTGGCGAGCTCGTCGCCGTGCACGCCTGCGAGTGCGGCGAGCCGCCGTTCGGCCAGCAGCAGCGACGACTGCTGCGCCTGCAGATCGATCCGGCGCTCGGTCGCACCACGCATGTTGGCGAGGAGCACCGCCTGCAGGTCGCGCGCCGGCTCGCCGCGGCGCTGCAGCTTGACCGGCGGGAGCACCAGTCCCTCGGCGATCAGGTCGTGCGCGATCCCCATCGATCCGGGCGACGCGCCGCCGACGTCGGCGTGATGCGCGCGGCTGACGAGGAACCAGTCCGGCGCCGGCCCGGCGCCGAGGAAAGCCGGCCGCACCAGCGTCAGGTCCGGCAGGTGCGTGCCACCCGCAAACGGGTCGTTCAGCAGGTAGACGTCCCCGGGCTCGGCGTCGTCGCGCGCGCGCACGGCCGCGACGGCGTCGCGGGCACTGCCGAGGTGGACCGGGATGTGCGCCGCCTGCGCGACGAGCCGGCCGTCACGATCGAACAGCGCGAACGAGTAGTCGCGCCGTTCACGGATGTTCGGGCTGATCGCCGCGCGCTGCAGCCGGGCGCCTGCCTCCTCGCAGACCGCGGCCAGCAGGTGGTGCCAGACCTCGAGGCGGACCGGATCCGCGGACATCGCGGGAAAGGTAGCGGCCTCGGCCCCGCTTGCGCGAGGTCGAGGCCGCTCTCGTTCAGCGAACGCCCCGCAGCGAGGGGGCGAGTCCGCTGCGGTGATTCGGGTGCGGACGGATCAGCGATCGCCGCGACGGTTGCGCATCTGCGCGCGCATCTCGTCGACGATCTTCTGCGCTTCGTCCTTCTTGCCCTCTTCGAGGTGCTTCTTGATCTGGCTGATCGACTTCTCGAGTTGGTCCGCGCGCTCGGCCTGGCCGTTGTCGCGCATCCGGTCGATGAAGCCGCTCATCTGATCGAGTCCGCTCTTGAACTGGCCGAGCTGCTCGTCGGTCATGTCGGCGAGCTTGGTGTCGCCGAAGATCCCCATGCCGCGCCCGCCGCGACCACCCTGGCCGCCGGCGCCGCTGCGGCCGCTCTCCATCATCTGGATCATGCGCTCGAGCCGGGCGACCTGCTCGTCGTTGCCAGCGGCCTTCGCTTCTTCGAGCTGCTTCTTCAGCTCGGCGACGCGCTCGGCGCGTGCCTCGGGGGTCATCTGTCCGCGACCCGGCGCACCTTCGCCGCGCTGTCCGCGGCCCGGGCGCTCCGGCGCCGCGGGCGCCTCGGCTGCACCCTCGGCGGCTGCCGGGCGGCGCAGGATCGCGGCGTACTTCTCGCGGACCTTGTCGGCCTCTTCGATCTTGCCGTCCTGGTTCAGGATCGCGATGCAGGACTCGGCCGCCTTCTTGGCGAACCGGTGGTTCGGCGCTGCCGCCAGGAACTTCTCGTACAGCGGCAGCGCTTCGGCGCCGCGCTTCTCGCCGCGCTCGAGATAGAACGCGCGGTAGAACATGTTCTCGGTCTCGGCCGAAACAGCCTGAACTGCGGGAGCGCTCGCCGGCCTCGGGTCCTGCGCAAGAACCGGCAGGGCAAGAGCAGCAGCGACCGTGAGGATGCGGATCGTCATTGGAGAGTTCCTTTCCAGGATGGTTGGTCGGGCAATCTACGAGCGAAAGGCCCACCAGCTCTGCCGGCGCAGGTAAAGCGCTTGTCACAGCCCGTACCCGGGTCGTGCGGAGTTTTCGGTGGTCACCGGCGGTCGGCTGGCCGCACGGAACCGGTGGCCGCAACGCGGGCGACGAGGCCCGCCGCGGCGGCCGGAAGTCCGTCGATACCCGTCTCGGAAGCCGCATGGATCCCGAAGCTGCGTTGCCGCCGGTCCCAACCCCTGGGCCCGAACTCCGCCCATCGCTGTCCAGCCAGCCGCAGGAGGTGGCCGACCCGCCGCCCCGGCGGTGGATCACGCTGACCGACCCGCCGGCAGTCTGACCGGGCGGTCGAGGGGGCGGCCTACGACCTCTGCGCGAGGCGCGCGAGGATCCGGGACGCGACCTCCTCGTCGATCGGGACGAACCGGCGCAACTCCGGCTCGAACGCCGAGACCTCGGCCCGCGCGATGTCGTACCACCACCCGTGCAGATTCAGCCGGCCGGCCTCTTCGCGCTCTCGCACGACCCGGTAGCTGCGCAGGTGCATCAGCTGGGCCAGCACGTTCAGCTGCGACAGCTGGTCCTGCGGCGGCAGCTCCGGTGCCAGCGCCGCGCCGGCCCGCAGTTGCGCCAGCGCCGGCTCGCCGTGGCGGATCCAGGTGGCCAGGTGCGCCGCACCGTCGATGACGTTGCCTTGGAACAGCGCCAGCATCGCGCCGCAACTGCTGTGGCCGCAGATCACGATGTCGCGCACGCCGAGTGCCAGCGTCGCGAACTCGATCGCGGCGGCTTCTGCCTCATCGTGGACCGAGTGCCCATCGGCATCGCACGGCGCGATCAGGTTGCCCGGGTTGCGCACGACGAACAGATCCCCCGGCTCCGTCGAGGCGAACACGTTCGGCGCGACGCGGCTGTCGGAGCAGCAGATCAGCATCGCGTCCGGGGACTGCCCGAGCGCAAGTCGGGCGAGCCGCTCCCGCCGCTCCGGCGTCAGGCCGGTCCGGAAGTCGACGATGCCACGGAGCAGCTTGCGCATGCGCCGCGCGACGGTAGCCGGAGCCACGGGTGCCGGGAAGCGTGCGATCGGACGGCGCCGTAGCGCAGGCCCCGCACCCTCAGGCGCGGCCGAGCAGCGCCTGCACCGGTGCCGTGAAGCCCGGCAGCAGCGCGCTCCGGAGCTCGTCGCCGCTGCCGAACACCTGCGGCGCTTCACCGTCGCGCAGTACGCGGATCTCACCGAGCTGCGGGTCGGCGATCCACAGCTCGCGGACGCCGAATGCGAACCACTGCCGCGACTTCGCTTCGAGCTCCGTCCACCGGTCGTTCGGCGAGACGACCTCGATGGCGAGATCCGGTGGGATGTCGGCGAACCCGATCGGCACGCCGGTCGCTCCGATGCGCTCGGCGGCAAGAAATGCGAGATCCGGCGCGCGGACCGTGTCCGGTCCGCGCGTGAGCACGAAGCCAGGATCCCCGGCCAGCAGCTTGCCGAGCCGATGCAGATGGAGGAACGGACCGAGGATCGTCGCGATCGACGCGACGACGAGCCCGTGCTCTGCGCCCGGCGGCATCAGCTCGACCACCTGCCCGCGGATCAGCTCACAGCGCGGCGGCTGCTCGCTCTGCAGGAACTGCTCGGCAGTCATGAGTTCTGCGGAAACCCTCGGTCGACTCACGCGGGTCGGAATCATAGCTCACGTCTCGGGGCATGCAGGACCTCCGACTGCATGCAACGAGACACGCGATTCCGCGACGGAAATCCGTTCAGCGGGTGATCGCCGCGAGCCCTGCCCGTGCCCGTCGTGCAACCTCGGGATCCAGCCCCGGCAGTGACAGCACCTGCGCGAACCAACGCCGCGCATCCTCCGCGTACCCTTGCGCCGCGAGCGACTCCGCGAGCGCGAGCTGGATCCGCGCGCGCTCCGGTGCCGGCAGCTCGGGCGGCGCGACCTCGAGCAGCGTCTGCCAGATCACCGGCTCGTCGCGCCGCGTCGCTGCGAACCGCGCGAGCTCGGCGTATGCCTCCCGCGCGCGTCCCGTGTCGCTGAGCACCCGCGCGAGATTCAGGTGCAGCACGACTGCGTCCTCGCGCTGGATCCAGGTCGCCGCGAGCCCACGCCGCAACGCCGCCTCACCACCTGCTCGATCCCCGAGCTGCAGCCGGACTGCCGCCAGATTCGCCCAGGCGGCAGCATGCTCCGGCACGACGGCGACCGCCTGCTCGAGGTGCGCCAGCGCCTGCTGCGGCTGGCCCTGATCGAGCAGGATGTTGGCCGCCGCCACGTGCAGACGCGACGAGCGCGGATTCACCCCGACGTCGCCCAGGTACAGCGCCGCGTCGTCGGCCCAGTACGGATTCCGCTCGAGGATCACGGCGGCGCAGGCGACCGACCAGACCGCGAGGGCGGCCGCGAACGCGCGGCGGTTCGCCGCGCGCATGCACAACCATGCGGCCAACACCGAGGCGGCGAGGCTTGGCGTGTAGTACAGCCGCTCCCCGTAGATCGTCCCGGTCGGGAACAGCAGGTTCGCCGTGACCAGCGTGAACCCGAAGAACCACGCGCCCGCCAGTGCCAGCAGCGGATGCCGCCGGCGCACGATCCAGGCGCCTGCGGCGAGGGTCGCCAGCAACAACAGCGACCCGAGCGCCATCGGATCGATCAGGCTCGTGCGCAGCGTGAACGTGTGCGCGCCGTAGTCGCTGGTCAACCGGAACGGGAACAGCGTCTGCCAGAGCCCATACACCTGCGTCACCAGCGCCGTTGCGATCCGCGTCACCGGGTCGGCCGTGGCGAGCGGGTTCATCGCGTGTGCGACGGACGGTGGTTCGCCGAGATCCGCGAGCGCCATCGCGCGCAGCCACAAGAACAGCACCCAGGCCGGCAGCGCCGTGAGCGCGACCGTGCGCATTGCTGTCACCAGCACCGGTCGCAGCGGCGCGGCACGGTGCTCCGTCCATGCGCGACACACCAGGACCAGCGGGATCACCAGCGGCCACGGCAGTGCGCTCTCCTTCGCGCAGGCAGCGAGGAAGAACAGTCCCGACGCCGCCGCAAGCCCCAGCCAGCCGCCGCGCAGCGCGAGCAGCACCCCGCCGGCACCGCAGACGAACCCGAGCAACTCGGCACGCCCGACGATCCCGGCGACCACTTCGCTGTGGATCGCGTGCAACCCGAACACGAGCGTCGCAGCGAGCGCGGCGGCGACGGTCGCACCGGCGCGGCGCACCAGTGCGCACACCAGCGCCGTCGCACCGACATGCAGCAGCAGGTTCACCAGGTGCTGCGCCAGCGCGTGATCGCCACACAGCGGCGCGAGCCAGGCACGCGTCAGCGCATAGCTGAGGATCGTGACCGGACGGTACAGATTGCTCGTCTCGCCGACGCTGAACCAGTAGTGGCGTGAGAAGTACTCACCGAGCGGCTGCAGCTCGGCGACGAGCCGGTTCGGATTCGGATTCCCCTCGATCTGGACCAGCACCTTGCCGTCCATGACGAACTCGTTGCCGAGCGCTGGTGCGTAGACCAGGAATGCCAGCAGCAGGATCGCGAGCAGCGTCCGGTGTGGATGCGCGGCGAACCAGGACGGCATGCCCGCGTTCTAGCCGCCGCGGCGCGCAGAATCCTGCGCGCGATGCAGCTCCACGCGCCGCAGCCGCAGCGCGTTCCCGATCACCGACACCGAGCTGAGACTCATCGCCGCGGCGGCGAACACCGGGCCCGGCACGAACCCGGTCCACGGATAGAGCACCCCGGCCGCCAACGGGACGCCGAGCGCGTTGTAGATGAACGCGAAGAACAGGTTCTGCCGGATGTTGCGCAGCGTGAACTTGCTGAGCCGGCGCGCCTGCGCGATCCCGCGCGGATCGCCGCGCACCAGCGTCACCGGCGCGCTCTCGATCGCGACGTCGGCCCCGGTGCCGATCGCGATGCCGACGTCGGCGGCCGCGAGCGCCGGCGCGTCGTTGATCCCATCGCCGGCCATCGCGACGGTCGCGCCTTCCTGCTGCAGTCGATGTACGAGCGCGACCTTCTGGTCCGGCGTCACTTCGGCGGCGATGTCGTCGATGCCCAGTTCGCCGGCGATCGCGCGCGCGGTCCGCTCGTGATCGCCGGTCGCGAGGTGCAGGCGAAGCCCTTGCTCACGCAGCTCCGCCAGCGCGGCCGGAGTCGACTCGCGGATCGGATCGGCGATCGCGAGCCAGCCGGCCGCTTCGCCGTCGACCGCGACGAACAGCACGCTGCGGCCACGCGCACGCTGCGTCTCGGCGTCCCCCTGCATGGCTTCGGTCGCCGCACCGCGGTCGCGCAGGAACGCCGCCGAGCCGATGGCGACCTCGCGCGCGTCGACGCGCCCGCGCACACCACGGCCGGTCTCGGACACGAACTCCTGCGGTGCCGTCAGTTCGAGCCCGCGCGTCTCTGCCGCGCGCAAGACCGCGATCGCAATCGGATGTGTGCTGCCCTGCTCGAGCGACCCCGCGAGACGCAGCAGCTCCGGCTCGGCCATTCCTTGCGTGCCGAGCTCCACCAGCTCCGGGCGTCCGAGTGTGAGCGTCCCGGTCTTGTCGAGCACCAACGTGTCGACCGCCGCCAGCCGCTCGATCGCCTCCGCGTTGCGGAACAGGATCCCGCCCAAGGCACCGCGTCCGGTCGCGACCATGATCGACAGCGGCGTGGCGAGCCCGAGCGCGCAAGGGCACGCAATGATCAGGACCGAGACCGCCTGCAACAGCGCGTGCGCAAACCGCGGCTCTGGGCCGACCACGGCCCACGCCACGAACGTGATCACGGCCGCGGCGACGACCGCCGGCACGAAGTACTTCGCGACGCGGTCGGCCAGCCGCTGCATCGGCGCGCGGCTGCGCTGTGCCTGCGCAACCAGCGCCACGATGCGTGCGAGCAGCGTCTCGCTGCCGACCTTCTCGGCACGCATGCGCAGCGTGCCGTCGCGCAGGATCGTGCCGCCGACCAGCCGGTCGCCCGGCCCACGTTCCGCCGGGATCGGTTCGCCGGTCACCAGCGCTTCGTCGACGACGCCTTCGCCGTCCTCGACCACGCCGTCGACCGGGACCTTCTCGCCCGGCCGGATCCGCAGCCGGTCGTCCACCTGGATCTCGCCGATCGGGACTTCGCGCTCGCGGCCATCGGCGTCGATGCGCCGCGCAGTCTTCGGCGCCAGGCCCAACAGCTCGCGGATCGCCGCACCGGTACGGCCGCGCGCGCGCAGCTCGAGCCACTGCCCGAGCAACACGAGCGTCACGATCATCGCGGCCGCTTCGAAGTAGACCGGCACGCTGCCGTCGTGCGCGCGGAACTGCGGCGGAAACAGCGCGGGCGCGACGACCGCGACCAGCCCGTGCAGGAATGCAGCCGCGACGCCGAGCCCGATCAGCGTGAACATGTTCGGACTGCCGCGGCGCGCGCCCTCGACGCCGCGCACGAAGAACGGCCACGCGAGCCACGTGCAGACCGGCGCGGCGAGCACGAGCTGCAACCAGCCGAACCCTGCTCCGAGTGCATGCGCGATCGGCCCACCGAGCGCGTGGTCGAGCATCACCAGTGCGACCAGCGGGGCGGTCAGTGCCGTCGCAGTCCAGAACCGCCAGCGCATGCTGACCAGCTCCGGATCCGGCTCGTCGGATGCGTCCGGCATGCGCGGCTCGAGTGCCATGCCGCAGATCGGGCAGGAGCCCGGACCGCGCTGCACGATCTCGGGGTGCATCGGGCAGGTGTATTCGCGCGTGTCGGTGGACGGCGCTCCGTCATCCGTTGGCTGCACGTCGACGTAGCGCTGCGGATCCGCACGGAACCGCCGCAGGCAGCCCGGATTGCAGAACCCGTACTCGATGCCTTCGTGCTCATGCCGCAGCTCCGTGTCCGGGGCGACCTGCATGCCACACACCGGATCGACGAACGGCTCGCTGCGCGCCGCGGATGCCATGCCGCAGGCGTAGGCGCATCGTGTGCGTGCCGCAAGGGCAGGGCGCTCAGGCGCGCGGACCGAGCATTGCAATCACATCGACACGGAAGCCGGGCAGGAGCCCGCTCGTGAGCTCGTCGCCGTCGCACAGACGCTGTGGCGGGGCGCCGGCACGGAGCCGATGGATCTCGCGCAAGCCTGGGTCGAGCGGCCAGACTGCACGTGTGCCGGCCGCGAGCCATTGGCGGGTCTTCGCAGCAGCATGGCTCCAGATGTCGTCCGGAGACGGGAACGGAATCGCGGGCCGGATCAGTCGCCGACGACGAGCTTCCGGCCGGAGGTGAACGTCAAACCGAGAATCGGCCCCTGCGGATCTGTAACGAAACCCTGCGCGTACAGCGTGATCCCGCGCAGCGTGCGGTCGTACGGCAATCCGAGCGGCAACACTGCCGTTCCATCGCTGTTCGTCGAGACACCGATCGGAACCATCGGATCGGCGAGATACAGCGAACACCCGCCACCGAGCGCGAGCGTGCGTGATCCGGCCGACAAGCCGAACACGCATGGCGACGCCGGCCGACCGTGGTAGACGCCCAGCGCGAACCTCGAGTGGCTGATCCATGGCTCATCGCACAGCAGCACAGGCCCGAGCGCGCTTCCGGTACAGCCATTGCCGTAGCTCGCGCTGACGGTGTCGACGTGATCGCCGTACCAGAGCGTGCGCTGGCCCGAGATCACGATGCGCTGCAGGTTCGGATCGAATGCGATGCCGTGATCCGTGGAGGAAACCGGCGCCGTCGCGAGCTTGCCCCAGGACTGTCCGTCCCATTCCCACAGGTCGTCCAACGTCCTGGCCGTGCCCCAGTGCAAGCCGCCGAACATCTGCACGCGCCTGCGATCCGTGTTGTAGACCATCCCGGCGCCGACACGCGGCAGGGGTCCCGCGCTTGCGGCCTGCCTCCAGTCCACGCCATCCCATTCCCAGGTCGTCATGTGGTTCGTATTCGTCAGCTCGACGCCGCCGAAGAACACGACCCGCTGGCGTGCTTCGTCGTAGGCCATCACGTGGCCGCGGCGGATGCCTGGCCGGGAAGCCGGGTTCAATCGCGTCCAGCTCTGGCCGTCCCACTCCCACGTGTCGCCGTAGTGGATCGCGTTGTAGTTCGGGTACGCAGCAACGCCACCATAGAGCACGACCCGCTTGCGCACCGAGTCATAGGCCATCGCATGCTCGGCGCGCGGTGGCGGGATGGCTCCCGGAGGGGTGCGCTGGTGCCAGTTCACGCCGTCCCATTCCCACGTGTCTTGCAGCGTGCCCCCCACCCCGAGCCCACCGAACATCACGATGCGACCACGTGAAGTGTCGGTCGCCAATGCAGCGAACATGCGCGCTGCCGGGCGAGTCGCCGGCTGCAACTCGCGCCAGGTCCGCCCGTCCCACTCGAATGTGGAATTCCACAACTCGCTGTCGGTGCGGCCACCGAACGAGAGGACGCGGCCCGACGGCGGAGAGTACGCAAGCCGTTGCCCGCCGACCGCGGAGAGTTCCTCGGTTGGCGAACGATCGACCCAGTTGCTGCCGTCCCAAGTCCAGGTTCGCTTGTCGTAGGAGCCGAGCACGTGCACGACGACTCCGCGCCGGATGTCGTACGCGCACTGCGTGAAAGCTCGTTGTCCGGCGGGCAGGGAACCGGAGATCGAATGCCAGTCCTTGCCGTCCCACTCCCATGTATTCGGCGACGTCTCGCCACACAGCACCACGCGGCCGCGCCGCCAGTCGTAAGCGAGCGAGCACCAGAGCGGGCTCGGCGGAGCCTGCGACGGCGCCATCGGATGCCAGTCATTTCCGTCCCACTCCCACGTCTCCGCGGCACCACCGAACCACACCGCTCGTGCGCGGCGCGAGTCGAATGCCATCGCGCCGAACGGAGTTGCAGGCGGGTTCCGGGATGGAGCCCGCCGCGTCCAGGTCTGGCCGTCCCATTCCCACGTGTCGGTGCTCGGTTTGCCATTCGCGTCGACGCCACCGAACAACACGAGCCGCGAACGCAAGTGGTCGTACGCAAGCGCCATCCAGGATGAGACCGGCGGCGGCCCTGGGCAGAACCGAGGCGACCACCGCAGACCGTCCCACTCCCATAGTCGCAGCGGCGCACCCGACTCCAGGAAGGAACAGCGCGCACGCACCCAGTCGAAGTAGATCGTCCCGCGGTTGACGACCTGCGGGAACGCGCCCCGCTGATGCCAGTGACTCCCGTCCCACTCCCACGTCTGGAACACGTGCGTCCCTGGTCCCGGTGGCGTCGTGACCATCACGACGCGTTCGCGCAACACGTCGTAGGTCATCGTGATGACGTTGAGTGTGGTCGGGGTCCGCGACACGTACCAGCCACTCTGGCCGGGTGCATGTCGCGTGAGCGTGAGCGATCCAATCGCTGGCGCGAGGACGAAGAGCGCGAGTGCGACGATCCGGCGGTGGCTCATGCGATTCCTCTTCGGTGCAGTCGTCGTCCAGGATAGGAGCCGGTCGGACGCGTGTAACCGGCGCACCACGTCAGTCCCCGACGACGAGCTTGCGGCCAGCCGTGAACGACATCCCGAGCACCGGGCCCTGCGGATCTGCAACGAAGCCCTGCGCGTGCAACCTCGCGCCGCGCAAGCCGACGTCGGCGGGAATCGCGAATCGCGCGCTGGCGAAACCGAGCGGATTCGCGGTGACGAAGAACGGAGCGATCGGACCCTGCAGATACAGCGTGCAGCCGCCGCCGAGATCCTGGTTCTGCGCATGCAGCGAGACGCCGATCAACGCGGGTGCGCCAACCGCCATGCGCGACAGCTCCAGCGTGCACGCGGGCGCACCGATGTACGGTTCGGAGCCGGCCAACACCGGCGCGCTGGCTGCGTTGCCGCAGCCCGACCCGAACGGTTGCGCGGTCGCCCTCGGTGCTCCCCGCACCCACGTGTCTGCGAACGCGCCGTGCATGAATGAGAGCTCGTTGGCACCGCCGAACAGCAGCATCTGCCTGCGCACCGGGTCGTAGGCAATCGCCGGGAGGTCGCGATGCGGCGTGATCGGAGCTCCCGGTGACTTGCTCCACACAGCGCCATTCCACTCCCAGGTCTCTCCCAGAGGCTGCGCGACGAAGACGACGCGACGGCGATGCTCGTCGTAGGCCACGACGAACGCCGTGAATCCCGGCGGAGCGACGATCGGCTGTGCGTCGATCCAACGGACGCCATCCCACTCCCAGGTCTCGACCTGCGGGGCCGCGCCGCGAACGAGAACGCAGCGCCGGCGGTGTGCGTCGTAGGTCATCCCGAGTGCACGACTACCGGCTGGTGATGGTGTCACGTGGAGTTGCTGCCACGTCCCCCCATCCCACTCCCAAGTATCTCCGAGCAGCGCCTGACCACTCGCGAGGCCACCAAACAGCACGACCCGGCCGCGCGCGGCATCGCCTGCCATCGCATGACCCACGCGGGCCGTCGGGCTCACCGGCGGGTGCATCGGCGACCAACCGGCACCATCCCACACCCATGTGTCGTCCAGCAGAGAGCCGCTTCCGCCGAGCCAGGTGCCGCCCCCGAACAGCACCAACTGCTGCCGCGCAGAGTCCGGCGCGATTGCGTGGTGCGTCCGCGCCGGCGGCGCGCCGGCCGAAGGCCGTCGCTCCGTCCAACGCGCCCCATCCCAGGTCCAGGTATCGGAGAACACGCGGCTGTGGCGGTCGCTGCCACCGAACAGCACCACCTGCCGGCGCGCATCGTCGGTCCCCAGCGCGTGCCCTTCACGCCCCGATGGAAGCGCATCACCCGCGACCATTGACCAACCCCGCCCGTTCCAGGCCCACATGTCAGTGTGTACGTGCTGGCTCGCGAGTGAGCGGCCGCCGACGAGCAGCACGAGCTGGTGCTTCACGTCGAATGCCATCGCATGCGAATAGCGCGGGCTCGGTGCAGCGCCCGTGCTCGCCACCAGGCGCCAGTCGATGCCATCCCACTCCCAGATCTGCGGGGACGTCAGACCCAGACCGCCGAACATCACGACGCGGCGCCGCGCGGCGTCGTAGACCATCGCGTGCCCGGCGTGCGCCGGTGGAACGGTCGCCGGCTTCCGCTCGATCCAATCGGTGCCGTCCCATTCCCACGTGTCCGCGAGATGGTGGCTGTGCTTTCCGCCGAACATGACGACCCTGCCGCGCGAGGCGTCGTAGGCCATCGCAGTCTCGGTGCGTGCGAGCGGCGCGACGCGGGAGGAGCGCCGCAACCACCACTGCGCCCCGTCCCACTCCCACGTGTCATCCAGCAGCCTCGTGCCGTCGTAGCCGCCGAACAGCAATGTCCGCTCCCGCGCCGCGTCGTAGGTCATTGCGTGCAGCCAGCGCCCGGACGGGCCGGACCAAGCCCCGTGCTGCCGCGATGTCCAACCGGTGCCGCTCCATTCCCAGGTTTCTGCGGCGAGTCCCCCATTCGCCACTCCACCGAACAACACGACGCGCTGCCGCGCCAGGTCGTAGGCCACTGCATGTGCGACGCGCGGCCCGGGTTGCTGGACCGGGCTGCTGTGAATCCACTCCTGGCCGTCCCACTCGGATGTCGTTCCCTCGCCGAAGAGCACCAGCCGCTCCCGCGTGGCGTCGTACACGCAGGCATGCGTGCCCCGGCGCGCGTCGAACGTGCGCGCACGTGACCAATCGACCTGCGCAGGGACGGCTCCGAGCAGGATCGGGAAGACGGCGAGGGCGAGGGCGGCGACGAGGCGCACGCGCGGAATAGCCGGGCGGCCGGCGCGCGTAACCGCCGCAGGATGCGCGAGCTCCCGCGACTGCGCGCCCTACAACTCCTCCGGCCCGCCCACCTTCCCCAGGAATGCGCTCGCGGCGACGACCATCGGGTTCGCGAGATACACCTTCCCCGGCCCCGACCGCCCCGGGAAGTTGCGGTTGATCGCCGAGATCGTGACCTGGTCCGGCCGATCCGAAACGCCGGGCCCGGCCTTGATGCACGCGCCGCAGCTCGGATCGATCAGCTCGACGCCCGCCTCGCGGAACAGGGCGACGTAGCCCATCGACTCGGCGTAGTCGCGGATCTTCTGGCTGCCGAACTGGATGTAGAGGCGCACGCCGTCGGGAAGCCTCCGGCCGCGCTCGAGCGCCTTGCGCACGACGCTGGCGTACATGTCCATGTCCGCCTTCTTGCCACCAGTGCAGGAGCCGCCGTACGCGATGTCGATCTTCGGCCGCTCGCTGAGCTCGCGCAGCGGCACGCCGTTCCGCGGATCCCCGGGAGTCGCGACCATCGGCTCGAGCTGGTCGAGGTCGAGCTCGAACTCCTTGCAGTAGGTCGCGCCCGGGTCCGCCTGGACGAGCCGCGCACGCACGTCGTCGGCACGCATTCCGCGCTGCTCGACGAGGTAGTCCACGACGACGTCGTCCGCTTCGATGATCCCGGTGAACGAGCCCGCCTCCACCGCCATGTTGGTCAGCGTCGCGCGCTCATCCAGCGCCATCGCGACGACGCCCGGGCCGGTGAACTCGAGCACCTTGCCGATCCCGGCTCCGCTCTTGAACCACTCGTCGCTGAGCAGCAGCAGCATCACGTCCTTGGCCGAGACGCCGTCGCGCAGCCGTCCGCGCAGCGTCACGCGGGCCGACTCCGGCACGCGCACGCGCACGTCGCGCGTGAACCAGGCGTTCGCCATGTCGGTCGAGCCGACGCCGAACGCGAAGCACCCGAGCGCGCCGGCCATGCAGGTGTGCGAATCGGTGCCGATCACGAGCTGCCCCGGCAGCGCGATCTCCTCGATGACGATGTTGTGGCAGATCCCTTCGCTGCCGGCCGCCTGGCCGCCGCGCTCGACTTCGCCGTAAAGCCGCACGCCCTGGCTCTGCACGAACTTCTGCTGCACGGTGGCGAGACTCGCGGCCTGCTCGCGCAGCCCCATCTTGACGTGCGCCTCCGGCATCACGCGGTCGAGGAACGTCAGGTGGTCGCGGAACGCGAACACCGACTCCGGTTCGGCGATCTGCGCCTCCGCGCCGAGCCCCTGGCGGAACAGCGCCTCCGCCATCGGGGTCACGTACTCATGGCTGAACCGCACGTCGGTGCGCGCGAACAGCGCGTCACCCGGTTTCACCGCAGGCACGCCGGTGCGCCCGGACTTCGCATCGGCGATCGCGCGCTGGGCGATGATCTTCTCGGCCAGCGTCATCGGCCGTGGCGGCGTCGTGAGCGCCGGCGGCGCTGTGGTGCCGGCGAGCCGCGCGCGGTTGTAGGCGAACAGGCCACCGTGCTCGACGATCGCCGTCGAGATCGGGTCCAGCCCCTTCGTGAACTCTTCGACCGGGATCGACTCACCGCGCTCGATGCGCCCGATGAGCCCGAAGTCGGTCGAAGTCAACAACCCGATGTTCTGACAGTTCTGGCCGTAGATCTTCTCGATGCTCTTGGCGATCACGACCTGCACGCCGGCGGCCAGCTCACTGAACGGCGCCGTCTCGCGGCTCGAACCGCAACCTTTCGACAGCCCGCTGACAATGACGCCGAAGCCGCCGTGCTTGATCGCATCCTTCTGCACGTGGCCGCCGCGCAGGCCGACCAGGCAGTAGCGCGCGAGCGTCTCGTCGTAGTAGTAGCAGACCCAGCCGGGCGTCAGCTCATCGGTCGAGATGTTGTCGATCAGTTTGCGCGCGGGATCGAACGGGAGCTGCGCGCCGTCGTAGAGCTGGGCCTTCAGCGCCTCCACGTCCTCGGTCAGATACAGCACGCGCCCGCGCACCTGCACCGGACCGCGCCTGCTTGCGTCACCTTGGTTCTTCGCAGCTCCGGCCATCTCAGATCCGTTCGAGGATCATCGCGATCCCCTGTCCGCCGCCGATGCAGGCGCTGGCGCAGCCGTAGCGCTTGCCGGAGTCGCCGAGCTCGCGCACGAGCGTCAACAGCAGGCGCGTGCCGGTCGCGCCGAGCGGATGGCCGAGCGCGATCGCGCCGCCGTTGACGTTGACCTTGTCGCGGTCGAGCTCGAGTGCCTTCTCGCAGCCGAGGTACTGGCCGGCGAACGCCTCGTTGATCTCGAACAGGTCGATGTCGCCGAGCTTGAGCCCGGCCTTGTCGCAGGCTTGGCGGATCGCCGGGACCGGGCCGATGCCCATCAGCTCCGGCTCCACGCCGCAGATCCCCCACGACACGATGCGGGCCTTCGGCTTGAGGCCGAGCTCCTTGGCGCGCGCTTCGGTCGCGACGACGAGCGCAGCGGCGCCGTCGACGATGCCGGATGCGTTGCCGGCGGTGACCGTGCCATCCTTGCCGAAGGCCGGACGGAGCTTCTGCAGCGCCGCGAGCGACGTGTCCGGCTTGATGTGGTCGTCGGTGGCGAACTCCACCTCGTCGCGGCCGCGCTTGACCTTCACCGGCACGATCTCGGCGGCGAACTTGCCGGCCTTCACGGCGGCGGCGCCGAGCTGGTGGCTGCGCAGTGCGTACTCGTCCTGCGCCTCGCGTGTGATGGCGTACTTCTTCGCGACGTTGTCAGCCGTCTGCGCCATGAAGAACCCGCAGAATGGATCCATCAGTGAGGCGAACAACAGGTCCTGCAGCTGCGGCTGCGTCCCGAACCGGAAGCCGTCGCGCGCGCCGTGCAACACGAACGGTGCCTGGCTCATGTTCTCCATCCCGCCCGCGACGCAGAGCTTCGCTTCGCCGGCCAACATCGTCTGCGCGGCCGAGACGACCGACTGGATGCCGCTGCCGCACAGCCGGTTGACCGTCAGCGCCGGCACCGTGATCGGCAGGCCGGCCTTCAGACCGACGTGGCGCGCGCCATAGATCGCATCGTTGCTGGTCTGCAGCGCGTTGCCGACGAAGACCTGGTCCACCTGCTGCGGCGCGACCTGCGTCCGTTCCAGCGCCGCGCGCGTCGCCGCCGCCGCGAGGTCGATGGCGCTGATGTCCTTGAACCACCCGAAACCAGGGGTTCCCGAATACTCGGCCATGGGCGTTCGCGCGCCGCCGAGGATCACGATCTGCGTGGGCATCGGGGCAGGATGGGGTGCAGGGTTCGACCGATCAAGGGAGGCGGGTCGAGGCGTCGCTACGATCGGCGCCACGATGCGTACGGCCCTCGGTTTGGTCCTCCTGTCCCTGCTCCCCGCGTGCTCGACCGTCCCGGAGACCGGGCGGAGCCAACTCGCGCTGCTGCCGGAGTCGCTGATGACCGAGATGGGCGCGTCGGCGTATCAGGACGTGACCGCCCAACACCGGGAGATCACCAGCGGCGCGCAGTACCAGATGGTGCGCGAGGTGGGCCAGCGGATCGCGAAGGCCTCGGGGCGGAACTTCGCCTGGGAGTTCAAACTGCTGGATGAGCCGGAGACCGTGAACGCGTTCTGCCTGCCCGGCGGCAAGATCGCCGTCTACACCGGCATGTTGAAGGTCGCGCCGGATGCCGACTCGCTGGCAGCCGTCGTCGGGCACGAGGTCGCGCACGCGACCGCGCATCACGGCAACGAACGGATGACGCAGAAGATGGGGCTCAGCCTCGCGATCGCCGCCGCCGATGCGCTGATCGGGAGGACCGAGCTCGACAGCGAGACCAAGCAGCTCGCGATGGCGGCGCTCGGCGTCGGCGCGTCGGTCGGCGTCATCCTGCCGTACAGCCGCGCGCACGAGAGCGAGGCGGACGAGATCGGGCTGCGGTTCGCGATCCGCGCCGGCTACGACCCCCACGCCGCACCCAAGCTCTGGGAGCGGATGGCGCAACTCGGCGAGAACGGGCCGGAGTTCCTGTCGACGCACCCGGATCCGCTCAAGCGCGCCGAGCGCCTGCGTGAGCTGATCCCCAAGCTGCTGGCCGAAGAGCGCCCGCGCTGATCCTCTCGGGGTCTGACGAGAAAAGTCGCGCCAATCTGTCAGGCCGGCTCAGCACGGCGTGGGCTGAACCGCACGGAGCACCCATCCGTTCGCGGTCGCGGTCCGACGACCATGCAACACGTGCGCCTCCTGCTGTGCGGGGTCGGGCTGGCACTGCTGGCCGGACCGCCGAACGCACAGGAACCGGGCGCGGTCGGCGCGGAAGCGCCGCTGATCGACCTGCCGATGCTGCGCGGTGCCCCGATCGATCTGGCAGCCGACCGGGGCAAGCGCGTCGTGGTCCTGCTGTTCGTCAGTCATGCAACGCGGGGCAAGGACCCCTGGGAGGACCTGACCCCGGATCTGCGCCCGATCGCACGCAAGCACCCGGACTCCCTGCGCATTGCCACGGTGGTGACTGGCAGCCGGCCGGTCGCGCGCGGCCTGCTCGCCGGCCTGCCGCCGCGCGACCACGCGCAGGTGGCGCACGATCGGGAGTTGCGCTGTGTGCAAACCTGGCTGCCGCGCGAGCTGCGCGCCACGACGGCGGCCGTCATCGTCGATCGCGCTGGCCGGGTCGCGTGGATCGACGAGAGTTCGCCGCAGCTGTTCGAACACCTCGAGCAGATCCTCGACGACCGGCACGACCTGGTCCGGTTGTCCGAGCTCGCCGCCGTGCAGCAGCTCCTGCGGCGGCAGGTGCGCGGCCATCCTGGCGCGAGCGCCGCGGTCGAACGCATGCTGCAGCTCGACCCGGGCGCGCCCGGCGCATGGTCGCTGCGACTGCGGCGCACGCCCGCCCCGGCCCGGCCCGGCTGCATCCGCTCCGCGCTCCGCACGATGGGCACGCGCCCGCGCATCGCGACGTTCCTGCTGCAGAGCGGGCTGGTTGCGGGCGCCGGAGATTCGATGCTTCCAAAGGCCCTGATGGCGGAGATCGAGACCGCTTTCTCTGCGGCCGCGGCGCAGCCTTGGCTCCCGGTCGCCCAGGCGCGCGTTCGCCTGGCGCTGGCAGCCGTGCGCGGTGACCCCGCCGCGACGGGCGAAGCTGCGCAGGAGCTGCTCCGCTCCAGCCTGCCGGATCCCGGACGTCTGCTGATGCTCGCGCAATCCCTCGAGCAGTGGTGCCGCCAGCACCCAGGGCTGACGGCCGCGGTTGCCGAGACCGGGATGCAGGCGGCCGCGGTCGCCACGCAGTCCGAACCGAACGGCGTGCTCGCCCAGGTCGTGTGGCTGCGCCTCGCCAGCCGTGCCGGCGTCCCAGGCGGCGAGCTCACCGCAGTCGCCCAGCACGTCGCCGCGAGCATCGTCGATCCGAATCAGCTCTACACCTGCGCGCATCACCTGCTCGCGCCGGACTTCCTGCCGGCGAACGCCCGCACCGCGCTGTGCTTCCTGCGGCGCCTGGAGCAGACCGATGAGCGCTATCCGCGCGCGGCCGACTGGCTCGCTACCACCGCGCTGGCCCACTTCCATGCCGGCGACGCGGCGCGCGCCGTGCGGCTGCAGACCCAAGCGATCGCCTGCATGCAGAAACCGCCGCCCGACGCACTCGCCCGGCTGCGCGAGTACGAGACCGCGGCGAAGCAGTGATCCTCTCGGGGTCTGACGAGAAAAGTCGCGCCATTCTGTCAGGCCGCCTCAGCGCGGCGGACCGGCCACTTGCATCGCGTCGAAGATCCCGGGCGGCGGCGGCGGCAGGCTGCGCGGTCCCTGCAGCGGGTTCGCGGCGAACCACTGCTCCCACTCCGTGACGCTGGAGGACGCGTGCATGTTCGACAGCGAGCCGAGCAGTGTGGCGCAGGCAAACCGGACGTACTTGCCATCTGTGTTCGGCTCGAGCTGCTGCACGAGATCGAGCAGCACCGTCACGCCGGCCTGTTCGCCGCGCGTGATCAGCATGCGGGCCGCGAAGTATCGATCGACCAGGCCACCACCGAAGACCTGCCGCTCCGCATCTTCCAGCTCGTACGACCCGGTCCGCTCGAGGCACTGATAGGCAGCGGCCCGGAGCGTCGCGTCCGCACCGTCGTATGCCAGCTGCCAGAGCGGCCCCGCCGCTTCCGGCGACAGCGGCTTCCCGCGGCGCGTCAGCGCATCCAGCGCAGCGCGCACCAGGGCGGCCTCGGCGCGTAGCGCGGTGTGCGCAAGGAATTGCTCGGTCGCGCCCTCGATCGGCGCCCGTCCCAGTGCCTGGAGCGCGAGTTCCGCGATCGCCGGCGAGTCAGCGCCGGCCAGTTGCAGCAGCGGCGGCACGGCATCGGCTGGAACTTGGTCCGGGAGCGCTGCGAACGCCGCCAACCGCACCTCCGCATCCTGGTGCGCGAGCAACTGCAGGAGCGCGGGCGTCGGCCGCTCGTCGCGTCGCCTGGCGATCTCCGCCCCCGCAAGAATCGCCGCACGATCCGCGCCCTCGAGCAGCGCGAGCACACGCCCCGGGTCGAACGGCGCGATCCGGTCCGCACAGAGGAGCGCTTCGCGCCGCAACGCCGCTACCGACGCCAGCGCCTCGACGCCAGGCAGCGCCGCCTGCAGGCGCAGTTCCCCGAACAACTGCAGCGCCGGTCGGAGCAGCGGATGGCTGGGCTGACCGAGCAACCAGGCGACGGCGCGCTCGCAGCGCGGCAGTTCCGCTCGCGCTCGCAGCAGCAGTGCTTCCCGATCCTCCGGCTTGCGGACCCGGCGATACTCCGTCAGCAGCGCCAGCAGTTCCGCACGTTCCTGCGGCACCTGCTCCGGCGGCAACCTCGCCTGGTCGCGGACCGACACCAGTGCAAACAGCGCGAGGCAGGCACCGGCCACGATCGCGCCGCCGAGCACCCGCTGCAGCACCAGCGACCGGCCCTTGCCCGGCACCTCCTCCCTCGGCGACGGGCGGCGACGACGCACGTGCGTCACTGCCGCGAGATCTCCTGCCAGCCATTGAACAGCACGTACTTCCCGGGCAGCGCCGCGCCGGCCAGTTGGATCGTCTGCGTGCTGTATTGGATCCTCGCCGTCCCCTGCAGCTGGATCTGCTGGCTCGTGTTGCAGACGACGGCGCCGTAGATCCGCGCGTTCTCCTGCATCTGCAGCTTCCCACCGACGAACACGATCCCATCGAACCGGAAGTCGTTCTGCAGTTGCAGATCGCCGGTCACGAACAGGATCCCGGCGCCGCGCGAGCTGCCTTGGAACTGCACGTTGCCGTTGCGATAGATGACGTTGAACGTCCCGCCGGGGCCGTTGCCGAACTGATAGTTCTGGTACGAAGCGCTGGTCAGGATCAGCGTGGCGCTGTTCTGGATCGCGAGCCGCGTCGCGTTCCAGTCGAGGTCGGTGCCGGCCGCGACGCTCGGCGTGGCGGTGCTCCCCTGGATGCGGCCATAGTCGTCGGGCACCATCCAGCTCAGCGCGGTCGGCACGGTGGTCGGTGGTTCGACCGTGATGCCCGGCTGATGCGGACCCGGGCCGGCGGTGCCGTCCATGTTCTTGTCATTGCCGGAGATCAGCGCCGAATCCTGCACCTGGATCTGATCGCTGTCAGCGACGCTGAGCGCGGACGGGAAGCTCATGAACGCCGGCTGCGGACCGAGATAGGCGACGATCCGGCGCGTCACGCCGCGATAGCTGCCAGCGCAGAGCACCTGATAGATGTTCTCGTCCGCCTCGTCGACCAGACCGTCACCGTCGTTGTCGGCGCCGTCGCTGCGCAGGTAGGTCGGCGTCAGTACGAATGCCATCCCGCCGCCCAGATCACGCGCGTACGTGTCGCCAGTCACGAGGCCGAGCGGCGTGCTGGCGCGGTAGATCCCGTAGTCGATCCCTGATTCGGCGGCGACCAGCGCCCGTTCGTCGGCGACTTCGCTCGTCATCCGCGACTGCCGCGTGACCATCGTCTGCGTCGCGGTGCCGATCACCAGCACGAGCGGAAGCACGGCGACGATCAACACGATGAGCATCGCGAAGCCGCGCTCGCGTGGGTGGCCGCATCCGTTCGCTTGCATGTCCCGGGTCATCGGTTGCGCATGTAGATCTCTTGCACGCTGTTCGAGCGATAGACGCGGCCCTCGGCGTTGCGCCGCGCCACCTTGAGCTCGAACACCAGCTTGCTCCCGGACAACTCGAACGTGCAGTTCTCGATGTCGGTGCACGAGTACAACAGCGTCGTGTCCTCGCGCAGCCGGACCGATCCTTCGTCGATCAACCCGTCGTCGTCGTCATCCGCGTCGTTGTCCAGCTCGTTCACATCGAGCACGAACTCGAACACCCGCGGCGGCGTCAGCGCCGTCGCGTTCAACGACAACACGCCGTCCGCCGCGCGGAATCGCAGCGTCGACCGTTTGGCGTGCTGCGGGAACGAGATCCAGTCCCCGAGTGCCGGGACGACGACCTCCGGATCGAGCATCTGCGCCGCCAACGCGGCGTCGACGTCCTCCTGGGTCGCCTGCGTCAGACACGTCGACAGGCAGCCGGGCCGCGCCTGGTTCGTCATCCGCTGGCCGACGATCCGGCACACCTCGGTGGCCGAGGCAACCGCGTCGTTCGCGGACAGCTCGCGCGTCAACATCTGGTTGATCCCGGCGATCGAGCCGAGCAGGACGACCAGCAGCGTCACCGCCATCGCGATCTCGACCAGGCTGATACCGCGTTGGGTGTTGCGCATGGTTCAGACTCCGCGCCGGGAAGCGACCAGGCTCCGCACCTCGAACTCCTGGCGGCCGCTGATCCCGTACCAGCTCACCACCATCCGCACGAGGTAGATCGTTTCGCCTGCGAGCGTCTGGTCGACCGAGATCAGGAACTGTCCCGGCAGGCCGTCCGCATCGCCGGGCAGCGGCTGCAGGACACCCGGGTGTCCCGCGAGATCCGGTACGTCGAACCCGACCTCGTGCAGCGCCGGCAGCTCGCTCAGCGGGACGTTGCGGATCGACTCCAGGTTGTTGCGGCACGCAATCATCGCGAGGCTCTGCTCCTCGCTGGTCCGGCGCAGATTGCCCTGGCTGGTCATCATGATCGTGACTGACAGGAACGTCATGAAGACGAGGATGGAGCCGATCATCAGCTCCAACAGGGCCGAGCCACGTTCCGCACCCATGGGATGCGGCTGCTATCGTTCCGGCGCCGAGGGGTCCTGTAGGCAGATGCCGGAATCGGGCGCGGCGCGGGATGCGCGCTGGCGCCGAAACGATGCGCAACTGAACACTCGCTCGTCTCAGCGTGGGACGGGGCCCGGATCGGTCGGCCTCGCGCCGCTCGCGCGCGGTCACGAACCGTCGATCCTGCCGGCGTCGGTTTCGCGGCGCCGTGGTCCCGCTACGCGCGCCGCAACGCGACGCGCAGCGGCGTCCCTTCGACCTTCCCCTCCTGCACGAACATCCCGCCGGCCGGCGCGCCGTAGTCGAGTGCCGTCGCCAGCACCTGCTCGCGCAGATACCCGGCATGCGCCGCGACCGCGTCGCGCAGCTCCACCGGCAGCTCGAGCCGCAGCTCGATCCGGTCGGTGATCTGCAGCCCGGCCTCCTTGCGCGCCTGCTGCACGAGCCGAACGACGTCGCGTGCGATCCCTTCGGCGCGCAGCTCCGGCGTCACGTCGACGTCGAGGACGGCGACGGCGTCGTTGCCTGGCAGCGCGGCGCTCGCGACCCCTTCGTTCGGCACGAGCCGCATCTCGTAGTCCGCCGGTGTCAGCTCGACCCCGGCGATCTCGGCGGTCCGGTCCGGCCGCACGCGCCATTCACCACGCTTCAGCGCCGGCATGAACGACTTCATCCGCTCGCCGAGCCGCGGTCCGAGCTGCTTCATGTCGACCTGCAGCACGAACCGCCCGAACGCCCCGACCTCGTCGGCGAAGCGCAACTCCTTGACGTTCAGCTCGTCGCGGATCAGGTCCGCGTACGGCTCGAGCGCGCGCACGTCGCGTCCGGCCAGTGTCAGCGCCGCGAGCGGCAACCGGATCCGCAGTCGCTGCGCCTCGCGCAGCGAGAGTCCGACCGAACACACATCCCGCACGCGATCCATCGCGGCGACGAGGTCCCGCTCGTCCGGCAGCGCCTGCGCATCCGGCCAGTCGGCGAGATGCACGCTCGGTTCACCGGTCAGCCCGACCCAGATCTCGTCGGTCACCAGCGGCAGCAAGGGCGCGCTGACGCGCAGCAGCACGTGCAGCACCGTGAACAGCGTGTCGTAGGCCGCCTGCTTGTCGGCATCGCTGCCCGAGCGCCAGAACCGCGCACGGCTGCGCCGGATGTACCAGTTGTTCAGCACATCCAGGAATCCCTGCACCGACGCCGCCGCACCGGCGAGGTCGTAGTCCTCCATCGACCGCGTCACGCGCTCGACCAGCTCGCGCGTCTTGCCGAGCACATAGCGATCCAGCAGCACCTGGCTCCCGGTCGCGAACCGGCCCCGCACCCCATCCGTGTTGGCATACAGCGTGAAGAACGTCCACGCGTTCCACACCGGGTTCAGCACCTGCCGCACGACCTCGCCGATCTGGCGCCCATCCCGCTCGATCTCGAGGTCGAGCCCGCGCAGGATCGGCGAGCTGCACAGGAACCAGCGCAGCGCATCGCTGCCGTAGGTCGCGAACACCTGCTCCGGGTCGGGGTAGTTCTTCAGGCGCTTGCTGAGCTTCTGCCCTTCCGCGTCGAGCACGACGCCGTGGCAGATGCAGTTGCGGAACGGCGGGCAGTCGAACAGCGCCGTCGCCAGCACGACCATCGTGTAGAACCAGCCGCGCGTCTGCGCGATGTATTCGACGATGAAGTCGGCCGGGAAGTGCTGCTCGAACCACTCTTTGTTCTCGAACGGGTAGTGCACCTGCGCGAACGGCATCGACCCGGACTCGAACCAGCAATCGAGCACCTCCGGCACGCGTCGCATCGTGCTCCTGCCGGTCGGATCGTCCGGGTTCGGGCGCACCAGCCGGTCGATGAACGGCCGGTGCAGGTCGGTGACCTGCACGCCGAAGTCGCGCTCGAGCTCGGCGATCGAGCCGTAGACGTCGATCCGCGGATAGCGCGGATCGTCACTGCGCCAGATCGGGATCGGCGCGCCCCAGAACCGGTTGCGGCTGATCGACCAGTCGCGCGCATTCTCGAGCCATTTGCCGAACTGCCCATCGCGGACGTGCTCGGGGATCCAGCGGATCTTCTGGTTCAGCGCCACCATCCGATCGCGGAACTCCGTGACCCGCACGTACCACGACCCGACCGCCTTGTAGATGATCGGCGTGTCGGTCCTCCAACAATGCGGATAGTTGTGCGTGATCGTCGCGTGTTGGACCAACACGCCTTCGTCGCGCAGCCGGCGGATGATCGCCTTGTTGGCGTCGAACACGTGCACGCCGACGTAGTCCGACACTTCCGCCGTGAAGCAGCCCTTGTCGTCGACCGGGCAGACCAGCTCGATCCCGGCTGCTTCGCAGACGCGCTGGTCGTCTTCGCCGAACCCGGGCGCCATGTGCACGACGCCGGTGCCGTCCTCGACCCCGACGAAGTCCCCCGCCAACACGCGGAACGACTGCGGATGCCCGCGGAAGTATGGAAACAGCGGCGCATACGTCCGCCCGACCAGATCCGCGCCGCGCAGCCGCCCGACCTCGGCGAACCCCTCGAGCTCCTTCCCGTACTTCGCCACCGTCGCCGCGCCGAGCACGTAGTGCCGCTGCTCCCGCGCGAGGATCACGTACTCGAGCTCCGCCCCGACCGCGAGCGCCAGATTCGACGGCAGCGTCCACGGCGTCGTCGTCCACGCGAGCAGATCCAGCGGGCCCGGATCCCCCGGCCGCGGCTGCAGCCGGAACGCGACCGTGACTGCCGGGTCCTGCTTCGGCCGGTAGCTGTTGTCGAGCCGGATCTCGAAGTTGCTGAGCGGCGTCTCCGCCCCCCACGAGTACGGCATGACCCGCTTCGCTTCGTAGACGAGCCCCTTCTGCCACAGGCGTTGGAACGCCCACAGCACGCTCTCCATGTAGGAGAGATCCATCGTCTTGTAGTCGCGGTCGAAGTCGACCCAGCGCGCCTGCCGCGTCACGTAGCGCCGCCACTCGCCGGTGTAGCGCATGACCGACTCGCGGCAGTGCGCGTTGAACCGCTCGATCCCGAACTGCTCGATCGCGGCACGTCCGGAGATCCCGAGCTCCTTCTCCGCCTCCATCTCGGCCGGCAGGCCGTGGCAATCCCAGCCGAAGCGCCGCTCGACGCGCCGCCCGCGCATCGTCTGGTAGCGCGGCACGATGTCCTTCACGTAGCCGGTCAGCAGATGCCCGTAGTGCGGCAGCCCATTGGCGAACGGCGGGCCGTCGTAGAACACGAACTCGTTCCCGCCGCGCGCGCCGGCAGGCCGCTGGTCGATCGACCGCTGGAACGTGCCAGCCTCCTGCCAGCGCTCCAACACGCGCCGCTCCAGGGCCGGAAAGTCGGCCGGCCCGACGTCCGGATACGGCTTGTCGTTCGTCTTCGTCATCCAGGCTGCACTCTAAACGCGCTCGCGGTGACTCGAGCAAGCGCGGAAACGGGCCCGTTGTCGTTTCGCTGCGGTAACGCCAGGCGCGGACGACCCACATCCAACGTCACCAGCACCCGTGGCACGCCGCTCGCGTCCGCCGCGCGCGGTTGCCGGCGGCCCGCAGGGAGCCGCGACCTATAGTCCGGTCTTCGCCGCACGTCCCGGCACCACCCTCCACCGAACCCGATGCAACGTTGCTTCCTCGCCGTCTCCCTGTTCCTCGCCGGCTGCGGCTCCAGCGCCGACGTGTCGCTCTACGTCGCCCACGACGAGGAGCATGCCAAGCTCATGGTCGGCAAGATGGAGGAGGCGCTCGGCCTGTCGGTCAAGGCGCGCTACGACACCGAAGCGCAGAAGACCGTCGGCCTCGTCAGCGCGATCGCCGAAGAGGCCAGCCGCCCGCGCTGCGACGTGTTCTGGAACAACGAGATCGCGCACAGCGCGAGCCTGGCGCGCAAGGGTCTGCTGGCGCCGTACGACTCGCCGGCCGCCGCCTCCATTCCGCCGCGCTTCCGGGATCCGCAGCATCGCTGGACCGGGTTCGGCGCGCGCGCGCGGGTCCTGATCGTCAACACGCAACTGCTGCCGGACCGCGCCGAATGGCCGAAGTCGATCCAGGACTTCCGCGATCCGAAGTGGCGGGGCCGCTGCGCGATCGCGCGGCCGTTGACCGGCACGACGCTGACCCACTTCACGGCGCTGCGCAACGTCATGGGTGAAGAGAAGTTCAGCGAGTGGCTGCAAGGTCTGTTCGACAACGAAGTCGTGTTCCTGCAGAGCAACGGCGCGACGATGCGCGAGACGGCGGCCGGCAAGATCGCGTTCGCGCTGACCGACACCGACGACTTCCATGTCGCGCTGCAGAAAGGGAACCCGGTCGCCTGCGTGTTCCCCGACCAGGGGGACGGGCAGCTCGGGACGATGTTGATCCCGAACTCCGTTGCGATCGTCGCAAACGCGCCGCACCCCGACGCCGCGAAGAAGGTCGTCGACTGGATCCTCAGCGAGCAGACCGAAGCGATGCTCGCGGCGTCGCGGTCGGCACAGATCCCGGTGCGCACCAGCGTGCAGGGCCCGCCGGAGAAGTCGATCCTGCCGATCGGCTCGTTCCGCGAGATGAGCTGGGATGCGAACGTCGTCGGCGCCGACCTCGAGCGCTGCCTGGCGGACTTCAGCAAGCGCTTCGGCGGGTGACCTGAGTGAACGGCGACCGCCTGCTCGCACGACTGCCCCTGCTGCTGGCGGCGCTGTTCGGTGTGCTGTTCGTGCTGCTGCCGCTCGGCAGCATGCTCGCGCAGACGATCTTCGGACCGGACGGATTCTCGCTCGCGCCGTGGCGCGAGTTGCTGGCGAACGACGTCGACCGCCGCCAGCTGCTGCGCTCGCTCGAGCTGGGCGCGGTCGCAACCGCGATCGCGGTCGGGTTCGGCTTCGGCCACGCCTGGTTGACCGAAGCGACCGACCTGCCGGGCCGGCGCGTGCTCGGCCCGCTCGGCGTCGCCCCGCTCGTGATCCCGCCGATCCTGGTGGCGATGGGGTTCGCCGACCTCGGCGACATGGCGGGGTTCTGGTCCTGCGCGTTCCTGCTCGGCGTCTCGTATGCGCCGTTCGTCGCGGTGTTGACCGCGCGCGGCATGCGCTCGATCGACGGCCGGATGTACGAGGCGGCACTGCTCGCCCGCGGCCGCGGGCGCGCCGAACGGTTGCTGCTCGTGCTGATCGGCGCCGAGATCGCAGCCGGGGCGCTGCTGGCGTTCGTGTTCGTGATCTCCGAGCACGGCGTGCCGGAGTTCCTGACCGTCAAGGGCAAGACCTGGCACACGTATGCCGAGGGCGTGTTCGGGCGCTGGACGCGCCGCGCGACCGGGATCGAACACGGCGACCTCGCCGCGCCGATCGTCGCCGCGCTGCCGCTGATCGCGATCGTCGGGATCGCGCTGTGGGCGGCGCTGCGGCTGCGCGCGCGCACGACGCTGCGCGGCGATCTCCGCCCGCTGCCGTGCCGCCCGCTCGGAGTCTGGCGCTGGCCGGCACTGCTGCTGCCGTTGGTCTACCTCGGCGCCGGCGTCGGCGTGCCGGTGGTCGTGATGGCGCGCTGGGGCATGGGCTCGACGTTCGTCGACCGGCCGATCTCATTCGCGACGTTGCGCGAGAACCTGCGGCTCGCGCTGACGGAGTCGGGCGGGAATCTCGCCTACACGACCGCCATCGCGGCCGCCGCGATGGTCGTCGTGATCCTGGTCGCGCTGCCGATCGCGCAACGCGCCGCGCGCGGCAACCGGTGGCTCGAGCCGCTGTCGGCGATCCCGGTCGCCGTGCCGGCGATCCTGCTCGCGATCGGATTCGTGCACACGTTCAACACGGACTTCGTCGCGGGGATCTACGACTTCTATGACACGCCCGGCATCGTCGTCGCGGCGTACGCCGCGCGCTTCCTGCCGTTCGGCGTGCTGACGCTCGCGGCGGCCGCGCGCCGGATCCCGCGCGAGCTCGGCGAAGCAGCGCGGCTCAGCGGGCGCGGGCGCACTGCCGCGTTCTGGCGCGTGCAGTTCCCGTTGCTGCTGCCGGCGGCCTGGTCGGCAGCGTGCCTGGTGTTCATCCTCGGCCTGCGCGAGCTGGACGTCGCGGTCGTGCTGCCGTCCGGCAACGGCACGGTCGTGCGCAGCCTGTCGAACATCGTGCACTTCGGCGGTGAGGACCGCGGCGGCGCGATGGCGTTGCTGCTGTTGTCGATCGCGGTGCTGGCGCCAGCCCTGACCGTGTTGTTGACTGGCCGTCGCTTGAGGTCGCTGTCGTGAGCGCCATCGGAGTCGAAGCCCTGTGCCGGAATCTCGGCACGTTCACGCTCGGCCCACTGACGTTCCGGATCGAACCGGGGACGCGTGCGGCCGTGATCGGACCGTCGGGAGCCGGCAAATCGACGCTGCTGCGCGTACTGGCCGGCCTCGACCCGGCCGACCGCGGGCGCGTCCATCTCGGCTCCGAGCTGGTGACGAACGGCCGCGTGCTGGTGCCGCCGGAGCGGCGCGGGATCGGGTTCGTGTTCCAGGACGGTGCCCTGTGGCCGCATCTGGATGCGCGCCAACACCTGACGTTCGTGGACCCGGCCCTCGGCAACAGCGGCGCCGACGCGCTGCTCGCGCAGGTCGGGCTCGCCGGCAAGGGTGAGCGGCGGCCGGCGCAGCTCTCGGGCGGTGAAGGCCAACGCCTCGCGTTGGCGCGCGCGCTGGCCGGCAAGCCGCGGTTGCTGCTGCTCGACGAACCCCTGCGCTCGGTCGACGTCCACCTGCGCGACGAGCTGGTGTTGTTGATCCGCCGGATCGCCGCCGAGCTCCGGCTCACGCTCGTGTTGGTGACGCACGACCGGGATGAAGCACTCTCGCTCGCCGACGATCTGCTCGTGCTCGAAGGCGGGCAGCTGGTCGAGCGCGGCAGTGCCGATCACCTGCTGCGCGAGCCGGCGACCGCGTTCACGGCGGCGTTCCTGGCGCGCGCCGCCTGTCTCCCCGCACGCCCGCTCGGCGGCGGCAGGTTCGCGACCGCATTCGGCGAAGTCGCTGGCGGCGACGGCGAGCGGATGCTCGTGCTGCTGCCTGGGGACGTCCACGTCGCTGCCGGCCCGGCGCGCGGGCGCGTGCTCGGCATGCTGGCGGATCACGGCACCCGGCTGCTCGCCGTCGAGGTCGAGGGCCAGACGCTGCGGGTCCCGGTCGAACAAGACCATGCGCCCGGCAGCGAGGTCGCGCTGGCGCTGCGGCGGGCACCGCGCCTGTTGCCGCGCGGAGCCAAAGGAGGCATGCAATGACGCTGCGCGCGCGGATCGCCGCCACCCTCGTGTTCCTCGGTGGGATCGGTGGGCTGCTGCTGTTCGTGCTCGGCTCCGGCCCGGCCGAACGCCCGGTGGTGCAGCAGTGGGTCAGCGCGACGCAGTGCCGTGACTGCCACCAAGAGATCTGGAACGAGTGGTACGGCTCGCAGCACCAGATCTCATTCCTGAACCCGGAGGTGCGCGCGCTCAGCGACGACTTCCGCAACATGGAGTGCCGCGCGTGCCATCTCCCGCGGCCGATCTCGGTGACCGGCTACGGCCAGCGGACGCTGTATCGGATGACGCAGCCGGATGAGGGGGTCAGCTGCCTGACCTGCCACCTCGGGGCGAACGGGGAGATCCTGGCGCGGCATGCGCGCCCGGACGTCGGCTGCGCGCCGGTCGACAGCATCGACCTGATCTCGGTCGACCTCTGCGCCAGCTGCCACAACCAACACCAGACGACCGACCAGTTCCGCGCGAGCTCGTTCGCAGTCGGCGGCAAGACCTGCAACGAATGCCACATGCCGGAGGTGAAGCGCGCGCACGGCGGGCGCGGACGCGCACACAGGTACCCGGCGACGCGTGACCTCGACGTCCTGCGCAGCGCCGGCAAGCTGACGGTCGTACGCGAGAACGGCGAGCTCGTCGTGTCGCTGCAGAACCACGGCGCCGGCCACAACTTTCCGACCGAGGAGCGGCACCGTGCCGTCGACATCGAAGTCCGCTTCGACGACGCCGCCGAATGGACGCGCGTCTGGCGCGCGCGGCAGCCGTACCGCGACGAGCCGGGCGAGAACACACAGCTGCCGGCCGGGGAGACCAAGACGGTCCGCGTGCCGATCCCCGAGGGTGCCGAGCGCGCGCGGGTGCGCCTGTGGTACCGGCGCACGCCGTTCGTCGGCGACGACGACCCGCGCAGCATGCTGCTCGAGGAACGTGAGGTGAACCTGCAGTGAGGATCCCAGGCTGGCTGCTGGCGGTGGCCCTCGTCAGCGCGTGTGCCGACGACGAGCCGAAACTGCCACCGCTCGAACTGTCGCCGAAGCTGCCGGAGCTGCAGCGCGCGGCGGCGGCGGTGCCGGCGCCGCCCGCCGACGCCGAGCAGCGCCAGCTGCGCGACCTGGTCGAAACGGCGTTCGTGCCCGGGCTCGCCGACGAGCGGCTCGCGGCCAGCGCACGCGAGAACCTGCTCGAGTCACCACACGCACGTTGGGCACTCGAGCAGGCACTCGAGCACGCAGAACCGAGCGTGCGCAACTTCGCCGCGTTCGAGCTCGGCAAGCTCGGGCAATGGGCCGCGCTGCCGGTGTTGGTCAAGCGCCTGAAGTACGAGCTGGAGCCGGAGCCGCTGGCCTGGGTCGCCGACGCGCTCGACATGCTCGGCAACCGCGCCGGCCTCGACAAGCTGATCGAGCTGATCCAGGGCGGCACGCACGCCGAGATCGCCGGCCAGCGCGCGATCGCGATCCTGCAGCGCGCACACGTGCTCGATCCATCCGAGTCCCCGAGCTGGGATCGGCTGCTGGAGGAACTGCGCCAACTGCTCCGCCGCTGGCGCAGCGACGGCGCGCCGCAGACGCAGACCGAGCCGCTGCCGCAGGACCTCGCAGAGCTCGACGCGCGGATCGCCGAGCGGCTCGTGCTGCTCGAAGGCTTCCAGCTCCGCCCGGTCGACGACTCGCGTTTCATCCTGGCGCGCCTGGGCCGGCTCGCCGTGCCGCACCTCGTGACCGCGCTGCACGCCAGCGAACCGTTCCTGCGCAACCACGCGCTGGAGGTCCTGCTGCAGCTCGGCCCGGTCGCGCGCAACCTCGCGCGTAACCCGACGCTCGCGCTGCTGCAGGATCCGCTCGCGCGCGCCAACGCCGTCGCAGCACTCGGCGCGATGCAGATCAGCGACGCGTTCCCGTTCGTGGCGCCGCTGCTGGCGAGCCCCGATCCGGAGCTGCGGGTCGCCACGGCCGCCGCGCTCGGGCCGCTCGGCAACGAGGCCGCGATCCCGCTGCTGGAGCAGAAGATGCTCGCCGCGGACGAATCGATGGACGTGCGCGTCCGTGCGGCGTTCAGCCTCGCGGTGTTCGAGCTCGACCGGCCGGGCCTCGCATTCCTGCGCGAGCGCCGCCGGATCGGCGACTACCACCAGCCGACGATCGACGAGCTGCTGATCCGGATCGACGAACGCGCGGCGCGCTGAGTGCGCTTCACTCCCGCACCGCCGCGGTCCCGTCGAAGTACGCCTGATACCGCGGCCACGAGAACTGCGCGATCGTCCGTCCGAGCTCGAGCGCGGCGATGTTGTCCGACTGGATGTGGTAGCCGCCCATGACGCGCGAGATCCCGGCCATCTCGGCCGTCGCCGTGAACGTCGGCAGCTCCAGCAGCACCGGGTCGTCCATCGGTTCGTGCGTGATCGCGCCCGGCACGCGCGGCGCACAGAACCCGAACCAGTCGGAACCGCTGAACAGCTTCAGGATCGTCGACGCGCCGCCGCTGACCGTGCTGTGGCCGGACGGATACGCCGGAAACGGCGGGCACAAGAAATACGACGGCGAGTAGTTGATCCAATCCTCGGCCCGCACCATGCCGACCCCACGGCCATAGCCGAGCCAGCCCGGGATCTGCTGCCCGGCATAGAAGTGCCGCACCAGCGTCATCGGCCGCGAGCTGTCATAGAAGTACTTCGCTTCCCAGCAGGCGATGAACGTGTCCATGCAGACGTTGGCGACACAGAAGAACAGCTTGACGTCGCGCTCGAGGTCGTAACGGTCGCGCCGCGACAGGTCCTGCGCGAAGCGCAGCCAGTGGCCGCTCTGCCCGGTCGAGCGCGGTCCGTCCCGCATGAACTCCACGATCGCCTTCTGCATCGGCGTCAGGCTGGCGTGGTAGCGGATCACTTCGTCGACTTCGGCCCGTAGGCGCGGATCGCCGACCTTTGGCGGCGGACCGGGACGGAACTGGGCGCTGGAGTCGAGCGCAAACGGCGTGACCCTGCCCCAGTGCGGTGTCAGGCCGCCGGGCGCCCACTCGCGGCCATCCGGTGCGGTGAACGTCTTCGGCTGCCAGCAGTCCGGATCGACGATCCGGTCCGGCGGGTTCACCGGCCGATAGCCGGTGTAGTCGGAGTACGGCTGCCCGTCGCTGCCCGGAGCATCGCCATGCTGATTCGCGCCATCGTGGCGCCGGTACTCGATCAGCGCGTCGGCGACCAGATTGCCGATGCCGGCTGGCGTCGCCGGATCGCGGCTGCCGTCGTCCGGGTCGTAGCCCATGCCGACCATGGCGCTGCGGATGTACGCAGCCTCGTCCGGGAACGCGTACAGCAGCGTGCGGTGCACGGCGTATGCGATCGCCCGCTCCAGGTTGGTCTGCGTGCGTTCCGCCGGCGGCCGGCGCAGCGTGGCGCCGAGCCGCGTGCCTACCGCCTTTTCGTCGTACGCCGCCCAGGCGTCGTACATCGCAGTCATCGGGATCGCCATCTGACGCGAGATGATCGTCGGCCGCGCACCAACCCGCTCGACGTCGCGGGCCGTCGTCTCCTGCAGGATGTCGAGCCACCGATAGGCCGCCGTCGCGCCCGGATGTTCCGGATACACCGCCGACCCATCGCGCGTCGCATACGCGTAGTGCATGCGTGCCGGGTCGAGCTCGAGCTGGCCCAGAGGCAGGTGGTCGAACGTCACCACGTCGGAGGACCTGGGGCCGCCGGCGCAGGCACCCAACAGGGCGAACGAAGCGAGGAGCAGGCGGCACGGTGCGTGTCGCCTGGCCCGAGCCGTGGCTTGTCGAGCCGGTTCCACGATGCGAGACACTAGAAGTCGTTTCACAAATGCTTCGCAGGCGAGGCCGAGCCAGCGCGGCCGAGGGCAAGGAGCGAGATCGTAGGCGAATCCGTGGATTCGCCGCAGATCTCGCGACGCCGTCCTCGGGTGCGGGGGCCGGCCGCAGCCGCGGAGGCTTCGTGAAACGACTTCTACACGGTCACACCCAGACGACCTCCCAGCGCGACCACTGGTGGGGCGCCTCGCGGATCGCCCACTCGATCTCCACGGCGAGTCGCTGCGCGGCGCCCTGCAAGTCGCCAGGGCGATCGTCGGAGTCGGCAACGTGGATCAGCGGGCGCGCGACACAGCGGTAGCGGCGCCGGCCGGTACGGAACACGAACAGCGGCAGGATCGGCACCCCGGCAGCGCGCGCGAGGGCCAGCGGGCCTTCCGGCAGCTCGCAGGCACGGTCTGCGAGCAGAACGCGCTGCGTGCGGGAGCCGGCGCGCGGACGATCGCCGGCGAGCATGACGAGATCGCCGTGCCGCAGCGCGCGGAGCAGCTGGACGCCGAGCTGAGGGTCTTCCCCGACGAAATGGGTGAGGACGCGATCGCCACCGATGCGCCGCAGCGCAGCCGCGACCGAATCCTGGATGTACGGTGAGTCCTCCGCCTCGCGCACGACGTGGATGCGCTGGCCGGCACCGGCAAGCGAACGGAGCATGCCGGCCTCCCAGTTCGACTGGTGGGCGGTCACCACGACGAGCCCGCGGTCGGACGTCGCGAGCGACTCCCAGTCGGCGCCGCTGTAGTCGATCTGCATCTGCGGTGGCTGCACGCGCATCCGCTCGAACCGCTCGACGAGCGCCCACGCCTGCTCATGGAACGTGCGCAGGATCCGCCGTTGCCGCTCCCAGAACCCGCACCGGCCGAGGATCCCGTCGAGGTTGCGGGTGACGGCGCGGCGATAGCCGATGGAGACGAACGCGAAGAACGACGACCAGCATCGCACCAGCAAGCGCACGAGCGGCTCCGGCGCGCGCATTCCAAGGTGGAGCGCGCAATACCAGAACCCACCGGTGACGTGGAACGGACCGAGCAGCCGCCGGGTCCAGGTGCGCGGCCGCAGGCTCAGCGCGCGCGCCGACTCGTTCACTTCTTGGGTTGGTCGCCGTCGTGGATCACGGCGATCAGACGACGCACGCGCGCAGCGACGCGGGACTCCGCCTCGGCGCCGCGCAGCGCGCGCTCGAGCTGGCGCTCCTCCTGACCCTCGAGCAGCTTGCGCTGGAACATCTGCGTGAGCCGCGCGAGCTTCTTCTCGAGCGCGAGCTCCCGCTGGCCGGCTTCGGTCGCAAACGCCGCGACCAGCTCCTGCGCCGTTGCCTCCCACTCGTCGATTCCGGCGGCGCCTCGCTGCAGCTCTTCGGCGAGCGCTTGGGCCTCGACGAACCGCCCCTCGTCCTGCAGGAACCCGACCGCGCGCACGCGCCAGGCCCATGCCGTCGCGAGCTCCTGCTCGACCGCGCGCCACTCGTCGCCGTGCTCGTTCGCTTCCTCTTCGAGTCCGGCGTGGATCAGCTCCTTCGCCTCGGCGAACCGCTGCCTGGCATGGATCGCGACGCGTGCCTTGCGGATCGCGGGCGTAGCACCCCAACCCTTGCTGCGCTTGCCGAGCTCCTCCGCGATCAGCTCGTCCACCTTGCTGCCGAGTCTCCCGGTCGCGCCGGCCGCGAGCAGCGTCCCATCGACACCGATGACGGCACAGGCCGGGATCCCGCGGCCGGTGTCGACCGGGAGCCGCAGCCCGGAGGCACTGCGGATCCCACACTCCTGCCAGTGGCTCCAGAGGAACCCCGGCACCCGCTCACGCGGCGTCCCCTGCACTTCGCTGAGGATCACGACGAGACCCTTCGGTCCGAGCTCGTGATGCAGATCGATGGCACGCGGCACGGCGTACCCGATGCAAGGTCCTCAACGCGTGCCCCAGAAGTCGACGACGACCGGCTGCCCGCGGAACTCGGAGAGCTTCGTGCGCCCGTCGCCGTTCGCGAGGCCGGGCAGCTCGACGTCCGGCATGCGTTCGCCGACGGCGACGCGCGCGTTCTGTGCCGGCAGCGCCGCGAGCAGGAGAGCCGACACCGCGAGGATCTGTGGGTTCATCGGATTCGATCTCGTGGGGTGGCCGCGGAAGTATCGGCGGCCGCGCCGGGAAAGGCCATCGTCCGGGCGTCGCAGCTGCGTCAGAATGCGCGGCCCCGTCCTCTCCGTGGCGCCACCGCGTCAGTAACAAGCCCCCCATGCGCGCAGCCCTCCTGCTCGTCGTCTGCCTCCTACCTGCCCTTCGGACCGCCGCCCAGGAACCGGCCGCCGCACCGGCGCATCCGGATCCGAAGCTTTACGAACCGATGCTGCAGTGGCGCCTGGTCGGCCCGTTCCGCGGCGGCCGCAGCGCCGCCGTCTGCGGCGTGCCGGGCGACCGCGACACCTACTGGTTCGGCGCCACCGGCGGCGGGGTCTGGAAGACGACTGACGGCGGACGCAGCTGGGCCAACATGTCCGATGGATCGTTCGGCGGTTCGATCGGCGCGGTGGCCGTCGCGCCGTCGGACCCCAACGTCGTCTACGTCGGCGGCGGCGAGAAGACCGTGCGCGGCAACGTCTCGCATGGCGACGGGGTGTGGCGCTCGACCGATGCCGGTCGCACGTGGGCGCACATCGGACTCGCCGACACGCGCCACGTGCCGCGGATCCGCGTGCACCCGACCGATCCGGACACCGTCTGGGTCGCCGCGCTCGGACACCTGTTCGGCCCGAACGAAGAGCGCGGCGTGTTCAAGAGCACCGACGGAGGCAAGAGCTGGTGCAAGACGCTGTTCGCCAACGCGGACGCCGGCGCCGTCGATCTGATCCTCGACCCGACCAATCCGCGGATCCTGTACGCGACGACCTGGCGCGTGCGCCGCACGCCGCACAGCCTCGAGAGTGGCGGCGATGGCTCCGGGATCTGGAAGAGCACCGACAGTGGCGAGACCTGGACCGAGCTGACCGGGAACGAAGGGCTGCCAAAGCCTCCCCTGGGGATCAGCGGGATCGCCGTGTCGCCGCGCGATCCGGACCGCCTGTATGCGATCGTCGAGGCCGCAGAGGGCGGCGTGTTCACCAGCCGCGACGCCGGTGCGACCTGGTCGAAGGTCAACTCCGACCGGGATCTGCGGCAGCGTGCCTGGTACTACACGCGGATCTACTGCGATCCGCTCGATGTGGATGTGGTGTACGTGTTGAACGTCGGCTTCCACCGCAGCAAGGACGGCGGGCGGACGTTCGAACGGATCGGCACGCCGCACGGCGACAACCACGACCTGTGGATCGATCCGGCCGATCCGCAGCGGATGATCGAGAGCAACGACGGCGGCGCGAACGTCAGCTACGACGGCGGCCGCACGTGGAGCGCGCAGGACAATCAACCGACGGCGCAGTTCTATCGCGTCACGACCGACCGCGCGTTCCCGTACCGGATCTACGGCGCGCAGCAGGACAACTCGACGGTGCGGATCCGTTCCCGCGGCGAGTCGTTCGGGATCGGGGAGCGCGATTGGGAGCCGACCGCGGGCGGGGAGAGCGGCCACATCGCGGTCGATCCACGCAACCCGGACGTCGTGTATGGCGGGTCGTACGGTGGCTACCTGCAGCGGATCGATCACGCCACCGGCGAGCGCCGCACGATCAACGTGTGGCCGGACAATCCGATGGGGTATGGCGCCGGGGATCTGAAGTACCGGTTCCAGTGGAACTTCCCGATCTTCTTCTCGCCGCACGATCCGCAGCGGCTCTACACGGCCGGCAACGTGTTGTTCGTGACGACGAACGAGGGGCAGAGCTGGCAACCGATCAGCCCGGACCTGACACGCGCGGATCCGAAGACCCTCGGCCCCAGTGGCGGGCCGATCACCAAGGACAACACCGGTGTGGAGTACTACGCGACGATCTTCGCCGCGTGCGAGTCGCCCGTGCAGGCGGGCGTGTTGTGGTGCGGGTCGGACGACGGGCTGCTGCACGTCAGCCAGGACGGCGGCAAGCGCTGGCAGGACGTCACGCCGCCGGAGCTGCCGCGCCACGCGATGATCAACTCGATCGAAGCGCACCCCAAGCACGCCGGCGGGCTGTACGTCGCGGCGACCTGCTACAAGTCGGATGACTTTGCGCCATACCTGTTCGCGACGGCGGACTTCGGCAAGCAGTGGCGGCGGATCGATGCGGGGATCGCGCGCGATCACTTCACGCGCGTCGTGCGGGCCGATCCGGTGCGCGCCGGGCTGCTGTATGCCGGGACGGAGCGCGGCGTCCAGGTCTCGTTCGACGACGGCGCGAGCTGGCGCCCGCTGCAGCTCGAGCTGCCGGTCGTGCCGATCACCGATCTGAAGGTCGAACAGGGGGACCTGATCGCGGCGACGCAAGGGCGGTCGTTCTGGGTGCTCGACGATCTGCGGCCGTTGCGCCATGCACCGGAGCTGGATGCGCACGCGAAGCTGCAGGTGTTGGCACCGGAGCCGGTGCTGCGGCTGCGCGGCGGCGGCGGTGGCGGCGGGCGCCGGCGTGGGGCGATGACGCGGGGGGCGAATCCACCCGGCGGCGTGCCGCTGCGGTTCTGGTTGCGTGACGACCCAAGGGAGGAGCTCGTCACGATCGAGATCCGCGGGCGTGACGGCGAAGTGTTGCGGCGCTTCTCGACCAAGCCGGACCGCGAGGCCGGCGAGGACCGGCTGCGCGTGACGCAGGGTGCCAACACGTTCCGCTTCGATCTGCGGCACGCCGATGCGGTCAGCATTGCGGGCATGGTGCTGTGGGGCGGTGGCACGAACGGGCCGCTGCTGGCCCCCGGCCGGTATACCGCCCTGCTGTCGGCGTGCGGCGAGGAGCGGGAGATCCCATTCACGCTGCAGAAGGATCCGCGCAGCTCCGCGACCGACGAGGACCTCTTGGCGCAGGAGTCGTTCCTGCTCGAGCTTCGCGACAAGCTCAGCGAGACACATCGCGGGATCCAGCAGATCCGCGACGTCCGCAAGCAGGTCGCCGACGCGCGCACCAAGGCGGCCGGCGAAGAGGACGGCACGTCGATCGTCGACACCGCGAAGGCCCTCGAGCGCGGCCTGACCGACGTCGAAGAGGCGCTCTACCAGACCAAGAACCAGAGCAGCCAGGACCCGCTCAACTTCCCGATCCGCCTCAACAACCGCCTCAGCGCGCTCGCCTCGACCGTCGCCAGCGGCGACTACCGGCCCACCGACCAGGCCATCGCCGTCGGCCACGAACTCGTGACCGCGATCGACGAGCAACTCAGCAAGCTCCGCCAGCTCGTCGCCGAAGAGCTGCCACGCTTCAACGAGCTGCTCGCGCGCAAGCCGGTGATCCGCTGACGCGCACCGCAGCGGCCGCCCGCATCCCGGCGATGGCGGGTGCCGCTCAGCGGGAGAGCTTCTTCGCGACCGCAGGCTCGAGTCGCGTCATGCCGGCCTGCTTGCCGAACGCCAGTGCTTCGTCGGCGCTGGCACCGTCGACGTAGAACTGCTTCAGCGCGAACAACGCGCCGACCCGGTTGCCCGAGCTGCAGTGCACGAGATCGAGCGTGCCGGCGGGCCGCTCGTCGAGGATGTCGGCGAAGCGCCGCGCGTTCGCTTCGGTCAGATCGGTTTCGCCGGCAATCGGGAGATGGACATAGGTCAGACCGAGCTCCTTGGTCAGCACCGGTTCCCAGTCGCTGCCCGGCTCGTCGGCGGCGCGCAGGTTGATGATCCGGATCGGGCCGAGCCTGGCCAGCTCGCGGAGCTGCGGCTCGCTGAACTGCCCGGTGACGACGACGGCATCGGTCGGCGCCAGGTAGTTCGGGAGTCCGAGTGCCGCGACCCGTTCGGGCGGGACGTCCGGTGAGGCGGTCGCGCAACCACCGAGACCGGACACCAGCAGCAGGAACGATGACGTGAGGAAGAGCTTCATGACCCGGCTTCCAGCAAAGGCGGAGTTCCCCGAAAGAACCACCCCGCGGCGCCGTTTTTTCGGCCATGCAACCCGCCCACTCCGGCTCCTGCGGCTGCGGTCCGCGCGAGCACCCGGTCGACGTTCTCGTCCAGGAGCATCAGGTGATCCTCGCCGTGCTGGAGACGATCCAGCAGGAGGTGCGCGCGCTGCGCGCGGCCGACCCGGTGCGACCGGAGTTCTGGCGCAGCACGCTCGACTTCCTGACGACGTTCGTCGACACGTGCCACCACGGCAAGGAAGAGGACGTCCTGTTCCCGGCGCTGGCGCGGAACGGGCTGCCGGAGCAGCAGGGTCCGGTCGGGGTCATGCGCCACGAGCACGAGCACGGACGCCAGCTCGTGCGCCGGATCCATGCCGACGTCGCGGCGCTGGCGGGCACGGCGCTGGCCGGCGACGCACAGGCCTACATCACGTTCCTGCGCGAGCACATCGCCAAGGAGAACGAGATCCTGTTCCCGCTCGCCAAGCGCGTGCTCCCACCGGATGCCCTGGCGGCGATGCGCGATGGGTTCCGCCACATCGAGTCGGACGTGGTCGGCGACGGGACGCACTGCCGCTTCCTCGGTCTGGCCCGCGAGCTGTGCGAAGCGAACAGCATCCCGTTCGACGTGCAGCGCGACGCAGGGATGCCCAAGGGCGTCTGCCACTGATTCCGGAGCTCGCGCAACGCGGCCGGCCGTAGCCTCGAACCGCGCCATCCATACGTACCGCGCCGAACGGCAGCGGCTGCGCTACTGCGCACCGTGTCCGATCGCGTCCTCGCCGAACCGGTCGCGGATCGAGTCCAACGCACGCAGCACCTGATCCTGGCGCGCGTCGTCGCGGAACAGCCCGCGCTGTCCTGCGGACCCTGCGGTCAGGTCCGCCGCCGTGACGCCGAGCAGGCGCACCGGCTGCCCCGGCTGCCACACGCGCTGCAGCAGCTCGCAGGCCGCGGCGTGCAGATCGAGATCGCGATCGGTCGCGTCGATCTTCTGCTGGCGTGTCCAGGTCGAGAAGTCCGGCGCGCGCAGCTTCAACCGCACCGTCGACGCGCGCAGACCGGCGCGGCGCAGCCGGCGTCCGACCTTCTCGGCCAGCTCCAACAACACGCGCTGCACGGCGACCGCGTCCTGCAGATCGGTCAGGAACGTCATCTCGTGCCCGAGCGAGCGCGGATCGTGCTCCGGCTCGACCGGCCGCGGATCGATTCCGCGCGCGAGCGCCGCGAAGTGCTCCCCGGCCGCCTGGCCGAGCATCGCGACCAGCTCCGCCGGCGCCAGTCGCTGCACGTCGCCGATCGTCGCCAGCCCGAACCGCGCGAGCTGCTGCTGCGTGACGCGCCCCGCACCCCATAGGAACCGCACCGGCAGCGGCGCCAGGAACTCCGCCTCCTCCCCCGGCGGCACCACGACGAGTCCGTCCGGCTTGCGCAGATCGGATGCCACCTTCGCGACGAACTTGCAGGCCGCGACGCCGACCGACACCGTCAGCCCGGTCTTCAACCAGACCTGCCGTTTCAACTTCGCGGCCACCGTTGCCCCATCGCCGAACAGCGCGAGGCTGCCGGTCACGTCCAGGAACGCTTCGTCCAGCGACAGCGGCTCGACGACTGGCGTGAACGACTCGAACACCGCGTGGATCTGCTCGGAGACCTGCGCGTAGTGCCGCATCCGCGGCTCCACCCAGATCCCCTGCGGACACCGGCGCTCCGCCTCGACCGACGGCATCGCCGAGTGCACGCCGGACTTCCGCGCCTCATAGCTCGCGGTCGAAACGACGCTGCGCGGGCCACGCCCGCCGACGATGACCGGCTTGCCTTGCAGCTCCGGCCGGTCGCGCTGCTCGATCGCCGCATAGAACGCGTCCATGTCGGCGTGCAGGATCGTCCGCACCGCGGTCACTTCGAGCGCACCTCCGCGCGCGCGCGCAGACCGTCCTGCTCGAACGTCAGGCCGAAGTCGGCGCCGGTGATCCCCCGCCAGCCCGGCGGCCAGGCCGGGCCGGTGCGCGGGGCCGCTGGGTGACCGAACACCGACGACGCGAGCATCCCGTCTTCGCGCTGCTGCAGGTACTGCCCGCCACCAGGACAGACCAGCCGCACGCCGAACAGCCGCTCATGCACGGTGACCGGGTCCTGCCCGGGGAACTTCCGCGCCCACTCCTCGAGGATCGGCAGGTTGCGCCAGGCCAGGACCTGCATCCCGGTGCGCAGTTCGCCGCCGATCAACGCCTCGACGGCATCGAACGCCAGCGCGCCGACCCGCAGCCAGGCGTGCTCGCCAGGCGGCACGGGCGCGGGATCCGGCGCTTTGTTGCCGCGCTCGAGCGCCTGCCTGACCAGGTTCTCGTTCAGCGCGACGAGGATCCGCCGCCCGGACACGGTGTAGCTGAACGTCGCGCGCCGCTCGAACTCGCTGAGCTCCGCGGCTGCCTCCGGCGACGGCGAGACACGGACGTACGTCCCGCCGGCGTGATCGATGCTCTGCCACTGCGTCATCCCGGGCGCGGTGTCCTGCACGTACGCGCGCAACCCGGCGAGGAACGCGGTCGCCTTCAGCGCGGAGTCGACTTCGACGACGAGCCCGAGCGGGAGCCGGTGCCAGTTCTGCTCGAAGAACTCTTCGCGGTCCTTCGCCTGCGCGAGCTCGGCCCAGAACGGATCCTGATCGGCATAGATCGCGACGGTCTGTCCCATCCAACCGAACGGGTCGGCGCCGAGCTCGCGGCCGAGCCCGCCGGCGAAGCCGAGCACCATCCGCATCGGGTTCGACTTCGGCTCGATCGCGAATGCGAGCTGGGCCAGCGGTTCGGCCAGCTCGAGCGGGCGCGCCGACAGCTTCGCCGTCCGCGTCAGCTGGCGCAGCCAGTTGTATTCACTGCCGAGGATCAGCGGCATGACCGTGACGTCGGTCGTGACGCGTCCGGCCTGCATCGTGCACTGCACTGCGATCGGATCGAACACACCGGACCAGTTGCGCTCGTACCCCTCGCGCCAGCGACGGTAGGCATCCGCCTCGGCGGCCGAGGCGCGCGTGACGTTGAGGTCGACGATCGGCGTCAGGAACGTCAGCGTGCCATAGCGCTCGGAGTGCACGCCGCCGCCATCGAGGCGTAGCGTACCGAGGCCAGCGAATGCCTCCTCGGCAGGCAGCGCGCGCCGCGCAACGGCCGGCTGCGCGAGATCGGCGGCATGCCGCGCCGTCAGCTCGCCGAGCAGCGCCGCCGCGCGCACGCGGCGCGCACTCGCGATCCGCCACTGCGGGTCGCACCAACGCCGGATCGTCGCGTCCGAGAGCACGGCGAACGCGGTCTCGTCCTTCGCTCCGAGCGGGTAGCGCAGGCGGAAGAAGCGGAACTCCGGCTCCTTCGCCAACGCCGCGAGCTTGCCCGCGGCGACGTCGCGCAACCGCGCGAGCTGGGCCTTCGAGTTGGTCAACACGAACGTGCCACCGAGCTCGTGCAGCTCGACGCCCGCCTGCTGCAACTGCTCGCGCAGCTCCGCCGGACGCGGACTCGACAGCAGCAGCGCCACGTCGGTCCCCATCCGGAACTCGAAGTCCGACCCGGTAAGCGCCAGCGAGCCGACCAGGTCGCCCAGCGCCACCAGCGCGCGCAGCTCGACGCCGAGCTGGCGCTCGTAGCGCTGCAGCAGCGCGTGCTCCTCGGCGCGCGGCATCCCCATCACGAACGCGACCGCGGTCCCGCGCCGCTCGACCTCCTCGATCACGCGCTGCGCCGCCGAGGCACTCGGCAGGAACACCGCGTGCTGGTCGTGCGGGATCAGCGCCGCCAGCGGATCGAGCGCCGGCGCCTCGTTGCCGAGATGCTGCGTCCAGTCGATCGGCTTGATCTTGATCCCTTCGATCGACGTGACGTCGACGTCGGCACCTTCGGCGCCGGCGTCGGCGAGCGCACGGTCGAGCTGCAGGTTCTCGGCGATCGCACGCCCGCCACCGAACAGCTCGATCGCTTCCGCGAACTCGTCGATCTCGTTGCGCCGCGCCCAGGTCCCTTCGACGAACGGCCGCTCGACGCCCAGCTCACGGTCGATCTCGTGCAGCCGATGGCGGAACCACGCGCCGCCCGGCAGCCCGCGCTGCAACAGGCTCAGATAGCGCAGCCGCTCCGCGTCGAGGTAATCGGATCGGTTGGCGGCGGCGAACTTCGCCGCCTGGATCTTGAACCGCACTGGCCGCAACGCCTTCCAGTCGTCGTCCGGCAGGAACAGCGTGCCGGTGACATCGCGCGCCGCCGGGAGCTGCACGTGGATGCGGCCGTCGCGCATCACCGACTCGAAGTTCCACGACCAGAACCCGCCGCTCGCGTCGTGCGCGAAACCGGCGTGCCCATCGCCATCGATCTGCACGCGCGGCAGCAGCGCGCCGACCTGCAGATCCCAGGCCCAGTGCCAGCTGCCTTCCAGCCGTCCCTGCGTGATCTCCAGCTCACCCAGCTCGACGACCGCGTACACCTCCTGCGCCGGCGCCGCAAAGGCCAACACGGCGGCACAGATCCCGACCTGCACGATCCGCATCCGCGCGATTGTGCGGCGCGCGGAGGTTGCCGCAATCGCGCAGTGGCGGGAAGCGGGTGATCTTGCCGGTCGCTTCCGGGCGCGGGCCTGGGCGGTAGTGTCTGCGACTCCGCGCGCGGACATGCCCCGCGCGACCACCTCCCTGTCCGATCGATCGCGTGCCGTCCTCCCCCGTGACTTCCGACCACCAGCCTGACCCGAGCACGCGGCGCGGGTTCTTCAGGCAGATCTCCGTCTGGCTCGCCGCCGTGCCCTTGCTCGGCGCGGCCGGAGTCGCACTGCGCGCCGCGCTCGCAACGCGCAGCGGCGGACGGCCGGCGCGGCTGCCGCTCGCCCGCGCCGCCGACGTTCCAAGCGACGGGATCCTGGCGCGCACGATCGCCTACCGCCGGCGGGTCGGGCCGGCGCTGCAGAGCGTGACCGAGACCGTGTATCTGACGCGCGACGCCGACTCCCGCATCCTCGCGCTGTCCGGCGAGTGCACACACCTGCAGTGCCCGGTCTCGTTGCGCAAGGTCGAGCCGGGCGACGACGCGGCGGCCCCGTTCGTCTGCAAGTGCCACGACGGCCGGTTCGCGCGGACCGGGGAAGTCGTCGCCGGGCCACCGCGTGCGCCGCTGCGGCGGCTGCCGATCGCGGTCCCGGAGGATCCGCAGGGCATCGTGGAGCTGCTCGGCGACGCATGAGGCTGGACCGCGTGTTGGTCGCCGCCTGGCTCGCGGCGTTGGCGCTCGTCGCGATCTCCGGCGCGGCGCTCGGCGCGCACTATTCGCCGAGCGCCGCGCTTGCGCACGACTCGGTCCGGATGTTGCAGCAGGAGGTGCCGGGCGGAGCGTTCCTGCGCGCGCTGCACGTCCTGGCGGCGCACGCGTCGATCGCCCTCGCGCTGGTCGCGCTGCTGGCGCACGTGTTCCGTGGCGTGGCGGATCCTGTGCGGGCCGCTGCGCTGCGCACCTGGCTCGGGCTGTTGCTGTTCGTGATCCTGCTCGGCGTCACTGGTGAGTTCCTGCCGTTCGACGAGCAGGCCTGGTTCGCGACGCAGGTGCGGGTCGGCGTCGCGGCGCAAGCGCCGCTTGCCGGCACCGTCGTCGCCGATGCGCTGTGCGGCGGCAGCGAGCTCGGCGAACCGACGCTGATGCGGTTCTGGTTCGCGCATGCGTCGCTGCTGCCGCTGCTGCTGGTTCTATTCGTCGTGCTGCGTTGGCGCGGACTCGCCTGGGCCGGTCTCGCGCCATTCGCCGCTACGGCCGGCGGCGCGTTGCTGCTGCTCGGCGCGGTGTGGTTCCGTGCGCCGATCGGTGTCGTCGCGGAACCGGGGGATCCCGGTTTCGAGCCGGTGCCGGAGTGGCACATGCTGTGGCTGAATCAGTTGCTGCATCTGGCGAGCGGCGGCTTCGAGATCCTCGCGACCGCGGTGATCCCGGCGCTGCTCGTCGGCGCGCTCGTGGTGTGGCCGCAGGTCGAAGGGCGCCTCGGCCTCGCGCGCTCGCGCCTGCTCGCCGTCGTCGTGCTGCTCGGCCTCGGCACGCTGACCGTGCGCGGATTGCTGCACGAACCGGCGACCAAGCAGAGCCTCGACTATCCGCTCGGTGCGCTGACGGCGGACGAGCGGCGGGGGTATCTCGCCGTGCGCCGGCACAAGTGCCTCGACTGCCATGCCTACGGCGATGTCGGTGAGACCGACTTCGACGCCCCGTATCTGCACGAGATCGACCAACCGGTCGACGTGCTCGCCGACATCCTCGCCGACCCGGAAGGGACGATCGGATCGGAGGACATGCCGGCCTATGCCGAGGTCCCGCTCGAGGAGCGCCGCGCGATCGGGATCTACCTGCGCTGGCTGCTGCAACACCCTCCGGCGAAGACGCGCTAGCCTGGGCGGCTCACGCGCGCGCTCTCGCGCGCAGCAGGTCCGCCATGCGAACTCACGTTCTCGTAGCAGCGATCCTCGCCGGCGCGGCAGCCACCCAGGCTCCGCCCGGACCCGGCTTCTGGGAGCCGAGACCGAAACTGCAGCTCGCGCGGCAGGAGGTCGGCGCCGCAGTGCTCGGTGGGATGCTGTACGTCGCCGGCGGACTCGCGCTCGACCGCGGGCCGATGGCGACCGTCGAGCGGTTGGACCCGCGCACGTGGCAGTGGGCGTTCAGCGCGCCGATGCCGACCACGCTGCACCACTTCGCGATGGCCGAGAGTGGCGGGCGGATCTACGTCCTCGGTGGATACGTCAATGCGTTCCTCGGCACCGACGCCGTGCGCGCCTACGACCCGCTGGCGAACCAGTGGTCGTCGCGCACCCCGCTGCCGCGCCCGCGTGGCGCGATGGTCGGCGTCACGATCGGCGGCAAGATCTATGTCGTCGGTGGCGTCGATCCGGCGCGAGGCGTCGTCGGCGATCTGACCGTCTACGACCCGGCGACCGACCAACACCGGACGTTGACACCGATGCCGACGCCGCGCGAACACCTCGCCGCTGCGGCGGTCGGCGGCAAGCTGTACGTCGCCGGCGGGCGCGTCGGCGGGCAGTTGTTCGCGACGCTCGAGTGCTACGACCCGGCGACCGATCGCTGGACCCAGCTCGCGCCGATGCCGACCGCGCGCGGCGGCAACGGCGCCGCCGTGCTCGATGGTCGCTTGATCGTCGTCGGCGGCGAGGGGCCGCGTGGCAACTTCCCGGAGGCGGAGGAATACGACCCGGCGACCAACCTCTGGCGCAGCCTGACGCAGATGAGCGTGCCGCTGCACGGAATCTACCCGGTCACGCTTGGCGACGAGCTCGTCGTCGCCGGAGGCGGTCTCGTCCCCGGTTACGCCGCCGCCGACGTCGTGATCTCACTCAAGCGCCTGCCGGACGGTCAGCTCCGCTACGGCCAGTCCACGCCGGCCTGTGCCGGGCCGCTGCTGCAGGGACTCGACCGGCGCCCGCTCGCCGGCGATGCGGCGTTCGGGATCCTGTGCGCCGGCGGCGCGCCGCCCGGCGCACCCGGCGTGTTGTTCGTCGGCACGCTGCCGGATGTCAACGGCACCGTGCTGCTCGGCGTGCGGCTGCACCTGGACCTGCGCGCGCCGTACGCGTGGCTCCCGGTCGTCGCTGCGCCGAACGGCGCCGTGCGTGCGGCGCTGCCGCTGCCGCAGGGGTCGGCTGGGGCGTTCGGGTACACGCAGTTCGTGTTCGCTGGGAGCGGGACCTGCCAGAAGCTCAGCGCGAGTGACGCGCTGCTGGTAAAGGTGCAGTGACCGCGTGGCTTCGGCGGTTCAATCGCCGAGCACGAGCCGGCGGCCAGCGCTGAAGGCGAGTCCGAGCACCGGACCCTGCGCGTCGGCGACGAACGCCTGCGCGTAGAGTGTTGCACCGCGCAACGTCACGTCGGGCGGCAGCACGAACGGCGTCGTCGCGGCGAAGCCGGCCCAGTTGCTCGGTGCCAGCAACGGAACGATCGGATCCATCAGGTACAGCGTGCAGGGCCCGATCGGCAGCGATTGCGTACCGGCAGAGATGCCGAACAGGCAGGGCGATGATGGTCGCGCGGAGATCAGCTCGAGCCGGAATGCGGAGTTGCCGAGATACGGATCACTGCTCGTGAGAACGGGGAGGCCGCTGCTGCCGGCACAGCCGCTGCCGATCGGCTGGACGGCCGCCGGCATGCGGGGTCCGAAGAACCAGGTGTCGGAGAGCTGATACCCTCCAAACAGCACGACACGCTGGTGCGCGGCGTCGAACACCATGGCGTGGTCGTCGCGCGCAGCCGGATTCACAGTCGGTACCCGCTGCATCCAGTTGCTCCCGTCCCACTCCCACGTGTCGGACAACACCCCGATCGGGCCTTGTCCTCCGAACAGTACGACTCGCCGGCGCACGGTGTCGTAGGTCATTGCGTGCATGACGCGCGCACTCGGGCTGGTCGTAGGCGCTCGTTGCACCCAACTGGCCCCGTCCCATTCCCAGGTATCGGCGGCATGACCACCGGCGGAGCCTCCGAACAGCACGACGCGCTGCCGCGCAGCGTCGTACGCCATACCGTGCACATGGCGTGCGCTCGGGCTCGTTGCCGTGGATCGCTGCATCCAGTTGGCACCGTCCCACTCCCACGTCTCGGCTGAGGCGCCATTCGAATCCCATCCTCCGAACAGCACGACACGCTGGCGCGCAACGTCGTACGCAATCGCGTGGCCCGAACGCGCACTCGGACGCGTGGCGGGAGCTTGCTGCGTCCACTTGCTTCCATCCCACTCCCAAGTGTCGGCCAGGGAGCCAGACGAACCCCAGCCTCCGAACAACACGACGCGCTGCCGCCCGGCGTGGTACGCCATTGCGTGGCGCGTACGCGCACTCGGGCTGGCCGCTGGCGAGCGCTGCACCCAGGTACTCCCGTCCAACTCCCACGTGTCGGCGACCGTGATGTTTGCCGTTCCCGCGAACAGCACCACACGCTGGCGCGCGGCATCGAAGGCCATGGCGTGGCGTATGCGCGCGCTTGGGTGAGTTGCCAGTGATCGCTCCATCCAGTTATTGCCATCCCACTCCCACGTATCGGGAGCGAGCAGGCCCGATTCTGTCCCCCCAAACCTCACGCCCCCGAACAGCACGACGCGGAGATGCGCGATATCGTAGGCCATCGCATGTGCCACGCGGCTGCCCGGGCTCGCGGTTGGCGTTTGCCAGATCCAGTTGTTCCCGTCCCACTCCCACGTATCGGTGAGCTGGCCGGTCGCGCTTCCCCCGAACAGCAGAACACGCCGACGCGCCAGGTCGTAGGCCATGGCGTGGCCATAGCGGCCGCTCGGGCTCGCTGCCGGCGCTCGCTGCGACCAGGTACTGCCGTCCCATTCCCAAGTGTCGGATTGCCAGAGCCGCCAGTTCATCCCACCAAACATCACTACGCGCTGGCGTGCCAGGTCGTAAGCCATCGCGTGGCCGTAGCGCCCGCTCGGGCTGGTACCCGGCGATTTCTGCGTCCAGTCGGATCCGTCCCATTCCCACGTGTCCGAGAGCTCGCCACTCCCGTCGCCCCCGAACAGTACGACACGTTGCCGCGCAACATCGTACGCGAGCGCGTGCCGGTAGCGCGCACCCGGGCTTGTCGCTGGCGATCGCCGCGTCCAGGTGTCGCCATCCCACTCCCAAGTGTCGGAGAGTCCGCGTTGGTTTCCGTCGACGCCTCCGAACAGCACGACACGCTGCCGCGCAACGTCGTAGGCCATCGCGTGGCCGAACCTCTGGCTCGGGCTCGCGACCGGCGATCGTCGTGCCCACGTGGCTCCGTCCCACTCCCAAGTCTCGGCGATCAAGCCATTCCCCACTCCACCAAACAACACCACGCGCTGGCGCACTACGTCGTAGGTCATCGCATGCAGGGCCGCTGAGACGTGCCGCGCACGCGTCCAATCCAGTGCGACCTGGCTGACGGGGTTCCCACACAGCGCCAGCACAGCTACCACCAGCATCGAAACCTCGGTCCGAGGTCTACGGCGTCGGTCGTCAGATGGTCTGGCTGATCGCATCGCCGCTGCGCCCCGCTCACCCGCCTTCCTTGTCCTTCCCCTTCTCCTTCTCCTTCTGCTCCAGCTCCTGCTGCTCGCGGTGCTTGCGCATCTCCGCCTCGATCTTCTGGCGCGTCTCCTCGTTCTGCTTGCGCACGCGCTCGTCGCGCCCGTCGTACAGCGCCGCCGGACGCACGGCGTGGAACGTGAAGCGCACCTCGGTCCCCGGGGGCGGGGTCTTGTCTGCGATCCACCAGTTCTGATCGTCCGGGGCGCGCTCGTGCACGATCGTGACCAGATGGTTCTCCGGCACGAGGTAGCAGTTGCTGACGAGGTTCCCCTCGAAGTCCGCGACGAACACCGGCGCCTGATCGCGATAGATCGGCGCCATGCAACCGCCGAGGAACACGAACGACGCATCGGTGACCGGGCCGCACGCAGTCAGGTCGACCAACAGATCCTCGATCGGGACGCGCACCTCGTTGCCACCCGCCTCCTTCCAGGACACGGTCATCCAGACCGGCATCCCCTTCGGCGCGATCACGTCGTAGATCGGCGCGCCGTCGCGGATCTGCTCCTCGGTCGGCATCGGATCCTTCTGCTGGTAGCCGACATTCTTCCCCTCCTGGAACCCGAGCAGCAGCAGCGCCGCGTTCAGCAGGCTCGGCTTGACCTCGGTCACGCACAACGCCTCGTGCTTCTTGCCGCGCTTGTGGATCAGCAGGTACTCGAGCGGGTCCGCCGGCTGGTTGAGGACGGCGGGCACTGTGACGGTCTTCGCCTGCAGATCGAGCTGGATCCCCTCTTTCTGCAACGCCGCCAGCAGCTGCTCCTTCGCCTGCGCCGGGTCCTGCGGCTTGGCAGGCGGCGACGGCGCCGGAGCAGGTTCCTGCGCGAACAGCGCGGCGGACGCGCAGAGGATTCCGATCGTGTGCAGCAGACGCGTCATCTTCGCCTCTCGAATTCTTCGATCCTCTGCATCGCCTCCTGATCGCCCTCGGCGAACAGGCGCGCGCGTTCCAGGGCGCCCTCGGCCCCGGCCCGCGCATCGGCCAGCTCGGCCCGGACCGCGAGCCGCGCCAGCGGAACCTGACCGGACGCCGGGTCGTGGACCCCGAGGAAAGCCTCGGCGACCACGGGTGCCGGCGGCGCCCGCCAGAACCCGCGCAAGGCCGCACGATACGCGCGCGCCGCTGCGGCGTCCTGGCCGGTGGCTTCGAGCTGCTCCGCCTCCAGCAGCCGGATCGGACCGACGGCGACCGGCGGCAGCGTGCGCCCGGCCGCGATCGCGCGCGCGAGCGGCCAACCGAGCGGGCCGCGCAACGTCGGCTGGCGTGCACAGACGAGCAGCAGGCTCGAGCGCTCGGCGGCGAGCTCCGGTCGCGCCGGTTCGGCCGCGAGTTCGTCGGCGAAGGCGTCCAGATCGGCGACCGGCACGCGCGCCATCAGCTCGATGACCGCCATCGCCAGCGCGGAGCCGTCGCGACCGAACCAGCGGGAGTCTTCGTCCGGCGCGTCGGCACCGCTGCGCGCGGCGATGGCGAACGTGCGCGCGAGCAACTGGATCTCGTAGCCGTGCAGCGGCGGCTGCAAGCCACCGATCCAGGCGAACCAGACCTCGCGCTCGGCATCGACGATCCCGTCGACCAGCATCGCGAGCAGGTCGTTGCAGATCGCGCGGCGGCGGACGCTGCGCGCCATCAGTGCGGCCAGCTCGGCGCGCACCTCCAGATCACCCTCCTGCTGCCAGCGTTCGCGCAGCCAGTCCTCCGGGATCGCCGGTCCCTGTTGTGCGAGCAGGCGCGCGAGCTGCGCGCGCCGCGAAGGATCCTCGACGCGCGCCACGGCGCGCAGCACCGCCGTCACCTCGTCGGCCGCGAAGCCGCGCCCGAGCGCGCGCATCGCGCCGGCGAAGCGGTCCCCTTCGAGCTCCGCCACACGGGCCAGCAGCTCCTGCCGTGCGCGCGGCGACCCATCCGCCGTGCGCACGACCAGGATCGCATCGCGCAGCTCGCCGCGTTCCCCGGCAGCAGCGACCGGCAGCTCGGCGAGCTCGCGGTCGAGCAGCTCGGCGAGCCATGGCCGCTCGGCCGGTCGCAGCCAGTCCACGAGCCGGAGTCGCTCGCCGAGCGACAGCTTCGGCCACAGGTCGGTCACCGTCGCGCGCGTGCCACCGAGGACGAGCGCGCGCCGCGCTGCCGGCACCGTCGGCGCCAGCTCGCGCAGCCGTTGCTCGACCGCTTCGGCGAACGGGGTGTGCAGCAGTGCGCGTATGGTCTGCGTGCGCACTTCGGGGTCGTCGTCGTCGATCAGTTGCAGCCAGACCGGCGCCGGCAGCGTCTGTGCCGGCATTGCGACCAGCGAGCGGATCCGCGCGCGGCGCGTGTCTTCGCGCCCGGCACCCAGCGCGAAGTCGACCAGGGCGGGGTGGAAGTGGCCGCAGCGCGCCATCGCCTCGAATGCCAACACGGAACGTGCATCGCCGGCCGGCAGCAGGGTGAGCAGCCGCCGGCGCCGTTCGGCAGTCAGCTCGTCGGCCGACAGCAGCCGCAGGCTCCAGGCCGGGAGCGGCGCATCGGCATCGAGGACCTCGCGCACCGCTGCGGCGAGTTCGGGGGTCTTCCGCCCGGCGAGCCAGATCGCGAGCGGTTCAGCGGTCTGCGCGGGCAGGCCCGGCAGCATCTCTGCGAGGCGTCGTTCCCCGGCTGCGTCGATGCGCTCCAGCAGCGTCAACACCAGCGACGGATCGGCCGCAGCCTGGCCGTAGGCGGCGAGCTGCGCAACCAGCGTGTTGGCGACCCGCGGCGTGAGCCGGCTCGCGAGGACGTGCGTGGCGTCGTCGGGCCGTTCGCCCGGACGCGGGATCAGATCCTGCACATGCTCCGGCTCGACCAATGCCGGCGGCAGCGCGGCGAGCACGAACCAGCGCAGCCGGCGGTCGAGCGGGCCCTGGGCCAGCCGCAGTCGCAGGAACGGGATCGCTTCCTTGCGCGGGCGGTCGACGAGACCGTGGACGAGCAGATCACGTCCCTGACCTGGAATCGGCTGCTGCGAGAAGTCCTGCAGCGGCGCGCGCTCGTACAGCAACAGGTCGCGCGCCGTGCGCGCGTAGGCCGGGTCGTGGTCGCCGAGCGAGGAGAACAGTTCCGTGTCCGGCACCTGGCCGGCGTCGAAGCGCTGCAGCAGCGTCGCGATGCGATCCGGTTCCTGCTGTGCGGTGAGCAGCGAGGCCAGCGTCGCGCAGGCGAGCGCGCGGATCATCGCAACAGCTCCGCGATCGCGAGCGGGAGATCGTCGGCGTTCAGCCCGGCCTGCGAGAGCTTGCTCGCGACGCGGTCGCCGGCGGCGCCATGGACGTGCACGCCCAGGCAGGCGGCGTCGAACGGCGTCATGCCCTGCCCGATCAGCGCCGCGATCAGCCCGGTCAGCACGTCGCCGGTGCCGCCGCTGGCGAGGCCCGGATTGCCGCTGCGGTTCTCGTAGAGCTGCTCGCCGTCGCAGACGAGCGTGCGGTGGCCCTTCAACACCGCGATGGCGCCGCTGCGCTGCGCGAGCTCCGCGACCGCAGCCGCGCGGTCCTGCTGGATCGCCGGCACGTCGGTGTCGAGCAGCCGCGCCGCCTCGCCTGGGTGCGGGGTCATGACCACCGGCACGCGCGCCGGCAGCCGCTGGCGGAGCGGCGCGAACGCGTCGCAGCCGCCGGCATCGAGCACGATCGGTACGTCGGCCGCGCGGACCAGCGCGCGCACGATCCGGCGGTGCTCCGGCGTCAACGGCATGCCGGAACCGAGCGCGAGGACGTCGCAGCCGGCGAGCCAGGTGCTCGGCGGGCCGCGACGCGCCAACGTCGTCGCCGGCGGCACGGCGACCGTCAGCGGTGCGCGCAGCTCGGCCGGCAGACAGACACGCACCAAACCGGCGCCGCCGCGCAACGCGCCGCGTGCGGCGAGGATCGCCGCGCCGAGCATGCCGTCGCTGCCGGCGACGATGAGGACCGTGCCGAACGAGCCCTTGTGCGCGGCGGCGTCGCGGCGCGGGAGCCTGGGGACCTTGCGGACCTGCTTCACGCCGGCCACTCCACGACCGGGCGCAGCTCGCCGACCTGTCGACCTTGCGTGTTGAGCACCGGCGCGCGGTGGAACGGCTGCAGCTCGCGCGGGATCTCCGGCCACAGCTCGAGCCAACGCAGCAGCTCCGGGACGAGGGCCGTGTAGCCGCGCTCGTTGCCGTCGGCGACCTTGATCGCGATGCCGAGGTCCCGGCCCGGGAGCCCGATCGCGAAGACCCCCTCGGCGCCGTTCTTCGGCAGCACGCGGCCGCGCGCCGACTCGACCAGCACCGTGCAGAGGCCGCCCTCCCCCTGCAGGTGGAATGGGGCTTCGGCGATCGCATCCAGCAGCCGGTGGCATGCGGCCGCACGAACGGGGGCCAGGCCGGACGGGTTCGCGAAACGGCGGAACGCCGTGGCGAGACCGACGAGGGGCAGGCGGAACGTCGGCGCGCCGCAGCCGTCGATCGTCGTGTCGATCTGCGCCACGCGCAGCTCGGCGAGGTCGGCGAGCGTGTCGCGCACCAGCTGCTGGGCGCGGCTGTCGGGAGCGAGGTGGCGACGTGGGTCGTCGCCGCACAGCGCAGCGAGGTGCAGGAATCCGGCGTGCTTGCCGGAGCAGTTGTTGTGGATCCGGCGCGGGGGTTCGCCGCGGCGCTGCAGCGCTTCGCGCTCGGTCCGGTCGCGCGGCGCGTGCGCGCCGCACTGCAGGTCCGCCTCGGTGAAGCCGCCGCGCGCGAGCAGCGCCGTCACGGTCCGGACGTGTGCGGCGCTGCCGTGATGGCTCGCGCAGAGGACCGCCAGCTCCGGGGCCGTCAGCGCGAGCCGGTCCGCGCCGCCCAGCTCGACGAGCGGCAGCGCTTGCATCGGCTTCGTCGCCGACCGGCAGTGCACCGGCGTCTGCGGATCACCGGCGGCGAACAGGATCTCGTTGCCGCGGACCACGACCAGCACGCCGCGGTGCCACGATTCCACGTGCTCGCCACGCGTCACGACCGTCAGCAGCGCGTCCGCGCCGGGGAGGATCTGCTCCGAAGCCATCGACAGGCGTCAGGTATACGCACCTTGGTGCGCCGCCGCGGCGGGGTTATGTATCCCGGCCATGGATCTCGTCGAGGTCGAACTGTCGCGCGTCGTCCTGCAGGAGAAGGGGGACAACCAGTTCATCCACCTGCGCGAGCGCGGCAACGGCCGGACCATGACCATCGTCATCGGCTGGAACGAGGCGACCGAGATCAACCGCAAGCTCTGCGACCAGCCGACGCAACGGCCGCTGACGCACGACCTGATCGGGCGCATCCTCGCCACCGTCGGCTGGCGCCTCGCCCGCGTCGTCGTCAACGAGCTGCGCGAGAACACGTTCTTCGCCCTGCTCGTCCTCGTCGATGGAGATGGCAACGAGCGCACCGTCGACTGCCGCCCCAGCGACGCCGTCGCGCTGGCCGTGCAGTTCCACGCGCAGCTGTTCGTCGCGCGTGATGTCATGGAGGCGGCGGGGCAGAGTTAGCCCACGAGGGCGCGCGGGTTTTCCACGGTGGAGTGGCAGAGTGGCTGAATGCGGCGGTCTTGAAAACCGCTTCGCCTGCAAAGGCGACGGGGGTTCGAATCCCTCCTCCACCGCACTTTCCGCAGGCGGTACACGGGGTCTCTGAGACGCACTCCGTCACTTCGCGCGAGTTTTTTCGCGCGAAGCGGTACACGGCGTGTCTGAGACGCACTCCGTCAGTTCGCGCGGGTTTTTTCGCGCCAAGTGACGGCGGGAGTCTCTGAGACCGGGTGTACCGGTTCAGCGAGGGCGCGCAGCGCGGACTCGAGGCGCGAGTGGCGCTGGAACAGCGGCTCGGCGCCGGACTCGGACGTGGCACCCTTGGCGGTGACGATGCGCGCGAGGAGCTGAAGCTCCCGCTGCGGCCAGTGCGCGAGGTCGGGGATCTGCGCGAGCAGCGGAGCGAGTCGGCCGAGCGCCGGTGACGGACGAAGGCGGAGCAGCTTGCCGACGCGCGCGGCGCACTGCTTCGCAGCGCGGGTGCGGTCGCCACCGAACTCGCGCGCGAGCCAGGCGCTGTGCGCAACCCCGAGCCTGCCGAACGGGAACGGCGTGCAGCGGCCGCTGGAGAGATCGAGCTTGCCTTCGGTGTCGGACAGCCGGTGCAGCATGCGGCGGTCGCTGCGGTAGCCGGGCTCCGCCGCCATCCGCGCCTCCTCGGCGCGCGCCAGCGCGTCGACCTTCGGGTTGGTCGGGACGAATCCGAGCTTGCGGTAGAACCAGAACGCCCCGGTCGCGATCGCGTCGTCGTTCTCCTTGCCGAATGCGTACGGCACGAGCCGGAAGTACTGCGCCGCATACGCCTGGTGCAGCACCTGCATCAGCAGCGTGTCGACGAGCCGGATCTCGGCGCCGCGGAACTCCGGGTACACGTTGATCCCCATCTCGCAGACGCCGCAGAAGATCCCGGCCGGACCGTACGCAATCGGCACCTCGTTCTTCGCGACCAGGAAGAACCACAGCGACTCGAGCGCCGAGCGTCGCTCCGGCCGCACACCGGCGACCGTGATCCGGATCCCGCGCTCGAGCGCGAACACACGCACGTCGCGTGGGCTGGCGTGGATCAGCGGGTAGATCTCGAGCTTGCGGACCGCGAGCGCAACCAATGAGAGGTCGATGACCCGCTGCCCCGCCCGCGCCGCACGTGGCAGCGGTAAAGCCAGCTTCGGCTCGATCGGTGCGCGGTCGCGCGGGATCGGTGCCGGTTGGAACTCGATCCGCTCCGCCCGCCAGCGCTGGCGCAGCGGCGCCGGTCCACGGAACTGGATCGGCAGCGCCGCACGCGTGAACAGGAACTCCCGCGCCTCCGCCCGCAGCTCCGACCCCGCGAGCAGGTCGAGGAAGAACTCGAGGTCCGTGTGTCCCTCCGGCCGCACCGCTGCGAACCACTCCTGCAGCGACAGCTCCTGGTCGTCGAGCCCTTGCTGGTCGACCGGATTCACGAGCAGCGCGAGCGCCTCCTGCAGCGCCACATCGTCGTCGTAGTCGTCCCACGCGATGTCGAGCGCACCCGGATGCAGCTCGACCAGCCGCTGCACGACTTCGTACGAGAACGGATGCACGACCCGCCGCTCGGCCGGCAGCCGCACCGTGACCTGCTCGACGGCGCGCAACACCTCGGCGTCGTCGGGGTACGCACGCAGGAAGTCGAGCGTCGCCGCGAGCTCGCCGAGCGCGCGCCCGCGCGGCAGCGGCGCATCCACGAGCGCGCGCAGCGCAGTCAGCTTGGCGTCCCGCGCCTGCGGTCCGAACGCACGAGATACCGCCGCGAGGGCGCCGGCCGGATCGGTCATTGGGGCGGAAGCGTAGCAACGCGCCGCCGCACGCCGTCAGCGCTCGCCGATCAACGCTTCACCCGCGTTGCTCCAGACGAAACCGGCCCCGTTCGCCTTCGCGTCGGCGACAGCTCCCTGGACGAAGAAGCGCTGGCCGACGAGCGTCGTGTCGTAGGGGACGTTCAACACCCAACTTGCCGTTGCGCCGTTCTTCGGGATCGGCTGGATCCAGTCGTGGCTGACGAACAGCTTGCATCCAGGCATCTGGAACGGGCCCAGATCGAGCGGCAGCGGAATCGAGCCCCACGCGGACTTGGATGCACCGATCAGGCCGAACGGGATGTTCACGACGCCGGTCGGCAACGAGCTCAGCTCGAGTTCGAACGGTGCACCGACGAATGGCAGCGATCGAGGCAGCGCCGCGAGCCGCGGCACGCCGGCGCTCCCCGCGCAACCGGTGCCGAAGCCGGAATACACCGCCGGCCGCCGCACCGGCGAGTGGTATTCCCAGGTGTCGCTGTCGTCGACCGGCCAGCCGCTGAACATCACGACCCGGTCGCGATGCGCGTCGTAGGCCATCGCACTGTCGTAGCGCGCTGGCGGAGCCACGTTCACATTGCGCGGGGACCAGTTGGTGCCGTCCCAGCTCCATGTCACGCGCGAGAGGTTCGGCAGGCCACCGAACAGCACCATGCGGGCCACGGCACCGTCATAGACCATCGAGAAACGCGCCACGCCACCTGGATTCGCAGCCGGAAACCGGGGGCTCCACCGCACACCGTCGAACTCCCAGGTGTCGCTGAGGTACCCGGATGCACCGGATCCACCGTAGAGAACCGTCCGATCGCGCAGCGCGTCGTATGCCATCTGCGCATCGAACCGCCCCGGGGGACCACTCGCCTGCAACAGCGTCCACATGGTTCCGTCCCACACCCATGTGTCGTCCTTGGCCCCGCCCGCGCCGGCGCCGCCGAAGCGCATCACCCGGCGACGACGCGGGTCGTAACTCATCGCCACACTGAACCTGTCCTGGTTCGTTCCCATGACGTGCCGCAGGCGCCAGGCCGTCCCATCGAACTCCCACGTGTCCGGCAGTCGGCTCGAATGATCCTGCCCACCGAACAGCACGATGACCTTCCGCGCCTCGTCGTAGACCATGGCGTGGTGGCGCCGCGGTGAAGGGCTGGTCGGCAGATTCAACCTGCGCCACCGACTCCCGTCCCATTCCCACGTGTCGTCGAGGTGGTGCGAGCTGCGGGCGAGGTTGCTCTGACCGCCGAACAGCACGACGACGCGTCGCGCCGAGTCGTATGCCATCGCCGCGGCCTCACGTTGCTCTGGCTCAGCCGGTGCATAGCAGCGGTACCAAGTGTCTTGCGCGTTGAGCATCGCGCAAAGCAGCAGGAAGGAGCCCGTCAGTCTCTGCATGGTCGACCTTTCGCAGACGGACCGAGACTAGGCCGCTCTACCGGAATGGTCCACCCGGGGTTGTCCGCTGCGGCTCAATGCGGAACCACCGCGAACCGCCGCAGCCGTGGTGCGTCAGCCCCGCCGGCCATCACGCGGACGCGAAGCCGCGCGCACTCCGTCGCCGCGAATCGATGCACGACGCCGGGGCCGATCGCGCCGCCGCGCGCGAGCTCACGCCACGCGTCGCCGGCGAGGAACTCGACGACATGCGACTGCACGCGCCCGAGCGCCGCGCTCTCCTCTTCGAGGATCACCGCCGTGATCGGCGCTGGAGCCTCGAGCGCGAGCTCGACGACGTCACCGTCACCCGACACCTGCGGCAACGCGGCCCCCGGTTTCGCGCCGGCCCGCACTGCGAGGTCGCGCCTCTGCTCGAACAGCCACGGCAGCGCGCCGTCCGATGCGTACGCCGCACTCCACGAATCGTGTCCGACTCCGGCGAGCTCGGAGAACCGCGGCTCCCCACCGGCAGCGCGGATCGCTGCGACCATTTCACGCGACCGCGCGACCGGCACGCCGCGGTCGTCGGTGCCGTGCCATGCCCACAGCGGCACGGCGGACAGCCGCCCGGCCGCGCGCACATCACCGCCACCGCAGATCGGCACGACCGCGGCGAACCAGTCCGGCTGCCGGGTCGCGAGATCCCAGGCGCCGTAGCCACCCATCGACAGTCCGGTCAGATAGATGCGATCCGGATCGATCGGGTGCTCGCGTATCAGCTCCTGCAGCGCGGCGATGACCGCCTGCATCGATCGCGCCGGCTGTTCCGGCTGCGCCGGTGAGACGCGTGCATTCCACGGCACGTCGACCCATTGCTCGCCACGCGGGCATTGCAGCGCGAGCACGAAGCACGGGAACCGCGCGCGATACTCCGCCCCCGCGATCCGCCGGCCGAAGTGCGCGAGATGACGCACGTTGTCACTGCCGCGCTCACCCGCACCGTGCAGGAACACGACCAGCGGATACAGCGGGTCATCCGGCGACGGCGGCGGTGTGAGCAGCCGGTACGGATACTCCCGCGTGGCACCGTCCACGGCGATTGCGATCCTGCCTTCGCGCCATGGCTCCGGCTCCTGCTGTGCCGCCGCGCAGGCGACCAACACGCAAGGGATCACGGCCGCACTCCGCATGTCAGTTCTCTCACCGCCGCGACGCGGCGACCACGACGCCGCGAAACCGGCGGATCTGGCGCCGCTGCGGCGGCGACGTTCGCCGACGGGGCGTATGACCAGTTTCTAAGGAGCTCAGGATCAGTGCCGGTTGGAATCCGATCCGCTGCACACGCCACTCGACGCCAGTCCGCCCGTCCGGCCGCACCGCTGCGAACCATTCCTGCAGCGGCGCTGCCGCGAGGACCCGCCGCGCAGCCAGCTTGGCGTCCCGCGCCGGGATGACCGATCCGGCCGGCGCGATCGCGGCGGTTTCTCGTGGTTCGGGTCGCACGGGGCGGCAGCGTAGCGCCGCCGGCATGGCGACGGATCCCTGGACTCCGTCGCACCTCACTCCTGTACGAGCGTCACCTCGGTGGTCGCCACGTCGGCGATATGGACGAGCTTCGGCTGGCTCGCGCGGCCGGCGCCTTGGACGAACGCGGGCCCAAGCCGCACTCCGCGGAACTCCGCCCATCCATGCCGGTCGGTGTGAGCCTTGCGCCAACCCGAACGAGTCCGGTGGAGGAACTCCTCGTACGACTCCGGGACGGCGCCATCGCCGTACCAATCCCAAGCGGTGACTTCCGTCCCCGCGACCGGCAGGCCCCGCTCGTCCACGACGTGGATGCGAAGCATCCGCTCGCCCGGATGCACGAGCTCCAGCGCTCGCGGCGTGGGCACGCGCACGATCATCGAGGTCTCGGCGCCGCTCTCGAAACGCGCGTCCACGCGGTAGGACCGATCCGCCCACAGCCGCGCGAACCGGGTCTCGCTGCACCAGCCGCGAGCGCGCGGAGCATCCGAGCGCAGCACCGACCCCGGCGCGACATCGGATCCTCCCCACGTCGCGAGACTCAACTGCGCACGTTGCGGAACCCCGGCCGCGTCGACGACGCGCACGAGCAGCTCGTGCTGCCCGAGTTCCAGATCGACCTGCAGCTGCGCCGGCTCCGAAGTCGGCGGCGGCAGGCGGAACCGATGCACGATGCCTGCGACCGCGGCGGACAGTGGCAGCTCAGTCAGCTTGCCCGGGTCGGCCAGGCAGCCGAGATCCAGCGTGAACGAGCCGCCGGCATCGGTCTGCGCCATGCAGTCCCGCCAGCGGATCAAGGCTCCAACGACCGGTACGTCTCCGCACGTCAGGCGGCCTGTGATCGAGGCTCGGGGCAGCCGATCACGCAGATCGACGTGGGTCGTGCGACCTGCTGCGACCGTGACGTACTCGAGCACGCGCGGCACGGATCCCGCATGGACCGGGTACAGGCCGATCCCGTATTCCCCCGCCGGGATGCCCGGCAGCGTGGCGGTGCCATCCGCGCATGTCGCGAGCAGGATCGGTTTGGCCGAAGTCTCACGGGGAGCAACACTCAACGCGCGGCTCACGCGTCCGTGCTCCACCTCGGACGCACCCGGGGCCACGACCTGCAGCACACCGGCCGGGAGCAGTCTGTGCTCTCGCTCCAGGATCTGGCCCTCCGCCACGTCGAAGCTCGAGGTCCGGTCGATGCTGAGCATCGCGGCCGCGACTTCGATGCGATACGTGCCGGCACGCAGACCTCCCACGACGTAGCGGCCATCGCGATCGGTCGTCGCGAGCTGGTACGCGCCCGGGTCACGCGGCCCATCGGAGTGCCCGAGGTCCAGTGCCCAGAGTGCCGCGCGTGGCGACGGCATCGCGCGCGTCAGAGCACGCGCCGGCTCGGCGTGCGCGACACGTACGTACGCGCCGGCCACCGGGCGAGCCTGCGCATCCCGGACTTGGCCGTGGATCGCCGCACCGCGCGACGCCGTGAAGGTCGCGTCGGCGGTCTCACCCGGGCTCAGCCGGAGCGTCGGGACCCCGCCGCGCGTCGGCGGCGCATCTGCCAGCTCGAGCGGCAGCGGCGGTTCGAGCGTGATCCGATAGCTCCCGGGCGGCAGGTCCGTGACCTCGAACCGCTGCGCGGAGATCTCGCTCGCCGTCGACCAGGACGCGGCGCCGATCCCAGTCCCGGCCATCAAGTGGACGCGAACGCGCCGCCCATCGACCTGGAGATCGTCGCTCCCGAGCACTCGTCCACGGATCGCCGCCGGCCGTGTGAGCGGGATGCGGACGTCGCGGTCGTAGCTGTTCCAACGCGCGTGGCAGCCGACGCGACCGTCGGGACCGCGCGCGACGAACACGCCGCGCTGGTGCCTCACGCCGGCGAATCCGGCTTCACCGTTCGCGTCCGTCACGCGCGCGTTCGGCGCGTCGCCGGAGGCGAGCGGCTCGCCGGATGGCGATCCCAGGTGAGCCTCGACGACAGCGCCGGCGACAGCAGCACCTGTTTCGTCGTGGACCAGGATCCGCACGTCGTCGGGCGGCCCTGTGACGGCGAGCTCCAGGCAGATCGGCCCGTCGTCGCGACCGTGCTGCACGAAGACCACCAACGAACTCTCCCAGCCGTTCCCCGCCCTCGAGGACAACAACCAGGGACCCTCGGGCACCGTCGCGAAGCGAAACCGACCGGTGTGATCGGTGGTCGCGCGAAAGACGGCGTCGCGGTCGTCGCGCATGCTCGCGCCCCACGGCAGCGGGCCGATGCGCGGAGTCAGCTCGACGCGCAAGCCTGCGAATGGCACGCCGGCAGAGTCGACCGCGATTCCATGCAGCGCGCCATCGCCGCGAGCAGCGGGATAGATCGGGGCTGCACTCTCGTCGGTCGCGAGGAACGCGACGCGATCCGTCGCCAGTTCGTCGCCCACGCGAGACGTAGCATCCGGCGCCGTGCCCTCCGGCGATGCCAGCACGCTGCTCGCGGCAACCGGCTCGCGCGCATCCGCCTCGGGCGGAACCTCGCCGGAGTTCCACCACAGGACGAGCGGCAACCACAGCAACAGCGACGCCGCCGCCACGATCGAGAGCTTCTTCGTCATCAGCAGCACTCCTCCGACGACACCGGCATCGAGTGTGGGCACGCTCCACAGCGCCAGCGGGCCGAGCCATGCCGATCGCTCGCCGGCGCACTCGCGATCCAGCCGTGCGCGCAACCGCCCGATCGCGCGGCTGAGCCGCGTGCGCACCGTCGCAGCCGGCACACCGAGTCGCTGCGCGATCTCGTGCGGAGCCAGCTCCTCGTAGAACCGGAGCAGGACCACCTCACGAAACGGCTCTTCGAGCGCGAGCACCGCCGCGACGACCCGGCGCCGGATCTCCTCCTTGATCAGGATCTCGTCCGGCGTCGGTACCGCGGATGGCTCTACGGCCGATGCCTCGCGCGTCCGGCGCCGCTCCTGCGCGCGCCGCGCATTCGCCGCCAGCCGTCGCAGCATCGTGCTCCACCAGCCGAGGATGCCGTACTGGTGCTGCGGCGGCTGCTGCAACGCCCTGACCCACGCGTCTTGCGCCAGATCCTCCGCGTCGGTCCGGACGAGCGTACCCGCGACACCGCGCACGAAGCGGGTGTGGACCAACAGGAGTTCCGGGTCAGGCCAGGCTGCAGTCATGGCGGCTGCAGCATGAAACACCGTCGCGGCTCGCAGCGTTCCCGTGGCGCGGGTGAATCGCGCAGCCTGCCAGTGAGCACCGTGACCGCCGGAGGGTCCGGTCAGGGCTCCGCGGTCGACCGTTCGCCCTCGTGATCTCGGGCGGATGCGCGGCCGCGACGCTGCGAGCTCAGAGCACCACGGGCCGATACCCACCGCGGGCGCGGAACCACAGGATCATGCCCAGGTACGACAGCAGCATGATCCCGGGGAACAGCGTGACCGTGTGCAGCGCATCCTTCTTGGCCGCGTCCTCGATCGCGGTGATCTTCTGCTCGACGTCCGGTGCCACCTGTGCACGCTTGTCCTTGTCGATCGCGCGGTAGGCCCCGAACAGGCTGCGCTTCTCCTCGCCGATGACCTGCGCGTGGATCGCCGGTTCCTGGGTCCGCAGGATCTGCTCCGCCTCGCGGTCCTTGATGTTCCCGAGCAGCTGCAAGCCGATCACACCGGCGGCGAGCATGCCGATCCCGCCCATGAGGTTCAGTGTCAGCGCGCCCCCGCGCGGGAACTGCTCCGACACGACGCCGAGCATCGTCGGCCAGAAGAACGTCTTGCCGAGCCCATACAGAGTTGCCGCGAGCAGCACGGCGAACCCGGCCGACAGCGACAGGGCATACAGCCCGAGCATCGCGACGGCGGAGCTGGCCGCGAGCAGCCCGAGCGGCGACAGCTTGTGCACGATCGGACCGGCGAGGAACCGCAGCACCATCATCAGCGCCGCGGTGTAGATCAGCACCCACGTCGGATCGGCGCCGAGCTCTTTCATCTCCGGCGCCATCAGGTCGGTGATCCAGCCGTCGGTGCCGAGCTCGGTGATCGCGAGCGGGATCATCGTCAACATCAACAGCAGGAACAGCGGGCGCCCGAACGACCGCGCATACAGGCCGAACCCGATCGTCAGCACGGCGATCGACGCCCAGACGACGCCCTCCGGCCAACCGAGCGCGCGGCCGACTTCGAGCATGATCAACGTCGTCGTGATCGCGGCGCCGCCGACGCCGACGACGCGCAACATCTCCTGATACGGCACGCCGGCGGCGACGCGTTCGCTGACCGGGAACCGGCAGGTCGCCATCAGCGCGCCGTACAGGAGTACCGGCACCATGACGAGCCCGATCCGCGTCTGCCAGCCGATCCCGCCCTGCGCCAGATCGGCGAACAGCCCGCCTTCGCCGAGCGAGATCGCGAGCATGCCAGCCAACATCAAGCCGGCCGGCCAGCCGGCGTGCAGGATGTTCAGCCACTTCGTCTTGTCGTGGCGGAAGATCGTCGCGACCAGCGGATTGATCGCGGCTTCGAGCGCACCGGCCGCGAGACCGCCGAGCAGGCTGCCCGCATACAGCATCCAGTAACCGTCCGCGGTCACCGTCAGCAGCACGAACCCGCTGTGGGCGAGGAACGCGAACAGGATCGCCTTGCCGTAGCCGATCCGATCGATGATCAGACTGAACAGCACGATGCTGACGCCGAACGGCCAGATCCCCACACCGAGGATCTCCCCCTTCTGGGTCTCGCTGAGGTTGAACGCCTCCGCGAGATCGTCCATGACCATGATCCGCAGGATGAACGCGAACGAGGTCGAGACCATCGCGACGAAGCAGGCCACGAACAGCTTGCGCTCGGCGGCGCTCGGGGCGGGGATCGAGGCGCGGGTCTGGGCGGCGGCGACGTCCTGCATGGGCCGCGCACCGTAGAGCGCGGCCCCGGCGCGCGGAAGGATGCGCGCGCTACTGCCCGAGCAGCTCGAGCTGGAGGTTGCGGAACCGCACCTCGGTCGGACCGCCGGAGTGCACCTGCAGCCCGATCACTCCGGCGCGCGGCAGCTTCGCGTCGGTGAGGTCGACGCAGAGCTGCCCGTTGATCCAGGTCCGGATCCGGCTGCCTTCGGCGTGGATCTCGTAGACGTTCCATTCGCCGCGTCGCACGTGCGCCTCGCCGGACTGCGGCCACAGCAGGCCGCGACCCTCTTCGTCGTAGAGCTTGCCCCACCAACCGGGCCCGATGTCGGCCTGCGGCCCCTGCATCCCGCGCTCACCGTGCGCCTGGCTGCGGAACTGGATGCCACTGTTGGCCTGATCCCCCACGAGCTTGACTTCGAGCCTCAGTTTGAAGTCACGCAGCCACAGCTCGCTCTGTGCGAACGAGTTGAACGGGATTCCCGCCGGCGCGTGTCCGATCAGCTCCCCCTGCTCGACGCGCCAGATCGCCGGATCGGCGCGCCAGCCGGTCAACGTGCTGCCATCGAAGAACGTCCCGACGTTCGCCGGCGTCGCCGTCATCGGCACCTGCGTCGGGCTCGCGAGATATGCGACCAGATCGCGCACTTCCGCTTCGGACAGTGCCGCGAGCTGCCCCTCCGGCATCAGCGAGATCGGCAGCCGCGTGATCGCGAGCGCGCCATCTTCGCCGCGCGTGACGTCGGCGACACGCACCGTCTCGAGCTGCGTGTTGTTGCGCACCGTCAGCGTCTGCTCGTTCTCCTCCGCGATCATGCCGGCGACGACGCGGCCATCGCGCAGCCGGACCGACGACAGCATGTACTGGTTGCCGACCTCGGAGTTCGGATCGAGGATGTTGACGAGCACGTACTCGAGGTTCGTGCGGTTCGATCCGGTCAGGTCCGGGCCGATGTGCTGGCCCGCACCGAACAGCGTGTGGCACGCCGCACAGGTGCGCTGGTAGACGGCGCGGCCGTGGTGCAGGTCCGCGGCGGCGAGGGTCTTCGCATCCAGCTTCTTCTTCCACGCCGCGATCTCCGCCTGCTTGTCGGCGGAGCTGGCGACCGCCCGCCCCCAGGCCCGCGTCATCCGCGCATCGACCTCGGGATCGGCGAGCAGCGCGAGCTGGCGGCGCAGCGGGGCGGAATCGAGCAGCGACTTCGACGCCGTGCCGGCCAGGATCGCGTCCAACAGCGAACGTGCCCAGGGCGCGCGGCCCGCCAGCGTCGCGACCGCCGCGTCGCGCGCGGCTTGCGGCAGCTTGGCCAGGCGCGGGATCAGCAGTCCCGGCGCATCCGCCGACTCGAACGCCGCGAGCCCGGCGATCGCCGGCTCGGCCAACGCCGGATCGTCGAGCAGTATGGCGAGCAGCGGCAGCGTCTCCGGATCGCGCAGCCGTAGCAGGCTCTGCAACGCCGCCTGACGCCGCTCACGGGCCGCGTCCGGATCTGCCGCGAGCGCGCGCAGGTGCGGCGCCACGCTGCGGTCGCCGAACGCGAGCGCGACCGCGGTCGCATGGTCGCGCAACTCCGGATCGGCGAGCAGCCGCGCGGATGCCTGCCGCCACTTCGCCGGCATCGCGATCTCCCCGCGCTTGCCGAATGCGGTCCGCATCTCGTCCAGCAGCATGACCAGCCGTGCGCGGTCCGCGGTCTTGGCGAGCAACGCGATCAGCGGATCGAGCGGCAGCGCGGGATCGAGCGCGATCCGCCGCGCGGCGAACCGCAGCAGCAGCGGCAGTGCTGCGCGTTCCGCCAGCGCCAGCGCGCGCTCCGGTTCGGCGCCGACCAGAGGCTCGAACCCGTACCACAGCATCAGCGGCAGGTTGTGGTCGTTCTCGTCCTCACCATGCGCGGCGAGTCCCTGCACGATCTCCCAGCGCTGCTCGAGCGGCATCCGCTGGAGCGCGCTGCACAGGTACAGCCGCACGAGCGGGGACGGATCGTCGGTCGCGAGCTGTGCCAGCTTCACGCGCAGCTCCGGCTCGGCAGCGCGATCTTCGAGCGCCAGCTGGATCGCCCAGGCGCGCAGGTGCTCGTCCGGATCCTCGAGCAGCGAGCGCAACACCGAATCGTCGATCATTCCGTTGCAGTGCAGCGCCCACAGCGCCCGCAGCCGCTTCGGCGTCGATGGTTGGTTGGCGAGCATGCCACCGAGCGCGAGACGGATCCCGGTCTTGACGCCCCGCTCCGCGAGCAGCCGGCGCGCGGTCCGCACGTAGTAGTCGTTGTCGTGCGTCTGCAGCGCGACCAGCTCGGCGTCGGTCAACGCGCCGAGATCGACCGGCTTGGGCGCCGGCGCGCCGAACCGCACACGGTAGAGCCGCCCGTTCGTGCGGTCCCAGACCTCCGGCTTGGTCCAGTGGCAGGCCTGCTTGTCGTACCAGTCGATCAGGTAGACCGCGCCGTCCGGGCCGCACTTCAGGCTGACGCCGCGGAACCACGGATCGTTCGCGAGCAGCAGGTCGGGCCCGTGCCCGGCGGCGAACCCGGAGCCGACGCGCCGCGGCACATCCATGTTGATCCGGTTGCCATGGATGTTGCTCATCAACACGGCGTTGCGGTACTGCGCCGGGAACGTGTCGCCGAGATAGACCAGCGCGCCGCAGTGCGCGTGCCCGCCGCCGACCGAGCCGGAGATCCCGTTCCCGCCATGCGGATCGGCGCCGAGGTAGTGCAGGTGATCGGCGATCGTCTTGATGTCGTCGAACACGTAACGGTCGAAGTGCGCGCCCGCCTGCCGGTGGTAGCGCGCGCCCTGGATCACGTGGAACAGGTGCGGGATCACGCACGCGGTCGCGAACGCCTGCCCGTGGTCGTCGAAGTCCACGCCCCACGGATTGCTGGTGCCCCAGGCGAACACTTCGAACTCGTGGCGCAGCGGGTGATAGCGCCAGATCGCGGCGTTCAATGGCGTGCGCTCGGCGTCGGGCGTGCCCGGCTTGCCCACCTTGCTGTGCGTGAACACGCCGTGGCAGCCGTACAGCCAGCCGTCGGGACCCCACTGGAACGCGTTCAGCGTCTCGTGCGTGTCGTGCCAACCCCAGCCGTCGAGCAACACGCGCGGTTCGCCGTCCGGCTTCAGGTCCTGGTTCGCGTCCGGGATGAACAGCAGATACGGCGCCGCGCCGACCCACACGCCGCCGAAGCCGACCTCGAGTCCGCTGACCAGATTGAGTCCGCTCGCGAACACGGTGCGCGTCTCGTAGCTGCCGTCGGTGTCGCGATCCTCGAACACGAGGATGTTGTCCTTGCCCTGACCCTCGGGCTGGCGCTGCGGATACGTGTGCGCCTCGGCGACCCAGATGCGCCCCTTCTCGTCGAAGCAGAACGCGATCGGCTGGTGCAGGTCCGGTTCGCCGGCGATCAGGTCGACGTGGAACCCGTCCGGCACGGTCATCTTGGCGGCGGCCGCGAGCGGCGGGTTGCCGCCTTGCGCCGGCCCCTGCGCATCGGCCGCGGCGCGCGTCGCGAGCTCGGGGTTCTCGGCGTGGAAGCGGAAGTCGTCGAAGTTGACGTGCCCCCAGTGGCCGTCGCGTTCATCGACGATGCGGATCCGGATCGTCGCACCCTGGTGCTCGCGCAGGTCGACGACCTTCGGCTCCATGTCCTCGCGCTCGCGCCCGGACGCCGTGAACAGCACCTCGTCGGTGCCGTCGCGCACCAGGTCGACGCGCGTCTCGCGCCACGGGCCGCCACCGACCAGGAAGCTGGCGAACGGATGCGTGACGCGGAACGGCGCCGAAGTCAGCGTTCCGCGCGGGCCGTCGCCAGCACGTTCATAGGTGCCGATCCAATGGCGCCCTGCATGCCGGCTGCGCATGTCACTGCGGCGCGGGTGCACCGTGTCCCCATCGATCGGCTGCTGCGCGAACGCGGCGCCGCTGGCGGTCCAGTCGCGGAGATCTCCGGTCTCGAAGTCGAGGTTCAGCGGCGCGCCATCGGCGCCGACCGGGAGCGTGCCGGTGCGATCCAGCACCGGCGCCGCCGCCTGGCGCAGCTGCGTGATCCGCTGGCGTTGTAGGTCGCGGAACGTGTTGCGGTCCACCTCGCGCACGACGTGGCGGTGCAGGAACGTCCCCTTCTTGTTGCCGACGACGATGTCGTCCCAACCGTCGCCATCGACGTCCCCGGCGACGACCTGCGTGCCGACGCCGGAGTCGGCCGAGATCGGTTGCGGCAGGAAGCGCGCGCCACGCCCTTCGGCCGGGCGCGAGAGCTGGAACCAATACAGCGCCGCCGGCTGGCGGTCGGCTGCGTCGCGGCCGCCGTGCGCCCAGAAGCGGTTGCCGGTCACGATGTCGAGCAGCCCGTCGCGGTCGATGTCGGCCAGCGCCAGCGCGTGCAGGTTCCCGATCACGAGGCCGTAGTCGTTCTCGTCCGGCGTCGCACCCATGATCCGGTGCGGCACGAACGTCAGCGCGCCGTCGCGCTGGACCTGCTCGTGCCAGTACAGCCCGTGGCCGTGCGCGTTCTCGCTCGTGATGACGTCGCCGTCGCCGTCGCCGTCGACGTCGTAGACGAACATCTGCGCGCCGCCGCGCTCGGCGAACCGATACGCATGGTGTTGCCACGCGCCGTCCGGTTCCGCCGGGTGCTGCCACCAGCCGACGCGCGCGAGCAGGTCGCGCCGGCCATCGCCGTCGACGTCGCCGACCCCCAGCCCGTGCGTGAAGCGCCCGCCCAGACCCTTGGGCGTCAACGCGCGGAACGGCCACGGCTTGCCCGGATCGCTCCAGTCCGGCGCCGCGTAGCCGATCCGATCCTCGTGTTGGCAGACCAGCTCCGGCTTGCCGTCGCCGGTCAGGTCGGTGAACACCGGCGATTCGTTGTCGACGACGTCGAACACGACATGCGGCGTCCAGGTGCCGGAGCCGCGGCCTGGATTGCGATACCAGGTCGCCTGCTTCCCGGGGAAGCCGACGAACAACACGTCGAGCGCGCCATCGCCGTCGAAGTCGTGCGGGAACGCGAAGAAGTTGTCGGAGTAGCCGTCGGTGTCGAACGGCTTCGCCTGGTAGATCGCGTGGCGTTCCTTGAAGTCCGGACCGGCATACCAGTACGGCCCGGAGACGAGGTCCCGGTGCCCGTCGCCGTCGAAGTCGCCGATGGATGCGCCTTCGCTGAAGAACTCGTTCGTGAGCTCCAGCGTCTCGAACTCGTGCAGGCGCCAGACGCGCTGGGCCGGGAGCGGGGCGAGGGCCGCGAACAGAAGCGTGGCGACGGCGATCGGGCGGGGCATATCAGAGGTCCGGTCAGCGGCTCAGCGTGTACTCCGGCAGGTCCTTGCGCGTGCCGCCGGCCATCGCCGACTCGTGCGCGAGGATGCCGACTGCGGTCCAGTTGGCGGATTGGCGCGCGTTCGGAAACGGGTCGCGTCCTTCGACCAGCGCCTGCGCGAACTCGTGCGCCAGATGCGGGTGCGAGCCGCCGTGGCCGGAGCCCTGTTTGAACGAGAGGTGCACGTTTTCGTCGGCGTCGTAGACGCCCTTTGTCGTGTAGCGGCGGATCGGCTCCGGGAGCAGGTGCGCATAGTCGGGGACGGTGACACGTCTGGGGATCTCACCGGTGTGGATCACCGGCTCCTCGTGCTCGATCTGCGCCCATTCGAACGACTGCTTGCTGCCGTAGACGTCGAACGACTCGCGATACTGGCGCGCCGTGTCGAACAGCGAGCGCGTGATCTCGGCGGCGAGGTCGGAGTCGCGCAGCTTGATGTGGCAGGTCTCGATCGCGAACGGTGAGCCGTAGCGCGGGATCAGTTTCTCGGCGATGCGACCGGAGCCGAAGCAGGAGACGTATTCGGCGTCCTTCTGCGCGAGGGCGAGGACCGGGCCGACGCAGTGCGTCGCGTAGTGCATCGGCGGGAGGCCTTCCCAGTAACCGGGCCAGCCGGCCATCTCCTGTTGGTGCGATGCGCGCAGGAACTGCAGCCGGCCGAGGTCGCCGCGCCGGTGCAGCTCGCGGACGAACAGGAACTCCCGGCTGTAGACCACGGTCTCCATCATCATGTAGCGGAGCTTCTTCTGCGTGCTCAGCTCCACGATCCGGCGCAGGTCGTCCAGCGTCGTCGCCATCGGCACCGTGCAGGCGACGTGCTTGCCGGCCTCGAGCGCTGCGATCGTCTGCGGTGCGTGGTCCGGGATCGGCGAGTTGATGTGGATCGCGTCGATGTCGCGGTCGCGCAGCAGGTCCGCGTAGTCCGTGTAACGGCGCTGCACGCCGAATGCGTCGCCGACCGCATCGAGGTTCTTGCGCGTCCGCTGGCAGATCGCGACGAGTTCCGTGTGCGGATGCTTCTGCCAGATCGGGATGAACTCGGCGCCGAAGCCGAGCCCGACGATCGCGACGCGGAGCTTCATGGGCGCGCATCCTAAAGGGATCTGACGCATTCGTACCCGGCGTGATCCGGTTGGGGTCTGACCCTTTCGTGCTCAGCGCCGCCACATCGCCTGCCATGAACATCGCTCACAGGCCCTGCGGGCTGGCTGCCACGCATCGCGCGATCTAGGATCTCCGCGCCGCCCCCAACCCTCGTCTCCAGTCGAGAGCGAATCCCATGCGCGTCACACTTCCCCTCCTCCTCGTCAGCTCACTCGCGGCTCAGGGCGTGCAGGTCAGCCTGCAGACGCAGACTCCCGTCGGAGTGCTGGCGACGACGCCGGCTGGAACGAAGTACGTCGGCACGCCGGCAAACACGCCGATCACGACCTCGCCCGGCAACATGTACAACTTCGTCAACGTCAACACCGGGACGTATCTGTCCGCAGTGACGCTGGCGTATCCACAGCCGGCCGGCAACAGCGTCGCGATCCTCGAGCGCGGATACGCGCGCGCGGCGGCGAACGAGATCGCCGGAACGACGGCTTCGGCGCAGGCGCAGGGTGCGGTGCAGGGGCCGCACAGCTTCCTGATGACGATCACGGCGCCGCAAGGGACCAAGGGGGCGCTCTCGGTGTCGTGGCACAGCAAGGCCGTGTCCGGCGCGTCGATCGCCGGCGCCATCGACATCGGCAACGACAACAGCGTCGAATACACCGGCGCGGCCAACGTCGCCGAGCGCAAGACGTTCCCCTACACGTTCGGGACGCAGCCGCTCGTCGTGAAGATCACGACCGACGGCAAGGTGCCCGGGCAGGGGAACAACATCTTCAACGACTACTTCGCCGACTGCTTCGTCGGGTTCATCGAGGACAAGGACAGCAAGTGCACGTTCACCAACTACGGGCAGAGCTGCGGGCCGACGAGCTCAGGCAGCGTCAGCACGCAGAACGGCCAGCACAAGTTCACGTTGAACATGGCGAACGGCTATCCCAACGCGTTCGCGGTCAGCATGGTCGGGACCTCGCCGCTCAACGTCTCGATCGGCAACAACTGCTACCTGCTGACGACGATCGACGTCGCGCGCCCGCTGGTCTCCGACGCGAACGGCAACTCGACCGACACCTGGAACGCGCCGTCGACGCTGGTCGGGCGGGTCTACTTCCAGTTCCTGTCGCTGACGATCGTCGGCGGCAACCTCGTGCTGCAGAGCAGCGACGGCACGCGGATCGACTGCGTGCGTTGATCGCCGCAGCTCGCGTGGTCCCAAAGGGGTCAGACCCCAATGGGATCACCCTGGACGAGTGAGGGAGTCCGCAGCGGTTCGCGCGGACTCCCGGCACGGCACTCCGGGAAGCACCTGCCATTCTGGCGCGACTTTTCTCGTCAGACCCCGCGGAGCTCGCGCAACCAGGCGAGGAACGCGCGCTCGAGCTCGTCGAGGTCCTTCTCGAACAACGTCTCGAACCGCTGCTGGGCATCACTGGTGTTGTGGCTGATCTGCCCGGGCACGGCGCCGGCGGCGGCGCCGCGGCACATGTCCTCCCAGGTCTCGAAGCGCTCGCGCATCTCCTTCGGCGCGGCGGTGCGCAGGAAGCGCAGGAATGCCCAGCCCTGCGCGTAGAACCGGTGGCCGCGCGGCCGGTCCTGCGTCAACAGCGCGATCGCATCCCCCTGGAAGAACTCGCGCAGCGGCATCGGCGCACCCTGCAGGTCCACGATGCGGTCCGTGCGCAGCAGCCCACAGGGCACGAGCTGCTTGCCGTCCCACGTGAACGTGCCCTGCCCACCGAACGTCTCGGCGAAGCCCTCGGCGTACCAGTCCGGCATCACCGCAGGCGTCGTGCCGAACCAGAACAGATGCGTCAGCTCGTGCAGCACGAGCGCGTGCAGATCGGGCGCCTCGAGCTCCTCGGCGCAGACGATGGTCGCGAACGCGCCGTAATCGCACAGCCCGCGCGCCGCGGTGTGGCTGCCATGCCCCGACGCCTTCAGATAAGCCTCGTAGTCGGCACGCTTGGCGAACACGAGCAGCGACAGCCGGCGTGAAGGACTGCCGGCGAGCTCGGACTCGAGCGCCGGCAGCAGCGCGGCAGCCAGCGCGTGGATCTCGGCGCAACGCTCCGGTCCGAGATCGCTGCGCAGCACGAGGGCCGGCGTCGCGGTCTCGTGCAGCGTCGCGACCTCCGGCACACGCCCGAGCGCGGCATCGCGCACGACCTGCTTGCCGTTCAGCTCGACGAGCTTGCCGGCGATTTCGGCCGCGAGCTCGGCGGGAACATGCCCATTCTCGAGCGGGATCCGACCCTTCGAATCGAGCTGCAGCGGCACTTCGCTGGTGGCGATCAGTTCACCGAAGAACCGCTTCGCCTCCTCCTGGAATCCCATCCGGAACGCCGCCTGTGCGATCGCGAGCTTCTCGCGCCGCGCCTGCGTCTCGATCGTGCGCGCCTTGAGCTGGTAGTTCGCCAGCAACCCCTTGCTCGGCTTCTTGCGCGTGCCGCGCCAGAACCGGTCGCCGTAACCGCGCATCAACATCAACACCTGCTGCGCGCCCTGGTTCTTCCCCTGACTGACTTCGACGGCGCGCAGGAAGTGCGTCGTCCCCTGCGCAACCAACCCCTGCTTGCGGCACCATGAGCCGAGCTGCAGCTGCCGCTGGCCGGCATCGAAGTAGTGCTCCTCGATCCGCTTGGCCAGATCGGTGCGGTCCATCTCCTTGGCGGTCTGCGCGGCGACGCCACCGGCCACGAGCAGCGCCACGAGGCCTGCGAGACTGAAGTGGTCAGACCCCAAGAGTCGCGCCATTCTGTCAGGCGTGCGCACGGCGGGCCAGTGGCATGAAAGGGGTCAGACCCCAATCGTGCCACACCGCGACCGTTGCGTGGGCGCGGCGGAGGATGCGTCCCGGTAGGCTCCGCCGGATGCGGTTGCTGCTGCTCCCCGTCCTGCTGACGACGATCGTCACGCTGCTGCGCCTGGTCAGCGAGCTGAAGGGCTGGGCGCCGAGCGCGAGCGGCGGCGCGGGGTTCTGGCTCGGCATCACATGGCTGGTCCCGATCTTCGGCATCTGGTTCGGCTGGAAGCTGGCCGGCACCGACGACCCGCCCCGCTCGCGCGGCAACGCGTTCCTGCGCTACCTGATCTGCGTCGCGATCGTGTTCGGCGGCTTCTTCGTGAACTTCCGCCTGTTCAGCGAAGGGGTCTACGACTTCCGCATCACATTCCTGATCGGCGCGCTGCTGTGGATGATCTTCGCCGCGGTCGCCTGGCCGGCCTGGCCGCGTCTGAGCCGCACGCTGTTCGTCTACGGCCTGTTCGCGCGCATCCCGGTCATCGTGATCGCCGCGATCAGCGCGGTCTACGATCTCGGCACGCATTACGACCGGATCGGCCCCGACGACGCCGGCCTGACCGAGCAGCTCACCGACACCGAACGCATCGCCGCCACCGCCGCCGCACAGTTGTGCATCTGGATCCCGTTCACGATCCTGGTCGGCGGTCTGTTCGGCTCCCTCGCCGCGCTGTTCGCGCCGCGCCACCGTCCATCCTGATTCCGCACCAGCCAACGCAACGTCACCACTGTCCGATGTCGAACGCGTCCTACACCCCACCACCCGCCTGGAACGAGCCGAACCTGACCTACGCCCCCGGCACGCCGGAGCGCGAGACGCTGCAGCACCAGCTGACCGCGATGCGCGCCGAGCAGATCGAGATCCCGCTCGTGATCGGCGGCAAGGAGATCCGCACCGGCGATCTCGCAACCGCAACCTGCCCGCACGACCACGGCCATGTCCTGGCGCGCTTCCACCAGGGCAACGCGGAGACGGTCGCGCTCGCGGCGCAAGCCGCACACGCGGCCTGGCAGGAATGGTCGGAGTTCCCGTTCGCCGAGCGCGCCGCGATCTTCCTGAAGGCGGCCGAGCTGCTGGCCGGTCCGTGGCGACCGATCCTGAACGCCGCGACGATGCTCGGGCAGAGCAAGTCGGCGCACCAGGCGGAGATCGACTCAGCCTGCGAACTGATCGACTTCTGGCGCTTCAACGTGCAGTTCGCCGCGGAGCTCTACGCCGAGCAGCCGCAGAGCGCGCACGGCGTCTGGAACCGCACCGAGTACCGCCCGCTCGAAGGCTTCGTGTTCGCAGTCACGCCGTTCAACTTCACCGCGATCGCCGGCAACCTGCCGACCAGCCCGGCCTTGATGGGCAACACGACGATCTGGAAGCCGGCCTCGACCGCGATCTACTCCGGCTACTTCCTGGTCAAGCTGCTCGAAGAAGCCGGCCTGCCGCCCGGCGTCGTCAACTTCGTCCCCGGCGCCGGCCGCAAGATCGGCGATCCGGCGCTCGCGCACCCGGACTTCGCCGGGATCCACTTCACCGGCTCGACCGCGGTGTTCCACGGCATGTGGCGCACGATCGCGCAGAACCTCGAGCACTACCGCGGCTACCCGCGCATCGTCGGCGAGACGGGCGGCAAGGACTTCGTGTTCGCGCACGCGTCGGCCGACGTGCAGGCGCTCGTGACCGCGCTGATCCGCGGCGCGTTCGAGTATCAGGGCCAGAAGTGCTCGGCCGCGAGCCGCGCGTTCGTGCCGCGCTCGCGCTGGCCGACGATCCGCGAATCGCTGCTCGACCAGCTGCGCACGGTCAAGATCGGCCCGGTCGAGGACTTCTCGAACTTCGTCAACGCGGTCATCGACCGCAACGCGTTCCAGTCGATCCGGACCTACATCGAAGGTGCGCGCCAGAGCCCCGACGCCGAGATCCTGTCCGGCGGGCGTTGCGACGACACGACCGGGTGGTTCGTCGATCCGACCGTGATCGAGGTCAAGGATCCGTCGTATCGCACGATGCGCGAGGAGATCTTCGGGCCGGTGCTCAGCATCTTCGTCTACGACGACGCACGCCTCGACGACGCGCTCGCGCTGTGTGACCGCGGCTCGCCGTATGCGCTGACCGGCGCGGTGTTCAGCCAGGACCGGCGCGCGACGCTGCAGATCGCGGACAAGCTGCGCCACGCCGCCGGCAACTTCTACATCAACGACAAGCCGACCGGCGCCGTCGTCGGCCAACAGCCGTTCGGCGGCGGCCGCGCATCCGGCACCAACGACAAGGCAGGCTCGAAGCTGAACCTGCTGCGTTGGATCTCCGCGCGCACGATCAAGGAGACGTTCGTGCCGCCGCGTGACTATCGCTATCCGTTCCTCGACTGACGTCGCGCCGGACGGCGCTGCGCATGCCAGGCCTCCTCATCCTTCTGCTGGTCTATGCACTGGTCGCGCCTGCGATCGCGATTGCGATCGCACTCTCCGGCCGGGCGCGTGAGCGGGAGCTGGAGCACCGGCTGCGCCGCGCCGAGCATCGGCTCGGGCTGCTGATCGCCGGCCGCGCGGCACCGTGGGAGGAGGAGCTGGACGAAGAAGCTGTCGACGAGGCACCGCACGCGGAACCCACACCCACCGAGGACGCCGCACCGCGGTCGCCAGCCCCACCCGAACCCCTGCCGTCGCAGCTCACACCGGAGCCGATTCCCGCAGCAGCAGCCACACCGACGGAACCATCGATCACCGAAACGATCACGCCGCTGACCCCGCCGCAGCGCCGCCCGCGCCCCGCGCGCCCTTCGCTCGAGCACGCGCTCGGCAAACGTGCGACGACGATCGTCGGGGCCGTCGCGCTCGCGCTCGGAATCGTGTTCCTGGTCCGTCACTCGATCCTGCAAGGCTGGTGGCCAGCCTGGCTGCGCGTCGCGGCCGGCACCGCCGCCAGCGCCGCCGCGCTGGTCGCGACGCCACTGCTGCGGCGGACGTATCCGTTCGTCGCGGATGCGCTCGCCGCCGCCGGCGTCGCCGGGCTCTACGCCTGCCTGTTCGTGGCGCACACGGTCTACAGCTGGATCCCGCCGGCGCCGACGTTCGCGCTGCTGGCGGTCCACACGCTGCTCGCCGTGGTGCTGTCGCAGCGACACGGTCCGATCGTCGCGCTGCTCGGGCTCGCCGGCGGTTTCTCGATGCCCGGCTTCATCGCGACCGAGCAGCCGGCACCTTACGTGTTGGTCGCGTACCTGCTCGCGCTGCAGGCGGGATTGCAGATCGTCGTGCGGCGCTCCGGCTGGTGGCTGCTCGGCGCGGTGACATTCGGCGCGGGGCTGCTGTGGGTGTTCGCGCTCGTGCAACAACCGTCCGATGCCTTCCCGCGGCCGCTGCTCGGTCTGCTGCTGCTCGGCAGTCTGCTGCTCGAGAAGCTCGGCGTGCAACGGGATGCGCCGGTCCCGGCGCTGCAGGTTTCGGTCGCCGGCACGATGTTCGGGCTGATCGCGGCGATCGCGCTGCTGGTCGAATCCGGGTTCCGGCTCGACGTGTTGCCGTTCACCTCGGCTTCGATCGCCGGCGTGCTGCTGCTGGCGCGCCTGGACCTGCGGATGGCGGTGCTGGCCTGGCTCGCGCTCGCCGCGAGCCTCGGGCTGATCGCCTGCGCCACCGACGAGAGCACGGTCGGGGATGGACTGCTGCTCGCGCTCGCCGGCGGGCATTGGGCGCTGTTGGTGGTCTTCGCCGCAATCGCGCTGGTGCGCCGCGGCGCGCCGGATCCCCCAGCCGAGTTCGCGGCCGTGGCGACGCTCGCGCTGCTGGCGCTGCTGCGCTTCCTGCGTCCCGAGATGTTCGCCGCCGGTGAGTTCGGGCTGCTCGCTGCGCTCACAGCCGTGCCGTTCGCAGCCGGCGCATTCGCAATGCAGCGGCACGATCCGGCTGCAGGTACCGCCGGCGTCCTCGCGCTCGGCGCCGTCGTGCTCGCGCTGTTCGCGGCCGCCGTCGAGCTCGAGCTGACCTCGCTCGGGGCGCTGGCCGCAGCCGGCGCCGCGCTGTGCCTCGCGCTGGAGCGGATCGTGCGCACGCGCTACGGCATCCCGCTCGCACTGTTGTTGGTCGCGTGCGCGGTGGCGCTGCAGGGCGTCACGCCGTTCATCGCCGGGCGGACGCACGCGCCGAGCTGGCTGTTCAACCGGCTCGTCGCAGAGCAGGCACTCGGGATCCTCGCGCTGGCCTGCGCCTGGCGGATCGCGCGCGGATGGCGCGAGGATCTGCTGCCCCCGCTGCGCGTGACGACGCTTGGCGCGCTGCTGTGGTTCGGGCTGCTGTTGATCCGCCTCTGGTTCCATCCGGGCGACCCGCGGGCTGGCAGCCTGCCGCTGGTCGAGACCGCGGCGCAGGCGATCCTGCTGTGGGCATTCCCGTTCCTGCTCCGGTTCGCCGGCGCGCGGGCACCTTCGGTGTTGGCGGCCGCAGTCCCGGCGCTGGTGCACGCGGGGCTGCTGCTGCTGTTCGCGCGCAACCCGCTGCTGGTGCCCCTGCCGGTCGGCGACACGCCGGTGGTCAACCTGTTGTTGCCGCTGTGGGCGCTGCCGGCCCTCGCGGCGGCTGGTCTCGCGCGCGATGCCGCGCGCGGCGGCCGGCGCGAGCTGGCGGCATTCTTCGGCGGCACTGCGCTGTTGCTCGGCTGGCTGTGGTTGACCGGGACGATCCGGCAGTGCTTCGCCGGCAGCGTGATCCGGCTCGGCGAAGTCGGAATCGCCGAGTCGTTCACCTGGTCGATCGGCTGGCTGATCGCGGCGATCCTGCTGCTGATCGCAGGCATGCGACGGCAGATCGTGCTGCTGCGCCGCACGGCGCTGGTGCTGCTCGCGATCACGACCTGCAAGGTGTTCCTGGCCGACACCTCGCACCTGGAAGGACTCTGGCGCGTGCTGTCGTTCCTGGGCCTCGGCGTCGCGCTGCTCGGGATCGGCGCGCTGTACCAGCGGCTCGAGCAGGGGGAAGCGCAGCGCGCGGAGCTGACTCCGTGATCAGCGGCCGCGCGGCGGCGCGTCGTCCGCCGGCAGCGCATCCAGCGGCAGCGCCTCGATGACTTGCCCGTCGCGCCCGCGGGTCGTCGTCGCCAGACACAACGCGTCGTAGATCGCCTGCTCGGTCGCCTGCTCCACCGCGGCGAACAGCGGCGTCAGCGCGGCGTCGTGCAGCAGCGGCGGCACGGCGAACGTCTGGCCCGTCGGCGTCGCCGGCACCGTGTACGCCGTCGTGAACGCAATCGCGTAGTCCCCGGAGCCATGGCTCATGACCGCACAGGTGCGCGCCATGCCGGCGAACGAGCGCTGCGCCAGCCGCCGCAGCATCCGTGCATCGAGCGGCGCATCGGTCGCGATCACGATCATGCAGGAGCCATCCCCGCCGCGGCCCGGCGGCTCCGCTTGCACGCGATGCCCCAGGATCCGCAGCCCGCGCCCGAAGTTCGCCTGCACCAACACGCCGACGGTCCACTCCCCGCCGTCGCGGCGCGGCACGCGGCGCGACGCGTTGCCGATCCCTCCCTTCCATCCGAACGCAACCGTCCCGGTCCCGGCGCCGACGGCCCCGCCGGCGACCGGCCCATCCTGCACGGACTCCAGCGCCGCGAGCACATCCGCCTCGGTCACGTGCAGACCCCGGATGTCGTGCAACAACCCGTCGTTGGTCTCCCCGACCAGCGCGTTGACCGAGCGCACCTGCTCGTTCCCCGGTCGCGCCAGCGTCGCCCGCACCAGCGCCTGCATCGCCGTGCCGACCGCGAGCGTGTTGGTCAGCGCGATCGGCGTCTCCAGCGTGCCGAGCTCGTCGAGCTGCGTCGAACCGGCGAGTTTGCCGAAGGCGTTGAACACCGCGACTGCGGCCGGCGCCTTGTGTTGGAACCAGTCACCACGATGCGGCACGACGACCGTGACTCCGGTCCGCACGGCATCCCCTTCGACGACGGTGTGGTGACCGACCTGCACGCCGGCGACGTCGGTGATCGCGTCGTGTGTACCGGATGACAGGTCGCCGACGCGGATGCCGAGCTCCGCCGCGCGCTTGCGCCCGGCGTCCTGCTGCACGCGGACCTGCTCCGCCGTGCGGTCGGGATGTTGCGCGCCAGCGGCAGCACAGGAACCGAGACCCACGAGCGGAAACAGCAGCATCGGCATGGCGGCACCCATCGGTGCGCAGCTCATAACGTCAGCGGCCGGAGTACCAATCCAGGAACCGCGGCAGGAACCGCGCCGACGAGAACGACGCTGCGGCCGCCGGCGGCAGGAACCCCTCGCTCCAGCCCTGGTCCCGCAGCGGCGCGAGCAGGGCCGGATCGCTGCTGATCGCATGGATCGGCACGTCGAAGCTCGTGTCGCTCCCGGTCAGACTTCCGGTCGCCGGCGGTTGGTGATCCCCCGCCACCAGCACCAAGGCCCGCCGCGGCAGCGCAGCCGCGAACCCACACGCGGTCTGCAGCGAGTACTGGATCGAGTTCAGGTACGCCTCCTCGACGCGCGGATCGTGCGTGAACTGCAGCCAGTCGATCCCGTAGTCCTGCGCCGGCGGGCCGGCGAACGCCGCCGAGTCCGCCGCGGCGGTCCAATCGGCGACATACGGCGGAATCCGCGTGTACGGCGCATGGCTCGTGACCGACACGAACTGCGCGAACACCGGCTGCTTCGCCGGCGCGATGTCCTCGACGAGCAACCGCGCCAGCGCGTACTGGTCCGGCATCTCGCCCCAGTGGTAGCGCGTGCCGCGGTAGCCGAGATCGGCGGCGAACTTCTCCTGCGCGAAGCCAAAAAACTGCATCCCCTCCGGCCACGGGCGCGGCATGCCGGGCTGCACGTCGATCGTGTGGTAACCGAGCTGCTGCAGGATCTTCGGCAGCGGTACGAGCCCGGTCCCGAGCAGCCAGTCGAGCTCGCGGAACGTCCCGACCGGCACCCCGCTCAGCAGCTCGGCGTGCGCGAGCGCAGAACCGCCCCCCCGGACCGACGGGCGGACATACGCCGACACGACCTGCAGACCCGCGGTGCGCAGCTGCGCATCGAACTCCGTGTACCACGCCCCGACCGTGTCGCGCACCGGCTCGCGGTGCAGCACCCGGCCGTAACTCTCGACGAACAGCAGGTGCAGATCCGCGCCGCCGAGGCGACCGAGATCCTGCGGCGACGCAGCATGCTCCTGCTGCGCCGCCAGCGCCTGTTCGCGGAACCGCTCCCCGGCGCGGCCCTGATCCGTACGCACGAACCGCAGCCCCTCGCGCAGGACCGATGCGATGCTCCCGCGGCGCCAAGGTGCTGCGGCCCCGCAGCTCTCGGCGTACCACCCGCCGAGCAGCAGCAGCTGCAGCGCCACCAACAGCGGTAGTCCGAACTGCGGCGACCGCGCGCAGTCGAGCACGCGCCGCAGCGCCCGCTGCAGCAGCCACCACAGGACTCCCGCCACGCCACAACCCAGTACCACGTACAGCGCGAACTGCGCCAGGCCGAGGTCATGCGTCAGTAGATGCACGAGGCCTGGAATCAGCAGCACGTCGTCCCACGGATCGAACGGCTTGCCGTACACCGCCGGCACCAGCGTCGCGCCGAACCGCCATAGCGGGATCAGCAGCAACGCGGCACTGAGCGGCCAGGCGATCCGACCCGGACGCAACCCGGCCAACACGGCTGCGATTCCGCACGCGAGCAGCAGCGCCAGATCCGGATTCGGCAGCAGCCATGCCTGCGCATGCGTCAGCGCCTCGAACGGCCAGCGGATGTTCGCGAACAGGTGCAGCCAGACGAGCGCCAGCATCCCGGCCAGCCACGCGCGCGCGCTCATCGCTGGCCATCCTGCGTGTGGAACACCGCGCCGTCGAAGAGCAGCGGGGCGCCGAGCGCCACGATCGCGCGCTGCCGCCCATCGAACGCATGGATCGACAACCGCTCTCCGGTCACGAACGGCTCTCCATCCGCGAACTCCTGGCTCCACGGCAGCGCATCCCCCGGCACCAGCAGCTCCGGCGACACGACCGCGAACAGCCTCGCCTGGCCGCCGCTCCGTTGCCGCGCGAGCAGCACGAGATCGGTCGCAAAGCCCGGCCAGTCCCGCCGCACCCGCCCGCGCACGCTGCGGTTGGTCCAGCCGTCGAGCAGCGCGACCGGCTCGGCCGGCACCGGCAACTGCGTCAGGTGCCGCAGGTCGGAGTCCGGTAACTGCACGGGAAGCCGGCCCGCGCGCGCAAGCGCTTCCCGTCCAGCGCGCGACTGCACCGCCGGCCGCACGACGGCCGGCAGCAGCACGCCGTCGAGGTCGGCGAACACCAGCAGCGCGTCGCTCTGCCGCAGCAACCGCGCGACCTGCACCTGATGGTTGCGACCGCCCGGCCAGGCGAGCAGCGACAGCACGGCCAGCAGCAGCGTTCCAGCGACCGCAACGCGCCGCCAACCGAGCACCCACGCGGCTCCGAGCACACCGATCGGTGCCAGCAACACGCTCCAGGCGGTTTCGCGGGCCGCGGCATGCGCGAGGCGCGGCGGCGTCCACTCGACCGCGAGCAGCGCCGCGATTGCGATCCCGGTGCCACCGAGCGTGAGCCACGGGATCGCCGCGGCGCACCGGCGGGCGCCGATTCCACACACAACGAGACCACCGAACACCAGCCCACCGAGCAGCAGCTCGTCGACGCGCACACCCGCGTCGATGTCCGTGATCACGCCCCCGACCAATCCGACCCAGGTCGCCGCAGTCTGCAGCGGCTGCTGGTACCACAGCACGCCGGTGGCTTCGCGCAGCTCCAGCCGCGCCAGCGCAGTGGCGACGTTCACGATCACGAGCCACAGCACGAGTGGCACGAACGGCCGCGGATCCCCGCGCTGCCTCGAGTGCAGATACACGAGTGGCGCCAACACGAACCCGACCGCGGGTCCTTCGCGCGCCAGGAACACCGCCGCCACCGCGAACGCGAACGCGACGATCCACGCGCGCCGTGCGTTCGGCACGCGCGCCAATGCCCACACCGCGCCGGCTGCACACAAGGCCGGCGCGAACACGCGCAGCCGCGCCTCGAGCAGCCAGTCGCCCCCGAATGCCGGCGCGAATGCGACCAACGCGAGTGGCAGCGCGGCGAACGCGCGCACCCGCGGCTCCAACACCGCGAGCAGTGCCGCACAGGTCGCCAGCGCGAGCAGCCAACCGACCGGCAGCGGCCCGAACGGGAGCAGCCCGAGCGCCAGCAACCGCTGGCCGAGCAGCATCGGCCCGCCACCGAAATCGAGCAGGTCGCGCGCCCCGAGCGGCGGCGGCGGCTCGCGCCAGACTTCGCACCAGTCCATCGGCTCCGGCGCCCGCGGCGCACCCTCGACGCTCCACAGCAGCGCCAGCAGCGCTGGCACCCCCGCAGCGATCCACAGCCACACGCGCAATCTCACGCCGGCGCCTCCGCGAGCAGCAGGCGGTAGCTCAACAGGCCGCGCGCATACAGCCGTTCCATCGCGAAGCCGCCGAGGAACGCATCCGCGACATCCCGCAGGCGCGTGTTCCCGGCGAATCGATGCAGCCGCGTGAACCTCCGCTCCGCCCGGCGCCGCGCTGCCGGCGTGCGCAGCGCGACCTGCGCCGACAGGTCGAGCTCCCGCGTCACGGTGAGTCCGCTGCTCGCCACCGCCTGCACGAACTCTTCGTGCAGGTGCAGCCTGCCGCCATGCCAGCGCGCGCACAGCTCCTGGCCATCCGGATCCTGCAGCAGCTCCGCGCGCGTGCCCATGTCTTCGAGCAGCAGCAGTCGCCCACCCGGCTGCAACGCCGCCGCCAGATGCGCGATGACCGCCGGCAGCTCCGGGACGTGCACCAGCGTCTCGACGCTGACGATCGCCTCGTATCGCTGCGGCAACGGATCGCGCAGGTCCTGGCAACGGAACTCGCAGCGCGCCGCCCAGCCGAGCGCACGCGCCTGCGCGCGCGCACGCTCCGCCTGATAGCGGCAGCTCGTGATCCCGCGCACCTCACCCGCACCAGCCCGCGCGAACGCCAGCGCAATCGCGCCGAATCCACACCCGACCTCCAACACCGAACGCGGCACCTGCGGCAGCTGACGCACGAGCCACTCCGCGAGCTGGTCCTGCCCGGCCGGCGCGCCGGCCGGCTGCCCCGGCGCAGCCAATCGCTTGTGCATTGCCAGCCGTTCACCGGCGCGCGCGAACGCGAGCCGCCGGCGCCACCACTGGAACCACGCCAGACTCTGATACAGCCGCTCGACGCCGTTGCGGCCGTCGCTCACGGCCGCGCCTTGCGGAGCAGGAACACGAACTCGTACGCAAACCGCATCCCGAGCCACGGCCGCACGATCGGCTCGACCTGTTCCGGCGACGGCTCCGGGCGCCCACGCAGCCACCACCGCAGCCGTTGGCGCGCCCACTGATCCGCATGCACCGCGGCCACTGCGAATCCGCAGCGCGTGAACAGCTCGCTCCACTGCGCGCGCGTCAGCGCGTCCTGATGCCCCTGGCGTTCCCGGCGGCCGAGCCAATCACGCCAGACCCGCCAGCCGGGCGCATCGGCGTTCCGCACCAGGAAGCAGTACTGCGCCGCCGGCGTGCCGACCCGATGCATCTCGGCCAACGCGCGCTCCCGGTCGAGGAACCGCTCGAGCGAGCCGAGGCAGGTCACGTGATCGAAGCTGCCCGCCGCGAACGGCAGCTGCTCCACGTTCGCCAGCAGCAGCTCCGCCTCGCGCGTGCGCTTGCGCGCCAGCCGCAGCGCCTGCTGCGACAGGTCGATCCCGGTCACTCGCAGCCCGCGCCGCTCCGCCGCATCCAGCAGCAGGCCGGCGCCACATGCCACGTCGAGCAGCCGCGATCCCGGCGCAACCGCGAGCATCTGCAGGAAGATCGGATACGCGGCGAGCGGCCGCAGGTAGCGCTCACCGCGCGTCGCATAGGTCTGGTCGAACCATGCCGCGACTTCCGCCTGCGTCACCTCGGCTTCATCGCGCACGCTGCCTCCAGCCGCCGTGCAGATAGCAGGCGACGCTGGCGCGGTAGTCGCGGTAGGCCGCGCCGTAGCGTTGCAGCAGCACGTGCTCCTCGAGCTGCACGCGCGCGTGCATCAACAGGATCCACAGCGCCAGCCCACCGAGCTGCGCCACGTTCGGTTGCACGAGACCGATCCCGAGCAGGAACACATGGATCCCGAGCAGGATCGGATGCCGCGACCAGCGGAACGGGCCGCTGCGCGCGAGCTCGCCGCGGCGTTGCGCGGCGCGCAGCTCGAGCGCCGCCCACAGGGACCAGAGCCGGCTGCCGAGCGCGATTGCGAGCCCGGCCCAGGCGAGCCAGGCAGGTGCTGCGATCGTGCCAGGGAGCGGCGTGATCCAGGCGATCGCTGGCGCGATCCCGACAGCGACGCCGAGCGCCGTCGGCAGGCCGAATCGGACGAGCCGACCCAGCCACGGGCGCCCGAGCACCACAGCGAGCGGGTCCGCAGCGCCCGGCACGCGCCGAAGCAGTTGCCTGGCCGAGGCTTCGCTCGCGACCGCATAGATCCCCCACTCGAGCAGGAACGCGGCATAGGCCGCCCCCAACAGCCAACCGGTCCAGCCGTCGTCGAGATTCACACGGGCCTCCGCATGCGCGTGTGCAACAGCCAGACCAGATCACTGCCGAACGACCAGACGAGCGCCGCGACGGCGAGCGCGCCGAGGCCTTGCGCCACGGTCAGCGGCACGATCGGGGCCAGCAGCGTGAGTTGCGCAGCCATGACCAGCGCGCACAGGAGCTTCGCCTGCCGGTTGTCGCCGGCGCGCGGCTTCGGATCGTGGACCGGCAGGCCGAGCCACCAGCTCCCGGCCAACACGTAGCCGTAGCGGAACGCCGGCAGCAGCAGCAGCCACGGGCCGACCTTCGCCGCGCCGAGCCACGCCAACACGAACGTCGTGAGCTGGTCCGTCTCCATGTCGAGCAGTGCCCCCTGCTCCGACCCACCGAACCGGCGCGCGGCCCAGCCATCCAGCAGATCCGCCAGCACGGCGGCGGCGAGCAGAGTCCACAGCAGCCACCCGCCGCTCGCCGCGGGAGCCTCGCCCGCCCACAGGAATGCGCCGCACAGCAGCAGGCCGCGCCCGCGCGTGACCCCGTCGGCGACGCTGCACCACGATCCGAGCTGCGTCCACAGCGACAGCAGCGCAACCATCGCGAACAGCCGCGCCGCCAGCTCCGGCGCCGGCGCGCCGATGGGAACGGCGACTGCGCCCCAGCCGAGCAGCAGCAACCCGCAGCACGCATGCGCTACGAGAAGTCGTGATGAGCTGGGCTGCGGCACGCGCATTGAAACGTCCCGCCAAGAATGCCCCACGATCCGGAACGCAGCGAGACCCGTGATGACGCAGAGCCGGCAGCACAGGCTAAGGTTCTGCCGATGCACGTGGCGCTCGAGGAAGCGGGGATCGGCGCCGTCTGGCCGGCATTGCGGGCACTTCGCGCGTTCCTGGCGCGGCCGGATGCAGCCGGAACCGAGCAGGTCTGGCTCCACGTCGCCGCCGGTGGATGCGGACTGCGCACCGACGGCCCCGGGTCCGGATCTGCGACGCCGATCCGGCTGCGACCCGCACCGCTCCCGGACCTCGACGCCCTCCCCGTCCCAATCGCAGCGGCGCTACGGCTGTATCTGCCGGTCCTGCTCGGGGCGCACGAGGCCGCGCGCGCCGGGCGCGCGTTCGTGACCGCGCACCTGGCACAGAGCCTGGACGGGCGGATTGCCTGCAGCAACGGACACTCGCAGTGGATTTCGAACGAGGCGAACCTGCGCCACGCGCACCGGCTCCGCGCGCTGCACGATGCCGTGCTCGTCGGCCGGCGGACCGTCACGCACGATGATCCCCAGCTCACCGTCCGCTTCGTCGAAGGGGAGCATCCGCGGCGAGTCGTGTTGAACGCGAGCGGGTCGCTGTTGGCCGAGCCGCGCGCCTGGCGCACGTTCACGCCGCCCGGCGCGCTGCTGCTGTGCGCCGAGGACGCCCCGCACCGCGCGGCGCCACCCGGCGTCGAGGTGCTGCGTCTGCGTGCGGAGCACGGCCTGCTGCCGCCGGACGCACTGCTCGGCGCCCTCGCCGCGCGCGGGCTGCGGTCGATCTTCGTCGAAGGGGGCGCGCGGACGCTGTCGGCATTCGTCACCGCCGGTCGCGTCGACCTGCTCCACCTGCACATCGCGCCGCTGCTGCTCGGGTCCGGCCTGAGCGGCTTCACGCTGCCGGAGATCACGCGCATCCAGCAAGCGCGGCGCTACCACGTCGAATCGTTCGGGCTGGACGGCGAGCTGTTGCTGGCCTGCCGTCCGGACGCACCCGGATGAGCCGCACGCTCGCGACGCGCAGCTACTGGGTCGTGCGCCGCGGCGAAGGAACGCTGCGTCGCGAGCGCGTGCCGGCGAAGCCGCGACGCGGGCACGCCCTCGTGCGCGCCCACTGCAGCGGCATCAGCGCCGGCACCGAGCGGCTCGTCGGCATGGGTGCGGTGCCGCGGGAGGCGGCTGTGGCGATGGCCTGCCCCGGCATGGCGGGCAGCTTCGCGCTGCCGATCAAGTACGGGTACTGCCTGGTCGGCACCGTGATTGCTGGGAGGCAGCCAGGACGCCGCGTCTTCACGATGCATCCTCACCAAGGTCTCGCCGAGCTCCCGGAGTCATTGCTGTGGGAGCTGCCGGACGCGCTGCCAGACGCGACGGCGACGTTGTTGCCGAACCTCGAAACCGCATGGAACGCAATCTGGGACGCCGAGCTCACACGCGACGAGACCGCAGTCGTCGTCGGGGGCGGGCGTCTCGGCACGCTGGTCGCGCATGCCTTCGCGGCCGCGCACGGCGAGCGGGCCGTCGTCGTCGAGGCTGACCCTGGGCGACGCCGGCGCCTCGCACGCCTGCCGTGGATCGATCGCACAGCCACGCCGCGCACGGCGCCGCGCAGCGCATTCGACGTCGCGTTCCACACCAGCGGCGACCCGGCCGGCCTGCAGCTCGCGCTCGACCTGGTCGGGTTCGAAGGGCGTGTCGTCGACCTGTCGTGGTACGGCGACCACCCGGTCACGCTGCAGCTCGGCGGATCGTTCCATTGGGACCGCAAGCGGATCGTCTCGTCGCAGGTCGCGACCGTCGCGACGGCGCAGCGATCCCGGATGGACCGCAGGCAGCGGATGGCCTGGGTGTTGCAGCAGCTCACCGATGCCGCCGGAATCCTGGCTCCGCTCGTCGGATCCCCGCTGCCGTTCGACGAAATGCCGACACTGATGCGCGCGCTGTATGCGGGAGAGGCGCCCGATCCACTGCCGGTCATCGACTACTCGCAAGAACCGGAGCGCGCCGCGTGAGCTTCACGGTCGCCGTCTGCGATCACGTGATGATCGCGCACAGCCTGCGGGGTGAAGTCTTCGGCCCCGCGCAGCGGCTGCACGGCGCGACCTACCGGGTCACGGCGGAATGGTCCGCCCCGCAGCTCGATGCGGACGGGATCGTGTTGGACATCGGGTTCGCGCTCGAGCTGTTGACGGCCGTGTTGACCCCGCTGCGGTACCGCAACCTGGACGACCTGCCGGAGTTCGCCGGACGCAATACGACGACCGAGATGTTGGCGCAGCACCTGCACGAGCAGCTCGCCGCGCGCGTGCGCGGTCGGTTCACCGGTCAGCTCCGCGTGCGGCTCGACGAGAGCCCGGTGGCCTGGGCGTCGTACGAAGGCCCGATCTGATCGCATGCGCTATCGGCTGCTGCAACCACCGCCGGCGCATGCCGGCACGCCGGTCACCGGAGGCTACCGCTGCAATGCGGAGATCGGCGCGCGGCTGACGGCAGCCGGACTCGGCGGCGTCGTCACGACGACCGGCGACACGCTGCTGCTCGAGCTCGCGCGCGCGCGCGCCGCCGGCGACGTCGCGATCGTCGACAGCCTGCTGCTGACGCAGGACCCACCGGCGCTCGGCCGCGACCGCGATCGTGTGCTGCTGCTGATGCACCTGCCGCCGAGCAGCGACCCGACCTTGACGGCGCAGTCGCGCGACGCGCAGCGCGCACGCGAGGCTGCCTGGCTGCGGCTCGCACGCGGCGTATTGGTGACCGGGCAGGCGCTCGCCGATGCCCTGGCGGCCGAGCACGACGTGCGGGTGGCGGTGTTCCAGCCGGGCGCCGAGGACTGCTTCCGCCCGCCGGTCGAGCCTCGGCATGCGATCGACACTCCGGTGTTGGTCGCAGTCGGCACGCTCGAGCCGCGCAAGAACCAGCTCGCGTTGGCCGAGGCGGCTGCGCGGCTCGTTGCCGAAGGCCAGCCTTTGCGGTTGTGGCTGATCGGCGATCCGCATGCCCACCCCGACTACACGGCGCGGGTCCTCGCGACGGCCCGCGACGTCCCGATCGAGCTGACCGGCGCCGTGCCGCCGATCACGGTCGCGTCGCGGTTGCAGGCGGCGGATCTGTTCGTCTCCGCGTCGCTCGTCGAATCGCATGGCATGGCGGTCGCCGAAGCAGCGGCGTGTGCTCTGCCGATCGTGGCGGTCCGCACCGGCGAAGCGACCACCTGGGTCGAGCCGGAGATGAATGGCCTGCTGCTCGACGATGGCGATCCGGCCACGCTGCACACGGCGCTGCGGCACGCACTCGCCCAGCTCCCGCGCCTGCGCGACCAGGCGCGCTGGCGCGCGCCGCTGCTGCCCAGCTGGGACACGTCGTTCGCGCAGTTCCTGCTCGCGACCGGGCGGTTGATGAAGCAGGAGCAGGACTCGCCGGACGCGCCGTTCGCCGGCTGCCGCCTGCCGACGCAGGCCGGCGACTTCCAGGTGCACGTGTGGCATCCCGAGGATGGCAGCGAGGTCATCGTCGTGCAGCTCGGCGACCTGCATGGGGAGCCGCCACCGTTCGTACGCGTGCATTCGGAGTGCTTCACCGGCGAAGTGCTCGGATCGCTGAAGTGCGACTGCCGCGCGCAGCTCGACGCGGCGCTGGCGACGATCGCCGCGCGCAGCCGCGGCGCGATCGTGTATCTGCGGCAGGAGGGACGCGGGATCGGGCTGAGCAACAAGATCCGCGCCTATGCCGAGCAGGAGCTCGGCGCCGACACGATCCTCGCGAACCACCGGATCGGGTTCCCGACCGACCTGCGCGACTTCGGCGTCGCCGCGCGGATCCTGCTCGCGTCCGGCGCGCGCCGCATCGAGGTCAACACCAACAATCCGGACAAGATCGCGGCGCTGACGGCACACGGGATCGAGATCACCGGGGTCGTGCCGGCGCTGACACCGCCGAACGCGCACAACATCGACTACCTGCGCACGAAGCTGCACGAGCTCGGGCACGCCGGACTGGAGGCAGCGCTGCGCGGCAGGATCTGAGGCGCGGGCTTGCGCCGGGCGCGAGCGCTGCCTCGAATCGTCTGTTGCTGGCGATCCCGGCTGGGATATCCGGCGGAGTCGGAATCGGTCCGGCGATTCCCCAGACGGAGATCGAGGTCCGCGTGCCCTTCACGACGACCGAAGACGTGCCCAAGCGCCGGTTCCATGCCCTGCGCCGGCTCGCGCCGCTCAGCGCGGCCTCGGCACGGATCTGCCGCAACGGCGCGATCATGTTCGTGCTGCTGCTGGGGATGCCGCTGCTCCCGCTCGGCGAGCACGGCTGGCTGTGGTTCCCGCTGCTGCTGATCCTCGCGGTGTTGTTCCAGGCGATCGTGCGCGACGTGGTCGGGATGTGGAAGCGCGGCGCCTGGGGGCGGCGCCGCAGCGCGGACGCCGGCGCAGACCTGCAACTCGAGCCGGCGCCGCGTGCACCACGCCGCGAGCCGGACTGGGATGCGTTCGTCTGGCCGCCACCGCCCAAGCCGGAGCCAGCTCCCGCGCCGCCGGCTCCCACACTGCACACGCCGCTCGCGGCGAGCCGGGCGCAACCACGAGCCCCGCTCCCGGAGGCGGCTCCCGCCGCAGCCAGCGACGCCCGCGAATGGCGCGGCGGCCTGCTGCTCCACGTGCGCGAGCTGAAGCAGAGCACGGTCGACATCGAGATCGAAGCCGGCGACGACCACCTCGCCGCGCGCACGCGCGTGCAGGTCGACCTCGAGGAGGCGCTGCGCTTCGGTGACGCGCTGCGCGGATTCCCGGTCGACGAGTCGGACCGCCGCGACGTCATGCTCGGCACGTTCGCCCCGGCGGCCTCCAGCGGCGGCCTGCGCCTGGTGCTGTTCCGCCGCGACGGCGGGGCGCGGATCTACGCAACGCTGTGGCCGGAGCTGCGCCCGCATGGCGGCACACGGCAGACGGTCAGCGTCTCGTTCAGCGTCGACCTCGAGGCGTTCACGCAGTTCGTGACCGCGATGGCGGCGGCGCCGCTGCAGCCTGGCGCGCGCGTGGAGCTCGCGATGGCGCAGGCGGGCCCGCCGCGCTGACTGTCGACACCGCCGGCTCCGCGCGGTTGACTGCGCGCGTGAGCACCTCGATCCGCCGGCTGCTCTGCAGCATCCTGGTCCTCCTCGGCTCCTGCGTCGGTCCGCTGCTGCACACGACCGATTACGACGTCGTCGTCTACGGCGGGACTTCCGCCGGAGTCGTCGCCGCGATCCAGGCCGCACGGATGGGGCACAGCGTCGTCATCGTCGAGCCGGGCGCGCACGTCGGTGGCATGACCAGCGCCGGCATCTGCGCGCATGCCGACGCGAACGAGGCCGCGATCGGCGGCATCACGCGCGAGTTCTACCGGCGGATCCGCGCGCACTACGCGCAGGACTCCGCCTGGCGGCACGAGGCGCGCGAGAAGTACCGCGGCCGCGGCCACGGCACCGGGGACGCCGCATGGACGTTCGAGCCGCACGTCGCCGAGCAGGTGTTCCGCGAGATGCTGGCGGAGGCGCGCGTGCCGGTGCTGCACGGAGAGCGGCTCGACCTCGAGCGCGGGCTGCGGATGAGCGGGCGGCGGATCCTGGCGATCCGGCTCGAGAGTGGCCGCGAGGTAACCGGGCGGATGTTCCTGGACTGCAGCTACGAGGGGGACCTGCTGGCCGAGGCCGGAGTCGGCTATCGCGTCGGTCGCGAGGCGAACCGCGAACACGGCGAAACGCACAACGGAGTGCAAGCGGCGGCGTCGCTGGCGCACCAGTTCCGCAGTCCCGTGGACTCGTTCCGTGTGGAGCGAGATCCAGAGAGCGGGCTGTTGCCCGGCATCGAATCGACGGTCACCGCCAGTGACGGCAGCGCCGACGCCGGTGTCCAGGCAGCGGGCTTCCGGCTCTGCGTGACGGATCACGAGCCGAACCGGATCGCTTGGCGCAAGCCGGCGGACTACGACCCGGCGCGTTACGAGCTTCTGCTGCGCCTGCTCCGCAGCGATCCGCACGAGCTGCCGTGGGAACTGGTGCCGTTGCCCAACCGCAAGTTCGAGCTGCGCAGCCGCGGGCCCGTGTCGGTGGATCTCGTCGGCGCGAGCTGGCGGTTCCCGGACGGCGGGTGGGCCGAGCGCGCCGCGATCACGACCGAACACGAACGGTGGACGCGCGGACTGCTGTGGACGCTCGCCAACGATCCGCGCGTGCCGGCCGACCTGCGCGCAGAGGTCCAACGCTTCGGCCTCGCGCGCGACGAGTTCACCGACGGCGACTCCTGGCCGCATCGACTGCATCTGCGCTGCGGACGGCGCATGGTCGGACTCGAGACGATGACCGAACTCCACTGCACCGGTGGACGCGGCGCGGAGCGTGCGATCGGACTCGCGTGGGGCGCCATCGAGCCGATGCCGGTGCGCTGCCACGTCGCTCCGGACGGCAGCGCGCGGACCGAAGGCGGCATCCGCGTCGCCGGGTTCGATCCGTATCCGGTCGGCTACGGCTCGATCGTGCCCCGGCGCGAGGAGTGCGTGAACCTGTTGGTCCCGGTCTGCCTGTCGGCGACGCACGTCGCGCAGACGTCGCTCCAGCGCGAGCCGATCCTGATGGTGCTCGGGCAGTCTGCCGCGGCCGCGGCATGCCTCGCGGCGCAAGCCGGACGGGACGTGCAGGACGTGCGGTATTCGGTGCTGCAGCAGCAGTTGACGGCGGATCACCAGGTCCTGCGCATCGACCCGCGGTGAGAGGCTGCTCCTGAATCCCCGCGTCGCGACGAGGCCGAGCGAGGCGGTCGCCGGCAAGGAGCGCCAACGCAGGCCTATTGCGGAGATACGTCGAGGAGGCGCGACGCAGTCCGGCGGCCGCCGCAGCCGGCCGAACGCAGCGGGGATTTGGGAACAGCCTCTTGGCGGAAGAACCGGGGGCGCTGCCGGTGTTCCGCCTCGGATCGACCCAAGATCCACCGTGGATCCCCTGCCAAGGAGGGTTTCACCGACGCGGGCACGGGCAGCGCCCCGCTCAGGAGTCACAGCGAAGGACCGGGCGTGGACCCGATGTGAAATCGGCGAGAAATCCATCCGGCCGCGGTGGGCGCGATCCGGCCATCGGTGCCGCCCCGCATAATCGCGCCGCACGAACCCCCCCTGCTCTAGGAGACCCTCGATGCGTTCGATCCTCATGCTCCCGGCCGCGCTCGCGTTTGCGGCCTTCCTCCCCGCCCAGGGCGTCGCGTTCAGCACGCTGCACGCCTACGGCAACTTCGCCGCCGAAGACGCACATGTCGCGCTGAAGCACATCGCCGGCGCGACCCCGATCACGACCGCCACGACCGTGTTGGCGCAACAGGGCGGCGCCAGCGCGCAGACCGCGCTGGGCCCTTTGTCCGATGGGATCGTGATCCGTGAAGCCGGCGCCTGCGTGCGCACCGGCGACGGCAAGAGCGCCGCCGGCACGACGACGTCGACGTCGCCGAACAACATCGTGCGCGGCCCGCACTCGCTGTTGATGAAGATCGGCGGCGACGGTGGCGCAGTCGGCAAGCTGGTGGTCGGCTTCGCCGGCACTGCCGAGCGCGGCTCGCGCGGGCGCGTGCGGATCGACATCGGCAACAACGGCAGCGACGAGTTCGATCAGACGTTGCCTTCCGGTCTGATCACGAAGGAGTTCCCGATCGATTCGAAGACCGCGGTGCTGGTGCGGATCTCGACCGAGGGGCTCGCGGAGCAGGACGGCGAGGGGAAGACCGGCTACACGATGGACCTGAAGGTGCTGTTCCTCGGCGTCAAGAACGACGACCCGTGCGTGGCGACTCCGTTCGGGACCAGCTGCGGCAGCAAGCTGAGCGTCAAGGACGAGGTCAGCGGGATGCAGCACAAGGTCACGTTCGACGTCGCCGGCGCGCTGCCGAGCACGTTCGGCGTGCTGCACCTCGGGTTGCGGCAGGCGAACATCCAGGTGCCCGGGACGAACTGCTTCGTCTACACGATCCCGGACGTCGCGATCCCGCACATGACGGATGCGAACGGGAATGCCCAGCGCGTGCTGTTCGCCAAGGGCCCGCTGGCCGGCATCGTGTTCGCGCAAGCGGCGTCGGTGCAGCCGCACACGCGGCACTTCGAAGCGAGCCAGGGGCTCAAGATCGACTGCGGGACGAAGTAACCAGTGCGGTAGCGTCCCGGCATGCCACGCCGGACCTGCGCCATCGCCCTCCTGCTCGCCTCGGCTGCGGCGCAGAGTCCGCCGGTCCTGCGCACGACCGCCGAGGCGAGTGACTGGACGCGCACGGCGACGCACGAGGAGCTGCTGACGTTCGTCAGCACGGTCGCGGCGCAGTCCGGCGGCGTCGTGCGGGTCGAGGAGTACGGCCGCAGCGGCGACGGCCAACCGCTGGTCGCGCTGCGCGCCGGCGCGCGCGGTGACCCCGCGGCGCTACGGATCCTCGTGCAGGCGAACATCCACGGCGGCGAAGTCGAGGGGAAGGACGTGCTGCAGATCCTCGCGCGCGAGCTCGCGGATGGCAGCGCGGGATGGTTGCCGGCGCGGGTCGAGCTCGTGCTGCTTCCGAACCTGAATCCGGACGGCAACGACCGGATAGACCGCCGCAACCGCGTGGCGCAGAACGGGCCGGACGGTGGCGTCGGGCAGCGCGAGAACCGCGCCGGCCTCGATCTGAACCGCGACTTCGTCAAGCTGGAGTCGCCGGAGATCCGGGCCCTGCTCGGGGTCTACCGCGCGTTCGACCCGCATGTCGTGATCGACCTGCACACGACGAACGGGTCGTATCACGGGTATCACCTGACGTTCGCGCCGAGTCTCGCGGTCAATGTCGATCCTGATCTCGACCGTTACGCGCGCCACGAGTTGCTGCCGGCGATCCAGCAGCGGCTGCAGGCGCAGCAGGTGCGCAGCGAGCACTACGGGAACTTCGGCCGCGGGCGCGAGCCGAAGCAGTGGGTCACGTTCGATCACCGGCCGCGGTTCGGGACCAACTATGCGGGTCTGCGCAACCGGCTCGGGTTGTTGTGCGAGGCCTACAGCTACCTGGAGTTCCGCCGGCGGGCCGAAGTCACGCGCGCGTTCGTGCTCGGCGCGATCGCGGCGGCGGCACGCGACCGCGAGGCGATCCTCGCCCGGTGCGCGGCGGCCGACGCGCGGTGCGCCGGAGAGGAACCGCTGGAGTTCGGGTATGCGTCGCGGCTCGCCGATCCGGTCGAGCGGGAGATCCTGGTCGGTGCCGTGCGGCGCGTGGAGCTGCCGGATGGGATCGGCACGCGGTTCGTCGCCGAGGATCGCGCGGAGCCGAAGCAGCTCGCGGTGCAGGACACGTTCGTGGCGACGCAGCGGATTGCGTTGCCGGCGGCGTGGGTCGTGCGGGATGCGCCGGAGGAGTTGATCGACCTGCTGCTCGCGCACGGTCTGCAGCTCGCCAGGCTGAAGGAGCCGGTCACGTTGGACGTTGAGCAGTTCGTACCGACCGGCATGAGCCGCGCGCGTGCCGAGTTCCAGGGGCACCGGCCGGTGACCGTGCAGGGAGAGCATCGCGCCGTGCGCGCCGAGCTCGCGGCCGGGACGTTGGTCGTGCCGCGCCGCCAACCGCTCGCGCGGCTCGCGGCGCAACTGCTGGAGCCGCTCAGCGAAGACGGCTGCGTGACCTGGAACCGGTTCGACGCAGAGCTGACGGCCGCGCGCGAGGGAGGCGCGGAGTTCCCGATCCTGCGCGTGCGGGACGCGGCGTCGCTGCCGCTGCTGCCGGCGCGGCGATGAGCCGCACGCGTCACTTCTTCAACACGGATTGCAGCTGCGGCGCGCCGTCGGCGCCGCCGCGCTGCAAGAAGTCGTTGCGGATCGCGAGCAGGTTCTGCGTGGAGTACAGCACGCGCAGCTCGGCGAGCGCCCAGGCGACATAGTCGGCGCGCGCGTTGCGCTCGGCATGGGCAGCGCGCGCGAGCAGTTGCGGCAGGTAGACCTCGGCCAGGTCGCCGCGCTTCTTCGCCTGTGTTGTTTGGAGTCCCTTCACCTGCAGATCGCGCAGCGTGCGCTCGCGGGGCGTGAGCTCGAGCTTGCGGAACAGCTCCGCGGTGAACTCGTCGCCGATCTCGACGATCCGCGTGCGGAACTGCTGCGTCGCGACCGGGTGCCCGGTCGCGATCCAGTCGTGCGCGAGGAACCACGCGTCCGGCGTGTCGGAGTACGTCGCTGCGAACGCGGCGAGCTCACGGACCGAGGCGGCGAGCTGCTCGTCCGTCGCGAGGGCCTTCAGCTCCTGCCACGGCACCGTTGCGGCGTGGAACTTCGTGAACGCGCGCAGCGCCGCGTGCGCCACGATCGGGTGTGGGTGCCGCGCGAGCCGCAGCATCTGCGACCGCCATGGCTCGTCGAACAGCGCGCGCGCGACGACGCCCGCGATCCCGCGCTCCACCTGGTGCGTGTAGACGATGCCCGGCTCCGCGCGCAGGCGGTCGCCGAACGTGACCACCTCGCGCGGGGCGTTCAGCAGCGGCAGCAGCACGCCTTCCGGATCGAGCGGCGGGAGCGCGTCGCCCGGATCGACCGGTGGGGCTTCGCGGATCTGCTCGAGCAGCCCCTCGAGCCCGAGCCGCTCGGCGGCGGGGTACTTGCGCAGCCAGCCATGCACGCGCGACGCGGACGAGAGCAGCGTCTTGCGCGCGGATTGGAACGTGTGCGAATCGCCGTGCACCGCGGACCAGGTCGCGGCGCGGATCCACTGCGGGGCATCGTGGTTGCGCAGGGCGTCGCCGGGGATCGCGCCGCTGCCGGGCGGGCCGTTCCACCCGTCGAACAGCACGATCCACTCGAGCAGGTCGAATTCGCGCCGGCGGGCGAGCGCTTCGACGAACGGCTTCGCCATCGCCGGCACGCGCGTGATGTCCCTGTAGTGGACCCAGCGCGCCTCGAGGTCCATCTGGTCCCAGGCATCCGGCAGGCGGAACGGCTGCTGCGCGCAGAGCGGTGCGGTCAGGAGCAGCGTCGCGAGTGCGGGCAGGTCAGCGCGCATCGGCGTGCCTCCCCGTGAGCGCCGTGATCGCGGCGCCCTCGCCGGTGACCGTGAACGCGATCCGCAACCGCGGCACCTCGTGCACGCGCAGGAACAGCTCGTGCTCCCCTTCGGCGAACGGGCCGGCGTCGAAGCGCAACTCCAGCAGCAGCTCTTCGCTCTGCGCGTCGTGATCGAGCGTGCCGTCGGCGCGGACGTGCCGCTCGGCGATCCGGCCGCGGCGGGCCGGGCGGACCGTGCCGGCGGTACGGCCCGCGGCGTCGGTCAGCGCCAGCGCCCGTTCATCGTGCAGCGTCGTCATCTCGCGCGCCGTGATCCGGTTGCCACCGCGGATGCCGCTGAAACCGGGGACCGGGTCGACGACGTCACTGGTCGCCCGGATCCGCCCGGTCAGCTCCACCCCGCGCGGCGTCGCGTGCAGGTCCACCTGGATCTCGGCGACCACGCGCCCGCTGCGCTCGTCCTCGAAGTACGGCGCCGTGCGCGACGCCAGCAGCTCCGGCTGCGGCGCGTGCACCGGCAGCCACGGGATCAGGCACAGCACGAGCAGGGCGTATCGCATGGCGTCGCGGCGACGTCGGGACTGGATGAACACTCCCTGGGGTCAGATTCCATCCCTCCCGGATCAGAAGGGATGGAGTCTGACCCCAAGCCTCCCGAATTGGGAGGGTTGGTGTCTGACTCCATGCCTCCCATCAGCGCTTGCGCTCGTTGATCAGGAGGGTTGGGGTCAGACCCCGAGGATGCGCAGGCTGGCGCCGGTGCCGACGAGTTGGAAGTCGTTCAGCGCGGCCGGCGTGAGGTCGTAGAGGACGTTCGGCTGCAGGCCGGGGATCGTGACGACGTGGTGCTTGCCGTTGGGGCTCGGGCGCGGGAAGCAGAGCGTCGCGCTGCCGCCGCCGACGCGCTCGACCAGGATCGCCGCGAGCGGCGCGTGCGAGTCGGTCGTGAACGCGACCTGCGCGACGCCCGGGCGCTGCGCGAGCAGCGCCGGCTGCGAGACGACCGGATACGGCGTGACTTCGACGCGCAGGCCGGCACTCAGCGTCGGGCTCAACGTCGCCGTGATCGTCGCGTCACCCAGGTCGCGCGGGGTCAGCGCGCCGAACCGGCCGACCGTGACGCGGTCCGCCCGCGACGAGGTCCAGGTCACGAGCCCGGTCACGTCGCGCTCGTTGCCAGAGCTGTCGGTCGCGATCGCGCGCAGGCCGAGCCGCAGCCGGCCGAGGCTCAACGTCGTGGTGTCGTCGGCGACCACGCGCAGCGCGACCAGTGACGGCGCCGGACCGAGCGCGCGCCGCGCGGTCAGGAACCCGGTCGCATAGACGACCTGGTTGCGCCGCAGGTCGCGCACGATCGTCAGTTGCTTGTCGTCGGTGTTCGGCGGGAACAGCCCCGGCGGCACCGGCAGCAGCGCGCCGGGGAAGCCGTTCAGCTCCTGCGCGACGCCGCGGCGGTCGATCACCTCGAGGACGCCCGGCTCGCGCGCGTAGTCGACGCGCTGGCCGGACGCCGGGTTGATCGCCGACAGCGCCAGCCGCCCGCCCGGCGACGCGCCGACGAAGCCGTCGGTCGGAATCGTCCAGGGCTGGCTCAACACCGAAGTGATCCACGGCGCCGGCGCGTGGTTCGCCTTCAGCTCCGTGCCGTCGGCGCAGCGGATGACCAGCCGCGGATGCGCGAGGTCGAGGCCGAGCGCGAGCGCCTGCGCAAGCGCGTGCTCGGTCCCGGCCGCGTCGACGTAGCGGATCTCGCGCACCGGGCTGCGCCGCAGCGCCGCCGAGATCCCGCGCGTCAGATGCAGGCTGCGCAGCGTGTCGCGCCAGTTCCAGTAGTTGTTCGGCACGTCGCCGTTGGTGCTGACGAATGGCGCGTGGCCGTAGCTGAGCAGCGTCGTGTGCCAGCCGTCGGACCAGGCCTGCGGCACCGGGTAACCGCTGCCGCGGTATTGGAACTCCCAGCCCATCCCGAACCAGGCCGACGACTGCGGCAGCACGACGCCGAGCTCGAAGTCCGGGATCACCGCGGCGTCCCAGTTCTGCGCGTCCGGCGGACCCTGCGCCGGGCTCCAGTGGATCGGGATCTTGCGGCTCGTGCCGTCCAGCACGCCGGCCGCGTAGCTCTCGAAGCCGCGGTAGCGCCAGTGCGAGTTCTCGCCGAACAGCGGCCCTTGCATGCCGTCCTTCAGCGCCTGGAACGCCTGCTCACGCAGCGCCAGGTTCTGCGCGATCGTCCGCGCGAGGCCGGACGTCGACTGTTGGTCGATCTCGATCCAGGCCGGCAGGTCCGTCTGCGCGTCGATGTGCGCGCCGCCGGTCGGGAACCCGTTCGGCGCGCGGATCGCCGCCGCGATCGCCGCGAAGCGTGCCGCATAGCTCGTCGGACTCGCGACGTCGACCGGATGCCCCTGGCCGGCGAGGTTCGTGCCGGCCAGGTTCAGGTTCGTGTCCCAGCCCTTCTTCAACACGCCGCTCGCGTCGCGCGTGCAGACCGACGCGTCGTAGGCCGGGTTCGGCGTCAGCAGGACCGAGCCGACCGCGCTGCCGGGCAGCAGCAGCGTCAGGTTCGGATAGCCCGGATCCATCATGTTGGCCGCGAGGTACGGCGCCAGCGCCCAGTTCGCGCCGGCCGTCACCTGCGCGAACGAGAGCCACTCCGCCGCGCTGCCGAAGATCGTCCCGAACGGCGGGGCCGGCGCCGCCGGCAGGTAGTCCGGGTCGTTCAGGTTGAACGGCCACTTCGACCAGTCCCACTTGATGTGCAGCATGTCGTCGATGCCGCAGCCGGCCGCGCGCTGCACCCAGTCGCGCGCCTTGTCGTAGCGGTTGCCCGGCCCGTTCTGCGACACCGCGCGCTCCGCCGTCAACAGGCGGTACTCCGAGCGCGGCCGGTCGATGACCGGGAACGTGTCGCGGATGTCGTCGCTGACGACCAGCCACGCGACCTCGTGGATCGGCGCCAGCAGGTCCCCGCGTTCGTTGCGGTAGGTCGCCGAGCTCGTCTCGCCGCGGAAGCGCGTGCCGTTCACCAGCGGCGGCGTCGACGGCGTCTCGCTGCCGTGACTCTGGTACCAGTCGAGGCAGCGCGTCACGAACAGCCCGGGCGCGTGGAACACCGGGAGCATGTCCATGTACGGGACGTGCAGGGCTGCGGCGCCCGGCGGGAGGCCGTCACCGTCGCCGAAGTGGAAGCCGGCGTAGTCGTAGTCGGCGGCGATCCGGAGCTGCGCGTCGGCGGTGGCGGTGATGCGCAGCGCGCTGCCGATCAGCGTGAACGAGAACGTCTTCTCCGTCGTGTACGTCGTCGTGCCCGCGGTGTAGCGGTCGCGGTAGCGCAGGAGCACACCGGCGCCGGTGGAGTCGAGACCGTGCGAGAGCAGCGTCGCGTCGTGGTTCGGGTCGTGGGTCGCGGAGAACGCGAGCTCGTGCGGCGTGATCAGCCGGCCGAGGCCGGAAGCGGGGACGCCGGCAGTGCGGTAGTAGAGGCCGCCGCCGTCGATCGGGATCACGCCGGTCGTGGTTTCCTCGACGCGCAGCAGCCCGCGCTGCACGTGCGGGTGGGAGAGGGGAATGCGGAACTCGACGACGCGCACGCGGGAAAGGTCGTAGAGGGTCAGCAGGTACGCGTTCTGGTTCGCGTCGAACGTCGCCTGCGGGATTCCCGGCGCGTAGGCCGCGTGCGGGAACAGCCGTGGGAGGTCGATGCTCGGTTGCGCGAGGAGCGGAGGCGCGGCGAGGGTGCAGAAGACGAGCGGGAGCGTGCGCATGCGGGAGAGATGGAGTCTGACCCCAACCATCCCGAATTGGGAGGGATGGGGTCTGACTCCATGCCGCCCGTTTCAGCGCTTGCGCTCGTTGATCCGCGTGACGGCGTCGCTCGCGGCCTTGGCGATGTCGGGGTCGGAGTCGTTCATCCACTCGATCAGGAGTGGAAGGGTTTCGGGGACGCCGAGGGTGCCGAGGGAGGTGATCGCGGCGAGGCGCTTGGGTTTCGGTTGGTCGGGGGAGGCTTGCGCGAGAAGCGCCTCGGCGGCGTTGGGGGAATCGAGGGTGGTGCCCTTCTGCCAGCGTTCCCAGCGTTCGACCTGGTCGAAGTAGAACTGCAGCTTCTCGAGTGAGGCCTGGGCTGCGGTACGAACCATGTCCGATGGGTCGCGGAGCATCTCGAGCAGGAGTGGGATCCAGCGGCGGTCAGGGACGGCCACGACCTGCAAGGCGAGAGCTTCTCGGACCGTCGCGTCCGGATGGCGCGCAAGTTCGTGCAGCCAGTCGTACAGCGATTCATCGCGACGTTGATCGACGAGCAGAAAGATCGCCGACTTCACGTTCGAAGGGTCCTCGCTGCGCAGCGCTGCCCGGACGTACTTCTCCTTGGATTCGGTGAGGGGTCGGAGGCCCGCGAATGCGCTATTCATCGCGTCGCTCGAGCCATGCTCGAAGCTCCACGCGATCAGCCCTTCGCGCTCTGCTTCCAGCTTCGATGACGCGAGCACCATCGACACAACTCTGGCGTCAATGCCCTGTGTAATTCGGGCGAACCGGGCGACACGGCTCGCGTACCAACTCACAAGTGACTGGCCGACGGTCGGCGCGGACTGGATCAGGTAGATCGCATGTGCCCAGAAGCTCTCCGAATCCGTCGCTGCGCACAGTTCGAATATGCGCGCCACGGCTTCGGCGTCGTAGCTGCTGAAACGCTGACCCTCCATCGAAGCTGCAACCAGATGTCCGACTCCAGGCATGCCTGTCACGCCGTACGTGCCTCTCCCTTGGGTCGTGCGACGTACATATTGGAAGTCATGCTTGTCCCTGGGCAATCCCGCCGCGTACGCCTTCGGCAGTTCTTCGATCAGCTCTTCTATCCCTGCTTCGGCAACTCGCTTGAAGATCGCGTCCCGTCGATAGGCAAAATACCGATCGCTCGGGCCCACCGACAACAACGGCCCAAGCACGCGCGGTCGATCGATCAGGTGCTTGGCGATCTGCCCGGCTACATGGTCGAACACTGCGGAGCTGCGGCGTGACGCCTCGACAACAGCACGGTCGCTCTCTTCGTTTCCGATGATGAGCAGGGCCTCCACCAGCGCACCAAGCGGCCCGCGAGGCTCGGCTGCCGTGGACAGGTTCAGCATCCGCACCAACGGCGACGCATCTGCGGTGCCCCATCCGACGTGGTTGAGCCGCTGGAGAACGCCTTCCTGCGACACGAAGTGATCCAGACTCCCCACGATCGCGGCTGCGCTTTCGCTGGTCGCGTTGTAGGAGAGCCAACCGCTGATCAGAGTGACAGACCCTCGCAGTTGCATACGGTCATACCCGAGCGCCGCGAGGCGAAGCGCACCCGGTATGGACTCTGCGGTCCAACTGCCGGTGGACGCTGAGATCAAGTTCAGCAGGAGCTGGGCAGCGAGCGGCGCGGCTCCCTCGCCGGCGCGGACAGGTCCGAGGCGTTCTGCGACAGTGAGTATCGATTCCAGGGGCACCGCTGCGAACTGGTAGTTCGGCGAACCATCAGTGCTGAGCAACGCTCCTCCGGGGAACGGACGCGGCAGCGCGTGACTCGCCCAGTTGCGGTGCTCGTCCAGCAGCGGCAGGCATGCCAGGACGAACGCACTGAGCGGTTCCGATGCACGGGGTGCCTGGCCATGCAGGATGCAGCCCACTTGGTGCAGCACTGCGTACTCCTGGGCCGGGTCGCCGCTCTGTCGCATCTGCTCGAGCTGCCGTAGCGCTATGTCGATCGATGCGTCCGAAGCTCCCTGCCAGCCGAGGCAGAACTCGCAGCTGACTCTTGCGCTCGGATCCAGCAGCAATGGGAGCTGTTCTTGCAGCTCGAGCGCGCGCGCCACGATCGGCACTGTCAGGACTCGGACGTGCTCATCCGGATCGCGGAGGAACCGCTTCAGGAACGGCCGCAGCGACGCCTTCGTATCGTGGTCCAGCTCACGGATCACGCCGAGCACACCGCGGCGGTAGAGCACGTCCGGCGACAGCGCGACACGTGCAAGGAACGCATCCGCCCCTTCTCCTCCGATCTGGCCGATCACGCCGATCGGCCACTGGTTCTTCCCGACACCGCGCGCCTCCGCCTGTGCGGCGAGAGCGGGGATGGCAGGCTGCCCGATCAGCAGCAGGGTCTTCAATAACCCAGAGGAGTCCGTGTTCGGCGACCAGCCGTCGACCAATCGACGGGCATGCCCCTCCAGTTCCGTGGTCTGTGATCCCACCCGCGCCAGCACCGCCATCGCCGGCTCCCCGACCTGCCCCGCCAACCGCTCGAGCTCCACCTTCTCCCGCTCGTAAACCCCCGTCCGGCGACTCAACCTCACCAACCGCTCGAACGCCTGCACGCGCACGTCCGGATCCGCCGCCGCATCCGCCGCCACCGCGCGATACATCCGCGCCGCCGCCGCATCGTCCCGCTCCGATTCCTCGCGCAGGATCGCCTGCTGCAGCGCCTCCGCCCCCTTCTGCTGCGCCGCGACTCCCCCACCGAGGCCGCACAACACCAGACCGAACGCCACCAGTCCCAGCTTGTTCATCGCAACATTCGACGGCCCGCGCGCGAGCGGCTTGTCAGCCGGCACTGGAAGACTCCTCGAGAATCCCTCGAACTCACGGCTCCGCATCCTCCGGCTCCAACACCAACCGATACCCGACCCCGTGCACGGTCTTCAGGTGCCGCGGCTTGCGCGGATCCGACTCGATCTTCTTGCGCAGGTTCAACACGTGCGTGTCGAGCGTGCGGTCCTGGATGAACTCGGTGCTCCCCCACACTTCGTCGAGCACGCGCCGGCGTTCGACGACGCGGCCGGCTTCGGCGTGCAGCAGCGCGAGGATGCGCGCCTCCTTCGGCAGCAGTGCGAGCTTCTTGCGGCCACGGCGCACTTCGTACGTCCCGAGATCCACGTCGCTCGCCCCGATCCGGAACCGCGCCGGCGGCGCCGCGAGCGGGCGGTCACGGCGGCGCAGCAGCGCGTGCACGCGCGCGATCAGCTCGCGCAGGCCGAACGGCTTGGTCAGGTAGTCGTCGGCGCCGAGCTCGAGGCCGAGCACCTTGTCCGCCTCGTCGCCGCGCGCGGTCAGGATCAACACCGGCGTGCCGTCGCCGCGCGCGCGCAACTCCTTCAACACGTCGAGGCCGCTGCGGCGCGGCAGCATCAGGTCGAGCACGACCAGGGCGAAGTGCCGCTCGGCCAGCAGCGTGCGCGCCTGCTCGCCGTCGGCGGCGCTGGTGACGTCGAGGCCGTCGCCGGTCAGCGCGTCGCCGACCAGCGTGCGCAGGGTCTTGTCGTCCTCGACGACGAGCGCGCGCAGGCTCACGCGTTCGCCTCCGCGCGCACCGGCAGCGTGAACAGGAAGCATGCGCCGAGCCCGCCGTCCGGCGGCGGGACGCAGCGCAGGTCGCCGCCGTGGTCGCGCAGGATCGTGCGCGCGAGGTGCAGGCCGATGCCGAGGCCGGGCACCGAACCGTCGCGCTGCGCGCGCCCGCGCCGGAAGCGCTCGAAGATCCGCTCCCGCTCGTCGTCTGGGATGCCGGGACCGTGGTCACGCACGCGGAGCTCGAAACCGTCGCTGCCGAGCGCGGTCGCGACCGTGATCCGGCCGCCGGCCGCGGCGTAGCGGCGCGCGTTCTCGAGCACGTTCAGCAGCGCCTGCGCGATTGCGTTGCGGTCGACGACCGCTTCGATCGGCTCGCCCGACTCGTCGAGCTGCACGTCGACGCCGCTCTTGGTCGCGACCGGCGCAAAGCCGCGCACGACCGCGCGCACGAGCTCGGCCAGGGATTGCGGGCGCTTGTCGTAGGCGCGCTCCTTGCGCTCGAGGCGGCCGAGGTCGAGCACGTTCTCGACCAGGGCCGCCAGGCGTGCGGACTCCCCTTCGAGCATCGCCAGGTATTCCGCCTGCTTCTCCGGCGGCGCATCGCCGAGCATCTCGCCGAGCAGGCGGATCGACGCGAGCGGGGTCTTCAGCTCGTGCGTGACCGAGATCAGGAAGTCGGCGCGCGCCGTGATCGCGGCGTGCTCGCGGCGCAACATGCGCAGCAGCAGGCCGAGGCCGAGCAGGAACGCGAGCACGAGGCCGGCGAGGATGGTCGTGATGGATGGGAGAGTCGCCTCCGCCGCGCCCGGTGTGATCCCGAGACCGGGCGCGATCCGGATCGCGCCCGCTGGCAGCGGAATCCCGGTCACGTAGTAGTCCGAGCGCGTGTTGGCGAAGATCGGGCTTCGCTGCACGACCCCCCGGCGAAGGTCCGGGAACCACGAAATCGCGTGACCCGTGCTGCCGAGCAACGTCACCTCCCGCGCGACGGTGAGCTGCGGCAGGACGTCCCGCACCGCGCGCAACGCCTCTCGCCGCGCCGCCACGTGCCGTAGCTCCCACTGCAACTGCGGAACGATCTCCGGCTCACCGAGCTCGGCGCAGCGCGCAGCCAACGCGATGGCACGCTCCGGCAGCATCAGAGCAACTCGCGCGCGCGCCCAGTCCGGGGGCGCGAGGCCGGCGCTCGCGTGCAACAGCACGACGCCGGCGGCGACGGCATCGCTCGACTCTTCTTCGGGCGCCGCGCTAAATGAGTCGACCCACGAGCGGTCCCCGTCCGCGCGCCAGCGCTTCCAGGCCGCGTCGAGTGCCTGCCACTGCGGATCGTTCGCCAGCAGCTCCGGCCCCGGCAGCAGTGGTGGATCGATCCACCGCACATCGACTGCGACCGTCCCGTCGCGGAGTTCGAACAGTTGCGAGGGTCGGGCTCGATCGACACTGGCCGGATCGCGCAGCCTCTCCGCTTCGCTCTCTGCCATCCATTCTCCAACCCGTTCGATCTCCCTCTTCGCCGTGTGCCACAGCGCCACCGCAGCCACCCCGACCAGGCCGAGGTTGGCGACGAAGATCGCGAGGATCAGGAACGTGCTGCGCGGCGTACGAATGCCCGCAGCCTAGCGCGCGCTCCTGGAGAACTCCTGAAACACACCGCCGCGTCGGTGTCTGACACCCGGTGTACCGGTACACCAGGTGTCAGTTCTTTCACCGCCGCGACGCGGCGACCACGACGCCGAAAAGCCGACGGGCCGGGCGCCGCTGCGGCGGCGACGTTCACCGACGGGGCGTGTGACCAGTTTCCAAGGAGACACCTGCGCGGCGGCGTACCGCGAGAATCCCCCCGCGAACTGACGGCGCGCGTCTCTGACACCCCGCGTACCGCTTCGCGCGAGTTTTCCCGCGCGAAGTGACGGACGGGGTCTCAGAGACCCCGCGTGCCGCTTCGTCAGAGCCGCAGCTGGACCGGCGCGCTGAGCACGTGGGGCCCGAAGCGGATCTCGAGCGTCGCCTCCTTGCGCGCGCCGGGGCGCGGGACGAGCGCGATCTCGAGTTTGCCCGCGTGCTCCTCGGCATCGGCGAGCGTCATCTCGATCTCGGTGCCCCCTTCGGTCTTGTGCGCAACGTACGAGTCGAGCTTCTGCTTGCGGATCGGCGCGGGGTCGAGCAGCGCGAGCAGGAACTTGCCGTCGGCGGTCCGCTCCAGCGTCAGGTAGTACTGCCCCGGCTCGACGTCGACCCCACCGATGCTCAGCGGCAGCTGCGTGTCGAGCGTGGTCCAGAAGTCCTGCCCGAGCCGCCACCGCCGATCCTGGAACTTCGGCGACGCGAGCGCACCGGAGTACTCCTCCTTCCACACCGGCGCGCCGTAGTCGATCGAGACCTGGCCGAGCGGGCCGGCCTGACCCCACAGCAGGATCCGCGTCGCGCCGCGCGTGCTGTTCGCGCTGAACACCTGGAACGCGTTCTTGTCGACCGGCTTGGCCTTGATCGCTGCGATCAGCTTCTCCCAGCGCGGATCGGCATGCAGAGGATCCATGTCCGGGTCGTTCGTGATGTGCTCGAGGTTGGTGAACCCCGCCTCGACGGCCTTGCCGAGCCACTCGAACGCCTTCTCCTTGTCCCCCTTCAGCGCGTGCACGCAGGCAACGTTGTAGCTCGCGACCGGGCGGCTCTGCGGGAACTCGGTCGCCTTGACATGGAACGGCAGCGCTTCGTCCAGCTTGCCATCCATGTGCAGCGTGAACCCGGCCATGTGCCACGCGTGACCGTTCTTCGGGTCGAGCTCGGTCAGCTTGCGATACGCCGCCGCGGCATCCGCCCAACGCTGCTCCGAGGTCGCGGCCTGTGCCTGTTTCTCGAGCTCCTTCTTGTCCGGCGCCGGATCCTGCGCCGGCAGCGAGAGGATCAACACGGGAAGGACCGACCAGACGAATCTGCGCATCGGAATCGACTCCTGAGGACGAGGGGGGTTTTGCGTTCGCCGCAGCGCCGAACCGGCGCTGGCGCCGCCGGCACGCTCACGCGGCAGGAGCTAGGACGCCGCGAAGGCCGCAGGGAATACACGATTCCTGCCCAGCCGTCGCTGCGCGCCCCGCTCGCCCACACGGAACGTGCGCGTATCCTCCCGCACCCCCGACCTGGGGCCGGGCACTTCGCCTCGATGAGCTTCCACAGCGCCGAATACGCAGTCTTCCTCTGCCTCGTGTTCGGGCTGTTCTGGCTGCTGGCCCGCCTCGAAGGCCCGCGGCTCCTGATGCTGCTGGTCGCGTCGGCGTACTTCTACGCCTGCTGGAACGCGAAGTACCTGCTGCTGCTCGGCGGCTCGACGCTGCTCGACTTCACGCTCGGCCTGCTGATCGCACGCGCCGAGTCCCCCGCCCGCCGCAAGCTGCTGGTCACGCTGTCGCTGGTCGGCAACCTCGGGCTGCTCGCGGTCTTCAAGTACCACGGCTTCTTCGTCGAGAACGTCCGCGCGCTGCTCGGCGTCGACATCCCCGCACTCGACGTGCTGCTCCCGGTCGGGATCAGCTTCTACACGTTCCAGAGCCTCTCGTACACGATCGACATCTACCGCCGGCAGCTCGAGCCGACGCGCAACCTGCTCGACTTCGCGGTCTACATCTCGTTCTTCCCGCAGCTCGTGGCCGGCCCGATCGTGCGCGCGCGCGACTTCCTGCCGCAGCTCCGCCAGCGGCCGGCGCTGACCGGCGACGACTTCGCGTTCGGCCTGCAGAAGATCCTGACCGGCCTGGTCAAGAAGGTCCTGATCGCCGACGTGCTGGCGCTGAACATCGTCGATCCGGCATTCGCGCCGGGCGCCGCGACGACCGGTCCGGCCGCGTGGCTCGCGGTCTACGCGTACGCATTCCAGATCTACTGCGACTTCTCCGGTTACAGCGACATCGCGATCGGCTCGGCGCGGCTGCTCGGGCTGCGCTTCCTCGAGAACTTCGACGCGCCGTACCTCGCGCGCAACGTGCAGGACTTCTGGCGCCGCTGGCACATCTCGCTGTCGACGTGGCTGCGCGACTACCTGTACATCCCGCTCGGCGGCAACCGCAAAGGCTTCGTCCGGACGCAGGTGAACCTCATCCTGACAATGGGATTGAGCGGCCTCTGGCACGGTGCGGCCTGGAAATTCGTCGTGTGGGGCCTGCTGCACGGCGTGGGACTGCTGTGGTGCCGCTGGCTGACGGCGCGCGGCTTCGCGCTGCGCGGCCGGCTCGGCCACCTGCTCGCGATCCTGCTGACGTTCCACTTCGCGGCGTTCGCATTCGTGCCGTTCCGCGCGACCGACCTCGGCGCCGCCGCGGACATGTTCGCGCGCATGTTCACGTCCGGCCCATGCCCGGAGCTGAACGGCCTGACGCAGCTCGCGCTGCTGCTCGTGCTCGGGATCCACGCGTTCACGCGCGCGCAGAAGGCGCGCCTGGGCGACTGGTTCGCGCGCATCCCGGCGCCTGCGCTAGGCGTCGCCGTCGCATTGATCCTCGGTCTGATCGCGGCCGTCGCGTCCGAAACCGAAGGCGTACCGTTCATCTACTTCCAATTCTGACCCGCTGCGCTCACTCCACGCACGCATGAGCAACGACCTGCAGTTCCCGCTCCGCCGCGTCGTCGGGTTCATACTCGGCTACCTCGCGGTCACGCTGCTGCTGCAGTTGATGCCTTACGACCCGACCGCGGCGCTCGACCGCCAGGGGAACGGCCGCGACCTCGTGCTCCCGCCGGAGCTCGCCGCGGCGCGCGCGCAGGGGGAGTTCCGCGTCGCGGTCATCGGCGCCAGCGAGACGATCGCGTATCCGTACGCCCCGGCCGGCGCGGCGAGCTTCGCGACGTTGCTCGGCAAGGGGCTCGCCGCGGTACACGCGGCGACGCCATGGAGCACGGCGCCGATCGGCGAACCGGCCGTCGACAGCACCGGGCTCGTCCGCTGCGCCGAGCTGGCGCTGCGCGCGGAACCGGACGTTCTGTGCGTGACGCTCGGCGGCAACGAATTCACGCGCCGGCTGTTCGTCAGCGAGCCGCTCGTGCCGTCCGACCCCTTGCGCTGGATCCGCGATGTCACGACGCGCGCGCGGCTGTGGTTCCCGCGGCCGAGCGAGGAGGTGGCGTCGAAGACCCGCCCCGGTTTCGAAGCAGAGCTGTTGCTGCAGGCGGTGCCGGACGCGCGCCCCGCCGACCCGCCGTTCGCCGACCTGCCGCTCGCGCGCGACGAGATCGAGCTGCTGCACGAGCGCACGCGCGCGACGATGCGCCACATCACGGCGATCGCGCGCCCGCGCGGGATCGACGTCTGGTTCCTGCTCGCGCCGTTCGACCTGGCCGGAACCTGGCCGGTCGGCATGAACGAGAGGATCCCGGCGATCGACGCGCTGGTGCGGCGTGCGCAGCGCGACCTCGGCACCGTGACGCGCGCCGAGATCGACGCGCTGCTGGCCGAGCACCCGACGCGTGCGGACCTGCATTTCCTGCTGGGGCTGTGGTTTCGGCACCACGGCGACGCCGACGCCGCGCGCGCGGCCTTCGTGCGCGCGCGCGACCTCGACCCGGCGCCGCAGCATCCGACCAGCGAGCTGGTCGAGCTGATCCGCTCGACGGCCGCGCAGCTGCAGACACCGTTCGTCGATCTCGACATCCCGCTCGCAGCGCCGGACGGGTTGCCGGATCCGGCGCGCTACCTGGATGCGAAGCACCCGGATCTGATCGGACATCAGCAGATCGCGTGGCACCTCGCGCGCGAGCTCGCCGCGCGCGGGAACATCCCGCCGCTGCCCGAAGACGCCCGAGCGCAGTTCCAGGCCGCGACGCGCACCTGGTGCGACACGCGACTCGACCGCGCGCGGATCCCGCGCGCACGCAGCCTGGTGCGCTGGGCGTCCAGCATCTTCAGCATGCTGAGCGGAAACTTCCGCGATGCGCTCGACCTGATGCTGCAGACGCTCGCCGACCTGCGACAGCGGCCGGAGGATCCGTTCGGACTGCAGCAGCTCGAACAGATGGCGCCGTACTTCTTCTTCTGCCTGTATGCCGAAGCCGGCCGGCTCGACGAGGCCGCCAGCGGCACGCAGGCGGAGCGGGATCAGCGGCTGCGCGAGCTGACCGAGCGGCTGAAGCGCGAGTACGCCGCCGAGACGATCCAGGCCTGGGTCGACGAACTGTTGCGGTAGCGCGTGATGGCCGATCCAGCCGGACCGTCCCGCGATCGAACCCTGCTGCAGCGGCTGGGGCAGTCGCTGCGCCGGATCGAGATCCTGTTCGCAGTCGCCTGCGCGGTCCTGATCTGGATCGGCGCGCTACTCGGGTTCTTCGCGCCGTATGCCGGAGGCCCCGAGCCGGGCTTCGGCGGGCGGGTCGGGTTCACGCTGGAGACCGCGGCCGCGCTGTGGCTTCCGTGTGGCTTCGCGGCCGGCGTGCTGTTGCTGGTGGCACTGCTCCGCCGACTATGGCGCACTGCGCTCGCGGTCGTTCCGATCGTGCTCCTGATCCTGCTGCCGGAGCTGTGGAGCCGCGCGATCACCGCGCCGCCCCTCGCCGCTTCGGCGCGCACGACGCTGCGGATCGCCGCGGTCAACCTGTGGGAAGACAACGAGGACGACCCGCTGATGGAGGCGTCGCTGCGCGCCCTAGATGCCGACGTGCTCGTGCTGCCGGAGTGCACGCCCTGGTGGCAGGCGCGGCTGGCGCGGTGGTTCACCGGTGACTACCCGCATCGCCTCCTCGCCACACCACCGGAGCGACCCGGCTACTCGACGAAGGGTCTGCAGGTCGCGGTCTGGTCGCGCGTGCCGCCGGCCGGCGAGGCGGAAGTGATCCTGCTCGGGGGGTTCAATCCGCAGATCCGGGTCCCGCTGCGTTGGAACGGGCGGGAGTTGGCGCTGTACGGGATCCACCTGCGGCGCCCCTGGCCGTCGCGCAGCTACGCCGGTGCGCTGCACGACCGCCGCGAGATCCTCGCGCGGCTGCGCGCCGAGCCGCTACCGGTCGTGCTCGCCGGAGACTTCAACGCGGTGCCGCGCAGCAGCGTCGTGCAGCGGCTGCGCGACCTCGGCCTGACCCTGTCGTCGGAGGCCGTGCTCGGTCACGCGCCCGGGACCTGGCCGATGCGCCCCGACTGGGTCGCGCCGCTGCGGATCGCGATCGATCACGTGCTGCACGGGCCGGAATTCCGCGCGGTCGGCTTCCGGCACGCGGCGCCGACGCGCTCGGACCACGGTGGCGTACTCGCGGAACTCGTCTGGCGCGATCCGTGAAGACCGATCCTGGCGGCGCTTGCCCCTCTCCCGCAGCACCGCTCTACTTCCGCCCCTCACCTCACCCGGAGAGGTGGCAGAGTGGCCGATTGCACCACCTTGCTAAGGTGGCGTGGGGCCTTAAGTCCCACCGGGGGTTCGAATCCCCCCCTCTCCGCCAGACCATCACTGCGCCGATGAAGCAACGGTCAGGCTTCGCAGCGCTGCTGCCGTCGTGGCTCCTGCTCGGGGGCCTGCTTGGGTTGCCGGCTGCGTGCCGTGCGCCGGAGCTGCACGTCGCGACCGAAGAGCCGGCGCAGCTGTTCCTGGACGGGGTTTCGGCCGGGCCGGCACCGCTGAGGCGACCGCTCCCCTACTACGGCACGCTCGTCGTGACCGCGGTCGACCGGTCGCCGGAGCGCGAGCAGCCGCGGCGCGAGGCGACGGTCCATGTCGACGCAACGCCGCCGGCGCCGCTGTGGCTGTTCCCGTTCGACTTCCTGATCGAGCTGACGTCGGTGGCGTTCTCCGGCATCCCGGAGTACGGGACCACGGTCCTGCTGCCGCCGCGCGAGCAGGCGATCCTCGAGGGCCGGATGCCGCGGCTGGCGGAGTTGAACGAACGCGCGCGCGCCGCTGCCGCGGCGCGGTGACCGCATGGCGCGCACGCTGATCCTCGGCCTGGGTCGGTTCGGCGGCGGGCGCGAGGCGGCGGCGTTCCTGGCGCGACGGGGCGAGGAGCTGCGGATCCACGACCAGGCGGCCCCCGAGACCCTGGCCGACTCGATCGCGGCGCTCGCAGCGTTCCCGATCGAGTGGCGGCTCGGCCCGGCGGCGGCGGATCCGGAGACCCTGCTCGCAGGGATCGACCGCGTGCTGGTGAACCCGGCGATCCCGGACGCGCACCCGGTGCTGGCACAGGCGCGCGCGCGCGGGATCGCGACGACGCAGGAGGTCGACCTGTTCCTCGCGGCGTATCCGGGACGCACGGTGTTGGTGACCGGTACGAACGGCAAGTCGACGACGACCGTGCTGCTGCACCGGATGCTGGTCCAGTCCGGCTGCGACGCGCTGGTCGGCGGGAATCTCGGCCACAGCCTGCTCGCCGACGAAACACGCTGGCAGCGCGAGCAGATCGCGGTGCTCGAGATCTCGTCGTTCCAGCTCGAGCGGTTGGCACCCGGGCTCACGGTGACCGGCAGCGTGCTGACGCGGATCACGCGGGATCATCTCGATCGGCATGGCGATCTCGCGACCTACCAGCGCGCGAAGTCGGTCGCTGCGGTGCGCGCGCGGGAGTTCGTCGTCCACGGGCAGGACGATCCGGTCGCGGCCGGCTTCGCGTCGCCGGCGCGCACGCGCTGGACATTCGGTGTGGATGCCTCGGCACCGGCGCGGCTCGGCCGTCGCGATGGCTGGCTGCTGCTGCCCGACGGCCGGCCGCTGCTGCACCGTGCTGCGCTGCGCCTGCTCGGCGACTACGACCTGGAGAACGTGCAAGCGGCAGCCGCAGCCGCACTCGCGCTCGGCGCCACCCCACATCCGGTCGCAGTCGCCGCGGTCACCTGCGACCCGCTGCCGTTCCGCCTGCAGCTGCGCACGACGCTCGACGGTGTCCGCGTCTATGACAACGCCGTCTCGACCGACGTGCTGTCGACCGAGGCAGCGATGCGGAGCCTCGGCGAGCCGGTGCACTGGGTCGGCGGCGGCAAGAGCAAGGATGGGGATTTCCGCCGGGTCGCCGCCCTGCTGGCGCCGCACCTGGCGAGCGCACATCTGTTCGGCGCGGCCGCGGCGGCCCTGCAGCCGGAGCTGGCGCAGACAGCGCCCGTTCCGGTGACAGTGCACACCGATCTCGCCGCTGCGCTCGGTGCGGCCATGGCCGCGGCCCGCCCGGGGAGCGCTGTCTTGTTCAGCCCCGGCTTCGCGTCGTACGACCAGTTCCTGAACTTCCGCGCCCGAGGCCTCGCCTTCCACGCCGCGCTCGATGCCTTGGCGCGGGTGCGGCCGGGGCTACAGTCGCGGCCTGCCGTCCATCCATGATCAAGTACTGCTCTTCGTGCGAGAAAGCGCTCGCCACGATCCACGTGCTCGACGTGAAGGGGTGGACCATCGTCGATCAGAAGGACCTCTGCGCCAGCTGCGCGGAGAGCACCGGGGTCGTCGCGACGCCGGTCAAGATCACGCCCGAGGCGCTCGAGCAGCTGATCAACACGGCCAAGGGTGAGGCCGGCAAGAAGCTGCGCGCCAAGGGCGGCCCGGCCTGCCCGGGCTGCGGCATGACCGCCGCCGAGTTCCGCAACCGCGGCCGGCTCGGCTGCCCGCGCTGCTACCTGACGTTCCGCCAATCGCTGATGCCGGTGTTCGACCGTGTGCACGACGCCACGAGTCACCGCGGCCGCTTCCCCGGCCGCGCGCCGCCACCGCTGCCGACCCCGGCACGGATCGCCGCATTGCGCCGTGAGCTCGCCGATGCGATCTCGGCCGAGGACTACGAGCGCGCGGCGCGGCTGCGCGACCGCATGCGCCAGCTCGGCGGGAGCACCGAGTGACCGAGCCGCTGCGCCTGCCGCGGGATGCCAACCTCGGCGAGTGGCTGCGCGGGACCGGTCCCCACGCCGACCTGGCGATCTGCACGCGGGTCCGGTTCGCGCGCAACGTGCAGGACTACCGGTTCGCGCCGTGCATGGATCCGAGCGAGGCGCGCGAGCTGACGGGACTGCTGAGCCAGCAGCTGGCGAAGTCGGACTTCATCGAGTCGCTGACCGTGCTCGACCTCGAGCAGGCTGGTGAGCTGGAACGCGCGCTGTTGATCGAACGGCACCTGATCAGCCGTGAGCTGGCGACCGCCGACCGCGCCCGCGCGGTCGCGATCAACCAGGACGAGAGCGTCTCGATCATGATCAACGAGGAGGATCACCTGCGAGCGCAGGTGTTCCACTCCGGGTTCGCGATCCCGCAGACCTACGAGCGGGCCGAGCGGATCGACGACGCTCTGCTGCAGCGCCTGCCGCTCGCGTTCTCGGAAGAGTTCGGGTTCCTGACATCCTGTCCGACCAACACCGGCACCGGACTCAGAGTGTCAGTCATGCTGCACCTGCCCGGCGTCGTCTGGGCCGAAGAGATCGAGCGCGCGACGCACGCTGCACAGAAAGCGCACCTGGCCGTGCGCGGGCTGTTCGGGGAAGGCAGCCGGGCCCTCGGCGACTTCTATCAGGTCAGTAATCAGGTCACGCTCGGCCGCACCGAGTCACAGGTCTGCCAGGACGTCCAGGCCGCCGTCGACCGCCTGATCCAGTGGGAGCGGGACGTGCGCCAGGCGCTGTTGTCGGGCGACAAGGCCGCGCAGACCACCGACCGCATCTTCCGTGCGCTCGGGACGTTGGAGCGGGCGCGGATCCTGTCGAGCGAAGAGGGACTGAACTGTCTGTCGGCGGTCCGCTTCGGCGTCGAACAGGGACTGTTGAACGCGCCGACACTCGACACGCTGAACCGGCTCCTGCTGCTGACGCAGTCCGCACACCTGCAGCAGATCTGGCGCGAGACGCTGAGTCCGCCCGAGCGGGACGTGCGGCGGGCCGACCTCGTGCGGGCCGCGCTGGCCGACGAGCGCCGTTGAACGGCACGACGCTTGCTCGGCACGTCTTGATCTTTGTCCCCGGCTGGCGCAACGTGCGAAATAGACGTTGGGCCCGGCGGTTCGCCGACGTCCCCGGCGAGGTCCGGAACGTCGGTCAATCGACGACCCTGGCCCAGCCGATCAATCCTTCTGACCTCCCTTCGGGGTAGACCGGAGACCTGATGTTCGACCGATTCACCGACCGTGCCAAGAAGGTCATGAGCTACGCCCGGCAGGAGGCGCAGCGCCTGAACCACGAGTACATCGGCACGGAGCACATCCTGCTCGGCCTGATCCAGGAGGGGAGCGGGGTCGCCGCCAACGTCCTGAAGAACATGAGCGTGGATCTCGAGAAGATCCGCCAGGAGGTCGAGAAGATCGTCAAGACCGGCCCCTCCACGGTCACGATGGGTCAGCTCCCGTTCACGCCGCGCGCGAAGAAGGTGCTCGAGCTGTCGATGGAGGAGGCGAGCGCGCTGTCGCACAACTACATCGGCACCGAGCATCTGCTGCTCGGGCTGATCCGCGAGAGCGAAGGGATCGCCGCGCAGGTCCTGATGAACCTCAGCATCAAGCTCGAGGACGTCCGCGAGGAGGTGCTCGAGTTCCTCGGCGCATCGGAGCACTCCGGCGAGGAAGAAGGCGAAGGGGAGAGCCTCGGCAGTGGGAGTGGCGGCGGCGGCGGGCAGCCGGCGCAGGCGAACTCCAAGAGCAAGACGCCGGCACTCGATTCGTTCGGCCGGGACCTGACCGACCTCGCGCGCGAAGGAAAGCTCGACCCGGTCATCGGCCGCGAGAACGAGATCGAGCGCGTGATCCAGATCCTGTCGCGCCGGACCAAGAACAACCCGGTGCTGCTCGGCGAAGCCGGCGTCGGCAAGACCGCGATCGTCGAGGGGCTCGCGCAGAAGATCGTCAAGGGGACCGTCCCGGAGATCCTGCGTCGCAAGCGGCTGGTCGTGCTCGACCTCGCGATGATGGTCGCCGGCACGAAGTACCGCGGGCAGTTCGAAGAGCGCATCAAGGCGGTCATGACCGAGGTGCGCCGCGCCAAGGACGTCATGCTGTTCATCGACGAGCTGCACACGCTGGTCGGCGCCGGCGGCGCCGAGGGCGCCATCGACGCCAGCAACGTGCTGAAGCCGGCGCTGTCGCGCGGCGAAGTGCAGTGCATCGGCGCGACGACGCTGGACGAATACCGCAAGTACATCGAGAAGGACGGCGCGCTCGAGCGGCGCTTCCAGACCGTCAACGTCGAGCCACCGAGCAAGGAGCAGGCGGTCGAGATCCTGCGCGGGCTGCGCGACAAGTACGAAGCCCACCACCGCGTGCGCTACACCGACGAGGCGCTGTCTTCGGCGGTCGAGCTGTCGACGCGCTACATCAATGGCCGCTTCCTGCCGGACAAGGCGATCGACGTCATCGACGAGGCGGGTGCGCGTGTGCGGATCCGTTCGATGACGCAGCCGCCGGACCTCGACGACACCGACCGCGAGATCGCGCGGCTCAACAAGGAGAAGGAGGAGGCGGTCGCCGCGCAGGACTTCGAGCGCGCGGCCGCGCTGCGTGACAAGGCCTATCAGCTCACCAAGAAGAAGGAGCAGATCCACAAGGAGTGGCGCGAGCGCGAGGCGAGCACCGAGATCGGCGGCACCGTCGACGAGGACATCATTGCGGAGACGGTCAGCAAGATGACCGGCATCCCGCTGAACCGGCTCGACCAGGCCGAAGCGGATCGGCTGCTGCACATGGGCGACGAGCTGAAGAAGGAGGTGATCCACCAGGATCGCGCCGTCGATGCCGTCGTGCGTGCGGTGCGCCGCTCGCGTTCGGGGCTCAAGGACCCGTCGCGGCCGATGGGCTGCTTCATCTTCCTGGGCCCATCCGGTGTCGGGAAGACGTGGCTGTCGAAGTGCCTCGCCAAGTTCATGTTCGGCTCCGAGGAAGCGATCATCCAGATCGACATGTCGGAGTACATGGAGAAGCACAATGCGTCGCGGCTGGTCGGCGCGCCCCCGGGCTACGTCGGCTACGAGGAGGGCGGGCACCTGACCGAGAAGGTGCGGCGCCGGCCGTACTCCGTCGTGCTGCTCGACGAGATCGAGAAGGCGCACCCGGACATCTTCAACATGCTGTTGCAGGTCATGGAGGAGGGCCGGCTGACCGACTCGTTCGGCCGCCACATCGACTTCCGCAACACGATCCTGATCATGACCTCGAACATCGGGGCCAACCTGATCAAGAACTCGGCCGGGCTCGGGTTCACGCGCGGTGCCAGCGCGCGCGAGAGCGGCTACGAGAAGATGAAGGAGATGATCACGGCCGAGGTCGAGCGGCACTTCCGGCCGGAGTTCCTCAACCGCGTCGACGAGCTGGTCGTGTTCAATCAGCTGACCCGCGACGACATGGAGCGGATCGTCAAGATCGAGCTGAAGAAGCTGGCCGACCGGATGGCGCAGAAGCACCTGAAGCTCGACGTCGCCGACGTCGTGCTGCAGCACTTGATCGACAAGAGCTTCAGCGAGGAGTTCGGCGCGCGGCCGCTCAAGCGCGGCATCGAGCGGATGATCGAGGACCCGCTGTCGGAGGAGATCCTGCGCGGCGGGCTCGAAGGCAGCCACCTGATCCGCGTCACGCTCGGCGACGACCAGCAGATCAAGTTCGCGCTCGAGCCGATCACCAGCGCCCAGACGACGGAGAAACGCAGCGGGGGCTAGGGAAGGGATGGGGGAACGGGGGAGACGGGAATGGAACGGGCCCGGGCCCGGGCCCGGGCTGAGGTGAGGCGAGGCAAGGGAACGGAGCCAGGGCTCGTTCCCTGATCCGAGTACGGTGGCGCGACTGACATAATGGCGCGACCAAAGGGGTCAGACCCCAAGGGTCTCGCGCACCTGCGCGCGGAGGCCCGTGCCCTTTCCCGTTCCTCGCCGTACCTGAGCCCCAGCCCGGGCCCTGGCCCGTTCCGTTCCCGTTGTCCCTTCCCCTCCTCCACCACCCGTTCCTCACACTCGCTCTGCTGCTCCCGCAGGACCCGGGGATCGAGCTGATGGTGAAGGCTGGCGGGCGACCGGTTGCAGGCGCGCGTGTGGAGATCGCGCCGCTGGATGTGCACGGGCTGCCGGTGGCGGGGAGGAAGGGGACGTATCGGGAGGCGCAGCGGCAGTTCGCGGCCGGGGTGCGGCTGCCGCGGACGATCAGCGATGCGACCGGCCGCTGTCGGCTGCTGCTGTCCCCTGCGCAGCGGATGTTGGACGGATCGACGTCGCAGGAGTTCGAGCTGCGGGTCGAAGCGCCCGGCTTCGCGACCTGGCGATGCGCCCTGGGCAACCGGGTCGTGCCGGACGTCACCGGAGTGGAGCTGGTTGCGCAACGCGCGGACGCCGGGCTGGTGCTCGAGTGCAAGGATGCGGCCGGGCCGTTGTCGGGGTTCGTCGTGATCGAACGTCCGTTCCGCACGCGCAGCGGGCGCACGCTGTGGCTCAGCGACCTGGTGCCGATCGGCGCGGATGGACTCGTGCTGTACCCGGAGCCACCGCGCGTGCCGGGAGAGCGGTTGGCGATCGAACCATCGGTGCGGGTCGAGGGCTACCGCGTGACGCTGTGGGCGCTGGCACGGCCGCGCAAGGTGTGGAGCTTCGGCGTCGGCCGCCATCGGCTCGATCCGGGGCCGGACGACGGGTCGTGGCGGCGCATCGTCGCCGAGCGCGGCGAAGCACCACCCGGCCCGATCCGCGCGAGCTGGATCGTCGCCGACCAGCTGCAGGAGGTGACGCTGCCGGGGCCGCGTGTGCCGCTGCTGGCCGGGATGATCCCGCAGCGGATCGACACCGGCGGCGGGCGCGTGCTGATCGACACCTGGGACCCGGACCTGCCGATGTTCGTCGAGCGCGCGCAGGGGCGAGCGGCGGCCGGGGCAGCGGACGGGCAGGATGCCGCCGGCGATCCAACGGCGCCGGAGGAGGGTGCTACGGGCGCGACGACCGAGATCCGCGTCGTCGACCGGAGGGATCGTCCGGTCGCCGGCGCGATCGTCTGGCTCGAAGACTCCGCGATGCGCCAGGTCGAGCGTGAGGTGGCGGCGTTCGCGACCGCGGACCGCGACGGCGTGGCGCGGTTCACCGGCATTCCGCGCGGCGTCCACCGCGTGCTGGCGCTCGACCCGGTGCATGGCGAGCGCGAAGTGCCGATCGCGTTCGGCGGCGACGCTTCGCCACCGGTCCGGCTCGTGCGGCGCGCGCACGGCGGGGCGGATCCGCAAGGGCTGCCGGGCACGATGCTGCTCGACCTGACCGGCGCACCGGGGGGACCGGACGACCCGATCGAAGTCGGCGTCCTGCTGCCGGATCGGCGCGTCGTCGCGCGCCGGTTCGCCGAACGCCCGCAGCACGTCCGCCTCGAAGGGCTCGTGCTCGGACCGACGACGTTCTACGTCCGCGCCGGCAAGGCGCCGCCGACGATCATGGCTGGGGTGCTGAACGGCGGCCTCGACGCGCCGGCGGTACGCCCGTTCGAGACCGCAGTGCGCAAGCTCCGCATCCTGGTCATGGAGCCGGACGGCACGCCGGCCGAAGGAGTCGCGCTGAGCCTGAACGACGGCGGCGATGCGAAGCGTCCGCCACCGTCGGCGTCGCTGTTCGCGCTGACCGCGGCCGGTGAGGGGACCTACGAGTTCGACCTGGCGCTGCACGGCACGCTCTGGGTGCGCGTGCACGGCAAGGACGAAGGGTTTGCGGATCTCGCGATTCCGCTGCCGGAGCAGGAGATCGGGCTCGGGGTCCGGCTGAAGCGCTGACGCTTCGCCGCGCGCGCGGATCAGAGGATGTCGAGGATCCCCGCCGTCCCATCGCTGAGCACCCCGGTCACCGCCAACGGGTTCACGCCGACCGCGATCTTCGTGTTCCACGGCAGCTCCGCCGGGTCGCCGATCCCGCCGAGCGCGACCGCGGCGAACGCGCGCACGAGCGGAGGCCGGCCGGCGTCCGTCAGCAACCCGAGCAGGGTGTCGATCGAACGGCGCTCGGCGATCGTGCCGAGCGAGCTCGCGATCGCAGCCAGACGCGGCACGTCGAGGTCCTCCTCCCACAGGAGGCCGAGCAGCATGTCGGCGATCTCGCGGTCGCCGAGGCGGCCGAGCGCGAGCGCGACATGCGCGAGCAGGTGTGGGCGCGTAGCGGCACCGCGCAGCAGGAACCGCAGCTCGGTGCGTGCGCCCTCGGCCCGGATCATCCCGAGCGCAACGGCGGCGTGGCCGCAGAGCTCTTCGTCGCGGCGGTGATCGACCAGCAGCTCGCCGATCGGCGCCGCCGCCGGCGCATGGCGCGCGAGGCCGAGGGCGATCGCGAGCGGCCCTTTCGCTTCGATATCGGCAGCCTTGCGAAGCGCGCGCAGCAGCAGGTCGCCGATCTGCGGATCCGGCTGTCCGCTGCGATCGACCCACTCACCGAGCGCGACCGCGGCCCACGCGCGCTCGACCGGTCCGCGGGCACGCTGCAGCCGTTCGACCAGCAGGTCACGATGCGCGGCGCCGCCGATCCGGGCCAGCGCCAGCATCGCGTAGCCGCGGGCGGCGTCCTGCTTGCCGCGGACCACGAACCGCCGCAGCGCCAGCTCGGCCGCGGAGAACGGCTTGCCGGGTGGAGCCGCGACAACGAGCGCGCCGAGCGCGAGCGCAGCGGAAGCAGCGAGGACATCGTCGGCGCCTCGATCCGCGGCGAGCAGCGTCGCGAGACGGCCAGCGAACGCATCGGCCGCCTCCCCCCCGCGCCCGAGCACGCGCGCGAGCGCCGCGGGTACCTGCGCACGTTCCGCTGCGGGCGTGGCTTCGTCGCCGAAGCGCTGCAGCAGCACCTGCGCAACGAGCTCGCGCAGCTCGGCATCGTCGGCCGCCGGGCGGACCAATGCGAGCGCCTGGATCGCCGCCGCGCGCAGCTCCGGTGGCGCTTCGCGCTCCGCGCGCACGAAGTCGGCCAGCGTCCGCGCGATCGCGAGCTTCTCGTCGCGTACCGCCTCCCAGGCGAGCAGTCCGAGCGCATGCGCGGCGAACGCGCGGGTGCGTACATCGACGGTCGCGCCCGCGACCAGCTCGCGCCCAGCCGGCGCATCGCGCAGCAGCGCCGCGAGCGGTTCGTACCCGGCCTGCAGACCGGCGATCCCGATCGCGAGTGCCGCGGTCTCCCGCACCTCCTGCTCCGGCTCGCGCAGGTGAGCGACGAACAGCGACAGCAGCGGCTGCGCAGGATCGTCGACGCGCAGCTTGGCCAGCGCGACCAGGCACGCCGTGACGATGTCACGTTGGCGCTCGTGCGCCAACACGTCCCGCAGCGCCGGCGCGATGCGCTGAATCCGGTCGTGATCTGCGATCCGGATCAGATCGACCCCACCGATCTTGCGGCGGACGCCGAGGAACACGTCGTCGGAGTCGGCGACTGCCTGCGCGGTCTCGATCGGCGGGCGCCAGCGCAGGTGGACGTGGCACTGGTGCTGCCACCAGTCGGTCCAGCCGCGTTCGGCGCGTTCCTCGGCGACGACCCGGCGATCCACACCGGTGGTGTCTGCGCGCGGACCGCGCGCAGGCCGTTCGCCCGGGGCCCAGTACTGACCACCATGGCACTGCCCGACATCGGCGAGCAGGCCGCACAGGAGCAACGCTCCGCACGCGCGTGGCATCAACATGTCCCCGACTCCGGCCAGGTGACGCAGGGGCGAGCCGGAATGCTAGCCGCGGGCCGGTGCCGAGGGTGACCACCCCCGCCTATCCTGCGCGGATGCCCCGCCATCTGCTGTGCCTGCTCCTCGTCGTCACGGGTGTCGCCCCCAATGCCGGCCCTCTCGCCGCACAGGAGCGCGCGCCGGACGACCTCGGTGACACGTTCGGCCACTCGCGGCACGGCAGCGAGTTCGACGAAGGCCCGCGCCGGGCGGCATACCGGATGGACGGCACCGGCGACGTGCACTTTCCGATCACCTGCGCAACCGTGCAGGCGCAGGCGTTCTTCGATCAGGGGATCGGGCAGCTGCACGGGTTCTGGTACTACGAGGCGGAGCGCAGCTTCCGGCAGGTGGCGATGCTCGAGCCGGACTGCGCGATGGCGTACTGCGGCATGGCGCTGGCCAACTGGGACACGCCGGAGCGCGCCGCCGGTTTCGCCGCGCAGAGCAAGCTCCGGCGCGCGCAGGCCGGCGCGCGCGAGCAGATGTGGATCGACGCGACGGCGGCGCTGTACGAGATCACCGACGCCGACCTCGACGCGCTGCGCAGCACGGACGAAGAGGCGCGGCGCGGCGCACGCACGGCGATCCAGCAGCGCGTCGGCAAGCGCAACGGCAAGCAACTCGCGCGTGACTACGTCCGCGCGATCGAAGCAATCGTCGCTGCGCATCCCGAGGACATCGAGGCGAAGGCGCTGCTGGTCAACCAGATCTGGCTCGGCTGGCGCGACTTCGAGATCGCATACAACAGCTACGCGGCGCCGGACGCGTTGCTCGACCAGGTGTTCGCGGCGGCGCCGCTGCACCCTGCCCACCACTACCGGGTGCACCTGTGGGACCACGAGAAGCCGGAGCGCGCGCTGCGTTCGGCGGCCCTGATCGGGCACACGGCGCCGGCGATCGCGCACCAATGGCACATGGGCGGGCACATCTTCGACAAGCTGAAGCGGTTCGAGGACGCCGCGTGGCAGCAGATGGCGTCGTCCTGCGCGGACCACGCGCACATGCAGCGGGACGGCGTGCTGCCCTACACGATCCACAACTACGGTCACAACCAGGAGTGGCTGGCGCGCAACCTGGTCAAGCTCGGCCGCGTGCACGAGGCGATCGCGCTGGCGAAGAACATGATCGCGCTGCCGCGCCATCCGACGCGCAATGCGCTCGCCAAGCCACGCTCGATCGCGGCCTACGGGCAGGCGCGGCTGCTCGACGCGCTGGTGGACTACGGGATGTGGGAGACCCTGCTGGCCTGCGCGGAGCAGGGCTTCCTCGAGAGCTCGGACGATCCGGCGGCGCGCGGCCGGCGCGCCGCGATGTTGGCGATCGCGCATGCGGAGCTCGGCCACCGCGAAGCCGCGACCGCGCAACTCGCCGAACTCACGTCGGCGACGGCGGCGGCGAAGCTCGCGCGGGCGCAGGACGTCGACCGCGCCGAGGCCGCGGCCCTCGAGCGTTCCGAGGCAGACGAGCGCGTCCGCGAAGCGATGGGGAAGGCACTCGAAGACGGGACGAAGCCGGTGCGCCGGCTCGACTCGTTGCGCGCGCAGGTAGAGCTCGTGCAGCTGCTCGCGTCGGACGAGCTCCCGGCTGCACGCGAGCGGCTGGCGCAGGCGAAGGAGCTGCCGGCGGATCTGCGCGTGCGCGCCTGGCTGCGCCTGGGTGAGGCGGCGAAGGCGGTCGAGGTCGCTCAACAGAACGCCGACAAGCATCCACGCTCGACACCCGAGCTCGCGCGGCTCGTGCTCGCACTGCACGCGGCGGGACGCGCGGACGAGGCTCGCGTGAAGTTCACCGAGCTCCGCTCGGTCGCGGGGCACGCGGATCTCAACACGCCGCTGCTGCAGCAGCTCGCCCCGCTCGCCAACACGCTCGGTCTGCCTGCCGATTGGCGCACCGCGGAGCCGCCGCGCGACGACGTCGGCGAGCGCCCGCCGCTCGCCGGAATCGGACCGCTGCTGTGGACCCCGCAGCCAGCGCCGGACTTCGCGTTGCCGGTCGTCGCGGATGCGGGCGGCACGCTGTCACTCGCCGGCCTGCGTGGGGAACCGGTGCTGTTGGTCGCCTACCTCGGCTTCGGCTGCCTGCACTGCGTCGAGCAATTGCAGGCGCTGCAGCCGCGCCAGCAGGAGTTCGCGGCGCTCGGGATCCGTGTCGTCGCGGTCGGCACCGATCCGGTCGCCGTGGCCCGCGACTCGCTCGCGACGTTCGCCGGCGGCGAACGGCCGACGTTCCCGCTGCTCGCGGATCCGGAGCTGACGCTGTTCCGCGCGTACCACGCGTACGACGACTTCGAACGGATGCCGCTGCACGGCACGTTCCTGCTCGACGCGCAGGGCCGGATCCGCTGGCAGGACATCTCGGCGGAGCCGTTCACCGACGTCGCGTTCCTGCTCGGCGAGGCGAAGCGGTTGCTGCGGCTCGGGCCCGGCGACTGAGCGGCTGCTGGGCTGCGTGGCTGCGCCCGGCGCGGTTACGGCGGCTCGACCAACAGCGCCGGCCAGTGCAGCGGCGCGTTGACCGTGCGCTTGTGTGCGAGGTCGGCGAACACGCGCTGCACCAGCTCCGGCGCGAGGCGCAGGTGCGCGGCGACGTCCCCCGCCGGCACCTGGTGATCCAGCGCCCACAGGCAGAGGTCGAGCTGCCCGTACGGCAACGTGAAGAAGAACTCGTCCTGCCCCTGCGGCAGCGGATACGTGTCGGTCGTCGGTGCCCGCTGCAGGATGCTCGCCGGCAGCCGTAGCGCGGCGCCGAGGGCGTAGACCTGCGTCTTGTACAGGTGCGCGATCGGCTTCAGGTCGGCGGCACCGTCGCCGAGGCGGACGAAGAACCCCTGGTCGTACTCGAGCTTGTTCGGCGTCCCGGCGACGGCGAAGTTGCGGCGGTCCGCCTCGTGGTACTCCAGCATCTTGCGCACGCGCTGCTTGAAGTTCGTCGCAGCGACGATTGCGAGGTACGCGTCGTGCGCCAACGTGACCTGCTGCGTGGCGCCGTCCGGCGCCTGCGCGACGAGCCGGAACACGCGGTAGCCGCCGGCGGCGAGGTCCGGCAGCACGATCTTGGCGCGCCAGCCGGGACCGTAGTCCGGCATCGCCTGCTGCATCGCGCGGTCACGCGCGGTGTAGCACCCGACTGCATCGAGGACTCCGGTGATGTCCTGTTCGCGCAGCTCGATCCCGAGTGCGCCGGCGAGCTCGCGCGCGAGCCCGCTCGTCTCCGCCGCCGATTCCCGCTCCGGCAGCGACAGCCCGACGACGCGCGCCGGGCCAAGCGCGCGCACGCACAAGCCGGCGACGACCGAGCTGTCGATGCCGCCGGAAACCGCGACGACGGCGCCGCGCTTGCGGAGCCGGATGCACTGGTCCTGGATCGCGCGCGCAATCCGGGCGATCTCCGCTTCGGCATCGATGCGCAGTGCGTGGTTCAGGTCGGCCATCACAGCTCGGAGCGCAGGATCTTGCCCGCGTCGTTGCGTGGCAGCGAGTCCCGCAGCTCGATCCGCCGCGGCACCATGAACTCCTCGAGCCTCGCTGCGCAGTGACGCTGCACCGCGCGCGGGTCGAGCTGCGCGCCCGGCTCCGGCACGAGCACGGCCTTGATCGCTGCACCGAGCACCGGATCGGCGACGCCGACGACGGCGGCCTCGCGCACGCCGGGGAACTGCAGGAGCACTTCCTCGACCTCGGCCGGTGGGACCTTCTCGCCGCGCGACTTGATGACCTCGTCGCTGCGCGCGACGAACCGCACCCACCCATCCGCATCGATCGTGCAGAGATCGCCGGTGTGCAGCGCGCGCCGGCCATCCGGCAGCGTCACGACCTTGGCTGCGGTGCCCTCCGGATCGCCGCGGTAACCGCGCATGACGTTGTGTCCGGTCGCCAGCAGCTCACCCTGCGCAGGCTTCGCCAGCACGCGGCGATCCGGGCCGGTGACGGCGAGCTCGACGCCCGGCATCCCACGCCCGATCGAGTCGGGCCGCTGCGCGTACTCCTCGGGCGGCAGGTACGAAGCGCGGATGCACTCGGTCTGGCCGTACATCACGTACAGCGCCGCCTGCGGGAACTTCGCCCGCAGCGCGTCGCCGAGCGCGGGGCGAAGACCTGCCCCCGCCGTCGTGACGTAGCGCAGCGCCGAGAGGTCGAGGCCGCTCGTGTCGGTGCGCTGCAGCAGCGCCGCCATCGTCGGCACGAGCGGGATCCCGCTGGCGCGGTGCCGCGCGGCGAGCTCGAGGAACTCGCGCGGATACGTGAACGACTGCGCGAGCACGAGCGTCGCGCCGGCCGCCCACGCCGACAGCAGCTGCGCGAGGCCGTAGCTGAACGCGAGCGGCAGTGCGCTCAGCAGCACGTCGTCCGGACGATGCTGCAGATACCCTTCGATCCCGCGCACCGCCGCGAGCAGGCTCGCGTGCGTGTGCTCGACGCCGCGCGGCATGCCGGTGGTCCCGGATGTGAAGATGATCGCCGCGAGCTCCCCACCGCGCACGTTCGCTGCGAGCCGGCCCGCGCCGGTTGCGTGCAGCAGTGGGTCCCCATCGCGCAGCCACAGCCGCGGCTCCGCGAGCTCGCGGATCCGCTGCTGCTTGCGTTCCTTGACGCCGGGGCTCACGACGACGACTGCGGCGCCGAGTTGCCAGGTCGCGAGCATCGCGGGCACGAGTTGCAGCGGGTCTTCGATCTGCAAGGCGACGCGCTCGCCTGGTCCGGCACCGGCGTCGTGCAAGCCGCCGCCGATCTGCTGCGCGCGCTGCAGCAGCTCCGCGTAGGTCAGCGCGCCGGTTCCAGCCACGAGCGCCAGACGCTCCGGTGCTGCGCGTTCCGGCAGCTCGTCGATCCGCGCCGGTCCGCCCACGGTCACGCGCTCCGCTTGCGCGCTACGAACGCGGCGAGCTGCTCGACCGAGTCGAGGTTCGCCGGCACGAGATCCGCGTCGTCGACCCGGATCCCGAACTCGCGCTCGAGGAACTCGACCAGCTCGAGCACGCCGGTCGAGTCGACGACCCCCTTGCTCTGCAACGACTCGCCGTCGGCCGGCATCGCATCGGTCCGGCCGAACAGGAAGTTGTCGACGACGAACTGCCGGATCGCAGCCCGCGCATCCACGCTCACGCGATGGCCTCCCCGGCGACGAGCTGCGCGTGCAGGAGTTGCGTGGACAGGACTGCGACGAGGGCCATGGTGTCTCGGGTGCCGGGGTCCGGCCGGCTGCGGATCTTCTGCACGAGGCGTGCCACGGCCGCCGGCGCGAACAGCCCGGCGCGCATGATGGCCTGTGGCGAGAGCATGTCGAGCACCCAGTCGGCGCGCGGACGGCCATCCGGCGCGAAGAACGACGCGAGGTCCGGCGCCCGATACGGATGCTTTGCCCGCGCCGCGAGGGCTTCTGGCAGCAGCTCGCGCGCGAGCTCGCGCAGCAGCCACTTGCCGGTGGCACCGTGCAGGCGCTGCCGCGGCGGCAACGCCGCGGCGAACGTCACTACGTCCGGGTCGAGGTAGGGGAACCGCGCCTCGACGCCATGCGCCATCGCCATGCGATCCCCTTGCGCGCTCAGCAGGTAGCCGGGCAGCAGGATCCAGGCTTCCAGGTGCTGCGCGCGCGACAGCGGGTCCCAGCTGTCGAACCCGGACGGCAGCCGCGCCTGCAGCTCCTGCACCGGATCGTGCGCGGGGGGCTCGGCGAGCAGCAGCGCGCACAGCGCGGCGCCGTTGCGCCAGCGCGTGCGGTGCGCGAAGAACGGATCCGACAGCTCGTCCGGCTGCGCGGCGAAGAACGCCTCACGCATCGCAGCCGGCTGCGCCTGCAGCTGCGGGAGGTACGAGTACAGCCGTTGCAGCAACTCCCGCCGGCGCGGCGATCCGGGCGCCCGCGCTGCGAACCGGCGCAGCTTCTGCTCGAGGAACAGGTCGTAGCCGCCGAGGAACTCGTCGGCCCCTTCGCCGGTCAGCACGACCTTGCAGCGCTGCGCGCGCACGCTGCCGGCCAGCGCCAGCATCGGGCCGGGGGCGGTGCGCAGCAGCGTCTGTTCGGCATGCCGGACGACGGTCGGGAACGGTGGCGGCTCGGAGCTCTCGTGCGCCGTCCAGGTGCCGGCGAGGCCGAGTGCGTCGACGAGCTGCTGCTGCGCGTCCCGCTCGTCGAAGGCCGGATCGGCGAACCGGATCGAGAACGTGCGCAGCTGCGCACCCGCCTGGCGCTGCGCCAGCGCCGTCACCACCGACGAGTCGACCCCGCCGCTGACGTAGCTGCCGACCGGCACGTCGGCGCGCATGCGCAGCGCGACGCTGCGCTGCAGCCGCGCGTGCAGCTCCTCGCGCGCGCGCGCCGCCGGCAGCTCGTTACCGCGCTGCCAGATTGCCTCGAGCTCGAACCACTTCCGCTGCTCGACCTTGCCGGCCTCGATCGAGACCAGTCCGCCGGGCGGTACCTGCGCGATCCCGGCGAACGGAGTCCGCGGTGCGAGCGGCGCCCAGAACGTGAGCGTCTCGGCCAGAGCTTGCGGGTCGAGCGCGCGCGGCGCCGGCGGCCAGGCGAGCAGGCCTTTCAGTTCCGAGGCGAAGGCGAAGGCCCCGCCGCTGGTGCACCAGTGCAGTGGCCGCTCCCCGAACCGGTCGCGCCCCAGCAGCAGGCGGCGGCGCGGGCGGTCCCACAGCGCAAACGCGAACTGCCCGTTCAGCGCCGGCAGCATCCGCTCGCCGTGCTCGGCATACATCGCCAGCAGCACCTCCGTGTCGGATGTGGTCCGGAACCGGTGGCCGCGCGCGAGCAGGGCCTCGCGCAGCTCGACGTAGTTGAAGATCTCGCCGTTGAAGACCACCCACAGCGTCTCGTCGGCGCTGGCCATCGGCTGGTCGCCGGTCACCAGGTCGACGACTGCGAGGCGGCGGTGCGCGAACCCGAGCCCCGGCTCGGTGTGGAACCCCTCGCCGTCCGGGCCGCGATGCGCGAGCTGGCCGGCCATCGCCGCGAGCCAGTCCTGCCGGACCGGACCACCGTTCGGATCGAGGATGCCGGCGATGCCGCACATGCGTCGCGGCATCTGTAGCGGAATCCGTGCCGGATTTCCGCGCGGGGGCGGAACCGCCGGCGGGCGCGGGGCACAGCCTTCGCGTGGAACCCTATCTGCTGCTCGCCATCGCCGAGGGTTGCGGTGAGTCCCTCGTGGCTCCGCTGCTCGATCCCGCGCTCGACCCGCAGGCGGTCCTCGCCGGCACGATCCCGCTGCCGCCGCGTGCGCAGCGGGCCGTGCTAGACCCGGACCTGCGACCTCGGGCCGGCGCCGTCATCGCGCAGGCTCGCCAGCATGGCTGCCGCATCCTGACGCCGGCCGATGCTGTCTACCCGCAGCGGTTGCGCCCCGTGCCGCTGCGTCCGCTCGTGCTGTTCGCGCGCGGCGACGTCGCGCTGCTGGAACAGCGGCCGGCCATCGCCATCGTCGGATCACGCACGCCGACGCCGTACGGGATCGCCGCCGCGCACGACTTCGCCGGTGCGCTCGCCGGGGCAGGGATCCTGATCTGGAGCGGGCTCGCGCTCGGGATCGACGGGATCGCGCACGAGCAGGCGCTCGCCGGCGGGCGGCCGACCGTCGCCGTGCTCGCCGGCGGCCTGGCGCAGATCCATCCGCGCAGCCACGCCCCGCTCGCCGTGCGCATCGAGAACCAGGCCGGGCTGCTGCTCAGCGAAGCACCGCCGGAGCAGCCGGCGCGCCGCGGCCACTTCCCGCGCCGCAACCGCATCCTCGCCGCGATGGCGGACGCTGTGCTCGTCGTCGAAGCAGGGCTCACGTCTGGGACGCTGCACACCGCACGGTTCGCGGCGGAATCCGGCGTGCCGGTGTTCGCCGTGCCGGGGCCGTACACGAGTGTGCGCAGCCGTGGCTGCCACGACCTGATCGCCGAAGGGGCGCAGATCGCGCGCGACCCGGAGGAGCTGATCCGCCGCCTCGGCGCCGAACCGGCGGTCGCCAAGCACGCGGCGACGCTGACGCAGAGCGGCGACGAGACGGCGATCCTGCGCGCGCTGCGCGAAGGCCCGCGGCCGTACGACCTCGTGCAGCGGGAGGTGCGGTTGTCGGACGGGCAGTTCCTGCAGGCGCTGTTCGCGCTCGAGCAGGCGGGGAGGGTGCGGCGGTTGGCGGGGGATTTGTTGGCGTTGGGGTAGCGCGGGTCACGCCGGCGGCTGCCAACCAACGGCCCCCGACTGAGGCGGCTGGCCGGATCGCACTCCCTCAACCGGGAGGCTGCTCCCAGGTCGAATCGACTCCTTCGAACTCGAGTGCCGCCTGGCGCTTCGCCTCGGCGACGGTTCGAAGCCACGAATCGAACACGGTCGTCCAGCCTTCTCCGCACGTGAACAGGAAGACCCCGCTTCCGTCGGCATCACAGATTGCGAGCCCGTACGGCGTGCTCGTCGTGCGCTTGCGCGAAACGTGCCGCTCATCGATCCGCGTGTAGTAGAGGACGCGGCAGCCTCCGAGGATCGTGGGGATGTCGGGCCGTTCCATCGTCTCGAAGGTTCAGCTCGGTCGATCCCGGATCCGGCGCAGCACCTCGTCCCAGGAGATCCCGAGATCTCGATCCGCTTCGAGATCATCAAACCTGCGATCGAGTTCTCGACGTTGGGCTTCCGTCACGGTTACAGCCTCGGGTTCGAGGCTGTCCCAGATCTCGGCCGAGCGTGCGAGTCGCTGCTGCGGGGTGAGGCTCTTGATGTCGATATGGGTCGTCAATCGCCGCTCCCGTGTGGGGGCTGACAGATCCAAGTGGGACCGCGGGAGTACCGAGAGATGCGTCCGCTGCGGCGGCCCGTCAGGCCGGCACCTCGACATACGTGGAATAGCTCTGGGGGACAGGAACCTTGATCTTCTCGGCCCGCATGCCTGCCAAGTGGAACTCGATGGCCTTCCGCATGTTGCTCTCCACCTGCTTGCGAGTCGCGCCCGTTGCGACGCAGCCTTGCAGATCCGGCGAGTAGGCAGAGAAACCTGTGCGGGTCTTCTCGATCACGATGAGCAGCTTCATGGTTTCAGTCCTGCCTGCTTCAGGAGGCTGTTGAGGGTACCGGGCGCAAGATCGTCGCTCAACTTGCCCGCGACGGTCACCAGTCCTCGCTTGGTAGGGTGCTTGAACTGCCGATGGCTTCCACTCTGTCGCACCGGCAGCCATCCGTCTTTCTTCAGCATTCGGAGCACCTCGCGGATCTTCATGCACGATCCATCAACACGCGCGCTCTAAGACCCTGCCGATCAGCGGCCAATCGAAGGCCTGTCGCCGGCATCGGTCTGTCGCGCACGCCGCTCGCGCAGGCGCTTCAGCACTTGATCCTCGATCTCCTGGGACGCGAGCCACCGCAGCTGCTCCTCGAGGCTCATGCCTTCGATCGCGATGGAGATCCTGTCTCGAGCCAAGCGCATCATTGCGACTGCATCGAATTCCTTTTCAGACTTGCTCATCTGCAAGCACCTCTCGCGGCGTGTGGATTTCGATCATCGGGTGCGCCCGGCGCAGGTTCACGGAGTTGTACCTGTGGATGTGACCCAGGTGACGATGTGTTCGAAGTCCTAGCTCGACAGCATGGCCAGATGGCCACGACAGTCCACCCCGCCTACCTGCTCAGCTCGTACCTCAACGCCACCGCCCCCGAACCGAGCTCCACCCGGCTCACGAGCTTCAAGTCCACCGGCTTCGACAGCCCCGCGAACAGCGTCGGGCCGTGACCTGCCAGCCTGGGGTGCACTACGAACTCGTACTCATCGATCAACCCCAGCTCCGTGAGCGCCAGCGCGAGCTTCACGCCGCCGACGAACAGTCCCTTGCCGGGCATGCGCTTGAGCTGCTGCACGGCCTCACCCAACTCCCCGCGCACGAGCTCCGCGTTCCAGTCGACGCGGTCCAGCGTGCTCGACACGACGTACTTCTTCGCCGCGTCGATCGTCCGGCCGAACGGTTCCATCCAGGCTTCCATCCAGTCAGGCCTGATCCCCGTCTGCGCCGGTTCTCGCCACGCGTCCTCCATCATCTCGTAGGTCACGCGGCCGAAGAGCAGGGCATCGGCCCGGTTGAGGTTCTCGGCGGCGTGATGATGCAGGGCTTCATCCGCGCGTATCCCGCGATGATCGCAGCACCCGTCCAGCGTGACATTGATGGAGTATCGAAGCGGTCGCATCACATTCTCCTGTGGCGGGTTGACGCTCGGTCGCGGCCGGGGCGGGCGCGCGACCCCACGATCGTGCACGGACGTCACTCCGTCGGCATCGGGGAGCTCGGGACCATACCTCCCGGCGGTCCGGCGGCCGCGGACTGAGAGGCCTACGCCTGGTCAACAGCCGCACTGCTCGGATGTCGGCCTGCGCTACCGCGCCTGCTGCGCGGCCCGCTCCACCTGCACGAGGTACTCCTGGATGTTGTCGCGCGGCTGCAGCGACTGCGCGCGACGTAGCAGCGGCACCGCTTCGGCGAACCGGCGCTGGCGCACCAGCAACTGCGCGTGCCGCACGCTGGCGTCCGCCGCGAACTTCTCGATCCCGGCTGCGCGCTCGAACAGGAACACCGCCTTCTCGGTATCCCCGGCCCGCTCGTGGTACTGCCCGAGCAGGATCAGCGCGTCGCCGTCCAGCGGGTCGAGCGCGACGATCTGCTCGAGGATCTGCGCCTCCTGCTCACCGGCCCCGCTCGCGGCCGCGACGCGCGCGCGCAGCTTCAGCAGGTCCTTGCGCGCTTCCGGCGTCAGCTGCTCGCCGCGCAGCTTCTCGATTCCCGCCAGCAGCTCGCCGGTCTCGGCGAGCGCACCGCTCGCCGCCATGAACTTCGCCGCACGCAACACGCGGTCGACGTTCGCATCCGGCCGCTGCAGCGCGCGCATGTACGCATCGACGGCGAGCGGGTACAGCTCTTCGTTGGCGTAGATGTCGCCGAGGTTCGACAGGCTCGCGACGGTCGCGCCGCTGAGCTGGTCGGCGAGCTCGAAGTTCTCGGCTGCCTTGCGAGCCTGGCCCATGCGCGCATACGCCTCCCCCTGCGCGAGCCAGAAGTCGGCCCGCTCTGGCTGCGCCGCGATCAGCGTGCCGAACAGCGCCGCCGCGTCGGCAAACCGCTGCTGGCGGTAGAAGCTCTCGGCGAGGCCCATCTTCCAATCAAGCGTCGACGGGGCGAGCATCGTCGCCATCCGGAACGCCGACTCGGCCGCGATGTCGTTGCCGCTGCGGGCGTGGCAGACGCCGAGCAGACCGAACGTCAGCCCGTCTACGCCGCCCAGCTCGACGACCTTGGTGAACGCGTCGCCGGCACTCGTGAAGTCGCCGCGGCGGAAGTGCACCTGCCCGAGGTTCCCCCAGGCGCGGCGGAACTTGGGGAACTTCTGCACGGCAGCCCGATACGCCAGCTCGGCGTCGTCGAGCCGGTCCTGCTGGAACCGGATGTTGCCGAGCGCGAAGTCGAGCACGGCGCTCGCGTCCTCGCGGCGCGCGTTCTGCAGCAGCTCGGCGGCGGCATCGAGTTGGTCGCCGGCGTGCAGCTCCATGACCTGCCGCATGGTCTCGCGCTCGGCGGTTACGAGACCCGGCTCGATGTCGGTCTCGGCGAGGTAGCTCTCGGTGAACCGCTTCTGGAACCCCGGATCGTTCCAGATCTCGAGCACCCATGGACTCAGCCGCGAACGCGTTGCGGCGGTGGACGCATCCTGCGGCGGCTGCGCCGCCGGCACGGCGGCGAGCACCAACACGAACAGGGACAGGCAACGATGCGGAAGCGGACGCAGCAGCATGGGACTCACCGTGAGGCCGGAAACGTGATCGGAATGCGGATGCGGAACCGGACCGGCTCCCCCTTGCGCTTGCCCGGTTCGAAGCGCCAGTTCTTGACGGCGGCGAGCGCGGACTGCTCGAAGCCGGCGTCAGCCGCGCGCGACTTCTGCACGATCGGGTTCTCGACCCGCCCGCGCTGGTCGACGACGCAGAGCACGTAGACGGTCGCCGGCGCCTTCTTGCGCAGCTCCGGCGTCAGCTTCGGGTTCTCGCGGTAGACCGCGCGCGGCTTCTGGTCGAGATCGGCCAGCGAGAACAGCTCGTCGGTGCTCTCGCTGACTGCCAGCATCGTGTCCAGCTTCATGCCGAAGTTGCCGCTCCCCCATCCCGTGCCGAAGCCGCCCGGGTTCAGCGACAGCTCGAGCTGCGACAGATCCAGCGGCTGCGCCGGCTCCTGCAGCTCCGGCGGCTTCTCCTCCGGCTCCGGCTCCTGCTCCGGCTCCGGCTCTGGTGGCGCCTCCGGCGGATCGATGTCGCCGGTGTCGAGCTGGCGCACGAGCAGATCCGCTGCCGGAGGTTTGCCGATCGCCTGGATGATCGGCAGGACGAGGAACATCCCGGCGGTCAGCGCGAGCCCGCCGGCGCCGACGAGCACGCGATGCAGCAGCTTCTGCGCGCGGCCCGGTTCCACCTGCGTGCTCATTGACCGTGCTCCTTCATCCCTTCGACCGGCTGGTCGCGACGCTGACCTTCTCGGCGCCACCGAGCTTCGCCTCGTCGATGACGCGCACCAGGAGCCCCGCATGCGACGCGGTGTCCGCCTGCACGATGACCGGGATCCGCTCCTTCTGCAGCAGGCGGCGCACGGTCGCCTGCACGCCGGCGATCCCGATGTTGCGGCCGCCGTGGATCACCTCGCCGTTCTTGGTCAGCGCGAGCAGGATGCTGGTCTTCTCGAGCTGCGACGCCGACGCCGCCTGCGGCTTGTCCACTTCGACGCCGGTCTCTTCGACGAACACGGTCGTCACGATGAAGAAGATCAACAGGATGAACACGCAGTCGATCAGCGGCGACATGTCGATGCCGACTTCGCTGCTGTCGTCGGCGGAGAGATCACGAAAGCGTCCCATCGGACTCCTCCACAACAGTGGTCAGACGGATTGCACGGCTCATGACACCACCTGCTGCTGCGCCAGCGACTGCGCCAGCGCCGCGCGGATGCGCGCCACGGCCGCGGCGCGCGACGACGTGCGCCGGTCCTCGAGCGTGCGCCGATAGACGCTTTGCGTGCAGACCGACTCGACGTGCGCCAGGAACGCCTGGTACTGCTCGAACCGGCGCGTCAGGCGGTACTGGAAGAACAGCCCGGGCAGCGCGATGACGAGCCCGGTCTCGGTCGTGATCAGCGCCTCGGAGATCCCGCCGGCGACGAGCTTCATGGTCTGGTCGCCACCGGAGCCGGACGCGAGCGCGTCGAACGTCGACAGCATCCCGGTCACGGTGCCGAGCAGGCCGAGCAGCGGCGCGCCGCCGACGCAGACCTTCATGATGCGCAGGTCGCGCTCGACCGGGGCGCGCTGCCGGGCCTGCAGCTCCTGGCCGCGCGCGGCCGCTTCGGCAACGGTCTGACTGCCGAGCAGGAAGTCGAGCAGCGCGCCGATCGGCCCACTGCGCTCGTCCGGCTGCTCGATCCAACGCCGCCAGACCGGCTCCGCAACCGCCGCGGCACGCAGCCGGCGCAGCCGCAAGTGCACGTGCACGCCGATTGCGAACAGCGTGAACGCGATCAGCGCGAGCGGGCCCATCGCCCAGCCACCGGAGCTCCAGATCTGCAGCGCCTCGCCTGCGAGGTCCTGCAGTGCGCGCCAGGAGTCTGCAATCCATGCACCCATCTCAACCGGCCTGCGACGGCGCTGGTTGTTGGCCGTCGTCGTCGAAGCTGCCGCCGTTCGCGACCGGGCCGAGCATCTGGCTCAGGATCTCGTGCACCTGGCGCCGCACCAGCGATGGGTCCGGCCTGGTCGTCGCCGACGTCGCGCCGCCTGCCGGCGCTGCGGCGCCGTTGCGGCGTTCGTGCACGCGCGACGCGCTGATCTGGTTGACGAACCCGACCGCAGTCGTCTCCATGTCGCCGAGGATCCCACGCGCCTTGCGCGACAGGAACGCGTACAGCAACAGCGAAGGGATCGCGACGATCAAGCCGAACTCGGTCGTGATCAGCGCCTCGGAGATGCCGCCGGACAGCGTCTTGGGGTCGCCGGTGCCGACCACCGTGATGACCTTGAACGTGTCGATGATGCCGGTCACGGTGCCGAGCAGGCCGAGCAGCGGCGCCGACGCCGCGCAGATCGAGATGAACGGCAGGAAGCTCTGCACGCGGTGCCGGGTCTTCAGCACGTTCTCGTACATGACCTCCTCGATCAGCTCGCGCGGCTCGTGCATGTGCTCGACCCCGGCTTCCAACATGCGGCCGACCGGCCCCGGCAGCCCGGCGACCTTCGCCTTGGCCGCCGGCTGGTCGCCGCGCGCCGCCGTCTCGAGCAGCGCGTCGATCTGGCGCCGCGAGGGCCGGCGCAGCCGCGCGAGCGCGAGCCACTTGAACAGCCCGAGCAGCAACGCGGCCGCGGCCAGTGCGAGGATCGGGACCATGACCGGGCCACCCTTGCGGATGTGCTCGAGCAGGGTCTCCTGCGTCGCGGCGAACTTGTGCGCGTTGCCAAGCGTCGTGTCGACCGGCATCAGGCCGCTGCCGGTGTCGACGACGGCGATCGCCGTGCGCGCATCCTCCGGGTCGTTGAAGCGGATCACGGCCGGCTCGAGCGAGCGGAGCTGCTCGGCCGTGCCGACCTCGGCGGTCCCCTTGGCGCGGAACAGCGCGACCGGACCGACCAGCGCGAAGGTCCCGTCCTTGACGAGACCGCTGCCGTCGACCGCGGTGCCCTGGAACCGCGTGCCACCGAGCGCCTCCTCCAACCGTCCCAGCGAGGTCTCGAGCAACGCCGCCTGCGCGGCATAGACCTGCTCCTGCGGCAGGTTGGCGTGCTCCGCCGCCAGCTTGGCCGCCTGGATCACGTCGTCGTAGCGGTCGAGCTCGGCGATGTGCAGCCGGGCTTCGAAGTTGCGCACGTACTCGCCGAACAGGTTGGTCAGGTACGCGGCGACGTCCTGCCGCGACTTGATGTCCGCCCGCAGCGTGAACAGGTCGGCCGCGCCGGAGTCCTGCTGGCGGGCCTTCTGTTGGTACTCGAGGCGGACCTGCGACAACTGCATCTCCAGCTCATTGAGCTGCTGGCTGAGCGGCAACGTGTCGCTGGCGATCTGCTCGCGCAGCTCCGTCAGCTCGGCGAGGCTGCGGGCGAGCTGCTGCTGCAAGCTCGCGGCTGCGCGTTCGAACTTGCCGTCAGCCGGCTGCTGCGCTGGCAGCACACCGGCGACCAGCGCCAGCAGCAGCGCCCCTCGGCGGATCGTCGTCGTGCTCCTTGGATCCTCACCGGCAGCTTCGCAAAGGCCGCCATCTGCTCGCTCTTGAACACGGCGACCGCCTTCGCGATCTCCGGCGCCGCGTCGTCGGCCGGCGTCCAGACCCATGCATCGGCACCGGCCGTGCCGATCCCGGCCGCGGTGCCGTTCGCGGTCACGTAGTAACCGTGGCCGATCCCGAGGTACAGCGCGGTCACTTCGGCCGTGCTGCCGTCGGCGAGCGTGCGCACCTCGCTGGTGACGGTGATCTCGCGGTTGAACTTGTTGACGTCGTTCAGGATCCCGACGACGACCATGAAGCGCTGGCCGAGCTGCACCTTGGTGTCGTTCGGATCCTCTGGCATCTGCTGGCTCAGCACCTTGACTCGTTCGCGCAGCGGGTCCGGCACGCGCTGCAACAGCTTGCGCGTCGCCTGCTCGAGCCGGCCGATCACGTCGCGCAATGTCGCCGTCGCGGCGAGCAGCTGCTCGTTCTCCTCGGTCAGCTCCTGCTTCTTGCGCGCCGACTCAGTGATGTTCTGCTCCGACTCGGCGATCTTGCCGCGCAGCGTCTCGATCTCGCGCTGCAGCAGCGCGATGCGGTCCTGCAGCAGCTCGCGGCCCAGCGTCCATTGCTTGCGCTCGGCCGAGATCAGCTTGCGCGTCTCGACCCACTTCTCGACCGTGGCGCGCACCGCCTCGGTCTGCTCGTCGACGCGCTGGGCCGCGCCGACGCCGGCCAGCACACCGGTCGCAATCAGCGTCAGCAAGCACCCGTGGCTTCGTTGCATTTTCATCCGTTCACTCCGTGGTCGCCGTCGCTCGTACATGTCAGAACCGGAACTCGCCGCTGATGCCGAACGTGTATTCGATGCCCTTGGTGTAGGACGTCTTCAGCACGTCGTCGCCGATGTAGACCGAGCGATAGACCGTCTCGATCTCCGGGTTGGTGAGGTTCTTGATTTGGAAGCCGAGCTCGACGTTGTCGCTGAGTGCCTGCGTCAGGCTGAAGTTCAACGTCTCGTATTCGCGCGCGTAGACGTTCGGCACGAAGTTCCCCTTCGATTGCGTCGCACCCGCGATCAGCGTGTCCCCCTGCACCGTGTAGAAGACCGCGAACTGCGTCCTGGTCGCTGCGATGTCGTAGGTCAGATACAGGTTGTAGAGGTGCTCCGGCGCATTGGTCATGTCGCGTGACTGCATCGGCGCGCGGATGTTCGGCGCGTCGAAGCCGGCGGCTTCGTCGGCCGGCAATGTGACCTCCGAATCGATCAGCGTGGCGTTGGCACCGATCGAGAGACCGTCCAGCTGCTCCCAGAAGTTGCCGAGTGCCTGGCGCAGCTCGAACTCCCAGCCGGTCAACCGTCCGTCCGGATAGTTGACCGCGGTCGTGAAGTCGAACGTCGCCCCGATCCGCTGCACGTACTCGATCGCGTCGTCGACGTCCTTGCGGAACCAGGTCGCCGACAGCAGCGTGCCCGGCTCCGGGGTCCAGTCGGCGCGCAGGTCGAAGTTGCGCAGCGAGCTCATGCGCAGACCCGGGTTGCCGATGAAGATCGGCCCGCCGAGATACTCCTGCTGCAGGATCGGCGTCAGCTCCTTGAACGTCTGCCGCGCGACCGTCTCGTTGTACGACGCACGCAGCGTGATCTGGTCGACCGGCCGATAGACGAGCCCGATCGACGGCAGCACGTCGTCCTGGCTGAAGTCGACGTCGGCGTCACCCGGATTCAGCTTCGTCTGCACCAGGGAGCCGGGCGGGAACCAGGTCGCGTCCTCCTCCGGGTCATTGACGATGCTGATGTTCGTATCCTCGAACCGCGCACCGCCGATCAGGCTGAGCCGGCTCGTCAATGGCAGATCGAGCATCCCGTAGTAGGCGGTGATCTGCTGGTCCCCCCGGTAATCGACGTCGTACGTCGACGCAGTGACCGGATGGTCCTGGAACCGGAACACGCCGCTCCACCGCTCACGCCACGGCCCGTTGTAGGACTGGTTGTCGCCGAAGTTGCTGAACGTGTCCTGATCGAAACTGCGGTCGACGCGATCGCGGAAGTAGCCGAACTTCAGATAGCCCGCGTCCTCGTTCCACTGCTCGAACGGGAACGCAACGTTCGCGGAGATCTGCTCGCTGTCCTCCTCGATCGTCTTCCAGATCCGCTGCAGATTGCCGAGCGTGAAGTTCGCCGCCGACTTGTACGGCGCGTGGATCGGCGGGATCGTGATGTTGCCGACCTTGCGCAGCGGGAACCACACCTCGCCGAACTGCCGCTTGTCCGGCTGGTAGAGGTCGGCAGCGTTCCGCGACAGCGTCCAGTCGAAGTCGATCGCGTGGAACATCGCGAGCTCGACGTCGAACCGGTGCTTGCCGTGCAACTGCAGCGTCCGGGTCGTGCGCTCGGTGTACTCGAGCGTCTCCAGCCGCGTGTACGGCGCCTGATCGCGCTCGTCGTCGCCGTGCCCAGGCGAATCCGGATCGTCCGGATCGTGGCCGGGGTAGTAGTACTCCTTGCCACGCGTGTCCTCCGCCAGCGTCGCCGTGTCCTCGGCAGTCCGCGTGTAGAGGTACGTCATCCCGATCGAGTGTTGACCGAACTCCACACCGAACGTCGCCAGCGTCCCCCACTGCACGAGCTGGCTGCCCTGCGCGATGTCGTACAGCGACGTGCGTGCGCTCTTGTCGCGGACCTGCCCCTGGACGATCTTCGGCGTCATCAGCGCGCCGGGCTGTTCGACCCAGTACTGATTGTCGACGCCGTTGTCGAAGTAGGCGCTGTCGCGCTCGTAGAAGAACGTCCCGAACCCACCGAGCTTGACCCCGTTGCCGAGATCGATCCGGCCGCCGGCGTCGACGCCCCACTTGTAGTCGAGCAACGGTGCCTGCTCGTCGTTGGTGCCGACCGCGCCTTCCCAGTTGCCGCCGAGGTTCTCGTATTGGATCCGCCGGCCGCCGCCGTCGCGCCCCCAGTGCTTGACGCCGCCGCCGTCATAGCTGAGGAAGTCGCTCTTGCCGGTGACCTGCGAGTTGTAGCTGGGCGTCAGGCGGACCTTGAAGAACAGGTCCTCGTCCGGAATCCCCTTCAACTGGACGTTGACGGCGCCGCCAGACGCGTCCCCTTGTTGATCCGGCGTGAACGTCTTGCTGACCTGGATGCTCTCGATGACCGCGGACGGGAACTGGTCCAGCTCGACGGCCCGCTTGTCCTCGTCGGCCGAAGGCAGGCGGACGCTGTTCATCTGCGAGCTGACGTAGCGGTCCGGGAGGCCGCGGATCACGGCCGTCTTGCCGTCCTGCACCGACGCACCGGCGACCAGCCGCAACGCGGCCGCAGCATCGCTGGCGCCGGCGCGGCTCATCAGGTCGGCGCTGATCGAGTCGAGCAACGCCGGGCTCTCGAAGCGCAGCTGCAGCAGCCCCGCCTCGGTACCGCCGCCGAGCAGCAGCAGGTCCTGCACGACGTACTCGTCGACGTCGGTGACGTCCCCCGCCATGTCGATGGCCAGCTCGCTGAGCTGACCGGAGGCGACGACGACGTCCGGCCGGACCTGCTTGACGAAGCCGTCCTTGCTGAAGACGAGCGTGTACTTCCCGGGTGCCACCTGCAGGAACGAGAACAGCCCATCGCTCGTCGTCGTCGCGGAGTCACCGGTCTCGATGATCGTGACCTGCGCTCCGGGCAGCGGCGCGTCGAAGTCCTTGTCGCGCACGGAGCCGCGGATCGAGCCGGGCTGGTCCTGCGCGCAGATCGAGGCACTGGAGAGCATGACGCCGAGCAGCACTCGTACGAGTGCCGAGCTCCTCACCATGGATGACCCAGGCCGTCGCAGACCTGGCGCAGCCGTGTGGACAACGTTGGATCCGGTTGCACGCCGGTCCGGATCAGTGAGAGGCAGGTCGCCGTCAGATCGACGGCGCGCGGCCGGGAGTTGACGTTCTCGACGCCGGCTTCGACGGCGCGCGCGTACATGGCGCGTGCTTCGTCCTGGTCGGACATCGCCGCACAGGCCTCGGCGACCGCGCGCAGCGCGCCAGCCCGGTCGATGTCGAGGATCCGCTGCTTCTGCGTCTCGTAGAGCTCGAGCGCGGCGGCGAGCGTACTGCGCGCGCGTGCCGTATCGCCGGCCCGATGGAACGTCGCGGCGATCCGCGCCTGGTGCAGGATCTGCTGCTCCGGCAGCCAGCGCGCGTTGCGCAGCAGATCGTCGCAGTGCCCCGCGAGCTCGCGGGCTTTCGCCTGGTCGCCGTGCTGCTGCGCGTAGCCGGCGATCTCGAGCAGGCGTTCGATGCGTGCGTTCGGGGGCAGCTTGTCGTAGCTCGTGCGAACGCGTCGCTCCGCCTCTGCGCGCAGCGCCGGCTGCGCATGGAATCGATCGAACCAGCGCGCGCAGACGGAGAGCGCGTTCTGCACCTGTTCGAAGTCGCCGTGCGCGAAGATCCCGTCGACGATCGCGAGCTGCGCCGCAAACTCTTCGGGCGGCATCCGGTCCGCCTGCAGCAGGCGCAGCGTGCCGGCCTCGTGCTCGACGACGCCGTCGGCGTACTGCGCCGCCTCGTCGCCGCGCCTGAGCAGGACCAGCGCCTTGGCGACGCTGGCGCGGATCCGGTCCCGCCGCCAGTCCTGGCGGTCCGGGCGGCGCAGCAGGTCTTCGGCGATCGCCTTGGCGGCCTGCAGATGCGGCTCGGCAGCCTCCGGCTGGCCGTGCTCGATCAGCCAGCAGGCGAGATCCGCATGGCAGGCGCCGCGCCGCCAGTCCTCGATCTGCAGGATCCAGCGCTCCGCCTGCGCCGCGAGATCCAGTTCGAGGCAGGCCGCGACGACCGACTCCTGCGCGCGCGAGCGGTTCTTGATGTGCGGATCGAGCGGGAACGCGGACGCCGCGCGGAACGCGAGCTCCAGCAACTCGCGTTGCCAGTCTGCAACCGTGGTCGCCTGGTCGCTCGCCATGGCGATGCCGCCACCGGCAACGACTGCGTCCCCTGAGCGGGAACAGGAGGTCCCGGCCAGAAACAGCAGCAGGACGAGGAGCGAGGAGATGCGTTTCATCGCGGATCAGGGATCGAGCGCCGCGCAGGTCGCGTCGGTCGCTGCAGTCGGCGGAAGAGCGGTGCAACGACGATGGCAGGAGGCGCCGCTGCCGCGGTCACGCTCCTGCCATCGCGTACTGGCGGAATCGCGAGAGATCAGGGCGTGACGCCGAGCAGCGTGTTCGACACGGCGAAGAAGCCGTTCGGTGCCGCCGCATCCAAGACCCACTCCTGGATGTAGATCTCGATGCCCGGCGGCAGCGCCGGGATCTGCGTCGTCAACGAGCGGTTGCCCTGCCCGTCGGTCTGCAGCGTCAGGACGCCGCCGTTGTCGAGGAAGTTCGGCACCAGCAGGGCGCCGAGGATCACGACGTCAAGGCGGCTCGGGCCGTAGAACAGGATCGTCGGCGAGCTCGGCTTCGCGTTGCTCAGCGAGATCGTGATGTTCGTGTTGCCGGCGAGCGTGCCGCTGCCGCTGAGGACCGGCGCGCCGGTCGTGCCGCCGAGCGACAGGCCCAGGTCCGTCCACGCGCTCTTCGGGGTCAGGCCGAACGCCTCCGACGCAGTCCAGCCGGTCAGCCAGCTCACGCCCGGGGCGAAGCCGCCGCGGTAGTGCGAGGCCGAGAAGAAGCCGTCGTTCGGAGCCCACTTGGCGCTCGTCAGCGCGGCGCCCTGCGGCAGCGGGTTCAGTGACGTGACCCGCTGCATGACCTTGCCCTGCGTCGTGATGAAGTTCGGCGCGCGCGTGATCGACGTGATCGGCGACGTCGCCGGCTCCTTGACGTTGTTGCTGGCCAGCGAGAACACGCCGCGCGAGGTCGCCTCGGTGTAGGCGTTCGCCTTGACGTTGTTGAAGAACACGCTGTCCGAGATCTCGCAGAGCATTCCCGAGAACTGCGCCTTGTAGAAGTCCTGCGGGTTTGCCGGCGCGTTGACCGTCGACGTGACGGAGAACGGCGTGTTCCACAAAGTCGCCCACGGCAGCGTGCCGTTGAAGCCGTAGCCCTTGCCGCCGTCGCCGTCGACGTTGTCGAAGCCGACGACCTCTTCGCCGCAATCCATGAAGATGCAGTTGCGGTACTGCACGCGGGCGTTGTCGCGCCAGGCGGTCATCCGGTCGCCGTCGATCGGCTGGCCGATCGCCGTGAAGTTGTAGATCGTGGTGGTCGTCACCGGCTGGTAGTCCGACTGTTCGGCGCCGTCGGTCTCGAACACGTTGTCACCGACGCCGGAGCCCTGGTCGGCATTCAGGCTGTAGCCCTGCACGATCAGGCCGTGCTGCGCCTTGCCGCGCCAGCCCTGGTCGATGTCGAGGCTGTCGTCACCGATGTTCCAGATGCTGAGGTAGCTCAGGTTGACCGTGCCGCCCCAGACTTCCACGCCGTCGTCGACGTTGTTCATGATCTCGACGTGGTGGATGTCGGTGTCACGGCCGATGCCGCCGAGCGACAAGCCGTTCAGCTCGTTGGTCAGCGCGATGACCTTGCCGCCGTAACGCAGCGAGACGTAGCTGATCGAGCCGCTGTCGTCGTTGTCGCTGCCGCCGCCGTAGAGGACCTTCGGGTCGTTCGGGAAGCTGGCGATCAGGCCCTCCATCGGGGCGACGTTGTTCGGGTTCGGCGCCGGCGTGTTGGTCGCCACCGCGTCCTCCGAGATGTAGGCGCGGCCCATGATCGTGAGGTTGCCCCACTCGTTGGCTGCTGCGCGCCAGGAGCCGGTCTTCGGATTGCCGCCGGTCCAGGTCGCGGCGTCTGCCTTGGACGTGAAGATGACCGGCTTCGTCGCCGTGCCCTGCACGTAGATCTGCGCACCGCGGGAGACCGCGAGGCTGCCACCGATGTTGGTGTCGCTGGCGATGATCGTGCCGGCCTGGATCGTCAGCGTGGCGCCGGGCAGGACGTAGATCTGCTTCTGCAGGTTGTAGGTGTTGTTCGCGGTCCAGGTCGTCGAGACGGCGATGTCGGCGTTGACGAGGATCTCGGCCTGCGGCGCGCTCTGTGCTTGCAGCATCGAGACGGCGGCGCTGCCGGCCAGAGCCATCGTGAACAGTCGGGTGGAGAGAGAGTCGTGCATTCCCATCGTTGGGGTCTCCTGGGTCGGAGGTGTGGATCGAGGTGGAAGGCCCCCCGCGGGGCCGCGAGGGGAGCAACGTGGGTTCACCTGGTGAATCCCGGATCAAGACAGGAGGAAACTCCCGATCTCTTCGTGAGCGCGGGCGCACGAGAACAGTCGGGGAGCATCGATCCCGACGTGAAGAGGGCGCGAAGGCGGCACGAAGATCGTGCGCGCGAACGATGATTCAGCGCGGCGTCTGCACGAACTCTTCGACGACCTGCGCGAGTGAAGCGCGCCGGCTGATGTGCCCGAGCCGCTCCTCGAGCCCTTCACGGCGCAACATGTCACGCGCCTGCGACCGCGCCTCCACGACCTGCAGCTCGATGCCGGCACGCTGCAGCTCGGCGTGCAGCTCGGTCAGCATCTCGGCGCCCGCCATGTCGACTCGGGGCGATGTCGACAGATCGCAGACCACGAGGCGCACCGGTTCCGGCGCCGCGTGGACGCGAGCGAGGATCTGGTCGCGGACCGCGGCGACGTTGAAGTAGTACAGCGACGCTTCGACGCGGCAGAGCACGGCACCCGGCACCGGCTCGTTGTCCGGATTGCGCGCCAGGTCGGAGAACCGCGGCATGCCCGGGATCCGGCCCAGGAATGCGACGTGCGGGCGCGCGACGCTGCGCAGGATCAACAGCAGCGAAATCACGCCGCCGATCAGCACTCCGCGCAGGATCCCGGAACCGAGCACACCGAGCAGCACGACGATCGCGATCCAGAACTCGCTGCGGTGCGCGCGCCATAACCGGCGCAGCGCTTCCACCTTGATCAGACTCACGACCGCCATCAGCACGATCGCGGCGAGCACCGGCTGCGGCAGGTCCGCCAGCAGACCGGACCAGAACAGCACGACCAGCAGGATCACGCCGGCTGCGACGAGACCCGACAGCGGCGTGCGCGCGCCGCCGCTCTCGTTGACCAGCGACTGCGACATCCCGCCGCTGACCGGATAGCCGGCGCCGAGCCCCGCCGCGAGGTTCGCGGCACCCAGCGCCAGGAACTCCTGCCCCGCGTCCAGCCGGTAGCCGTGTTTGCGCGCGAACATGCGTCCGATCGCGGCTGATTCGACTGCGGCGAGCAGGAAGCAGGCGAAGGCCAGCGGGATCAGCCCGTTCAGCTCGTCACGCGTCAACAGCGGCAGGCCGATCGGCGGGAGCCCTTGCGGCACCGGCCCGAGCAGCTTGACGCCGCTCTCGCCCAGCGCGAGCTGCCGCGTCGCGACGATCCCACCGATCACGACCAGCAACGCCACGGGTCGTCCCGGCAACAGCACGCGACCTGCGATCAGGATCGCCAGCGCACCGGCGCCCAGCAGCAACGACGCGCCGTTCGTCTGCGCGAGCCCACTCACGAAGTGGTGCATCCGCTCCCAGAAGTCCCCGTGCCCGCCCGCGAATCCGCACAGCTTCGGCAACTGAGTGCTGGCCAGCACCAGCGCGATGCCGGCCTTGAAGCCGACCATCACCGTCTCCGAGATGAAGTCGACCAGCCCGCCTGCCCGCACCGCCCACGCGACCACCGCCATGAGCGCGACCAGCAGCGCCGTCATCGACGCCAGCGCCCAGAACCGCGTCGGGTCCCCCTGCGCCATCTCCCCCAGCGTCGAGCCGAGCAGCAGCGAGATCGCCGACGTGACCGTGATCGAAGTGTGACGCGAGCTGCAGAACAGCCAGAACACCAGCCCCGACATCAGGCACGCATACAGCCCGCTCTCCGCCGGCAGGTTCGCCAGCGACGCGTCCCCGATCGCCGCCGGCACCATGTACGCCGCCAGCGTGACTCCTGCGATCACGTCCGCCCGCAGCGTGCCGAACCGATAACTGCGCAACCATTGCACCGACTGCCGCCAACGCCCGAGCCACGTCGGCTCGGGCACGGACTGCGCGACAGGCTTCGCGTCACTCATCGGACACCCGCCGCGAAGCTACCCGGGCCCTCACCGCAGGGCACGCGCGAGCACGCGACCCTCGCCCGCGCGTTACCGGTACACCCGGTCTCTGAGACCTGCTCCCTCACTTCGCGCGAGAAACCCCGCGCTAAGTGACGGAGGGGGTCTCTGAGACCGGGTGTACCGCTTCGCGTGCGCTTTCGCACGCGAAGTGAGGGAGTGAATCTCTGCGACCTGGTGTACCGCTTCGGCGCAACTCCGCCTGCGCGAGCTCGATCACGCGCTCACGTTCGCTCGCGGTCACTCCACAGCTCCGCGTGCGCCCCTTCCCCTTCCCCTTCCCATTCCTCGCCTTACCTCAGCCCCAGCCCGGGCCCGGGCCCATTCCGTTCCCGTCGTCCCCCTTCCCGTCCTCCCCCTTCCCTCACCCAATGAACACCATTCCCAGAATCATCATCCCGGCCACCACGGCAGCCGTCCAAAGCAGGTACTTCCGGAACGGTGCGAGCGAGCCGCGGATCGTCGCGCGCGCGTTGTCGTGGAACTTCGCGTGGTAGACGACGGTCACGAGGAACAACACGACGACGTACAGCACGGCGCGGAACAGGAAGCTCACGCGGTCACCGCCTCGGCTGGCGCTGGCGCGGCTTCGCCGCGCGCCTCTGCGATCGAGTACGCATCCAGCAACACCAACAGGTTCATGAACCCCGCCACGGCGCACAGCATCGTGCCGATGTCGAGCAGCGGCGGCAGCGGGTCTGTGTACCGCCACGGCCCGGTCACGAACGCGGACAGCAGACACCCGGGCGCGCTCAACGAATCGGCGATCCAGTAGGCCGGGGACAGCGGGCGGTCGATCGCATGGCCGAGCGACAGCAACACGCCGGCGCACGAGACGAGCAGCGTCGCGCCGCCGACGAGCAGCCCCTTGTCACGCTGGCCGAGCAGCCAGTGCGCGCTGCCGGGCAGCAGCCAGCTCGCGATCGCGGCGGTGCCGGGCTGCAGACCGGGCGGCCGCAGGCCACGTGCCAGCGCATGCGCTTCGGCTGCCCAACAGGCGCTCAGGATTCCGGATGCCCCGGTCAGGAACAGGCCGAGATGCTCCAGCTCGACGGGCGCGCGGATCAGCCGCTGCCAGTCCGGATCCGCCGCGCCGCGCATCATGCTGGCGACGATCGCCGAGCCGAGATTCAGTGAGTCCGGCAGCAGGTTGATCGGGATGGCGCGGAACGGGAGCTCGAGCAGCTCGAACGGCTGGAACAGCACCATCTGCCACAGCCGCTGGCCGACGATCGCATAGCCGAGCCAGAACAGCCCGATCGTCGTGACCATCGCGAAGATCCCGCGCCGCGGGCGGCCGAGGCGCAGGTGTGCCGCGCCTGGCACGAGCAGGCTCAGCAGCATCGCGAGGCCGGGCGGCAACGTGCGCGGAGGAGTCGGTGTCATCGGAACGCGGAGCCGGAGGTTCTAGCCCGCGGGAATCACGAAGTCGCGCGCGGATCATGGCCGGAACGCGGAGTGGGCCCGGCTGCGGGACCAGCACGCGTTCCTGTCCTGCGGCCCGTTCCGTTCACCTCGCGCGCTCCGGCGGTTCGTCGTCGCCCGATTTCGCGGCCGGATCAGGTGGCAGCTCACCCTCGCGCGGCGCCACCGTAGGCACGCCGAGTAGCGCATTGGCGATCCACGCGAACCAGTCGGCGAAGCCCGGGCGCCAGATCCGGCGCTCAGCGCCACCGTCCTGCTGCGTCGCATCCTCGGGTCGATCCGGCGCTGCAGTCACGGCTGGCGGAACAATACGCCCCGCGGCACCGCATACCGCCGCGGCGACTCCGGCGCCGGCACCAGCTTGCCTGCGGCGTCGCGCGCCGCGATCCGCAGCTCGAAGCACCACGGCTCGGCGCGGTAGACGAGCGAGTGCAGCGTCGGGAACACGAATCCCTCCCCCCGCTGGGCGGCCGCGAGGGCACGCCAGGCGAGCGCCGCATCGATCGGCTGTGCCTCCCCCAGACACGCGGTCACGGCGTCGAACCGCATCCCGCTGTCGAGCGAGATCCCGCGTTCCCCTTCGATGCCGAGGAAGTGGTTGGAGGTGACCGAGATCGCCCCCCCGAGCCGCTCGTGCTGCGCCTCATCGCCATGCTCGAACACGGTCTCCGCGCGCGGGCCCGACGGCAACACGACGCGCGTCAAGAACCCGGCCGGTGGTGCCGTCGCTGCAAGCGCCTGCCGCGCGGCCGCGAGCGCGCCGGCCGGACCGGCCGCGAGGATCGCACGCGTCGCGAGCGCGGTGGGGACGGCGCCGTCCTTCGGCGTCCAGCTGACGCCGGCGTTGCCGTAATGGACGAACACGGCGAGGCCGCGCTGTTCGACCGCCGTGATCGCGCCGACATAGCCGGGCCACGTGACGCTGGCGAAGGCCGGCGCATCCTCGGGATGCTCGACGACGAGCAGCAGCTCATCGAGCAGATGGTCACCCAGCAGCGGCCAGTCGAACGAGCGCGCCGTCAACACCCCGCCCCCCGCGACGCGCGGGCCGCTCGCCGTGAACCCGGTGCAGCCGAGCTGCGCGACGACATCGAGTGCGTTCAGCCACTTCAGGTCGAGCAGGTCGAGGTCGCGCCCGGACTCGGCGAGCTCGAGCGGGACCGCACTGGCCCGCAGGCCGGTCGACATCGCTTCGAGCAGCGCCACGGTCTCGGGCGGAAAGCGCACGCGCTGCGCGACCAACTCGCGGACCCGGTCGAGCATCGTGCCGCGGCGCGCATAGCGCAGCGTCAACTCCTGCTCGACGACATGGTGGATCCGGCGTCCGAGCAGCCGCCCGAGCGCGACGCCACGTTCATGCGGCGTGCCCCAGACACGCACGATGGAGAGACCGTCGTGCGATTCGATGCGCCCGTGCGCCGCCGTCGCGGGCGCCACCGGCGGCTGCGCCCCGGCCTGCGCGTCGATCGCCGCGGCTGCCGCAATGACGGCGGCGGCCGGCCACCAGCACGCTGCGCCGCGCAGCGTCACTTGCCGAGCGGCTTCTCCAGACGACCGACCATCGCTTCGTCGGCGATCGCGAGCAACTCGTCGGCGGTCAGACCATCCGCTTGGAACTTCACCAGGTGCTTCTCGTGCATGATCAGCGTCAGCTCGATGCTGCTGTCGCCGGACTTCTTCAGCAGCGCCTTGTGGTTGGTGTACTCGACGATCTCCCCGCCGTCCGCCTTCGCTAGCGCAGGGTTCGAGAGCATGACCGCGAACATCTGCACCGCCGGCGAGTTCGCCGTGACCTCGACGTCGATGCTCTTGTCGTCCTTGCGGTAGTGGCGTTGCACGGTCAGGCCCCAGGCGGCCATGCCGGCAGCGAACGGATTCGCGGCGGTGTCGACCGGCTCGTCGTCGGTGACCTCCCAGCCGTCCGGCTTCGGCAGCGCGGCCAGGATCGCGGTCCGCTGCAGCTTCTGGACCGCGCGGATCGCCTCCTGCAGCGCGCTGATCGCGGCACCGTGATCCTGGGCGTCGAACGCCTTCTTCGCCGTCTCGACGGCTTCGGCGAACGTCGCCTCCTTCTTCGGCGCGGTGCGTTTCTGCGCCATGGCCGGTGTCAGGAGGAGGCTGGTGAGGAGGAACGTGAGGGGAATAGTGCGCATCGGGTTCGAGGGGAAGGAACGGCGGGAAACGTAGCGGGCGGTGCAACGGCCAGCGACGCACGAGAATTCCGGGGCTCGCAACCCTGCCGTGGCCGGGAAAGTCGCACTCCCCGTCGCTACCGTCGCCGCGATGGACCGGTTCCTCGGGCTGGACGTCGGTACGCAGGGGGTCAAGGCCTTGCTCGTCGATGCCGACGGCCAGATCCACGCGAGCGCATCCGCGCCGCTGCGCACGATCGACGGGCTGCCACCAGGGCACAGTGAGCAACATCCAGAGGACTGGCTCGCTGCGATCGGGCGATGCCTGGCCGAGCTCGGTGGCGAGCCGCAGCTCGCGGCGGTCCGCGCGGTGGGCGTGTCGGGGCAGCAACACGGATGTGTGCCGGTCGCCGCGGACGGTAGCGTGCTGCGCCCGGCGAAGCTGTGGAACGACGTCTCGACGGCGCGCGAATGCGCCGAGATCGTGGCGGCGGTCGGAGGTGCGAGTGCGCTGTTCGCGCGGACCGGCAACGCGCTGCCGCCCGGCTTCACGGCGGGCAAGGTACGTTGGCTGTGGCGGCACGAACCGGAGCACTACGTGCGTTGCGCGCACGTGCTGCTGCCGCACGAGTACGTCGACTTCGTGCTGACCGGAGCCGCGACCAGCGAGGCGGGGGATGCGTCCGGGACCGGATACTTCGACGTGCGCGCCCGGCGCTACGACGAACAGGTCATGGCGGCAGTCGCGCCGGAGCTCGCGCGGCGGGTACCTCGGCTGTTGGCGACCGGCGAACCGGCTGGCGCCGTCACGCCAGCGGCGGCGCGGCGGTTCGGGCTGCGCGCCGGCACGCTCGTCGCGCCGGGCGGCGGCGACAACATGATGGCGGCACTCGGCGCCGGGGCGGTGCGGCCGGGGATCGCGGTGCTGAGTCTGGGCACGTCCGGCACCGTGTTCGCGTGCGCGCGCGAGCCGGTCTGCGATCCTGGTGGCGAGATCGCCGCGTTCTGTGACTCGGTCGGGCAGTGGCTGCCGCTCGGCTGCACGATGAATGCGACGGTCGCGAGTGAGCTGGCGCGGGCGGCGCTGGAGATTCCGCTCGAACAGCTCGATCGGATCTCGGGCGACGCGCCGGCTGGTTGCGATGGCCTGCTCTGCCTGCCGTTCTTCACCGGGGAACGGAGTCCGGACCTGCCGGACGGCACCGGCTGCTATGTCGGCCTGACGCCGCGGACGTTCACGCGCGCGCACCTGCTGCGCGCCGCGATCGAAGGGGCGACGTTCGCGCTGGTGCGGCTGCTCGAGCGGCTGGAGGCGCTCGGGTGTGCGGTGCACGAGCTGCGTCTGACCGGCGGCGGCAGCCGCAGCCGGCTTTGGCCTGCTGTCGTCGCCGCGGCCGCGGGCAGACCGGTCCTGCTCGGCGTGCATCCGGACGCGGCAGCGCTCGGCGCGGCGGCGCAGGCAGCATGGTGTTGGCGGCGGCGCGAGGAGCCGGCACTGACGGCGGCGGCCGTCGTCGAGCCGTGGCTCGCGCGAACGGAGCTGCAGGTGTTGCAGCCGGACGCGGAGGAGATGGCGGTGTACCGGCAGCGACGCACCGCGTTCGAGCGGTTGCTGGCGGCGCTGGCGCCGGCCTTCGCATCGCTCTGATCGCATGCTCGAATGCCGGACCGCATGAGCGAAGCACGACAGCCGATCAGCCTACGACTGCTCGATGTGTTCCGGATCGGTCCGGGACCGAGCTCGAGCCACACGGTCGGGCCGATGCGTGCGGCCGGGATGTTCCGCCGGCGCTGCTTGCACCACGGGATCCAGCCGGCGCGCGTCGTCGCCGAGCTACGTGGATCACTGAGCGCGACCGGGCGCGGGCACGGGACCGACCGCGCGGTGTTGGCGGGACTCTGCGGGCACGAGCCGGAGAGCTGCGATGCCGACCGGCTGCTGACGATCGACGAAGCTCTGCGCGCGGATCCGGTCGTCGGCTGGGGTGATGCGTCGCTGCGACTGCACCCCGACGACGTGAAGTTCGGCCCGACCCGCGGTCTGTCGGAGGCGGAGCTGCCGCACCCGAACACGCTGGTGTTCACGGCGTTGGCCGCGGACGGGACCGAGCTCGTCAGCGAGCTGTGGTGCAGCGTCGGCGGCGGGTTCGTGCGCCGCGTCGGCGAGGAAGGACTCGTCAACTCGCCGCCACCGCTCGAGCCGGTACTGCCGTTCTGGGATGCCCGCTCGCTGCAGGAGCTGGCGCGCGCGCGCGGCTGTGGGTTCGGCGAGATCGTGCTCGTGAACGAGCGCGCGTGGGCGCGTGACCCGGCCGAGCTGGAAGCCGGCCTGGACCGGATCTGGGACGCGTTCCGACGCTGCATCGAGCGTGGGCTGCGGCAGCAGGGCGAGCTGCCGGGCGGGCTCGGCGTGCGACGGCGCGCGCACGATCTGTGGGCGCGGATCGGCGCGGGGAAGGTGGACGCGTCGTATCTCCCGATCGCACGCGGACAGGCGTACGCGTACGCGATCAACGAGGAGAACGCCGCTGGCGGGATCGTCGTCACGGCGCCCACCAACGGCGCCGCCGGCATCGTGCCGGCCGTGCTGGTCGAAGCCGCCGAGCGGCTGCAGTTGGATCGCGCGCGGATCCACCGCGCAATCGCGACCGCCGGCGCCGTCGCGATGATCGTCAAGACGCATGCTTCGATCTCCGGCGCCGAAGTCGGCTGCCAGGGGGAGGTCGGCACCGCGACCGCGATGGCGGCCGCCGCGCTGTGCGAGATCCTCGGCGGGGACGTGGATCAGATCGAGTACGCCGCCGAGATCGGCCTCGAGCACAACCTCGGGCTCACCTGCGATCCGATGAAGGGGCTCGTGCAGGCGCCGTGCATCGAGCGCAACGCGATGGGAGTCGCCAAGGCCTGGAGCGCGGCGCAGCTGGCGCTGCATTCCGACGGCACACACATCGTCTCGCTCGACAAGGTGATCCGCGTCATGAAGCGGACCGGCCTCGACATGATGCGCGAATACAAGGAGACCAGCGAAGGCGGTCTCGCCGTCGCGATCCCCGAGTGCTGATGGGGTTGGGGAAGGGGGGAGGGAAAGGGGAAAGCGGGAACGGGACGGGCCCGGGCCCGGGCTGGGGCTGAGGTGAGGCGAGGAATGGGAAGGGGAAAGGGAAGGGGTCCAGGCGGGTTCGCGGATCGGGTAGCCGGTTGGGGTCGGTAGCCGGTTGGGGTCGGTAGCCGGTTGGGGTCGGTAGCCGGTTGGGGTCTGACCCCTTTGTGTTCGCGCGCAGCCGGTTGGGGTCTGACCCTTTTCGGCTAGCGCTCGTCGGCGACCGGGACCGCGGCGGCGACGGCGGTTGGAGTCTGCGCAGCCGGGAATGGTTCGGCGGCGGGGCGCGCCGGCGCGAGGCGGGCCATGCCGTACAGGCGGACGGTGACGAGCAGCAGCCAGGCGCCGAGCGTGGAGCCGACGACCGGCAGGATCCAGCGGCTCGCGGCGACCCACTCCGGCGTCGCCTGTCCGAGGTAGCGATAGGTGCCGTGCACGGTGCCGGCGACGGTCAGCCAGCCGACCAGGATCGCGAGGGCACCGCTGATCCAGCGCAGCGACTGGCGCGACAGCGGTGAATCGATTCGCGGCAGCACGGCGGCGCCGTGCAGGTCGTGGACGAGGTAACACGCGGCGCCGAGCAGCACGAGCGTGTCGATGCCGACGGTGGTCCCCATCGCGTGACCCATGATCACCTGGGTGCCGTGGATCAGCGAGTTGAGGGCGGGCACGGAGATCACGATCGAGACGGCGAGCATGGCGCCGGTCCACCACTTCGCCGCGGTCAGCCACGACGCGCGCCCGCAGAACGCCGGCCGCTGGGCGCGGCGCACGAGCCGCCACAGGTCGAACATGACCTTCATCAGGATCACCGCCTCGAGCATCGAGACGATGAACGCGATCCACTTGATCGTGTGCGCCTGCGGCAGGTGGTACGTGTGATGCGCGTAGTTCGTGAACGAGTTCAGGCAGCCGACACCGAACAGCCAGAACGCGGTCGCGGACTGTGAGTACCGCTTGTCGCCGCTGAGCCGCTCGCCGACGTAGACCAGCGAGCCGTACATCAGGAAGTTGAACGCGCCGACCAGCGTGCCGCAGGATTTCCACTGGATCTGCAGGTCGCGCACCGGGTTCGCGAACACCGACGGCAGCAGATACGCGTGCCCTTCGACGAACGTGTAGATGAAGAACAGCGTGCCGACCGACCAGAACCAGATGTAGATCGGCTGCGCCCAGAACCCGTGGCGCAGGCGCGCGAGCACGTTCCAGGCGAATGCGAACCAGCCGACCAGCAGCAGCAGGCTGAACACCGGGTGGAACCCGAGATACTCGCGGCCGGACGTGATCCCGAGCGGGAGCGTGATCAGCGCGCCGGCGCCGGCGAGCAGCCAACACACGGTGTGGAAGCGGAATCGCGCAATGTCGCCACGCCGCAGCCCGCCGTGATGCGTGCCGAGCCAGTGATAGACCACCGCGATCGAACCGCCGAAGATCCACAGCGACGCGAACGACGTGTGGATCGGGCGCAGATTCGGCAGCGGGAGCCCGAGGCCGTTCAGCCAGACCGAGATCGACGGGATGTAGTGCAGCGCCGAGATCGCGCCGCCGAACACCGCGATCAAGATGCAGGCGAGCGCCATGCGCAACTGGATCGAGACGGCGCGCTCCATCGCGGGGCGGTTCATTTGAACTCCCACCAGGGCAGCGGTTGCGTGCGGTCCGCGTCGCCGAGGCGGACAGCCAGCGCAGCGCGCTCGGCGCCGAGCCACTGCAGCAGCGCGACGAGTCCATCGACGGTCGCGGCCTCCAGCGGCCAGGCCGGCATCCCGCGTTCGGGGCGGCCGTGCTTGATCGTCTGCGCGATCCCGGCCGCGTCGAGGCGCTCGGTGACCGTCGTCAGGTCGGGTGCGGTGTTGAGACCGAGCGGCGTCGCCTGCAGCGGCACGTGGCACGCGCGGCAGACCTGCTCGAACGTGGTCCAGCCACGCCGCACCGGCTCCGGCGCAGCACGCGCATCGAGGTGCGTCGCGATCGCCTCGTGGATCGCCTGCGGGTCGAGCGGCGCGTCGCGCCGCGCAACGCCGACGCCGGTCCGGTCGAGCTCGCGCAGGAACGCTTCGATGGCGGAGATCTCCTCCGCGGTCAGGTGGAACGCAGGCATCTGCGCGGCCCCCTGAGTCAGGATCTGATCCAGCCGCTCACGCGTCAGCCGTGGCGCCGCGTTCGTCAGGTCCGGGCCCAGGAAGCCCCCCATCCCGAAGATCTGATGGCAGACCTGGCAGTTGTGCCGGTGCCAGATCCGGCGTCCTGCGATCGCCTGTTCCGACAGCGGCGCGTTCTGGTCGGCCGTCGTGTCGGCATAGACCAGCGCCGTCTGGCCGCAGAACGCGGCGACCAACCCGACCATCAGCAGCTTCCGCAGGCCCACGTGCACGGGGCGAAGAGGCTACCCGCTCCGCGGCGGATGCGAAGGGTGCGCTGGCGCCCGCTCGGGCGATCAGCGGATGCCGACTTTCCCCTCGCCTGCGTTGGTCAGGATCATCGACGCCTGGTTCGCACCCGGATCGAGCACGAGGCCCTGTTGGTAGAACGGGACACCCAGGAAGCCGAGGTCGCGTGGGATGTCGAGCGGCCACAGCGCGCTGCCATTGTTGTTCTGGAGCGGGAACAGCAGGTCGCCGCTGACGAACAGCTTGCAGCCGGGCATCCCGGCACCGGTCAGGTCGAGCGGCAGCGGAACCGGCCCCCACTGCGTCTTCGATGCGCCGAGCATCCCGAACGGCACGCGGCCGAGCCCGACCGGGAGGTTGCCGAGGCGGACCTGGAACGTCTCGCCGAGGTACGGCAGCGGGGTCGACGCGTCGGCGGCGAGGGTCGGGATGCCGGAGGTGCCCATGCAGCCGGCGCCGAACGGGGCGTAGGTCGGCTGCGACCCGGTGAACGTGCGGTACTGCCAGGTCTCGTTGCTCTCGCGCGTCGTGGGTCTGCCGCCCCCGAACAGGACGGTCGTCTTGCGCGCCGCGTCGAACACCAATCCGAAGTGGTACACCGGTCCGGGAGTCGTGTACGGCTTCGGCTCGGTCCACGCAGTGCCGTCCCATTCCCAGGTGTCGCCAAGGATGGTGCTGCTGCTGGTGGAATCGACTCCACCGTACGCAACCAGGACTCCGCGAGCGCTGTCGAATGCCATGCCGTGATGGAAGCGTGCTTGGGGCGACGGGATGCCGAAGTGCTCGCGCCACACGCTGCCGTCCCACTCCCAGGTGTCGCCGTACACGACGCGTGGCGAATCCCGGAAGCCACCAAACAACGTGACGCGGCCGCGCAGACTGTCGTACGCCATCGCATGCCGCGACCGTGCAGGTGGGCCGCCGCTCCCGCGCTGCTGCCAATCGATCCCATCGTACTCCCAGGTATCGGAGAGATAGGTGCTCGCGTACTGGCCGCCGAACAGCACCGTGCGCTTGCGCGCCGCGTCATAGACCATCGCGAACAGGCCGCGAGGAGGCGGCACGGTCGATGTCGTGCGCAGCGTCCATTTGGTGCCGTCCCATTCCCAGGTCTGCATTCCGCTGCTCACCCAGCCACAGAGGACGGTCACGCCTCTCGCCGAATCGTGCGCCATGGCTCCCACCAGGGTCTTTGCCGGCGAGATCGGTGGCGACTGCTTGGACCAGTTGCTGCCATCGAAGGTCCAGGTCTCGTCCGAACGCGTGCTGTTGGGGGTCTCGCCACTGAACAGAACGACGACACCCCGTGTGCTGTCATAGGCCATGAACGGCGCTTGGCGCGGCGAGGGCGAAACCGCCGGCTTGGCTTGGAACCACACCTGCTGTTGCGCGAGGACGCCAGCGCAGAGACAGGAGACAGCGATCGAGATCGAGGTGCGCATGGATCGTCCGTGCGGATTGCGGGCGCGCGAGCATAGCCCGTGATCCGGATCGTGCCCGGCCCGAACCCCCCACCTATGCTCCGGCCGCGTGTCCAGCGTTCCCTACCGCGTCTGGCTGCTCGCCGTCTATCTGGTCCTGCTGGCCATCAGCCTGGTCACGACCGAGATCCTGCCGCTCGACACGCTGATGCTGCACCTGCCGACCGTGCTGTTCCTGGCGTGGCTGGTCTGGACCGGTCGCCGGCGCCCGCTGTCTAACCACGCGTACACCCGGCTGTTCCTGTTCGGCCTGCTGCACCTGGTCGGGTCGCACTACCTGTACAGCTTCGTCCCGTACGACAGTTGGGCGCAGTCGTTGACCGGGACGAGCTTCGCCGAGCGGTTCGGCTGGGAGCGGAACCACTTCGACCGGCTGGTGCACTTCAGCTACGGGCTTCTGCTGGTGCGGCCGTGCTGCGAGCTGTTCGAGCAGCGTTGGGGACTGCGCGGGCTGCGCGCGATCGCGGTCGCGATCCTGTTCCTCAGCTTCGGCAGCATGTTCTACGAGCTGGTCGAATGGGGCATCGCGGCGACGATGTCGCCCGAGACCGCCGAGAACTACAACGGCCAGCAGGGGGACGTGTTCGACGCGCAGAAGGACATGGCGCTGGCGTTCGTCGGCAACCTGATCGGCGCCGGCGTGCTGGTCGTGACCGGCTGGTGCGTTCCCAGGGGCGGCGCCAATGAGACTGACAGAATGGCGCGACAAAACTCGTCAGACGAGTAGGTGATCAGCGAGGGTGTCGAGGTCGACGGTCGTGTGCGAGGCGGTGACCGCGATGCGCAGCGCGCCGTGCGGGCCGGCGCCGGGGTAGGCGGCGAGGTACGGGACGAGGATCCCGGCCGCACGCAGGCGCTGGTGCAGCAGGCGTAACGAATCGGCGTCGCCGCGCTGCAACGAGATGATCGGCGTGGGAAGGTCGGGGACGTCCAGGCCGCGCGCGCGCAGGCGCGTGCGCAGGTGCGCGGAGTTGCGGTGCAGACGGGCGCGCAGCTCCGGTTCGGCGCGCGCGAGCTGCAGGGCGCGCGCGCTGGCGGCCAGCACCGGCGCCGGCGCCGGCGTGGCGCCAACGGCGATCGGGAGTGCCGCGAGCCCTGCGGTCGCTAACGGGATCACGCCGCCATAGCCGCCGAGCGCCTTGCTGAGCGTCGCGCAGCACAGCACGTGCGACGCGGTAAGCGGCACGTTCGCATGCTCGAGCGTGCCACGTCCATGCGCGCCGAGCACACCGACGCCATGCGCGTCGTCGACGAGCAGCAGGCCCTGATGCTCGGCAGCGAGCGCGGCGAGCTCGCGCAGCGGCGCGGCCGTGCCGGCGATCGCGAACACCCCGTCGGTCAGCAGCAACGGCGACTCGCCGGCGCGCAGCTCGCGACGCAGCGTGACGCGGAGCGCATCCGGGTCGCGGTGCGGGAACGGGTGGCGTGGCGCGCCGGACGCAGCAGCGGCTTCCTGCAACGCCGGATGCGCGTGCTCGTCGACGAACAGCCGCAGGCTGCGCCCGCGCAGACTCTCGAGCAACAACGCAGCGCCGAGCCAGCCGGACGGGAGGTGCAACGACCCCTGCGTGCCGAAGAACCGCGCCACCTCCCGCTCGACGTCCTGCAGCGGCGGCGTGACGCCGAACCCGCTGCGCGTCGTCGCGGCGTGCAGCCCGTAGCGCTGCAGCGCCTCCGCGCCGGCGGCCAGGACTTCGGGCCGCGACTGGAGTCCGAGGTACGCCGTGCCGCCGAAGTAGAGGTACCGCCGCCCATCGACGACGACCTCGCGGTCGGGCGGACTCTGCAGGATCGGCGGCGTTTCGCTCACGCGGGGATCACCGCTGCGCCGCGCACGGGGATCCGGCTCAGAGCCGGCCCAGTCCGTCGCGGCGTGTGCCGGTGGTGAAGGTCCAGCCGACCTTGCGGGTCTGTCCGCCGAGGTTCAACGTCGCCACAGCTCCGTAGCGCGTGCGCGGCTTCAAATTCTCCTTGGGGATGCAGAACGTGACGTCCTTCAGCTCCATGCGCTTGAGCAGCGGCGTCGTGATCGTGTGGTCCCAGGAGGGCACCGACGAGCTCTGCGCGGCGAGGATGTCGTCCGCGACCGCCGCGTAGTACGGCAGCTTCTCCTTGTTGATGTCGGCATCGATCGCCGGCGGGGTCTGCGAGTCTGACTTCAGCTTGCCCTTCCCCAGCTCATAGACCGTGAGTGAAGCCTCCGCGAGCTGCGCCTGGAAGTTCCGCGAGAACTGCAGACTGACCGGATAACCGGTCTTGAACTGATCGTCGAACCCGAGCCCGACGTCCTCGAGCGGGTTGGGATGCTCGATCGCCGAGAACCCAAGCGGCACCTCGGTCATCCGATCGCACGGGAACGGAATCAGCCCGTACTTCAGCTCGTCCTCCGGCAACCGCGGCTCCTCCAACGAACCCATGTCGAGCACACACATGTTGTCCTCGAACGCGAACCCGATCCGCCGGATGTTGTGTTCGAGCAACGGGAAGCGGTGGTAGACGGTGCCGATCCAGTTGTCGACCGACTCCTCCGCCTCGCGCGCGTTGATGACGATGACCGAGCGCAGCCCGGCGCGCATGCCGCGCGGCGTGAAGCCCTCCTTGGCCGGATCCTGCTCGTGCGCCTCGGGCCACTTGTGGTGCTCGGGATGCATCGCGAGGAAGCGCGCGTGCTCCTGGCACGCGATCGTCGCTTCGGCATCGAGGTCGACGAACGGCAGGTTCGCGATCTTGCGGATCGCGTTCAGCCGCTTCATGCCGTCGACCTGCTCCTTGTTCGGCCGTTCCGGCAACAGCGGCGGGCCGTAGCCGGTGACCGACGCGGTGCCGCTGCGTCCGCTGGCCCACTCACGCCACTCGGCGTCGACTTCGGCGAGCGGCTTGCCGAACACCTTCTCGCCGATCTGGTCGATCTCTTCGGGGAACGGGATCTTGTCGCTCGGACAGGCGCGGATGAACTCCAGCCACTTGTCCGGATAGCGCGCCATGCACCAGACCATGAATGACCAGGTCTTGAGGCGCGCTTCGTTGTGGAACTTGCTGAGCTGGACGCGCGGGATCAGATTGATGTGCCAGTCGGTGCCGGCCGTCGCGGCATCGCGCATCTCGCGCATCCACCAGTTCGTCGAGTCCGGCAGCGCGATCTCGGCACTGCCCGCGGTCCCCTCGGGCAACGCGCCATACCGCGTCATCGTAGTGGACTTGAGGAACCAACACGCGGCGTGCATCGCCCCCTCGCGCAGCGCGGCATTGCCGCCGAGGCACTGATTCCAGATCGTGCCGATCAGGTTGTCCTGCATCATCGCCGGCGTCAGCTTCTGCGCGACGATCGCCGTCTTGCCGCCCGGCACCTGCCACGAGATGTTCGCGAACGAGTTCGCCTCGAGATAGTCGCGCTCATCCTTGAACAGTTGCGGGTTCTCTTTGATGAAGTCCTTCTTCTCCGTCATCGTCCAGATGAACCCGCGCCACGCGAACGCGCGCTCCTGGCCGGCCCGCGCCTGCAACCGCTTCGTATCCTTCTCACCCAGCGTCCACTCCAGGAACTCCAACGCCCGCTCGGCCCACTTCACCAGGTCGTTCGCGTTCTCCTGCGTCCCGCGGGTGAAGATCGTGAACGTCTTCGACTTGGCGCCGTGGAACTCGAGCTTCAGCTTCGCGAGCTCCTCGGGGATCTCGCTGACCGGTTCGACCTCGTACTCCTTCTTCGCCAGCGTCAGCGCGAACTTCTCGATCTCGCGCAGCCGCTGCACGAACGCGATTTCCTCGGCGGTCCCGTAGAACGTCCCGCCGCGCCCCTCGCCGAGTACCAGCTCCTCGTGCCCGAGCGCCTTGTGGCTCTCACCGTCGAACGGGTCGTAGGCGACCGCGCGCCGCAGGTGCAGCACGGCCCGAGCCGGCTCCTGCTCGAGCCACTTCAGTCCGAACGTCCGGTGGATCTTGGCCAGGTCCTGCGCCGCCTTGTTCCACTCGGTGACACACCGGTAGCGCTGGTCGTCGTTCGCCTTGTCGGTCCAGTCGATCGGCTTGACCGGGTCCTGCCACGCATCCCCGACCTTGCGCTGCCCGAGTCCCGCCCGCGCCTGCTTGTGCTCCGGGTCGTACCAGCTCAGGATCCGGTCGTAGGCCTCCTTCGCCCGCGGCATGACCTTGTTGGACTTCGCCGCGCCGGCGAACTGCAGCAGGCGGCTGACGGCGGCGGCATTCGCCTTGTCCTGTTCCGGTTCGAACTGCGCGCGCAGCGTCGGCGCGGCCAGCGGGAGCAGGAGCAGAGACAGCAGGACGGATAGCGGCTTCATGGCGGGCGGGCGAGCATAGCGCCGGCCCGCGCGCCGGCAGCCATCACGCAGTGCGGCAGTTCGCCATACCCGCCTGGTTCACGTCCAGCTGATCCGCCAGTTCAGCGTGTGCGTGACGAACGTCCCGAACGGCCCGGTCATGCACAGCCCGACCCACTGCGACGAGAGGAACGCGCCGCACAGACTCGCCTGCAGCGGCACCGGGAGCGTGACGGTGCGCGCGCCACCGCAGATCGCGGTGCCCTGCATCGCGTACGGCCCGAGCATCCACGGCGTCGGCACGAGCGGGACGCAGACCGGACCGCAGAACGGCGGCACCTGCAGGCACGGCGGCATCGTCGGCCCGACGCCGACCAGCAACCATCCCTGCGCACCGAGGGGCGCACCTTCGATCGTCAGCCCGAAGGCCGGGTTGCCGACGGTCGGGTCGCCTGCCATGCCGTGCGTCATGCCGGTGCAGGTGCCGCAGCCGTTGTTGGTGCAGTTCTTCCCCATCGCATACGCACCGGCCGGCAGGATGCACATGCCGCTCCAGCGGTCGGTGCCCGCGGGCATCGAGCAGCAGCGCAGCTCCTGGATCGCGCACTGCTGCGGATCGAACCGCGCGCCGACCGCGTGGCTGCCGTCGGTCCCCCACAGCGTGCTGCTGCAGGCGTCGAAGCCGAGGCCGGTCAGCGGTCCGAGGATCCCGCGCCCGCAGTACTTCAGCTCGAACTTGCAGGTCGGGGCGCATGGGTTCGCCAGCGGCGCGACTAACACGGTGTTGGCAGGCACCGAACTGGACCAGGACGAGGCACCGTAGAACACCGACCCGCTCAGATCGTCGACGGCGAGTCCGCCGACCGTGTGCGTGTTCGGAATCACGTTCGCCAGCGAGCAGCGGCTGACGACGGTCCGGATCGGGCAGTCGAGCTGCCAGGCGAGCAGGGTGTTGGCAGTCGTCGTCGCGAGCAGCAGGCCCTTGGGTTCGTAGACCGCGAGGCCGGTGATCTGCGCCGTAGCACCGGTGTCCGGCGGCGTGTGCGGCGCGCAGATCACGCGGCAGGTCGTGGCATCGACGCAGGCGAGCTGCGTGCCGTTGCTGACCCAGACCGCGCCCCGGGTCGCGTCATAGGCCGTGCCACCGGTCCGCTTGTCGGTGTGGCCGTTCATCGGCGTGAAGCAGCGACTGACGCTGCAATCGGATGGGTTCAGCTTCATCAGCGGCACGCCGGTCGGACCGACCGCGAGCGAGCCGAAGCCGACCAGACCTGCCGGCGTCTGCGCCGGCACGAGCCCTGCGACCAGCAGGGCCATCAGCAGGAAACGCGTGTTGGACATGGGTGGAACTCCGTGCGCCCCTAACGCACCTGCGACCGCGATCCTTTCCGGCTCCTGCTCACGTGAGCAGGCGCACTGCGCTGTGCGCAGTGCGTGCTGGTCGCGGACAGCAGCAGGGTCTGCAGCGTCCGCATCGGAAACGAGCAATGCCCGGCGCGCCTGTTGCGCGCCGGGCGAGCTGCGTCCGGGTTGGTCTCGGCTCAGGCCGCGAGGTCCAGGCGACCCGGACTGCGCGCGTGCCGCGCTGAGTTGCGCAGGCGCAGCCGGAGCAACTCAGGAGCCGGTGATCGTCCAGCTCAAGCAGTTCGACACGAAGAAGCTGACGACCCCCATCTTGCACAGCCCGAGGTACTGCGACGACAGCGTCGCACCGCAGAGGATCGGGCTCGGCGGGATCGAGAACGTGATCGAATGGCTGCCACCGCACGGCGGGGTGCCCCCCATCGGGAACGGGCCGAGCATCCATGGCGCCGGGACCAGACCGACCTGCAGGCCGGCGCACAGCGGCGGCGAGAAGATGCCCGGAGGCGTGCACGGACCGCCATTGAGGAACAGCCACGCGAACCCGCCGGTCGGCGCGTTCTGCAGCGCCAGGCCGAAGCTCGCGTTGCCGATCGTCGGGTCGCCGATCGTGACGTGCTGCATGCCCGGGCAGCTCGGGCAGAACGTGGCGTCGGTGCAGTTCTTGCCGGACGGCGCCGCGTGGCTCGGGCGGATGCACAGACCGCAGTAGCGGTCGTTGCCCGGCAGCTTGCAGCACAGCGTCGGCGTCACCGCGCAGTTGTTGCGGTTGTAGGCGAGGCCGGACTCGTAGAACCCGTCGGTCCACCAGACGATCTGCTTGCACGGGTCGTAGGCGACGCCGGCGACCACGCCCATCAGCGTGCTCGTCCCGCAGGTGCGGCTGCCGAACTTGCAGATCGGCGTGCACGGCGAGGTCAGCGGCGCGACGAAGAACATCCCGCCCCCGATCCCGTTGATCCAATCACCCGAAGCGTAGATGACCTCGTTGCGCACGTCGTCGCAGGCGATGCCGCTCAGCGTGTGCCCGGTCGGGAGCGCCGGCGTGACGTTGCACTTCAGGATCTGCGAGCTGATCGGACAGCTGAGCTTCCACAGGATGATGTTGTTCGCGGTCGTCGTCGCGATCAGCATCCCGGTGCGCTCGTTGCACGCGAGGCCGGAGATCTGCTCGTTCGGCGAGATCCCGGGCGGAACGTGCGGGGGACAGACCACCTTGCAGGTGTCCGGGTCGACGGCGGCCAGGGTGGGTCCGGTGCTGATCCAGACGATGCTCTGGGTCGCGTCGAACGCGGTCCCGCCGGCGGGCTTCAGGGTCAGCCCGGGGAGCGGCGAGGCGCACTGCGTGACCGCGCAGGTCGCGAAGTCCTGCGTCAAGACGTTGGAAGGTCCGGCGAGGGTGTTCCCGATCAGGCGGACCGGCGATTGGGCGAGTGCGGTCGTCCCGAGCAGGGTGAGGGCGGCAGAGAGAAGGAATCGATTGCGCATGGCTGGAGTCCAGTTCGGTGGAAGAGACTTGGCAGTAACCGTTGGTTGCCCGCGGCTCGCCGATCGACGGCCGCATGCGGCTGCAGGTTCCAGCGTAGTTGCGGCTGGGGACCCGACCCACGAACTTCGGATTCGGGCTCTACACTCGCGAGCATGTCCCGCGAAGTCCACGCGGTGCCGCCGGCACCGCGCCACGTCCTGTGGCGCGCGGTGCTCTGGCATCGGTGGCCGCTGGCGCTGGCAGGGTTCCTGCTCGCCGTATACGGCGGGCTGTTCGGGATGATGCTCGGCTTCGCCGGCACCGGCTCGATCTCACGCACCGACCAACAGCTCGCGGCGGGGGTGCTGGATGGATCCACACGCCAGACCGACGGGACCGTCACCCAGGTGGAGCCGTCATCGGCACAGATGCGCGGCGCGGCACTCGACACGGTGCACTTCACGTTCGAGCACGAGACCGCCGGCACGACGCATGGGCGCTGCTTCGCGCGGACCGGCCGATTCCGCGCCGGCGATCAGGCACGCGTGGAATACGACCCGTTGCACGCGGAGATCAGCCGGCTCGAAGGGACGCGCGTGACACTCGTCTCGCTGTGGAACCTGGCGCAGTCGTGGCTGCTCGCGACCGTGGGCCCGGGGCTGTTGGCGATCCTGCTGTGGCTCGCCGGGGTCCTGCGGCTGCGCGCGCTGCTCGCGCATGGGGACGTCGCAGTGGCCGAGATCACCGAGCTGCGTATCGTGCGCCTCGTGATCCCCGGCATGTTCGCGGTCGAGTTCGGGTTCCGCGATCACCACGCACAACCGCGCCACGGCCAGCACTGGGTGCGCCAGCGTTCGGCACTGGGGATGCGGCTGGCGCGCGGTCCGGCCCGGATCGCCGTCGTGCACGACCGCCGGCGCCCGGCGCGCTGCCGGATCGTGCTGCCGGAAGACTTCCAGGGGACTCCGCCGACACCGCTGCCGGATCTGGCCGGCAGGCCGCACGCGTGAGCGACACGAGTGGTGCCCCGATCCCGCCGGCGCCGCGCCTGCCGCGCTGGCACGCCTGCCTGCGCCGGCGCTGGGGGCTCGGGCTCGCGGGCGCAATCCTGCTGCTGACAGGGATCGTGGTCCTCGTGATCCTGGCGACCGATACCGGGTCGCTGCTGCCGTTCGACGACCTGGCGCTCGACGACCGCGCGTCGCGCACGTCGGCGCGGGTGCTCGGCACCGACGAGACCGCGATGCACGAAGGCGGCCGCACGCTCTGGGCGATCCGCTACGAGTTCACCGACCTGCAGGGGAACCGCCAGCGCGGCACCAGCTACACGCCGGTCCCGGAGCTGGTGGAGGGCGACGATCTCGAAGTGGAGTTCCTGGCTGAGGCGCCGGAGGTCAACCGCCTGCGCGGCACGCTGCGCGCGCCGTTCCCGACGATCGCGGTGCTGTTCACGTCCGCCGGCGCGATCGGGATCGCCCTGCTGCTGGTCTGGCTGCGCGGCGTGTTGAAGCTGCGGATGCTCCTGCGTGACGGCGCGGTGGCGCAGGCGCGGATCCTGCAGGCGCGGCCGGATCCGTGGGTGAACCCGCCGCAGCTGCGCGTCGACTACGAGCTGCGCGTGCCGGGCGGCGCGGTTGCTGCGAGGCAGTACGTACGTCGCACGTCGCCGCTCGGGCACGCGCTGGCGAGCGGGGTCACCAGCAGCGCGGCGATCTTCGACGACGACGATCCGACGCAGAGCCGGCTCGTGCACGCATCGGACTTCACCACTCCGTGAGCGCACTCGACGTCGCGTCGCTGCTCGGGCCGGGCGGGCTGATCGCGCAGCGGCTGCCGGACTTCGAGGCGCGGCCGCAGCAGCTCGAGCTGGCGCTCGCGGTCGAACGCACGCTCGCCGAGGGCGGGCACCTGCTGGCCGAGGCGGGTACCGGGGTCGGCAAGTCGTTCGCCTATCTCCTGCCGGCAGTGCTGCACGCGTGCCGGATCACCGGGCATGGCCCGATCGTCGTCTCGACGCGGACGATCGCGTTGCAGGAGCAGCTCGATCACAAGGACCTGCCATTCCTCGCCGGCGTGCTCCCGCTCGAATGGTCGGCGGTCACCGCGATCGGGCGCGGCAACTATGTCTGCCTCCGCCGGCTGCAGCTCGCGCAGCGCGAGGCGCAGAACCTGTTCGCCGAGCCGGCGCAGGCGCGTGGGCTCGCGGCAGTCGCGCACTGGGCCGCGACGACGCACGACGGTACGCGGCAGAGCCTGCCGCAGCCGGTCGACGATGCGGTCTGGGACGAGGTGCGCGCCGAGCACGGCAACTGCCTCAACCGCGCGTGCAAGTTCTACGAAGCCTGCCACTGGCAGCGCGCGCGGCGGCGCATGGACCACGCGCAGGTGCTGGTCGTCAACCATGCGCTGTATCTGGCCGACGTCGCGCTGCGGATGATCGGGACGCATTACCTGCCGGAGCACCGCGTCGTGATCTTCGACGAGGCGCACCATCTGGAACGGACGGCGACCGAAGCGCTCGGTCATCGGATCGGACGCGGAACGCTGCGCTGGCACCTGCGCCGGCTGCACTCGCGCCGGGCCGAATCGAGCCTGTTGCTGCGCGTGCGCGCGCTGCCGGCGATCGAGCGCTGCCGCGAGCTGGAGCCGGCGGTCGAGGAGTTCTTCGAGATGTTGGCCGGCGAGGCGGCGCAGAGTCCCGACGGCATGATCGAGCTCGCCGACCGCTCGCTGCCGAATCCACTCGCGCCGAAGCTCGGCCAGCTCAGCCAGGAGCTGGAGGCGCACGCGGAAACGGTCGAGGAACTCGACCTGCGCACCGAGCTGCAGGCGCGCGCGCGCGGCGTCGCCGTGGCCGGGCTGGCGCTGCGCGCACTGTGCGAACCGGGTGGGGCCGGGCTCGTGCGCTGGATCGAGTCGTCGCGGCAGGGCGCGGAGTTGCGCGCGGCACCGCTGCAGGTCGCCGAAGCGTTGCGGCAGCATGTGTTCGCGCCGGGGCGCAGCGCGATCCTGGTCAGTGCGACGCTCGGCCCGGGTGGTGATCCGGAGTTCCACTGGCTGCGCGGGCAGCTCGGGATCGGCGGCACGCGCACGCTGCGGCTCGGATCGCCGTTCGACTTCAGCCGGCAGATGCGCGTCGTCGTCGAGGAGGCGCTGCCGGATCCAGGGCGCGCGCCGGAGGCGCATCGCCGCGAGTCGATCGCACGCGCGACGGAGCGGATCGTCGGCAACGGCGGCCGCGCGCTGGTGCTGTGCACGTCGTGGAGTTACGTGCGCGCGGCGGCGGAGGCGATGCGCGACGTCCTGGCGGCGGCCGGGATCGAGCTGCTGGTGCAGGGGGAAGCGCCGCTGCGCGCGCTGCTCGAGCGCAAGCGCGCCGAACCGGCGACGGTGCTGCTCGGGACCGACTCGCTGTGGGAAGGGATCGACGTCCCGGGCGACGCGCTGACGCTGGTCGTCGTGACCAAGCTGCCGTTCGCGCAGCCGGGGCATCCGCTGACCAAGGCCCGGATCCGCGCCCTCGAGGCGACGGGTGGCGACGGGTTCCGGGACTGGAGCCTGCCGGAGGCGCTGGTGCGGTTCCGGCAGGGGATCGGGCGGCTGATCCGGACCGCCGCCGACCGCGGGCGGATCGTGATCCTGGATCCGCGGGCACGGACCAGGCCATACGGACGGCAGTTCCTGAGGGCGCTGCCCGAAGGGGTCGAAGCGGAGATGGCCGGGGGGCCGGAGCCGGAATAAAGCTGCTGGCTTTTGCGAAATCAGAGTGATATCACTCTGACATCAAAAGGAGCCCTAGATGGCAACCCCGTCCCGTGAAGTCCGCCTCGACCGCCCGCTCCCGGGCATCCCGATGCTGCTGCTGGCGATCCTGACCGCGCTGAGCCCGATCCTGTGGATCACGCTCGCGGTGCGGTTCGACCAGACCAACACCCCTCTCTCATTGGTGTTCGGCCTGTTGGTCCCAGTCGCCGTGCTGATGACCGTGTTCCTGCTGCGCGGCCTCGTGCTGGTCAACCCCAATCAGTCGAAGGTCGTCGTGCTGTTCGGGCGCTACACCGGGACCATCCGCGAGCACGGCTTCTGGTGGATCAACCCGTTCACGATCCGCACCAAGGTCTCGCTGCGCGCGCACAACTTCAATTCCGAGAAGCTCAAGGTCAACGACCTGCGCGGCAACCCGATCGAGATCGGCGCCGTCGTCGTCTGGCGGGTGCAGGACACCGCGCAGGCGCTGTTCGACGTCGAGGACTTCGAGAGCTACGTCGCCGTGCAGAGCGAGTCGGCGGTTCGCACGCTGGCGGCGAACCATCCGTACGACACGCCGGAGGCCGGGCAGACATCATTGCGTGGCAGCTCGGATGCGATCCACGCCGAGCTGCAGCGCGAGCTGACCGAGCGGCTGTCGCAAGCCGGCCTCGAGGTCATGGAAGTCCGGCTCGCGCACCTCGCGTACGCACCGGAGATCGCTGGCGCGATGCTGCGCCGCCAGCAGGCCGAGGCGATCATCGACGCGCGGTCGCGGATCGTGGACGGCGCGGTCGGCATGGTGCAGATGGCGTTGGACGGGCTCAAGGAGCGCGGCGTCGTCGACCTCGATGAGGAGCGCAAGGCGGCGATGGTGTCGAACCTGCTCGTCGTGCTCTGCTCGGAGAGCGAGACGACGCCGGTCGTCAACGCCGGGACGCTCTACAACTAGGGCGCGCGCAGTGGCCGAACGGAAGCCGTTCCTGCTGCGCGTGCCGGAAGAGCTGTTGGCGGAGCTGCGCGCCTGGGCCGAACAGGAGATGCGCAGTTTGAACGGGCAGATCGAATGGGTGCTGCGGGAGGCGTTGCGGCGGAGAGGGCGGGATGGGGATGGGGTTGGGGATCGGGAGGAATGGGATCGGGAACGGCAATGAGCGGGATCGGGAGTGAGCGGGTTCGGGATCGGGATCGGGATCGGGATCGGGGCCGCGGTCAGGCCCCGTACTTCTTGAGCGCGGCGTCGAGACGTGGCAGGAGCACAAACAGGATCAGCGTCACGACGCCCGAGATCGCCGCGAGTGTCAGGAAGAATGAGATCGGCGTCATCTGCGACTCCAGACCGCCGAAGAACCCGGAGAAGTTGTTCCCGAATGCTGTCGCCAGGAACCAGCCGCCCATCGTCAAGCCCACGAAGCGCTTCGGCGAGAGCTTGGTCACCAGGGACAACGCCATCGGCGACAGACAGAGCTCGCCAACAGTGATCACGGCGTAGAACAACACGAGCCAGAACCACGAGACCTTGCTCGCACCGTTGTCGCCCGCGACGCCGGCCAACACCATCAGCAGCAGCGACACGGTGGTCAGCAGCATGCCGACGACCAGCTTGCGGGCGGTGCTGAAGTCGACGCCGCGATTACGGAGCCGGAAAAAGAACGCGACGATCAGCGGCGTGAACGCGATCACGAACAGCGCGTTCAGCGACTGGAACAATTCTGAATTCGCAACCTGGAGGTACTGACCGGGCGGCAGCTCCGGGGGGTTTCCTTCGTACATGTCGCGGAACGTGCTCTGCTCGACGAGGAACAGCGGGATCACACCACCCTCCGCGAGCTGTCGAACGAATGCAATGCGGCGCAACGGCTTCGCGCCCTGCTCCGTCGAGACCGTGACGGTTTCGACGCCGTGCGCGTCGCGGCTCGTGGAAACAGTGACTGTGTCGTACACGTCGACGCCGCGCTCGCTCCAACGCTGCTGTTCAGAGCTGGGCGAATCCGCCGGGATCACCTCGACACGCACTCCCTCTGGAAGCGACGGCCTCAACTCGCCGACTGCTGAGTCGCGCATCCTGTTCTGGCCGAACATGTTCGCGACCTCGGCAGACTCGACGGGCAACAGATTGGCCTTGTTCGGACGCGGGGTATCTGGTGCTGCGTTGTGGTAGTAGGACGGCAGCGCGTCGCGCCGGAATGTCTCCGGCAGCCACGCGATCTGTCGGTCCGTCTTGTCGAGCGCCCAAGCCGTCATCGCGCTGCCATTGAGGTGGAGCACCATGAAGAACGTCGCGCCAGCGAGATAGACCGGTAGCAACGCGAGCAGACCGGGCTTCTCCTCCTCGTTCGCGGTCGTGCCGAGTCGGACGAAGAAGATCAGGATCGGGATCATGCCCGCGAGGAAGCCGCACACGGCGGGACGCATCGGAATCTCGGGCGGCAGCCATTCGACGGCGGCGAAGTAGCCGCCGACGCCGAACGCAACCGCCGGCACGAGGATCTTCGCGAAGATCTCACCAAACGTCGTGTCGTTCGGGCTCCGCTCCGGCCGTCGATCTGCCGCGGCGAGAACACGCCAACTCATGAGGAGGATCGTGATTCCGATGAACATGCCTCCAGCGGCGCACTGGAAGACGGCCGGCCACCCGCCGATCTCGTTGCGCGCGAACGCCGCCAGGAAGTTGGCGATGAACGCGCCGATGTTGATCCCCATGTAGAAGATGTTGAACCCCGCATCGCGCTTCGGGTCCCCCTTCGCATAGAGATTGCCGACCATCACCGAGATGTTCGGCTTGAAGAAGCCGTTCCCGATGCAGAGGCACACGAGGCCGGACACGAACGTCACGCGCCCGTACACGCTCATCAACAGGAAGCCCGTCGCGAAGAACAGGCCACCGATCAACACCGACTTTCGGTAGCCGAGGAACCGGTCCGCGATCAGTCCGCCGAGGTACGGCGTGAAGTAGACGAACGCGAGGTAGAGCCCGTAGATCTCATTGCCGACGACACGCGACAAACCGAGACCTCCGGTCTCGGTGTCGGTCGCGTAGAGCATCAGGATCCCCACCATCGTGTAGAACGCGAGGCGTTCCCACATCTCGATGAAGAACAGCCGGAACAGACCTTTGGGGTGGCCGGTGAACATCAGGCAGACTCCGAGGTAGCAAGCACTGCCGTCGAGTTCGACAGCAGCAAAGTGATGGCGGTCGCGGGGATCACTTGATCCCGTGCATCAGCTTGTTGAGCGGACGTGACAGCAGGAGCAGCAGCACGCCAGCGCCCGTCGCCACCTGCAGGATCGGCATGTAGGCCGCGGTGTACCCGCTGAGCGGCGCACCTTCGCCTTCGACGGCCGTCGCCCCCGCGATCGCGGAGAACAAGCCGGCGACGTAGTTGCCCATCGAAATCGACAAGAACCACGCCCCCATGACCATTCCCGTCATGTGCGCAGGTGCGAGCTTGGTCACCATCGACAGCCCGACCGGCGACAGACAGAGCTCGCCCGTCGTGTGCAGCAGATAGACCACGAACAATGTGGCGAACATGCTCGCGCTGCCGGACGGGAACCACTCGATCGCCAGCAACAGCACGCCGAATCCCAGCCCGACCTGGATCAGCCCGTAGCCGAACTTCGCGGGGATCGAGGGGTTACGGCCTCGTCGATCCAACCAGACCCAGAGCCACGCGAAGACCGGTGCGAACAGGATGATGTAGATGGGGTTCACCGACTGGAACCACTCGAACTTGAAGAACCCCTGCTGCCCGACGTGGTCCTGGGCGAAGAAGTTCATGGAGTTTCCTGCTTGTTCGAAGCAGGCCCAGAACAGCGTGTTGGCGAGCAACAGCACGAACAGGACGAGGATCCGGTGGAGCACCACCTTGCCGAGCGAGATACCGCTGTAGATCAGGTATCCAACGATCGCGACCGAAAGGCCGATCAACAGGTAGCCCGCCACTTCCTTGTTCGCGAGGAGCTTCCAGATGATCGGAGCCACGACGGCGCAGCCGAGGATCGTCAGCACGAGCGGCATCGGACCTCGCATGTTCTCGGGTCGCGCACCATGGCCACGTAGCAGGCCGCCGCCGACGAGGAACGTCAGGAGCCCCAGCAGCATGCCCGCTCCCGCCATGCCGAACCCCCAACGGTAGTTGGGGATGATCTGCTGCTCACCATCCACGAGGATCGGCGTGACACCGTCGGCTTCGAAAGCCGGGTGTCCCATCCAGTACGAGACCGCGACGCACAGCAGCGGTGCGATCAGCGCACCGATGTTGATCCCCATGTAGAAGATCGTGAAACCGGAGTCCCGCCGTGGATCTCCTGGTCCGTACAGCTTGCCGACGAGGCTCGAGATGTTCGGCTTGAAGAGTCCGTTGCCGACCACGATCAGCGCGAGTCCGAACAGGAAGGACGGCTCGTCCGGCAGCAGCAGCGTGAACTCGCCGGCCGCCATGATCAGCCCGCCAAGCAGGATCGCCTGCCGGAACCCCAGCACCCGGTCCGCGACGTAGCCACCGAAGATGCCGGTCGCGTAGACCAACGCGGTGAACGCGCCGTAGGCGAGCGAGGCTTCTTCCTGCGGCTTCTGGAACTGCTGCACCACGTACAGCGCCAGCAGCGCCCGCATCCCGTAGTAGCAGAACCGTTCCCACAGCTCCGCGAAGAACATCATGTAGAGCCCGGGCGGGTGCCCGTGCTCGACGACCGCAGGGCTCGCGGGAGTGGACGAGGTCAAGCCGTGACTCCTGGTTCCAGGGTGGTGCGAAGTGCGCGGACCATAACGGCTTGCGTCGGCGCGTTCACTCTTCGGGGGACGATCATCCTTCGATCAGCAGTCATCCCTCGAGCAGAAGGGGCATGGCGGGCGTGCGCAGGTTCCGCAGCTCGTGCAGCGCAGCGAGCGCAGTCCCTGCCAGACGCCACAGGTCCGGCTCGGCAACCGGATCCTGGAGCCATTCCCGGATCTCGGCGAGATCCAGCTGCAGCGTGCAGCGGTTCAGCTCGCGCAGCTGGAACTGCAGCGCGTCCCCGGAGCCGAACACGGCCGGCGTCCCATCCGGATACGCATGCGCGACCGTCGCCTCGAAGTCGGCCGGCAGCCAGCAGTCGGCGGCGAGCACGTGCGCGAACCGGCTCCGCTTGAAGTCCTGCTGCCTGGCACGCTGCCAGACCGGATCGAGGTCCATGACACCGGGCAGCGCGTCCGGCAGCTCGAGCTCGGTCCGATCCGCGTAGACCGCCAGCAGCCGCAGCGCATCGAGCGCGCGCGGCGGCAGCACGAGGCGCTCGCCTTCGGCGTGCGGATCCTCCGGCCAGTCGAGCGGCGCGCGCAGCACGGCGCCGAGCTTGCTGGCGAGATGGCTGCGCCACGCGAGCGTGCCGGCCAACACCTGCTCGGCGGGGCCATCGCCGCGCGCGAACGCGCGCGCGCTGAGCCCGCCGCGATACAGCACGTCCTCGCCGCGGACCGCGGTCACCCGAGGATCTCGTTCTTGCGGTCGCGCTCCATCAGACGGCCGACCGCGCGCAGCGCTGGCAGCCCTTCGTGCAGCACGCCGCAGACCGCTTCGCAGATCGGCATCTCGACGCCGAGCTGCTTGGCGCGGTCGCGCACGACGCGCGAGGTCCAGACCCCTTCGGCGACGCGCCGCTCGCTGGCAAGGATCGCAGCGAGCGTCTCCCCCTTGCCGATCCGCACGCCGAACGCGCGGTTGCGTCCGTGCGCGCTGAACGCAGTCACGGCGAGATCCCCGACTCCGGCGAGCCCGAAGAACGTCCGCTGCTCCGCCCCGAGCGCGGTCCCGTAGCGCGCGATCTCGACGCTGCCGCGCGACAGCAGTGCCGCCTTCGCGTTGTCGCCGAAGCCGAGCCCTTCCGCGATCCCGGCAGCCAGCGCGACGACGTTCTTCAACGCACCGGCGATCTCGACGCCGAGCAGGTCCTGGTGCCGGTAGATCCGGAAGCGCGGCGTCGAGAGCTGCTCCTGCAGCCGCGCTGCGTACCAGTCGTCGTGCGCGGCCAGCACGACGGCGGTCGGCATGTCGCGCGCGACCTCTTCGGCATGGCTGGGACCACTGAGCGCCAACACCGGGTTGTGCCCGTGCGTCGCGTGCGCGGCGACTTCGCTCGGACGCAGCGCGCTGCCCTGCTCGAGCCCCTTGGCGAGCGACAGCAGCGGCACGCCGTGCGGAATCGCCGTGCCGACCGCCGTCAACACGCTGCGCAGGTGCTGCGTCGGCACCGCCAGCACGACCAGCTCGCTGCGCTCGAGCGCAGCGCCGGCGTCGCTGCCGACCTGGACCGCGCGCGGCAGCTCGACTCCCGGCAGGTAGCGCGGGTTCTGCCGCGTGCGCGCGAGCTCGGCCGTGTAGGCCGCGTCGTGCCCCCACAGGCGCACCTCGTGGCCGGCTCGCCGGCAGAGCATCGCGAACGCGGTCCCGAAACCGCCGTTGCCGAGCACGGTCGTGATCATGGCAGGTTCACAGGCTCTCCGCGGCGCGCCGGCGCGCGGCGGCGTCACGCAGGTTGTTGCGATGGGTCCAGAACAGGAACGCCGCGACGGCGAAGCCGAGCAGCGTGACCGGCAACCGCTCGCCGAACGCGGTCGCCGGCGCACGCAGGACGACCGCGAGCGCGAGCGCGATGCCGAGGCTGAGGCTGCCGAGGTAGACGTGCCTGGTCAGCCGCAGCACGACGACGAACGCCAGGAGCGCGACCGCGAGCGCGATCGGTTCGAGCGCGGCGAGCACGCCGGTGGTGGTCGCGACGCCCTTGCCGCCGCGCAGCCGCAGATACGGCGAGAACACGTGCCCCAGGATCGCCGCCGCACCTGCGAGCACGCTGGCCAGCAGCGGATCGGCGTCGACGAGCCTCGGTGCGACGAACGCCGGCACGAAGCCCTTGGCGAAGTCGAGCACGTAGATCGCGAGGAACACGGCCGGCCGCGCCCATCCGCTGAACGCCCGCGACGCGTTCGTCGCGCCGATGTTCCCGCTGCCGATCGTGCGGATGTCGACACCGCGGAACAGCCGCACCAACACGAGACCCCAGGGGATCCCGCCGAGCAGCCAGGCCGCGAGGCAGACGAGCACGAGCATCGCGCGCAGTATGGAACATCCCGCACGCCGTTCCATACTCCCGGCGCATGCGCGCCGGCATCGACACCGGCGGGACGTTCACCGACGTGGCCGTGATCCACGACGGCCGTCTCGTCATCGACAAGGTCCCGTCCACACCGGACGATCCCGCCCTCGCCGTGTTGGCCGGGATCGCGCGCGTGCGCGCGCATGAGCCGGTCGACGTCGTGCACGGAACGACGGTCGGGCTGAACGCGCTGCTGACCGGCGACGTCGCGCGCGTCGCATTCGTCACCGATCGCGGCTTCGTCGATCTGATCGAGATCGGGCGGCAGGCGCGCGAGGGGCTGTACGACCTCGAGCCGCGCCGGACGATGCCGCCAGTCCCAAGGCGCCTGCGGTTCGCCCTGTCCGGACGGCGGCACGCCGATGGCACGCGCGAACCGGGGCCGACTGCGGCGGAGCTGCGCGAGCTCGTGCGCCGGCTGCGCGCGGCTGACGTCGAAGCGATCGCGATCGGCAAGCTGCACGCATTCGCGCATCCGCAGGATGAACGGCAGCTCGCGCGGGCGCTGGCGAAGCTCGGCGTCCCGATCACCTGCAGCGCAGAGCTGCTGCCGGTGCGCGGCGAGTTCGAACGGTTCGCCGCCGCGATCGTCAATGCGGGGGTCGCGCCACGGATGGGGGCCTACGTCGCACAGCTCGGGCGCGGCGTCCGGCCCGGCCGCGTGCGGTTGATGCGTTCGAGCGGCGGCATCATGCCGGCGGCCGAAGCGGCGCGATTCCCGGCCCGCGCGCTGCTGTCCGGCCCTGCCGGCGGAGTCATGGCCGCGCGCGCGCTGCTGCCGGCGATCGGCGTGCCGCGTCTGGCGACGCTCGACATGGGCGGCACTTCGACGGATGTCGCACTCGTCGAGCCGGAGCCGCGCGTGACCAGCCAGGGGCGCATCGCGGGGCTGCCGCTTGCGCTGCCGTCCGTCGACGTCCACACGATCGGCTGCGGCGGCGGCAGCCTGGCGCGCGCCGATGCCGGTGGTGCGTTGCGCGTTGGTCCCGAGAGCGCCGGCGCCGATCCTGGGCCCGCGTGCTATGGGCGCGGTACGCGCCCGACCGTGACCGACGCGCATGTCGTACTCGGGCATCTCGGTGCCGATACGTTGCTCGGCGGGAGCTTCCCGATCGATCCGGAGCGGTCGCTGCACGCGATCACGAAGCTTGCTCGCGAGCTCGGCCTGCCGGTCACCGCAACGGCGTCCGGGATCCTCGAGGTCGCGGAGGTCGCGATGTTGCGCGCGCTGCTCGTGATCACGGTCGAACGTGCGGTCGACCCGGCACAACTCCCGCTGCTCGCGTTCGGCGGTGCTGGCGGTCTGCACGCGCATGGCCTCGCACAGCGGCTGGGGATGCCACACGCAATCGTCGCACCGCATCCTGGCGCGTTCTCGGCAGTCGGGCTCGCGCTCGCCGGACCGAGCGCGGAGCTGTTGCTGCCGGTGCACGCGACGTTGCATGGCAGGAAGGAGCCGAACCTGATGCGCGCGGCGGAGCAGCTCGGCCGGCGGGCCGTTCGTGCGCTGGGTGCTGTGGAGCAGGGCGCAGCGGAGCTGCACCTCGAGCTGCAGATGCGCTACCAGGGGCAGGGCGAGACCCTGACGGTTCCGTGCGATGCCGGGTTCCGGAGTGAGTTCGTGCGGCGCCACCACGAGCAGTTCGGGTTCGCGGCGGACGCGCCGATCGAGGTCGTGGCGGTGCGGGCGCTCGCGCGCCGCGGCGGGCCGTCGCTGCCAGCGCTGCCACCGCAGGGTCCCGCCCGCCCGAGCCGCGAGCGCATCTCGCCGGCCGGCCTGCGCTGGCCGGTCCACGACCGCGCGGCGCTTCGTGCCGGTCAGCGCCTGGCGGGACCGGCCGTCGTCGAGGAGCCGACCGGGACGACGGTCGTGCCGGCTGGCGCGGCGGTGCGCGCTGAGCCGTACGGGTTGGTCATCCACTCCTCCCGGGACTCAGGATGATTTTCCTCCCGGCCATGGACGCGCTGGTTTTCCGGGCTACAGTTCTGCACGTCTTTGGCGATCGAAAGCTGATCGCCGTGGAAGGTAGACAAAGAGATGAGATTGGCCGGTGGCGCGTCGATCGATGAGGTCTGGGGCGTGCATCGGCAGGAAAGCACTGATGCCGGGGGTTGTCCCGCCACGGACATAAAAACTTGACTCTCCTTCTTCCCCTTTTCCCGAAGTTTCCCTCCGGCATTTTCTTCGACTCGCGTCCGGCCTGAGCCGCGGACGCGGAGCCTGCAACGAGGTCAGCGGCGGCGGCGATCAGCGCCGGCGACGTTCCGCCAGCTCGCTGCGCGCCGCGCGCAAGTAGCGCTCGGCCTGCTGGTCGCCAGGCTCGAGTTCGACCACGCGGCTCCAGTCGGCCACCGCCTCTTCGAGCAGGCCCTGGCCGTAGCGCAGCAGCGCGCGGTTGCGCAGCAGGCGCAGCGTCAGGCGGCGCACTTCGGGGTGCTGCGGCTCGCGCGCGCGCAGCTCGTCGAGGAGGTCGAGCGCACGGTCGGCGTCGCCGCGTTCGAGGTGGTGCTGCGCCAGCGCGAGCTGTTGCGCGGTCGCCGTTCCACCGCTGGCCGGCGCCGGCGGTGGTACCGGGGAGCGCGCCGGTTCGACCAGCGGCGATGCATCGGTCGGCCCTCCGGTCGCGGGCGGATCCGCCACTGCGGGTCCGCCATCCTCGACCGGCGCCGTCGTCGCCACTTCTCCCCCCGGGCCGGCCACGCCGGGAGCAGCGCTGCGCAGCGCCTCGGTCCGTGCCTGCGTCGCTCCGATCATTTCGTGCGCGAGCGGGTTGCGCGGCCAGACCGCGAGCGCCTGTTCGAAGTAGCGGATCGCCTCGTCGTCGCGGTGTTCGCTGCGCATCGTCATGCCGCGCACCAACATCTCGCTGCTGATGCGCAGGCGGCGTTCGACGGCCGCAGCCAGCGTGCGGGCTTCGGCGTAGCTCGTGTGGACCGGTGGCACCTGGTCCAGGAACGCCAGCGCCGCCAGCAGATCGCCGTCGGTCGAGCGTTCGAGTGCCGCCGTGAACGGGTCGCGCGGGGTCGTCTGGCAGGCAGCCAGCAGCACGAAGGGGAGAAGTCGGATCAGCCTCATCGCTGCGCTTCGGGGTGGTCGTCCATCAGCAGCTCGAGCTCCTGGTCGTCGAGCAACAGTCCGTCGTCGTGCTCCGGCTCGGCGACCGGCTCGGTCACGCGGTACGGCACCAGGCCTTCGCGCGAGATCATGACCGGCTGCACCGGCTTGGCCGGGATCGGCGCCTTGCGGATCTCTTCCTCGAACAGGTCGAGCAGCCACGGGTCGAAGTGCTCGCCGCGGTCGTCGTGCAGCGTGTCGAGTGCATCCGGCCAGGCGAGCGCCTCGCGCTGCAGCGTGGCGCTGGTCAGCTGGTCGTAGGCGCTGGCGATCGCGAGGATCCGCGCGCCGAGCGGGATCCGCTCGCCGCGCAGCCCGTCGGGGAATCCGGTGCCGTCGTACTTCTCGCGGTGATGCCGGATCGTCGACGCGATCCGCTCCATGCCGGGGATCGCAGCGAAGAACGCAGCGCCGTGGGAGGGGAACTGCATCCAGGACGCGCGGTCGTCGGCAGCCAGGCGGCCCGACTCGGCGAGCGCGGTCGGCCGCACGGCGGACTTGCCGATCTCGTGCAGCTGGCAGGCGACTTCGAGCTCGCGCCGATCCACCGGCAGCAGGCCGAGCCGGTCGGCGAGGATCCGCGCGTAGCGCGCGGTGCGGTCGCCGCGGCCAGGGACGAGCTCGCCGCGGTGCTCCATGTGATCGATCAACTGACGCGCGAGTGCGAGCACGGCCTGCTCGACACCGAGCATGCCGTCGTGGATCCGGCTGCCGAGATCGCGCAGCGCGAGCTGCAGCTCGCGCAGTGAGCCGACCGCGGGGCGGCGGCACTCGGCGCGCCATTCCCCCTTCGCCAACATGCGCGCGGTGTGCGACGCCTCGTCGACGCGCCGCATGACCCCCTGCGCCCAGAAGCCGGCGATCACGGCGAGCGACAGACTCGCCAGGATCACGATGCCGAACAGCCCCCACGAGAAGTCGGCCGGGAGCCGTTCCGGCGCTTCGTAGCGGACGCGCACCTCACCGGCCAGGCGCCCGTCGATGCGCGCCGGGGCGATCGCTTCGAACCCGCCGCCATCGCTGGCGCGCCGCAGCGGTCCATGCGCCGACAGCACGATCAGCGGCACGCCGCCCTGCGTCAGGCCGGAGTCGAGCACGACGATCCCGCGCCGGTCGAGCAGCAGGATCCGCGAGCGACCCAGATCGGCTGCCGCCGCCGTCATCGCCGCGAGGCGCAGGTCGTCGCCGCGCTCGAGCAACGGCGCGACGCGATGCGCGAGACTGAGCGCGAGCCCCTCGGCCGCGTCGTGCCGGGCCTCGGTGCGCCGTGCCAGCGCCTGTTCGGCCCCGAAGTACGTGACGACGAACGCCAGGAACACCGAGGCGACCAGCAGGATCGCCAGCAGACGGAACGTCTGCGGCACGCGCGGCGCGGTGCGGGTGACAGGCGACGGCATCGAGCGGTTTATCGGCAGATCCGGCCGCCACCCGGTATCGGCTGCCGAGTTCGGCGCCCGGGGCCCGATGCCATCGCGGATTCGCGGTGCTGGCGGATCGCGGCACCGCGGCCGGGCCCGCCGGCTGCGCGCGGGGGGCCAGGACCTACGCGCGCAGGCGCGTCACCGCGTCACTTGATGACTTCGACCGAGTCGGCTTCGAGCTGGTAGATGTCGACGCAGTAGCCGTCTTCGAACGCGGCCTTGATCTTGAACGTCCCGGTCACGCGGATCGGCTCGAACAGATAGTCGATCCGCTTGTCCTTCATGACGACGCGCACGATCCCGTTGATGTCCGGCGGCTGCCCGAAGCAGCAGGACCACAAGGACTGCACGAGCAGGAACTCCTTGATGTTCTGCACCTCGTCGATCGGCAACATGAACCCGAGCATCATGACCCGCTTGCCGTCGAGCTGTTCGAGGTGCTTGGGCATCCCCTTCAGCCCGTCTTCGTAGATCCAGCTCGAGATCTCCTCGAACGTCAGGATCTGGTCGATGTTGCCGAGCTTGCCCTCCTTGAGCATGTCGCGGATCCGCTTCTCGGCGGCCAGCATCGACTGCGCGCTCTGCATCGCGGCGATGTCGCTCGGATCCGTGCCGGCCGGCACCTGATCCGGCTTCTCGTAGTTCGTCAGCTCGGTCGTCGTGGCTGCGGCGTCGATCTTGCCGCCGAGCGCCACGATCAGCTCCTGCGCCTCCTTCAGCGACGTGAAGCCGCTGATCTGCGCCGGGCCGGTGATCCGCGTGCGGACCGGCGACGCGTAGCGCACGCTGTCACGCACGATCCACGCGACCGGACGGTTCAGCATCGCGAGGGTCCAGTCGGCGTAGTCCTTGCGCCGTTCGGCGCGCATCTGGTACGTCAGCAGCGGGAAGCCCCGGCCGCCCTCGTCCTGCGCCAGCAACGCGGCCGGATCCAGATCGGCGCCGGTGAAGTGCGTCGCCGAGATGTCGATCGGGAACAGCTCCACCAGCGTGTCGCTGATCCGCTGCGGTCCGGTGCGCAGCTCCTCTTCGCCGAACAACGCGACGGCAGGCGAGCCGGCCATCGAGGAGTACGCGAAGTCCCAGATCCGCGGGTTGTACGGGCTGCGGCCGACCAACCGCGGATACCACCGCAGCGCGCGGTTCTGCGGACCGCCGCGCTCGTCCGGCAGCATGTTGAAGCGCGCGATCGCCGACGCGTCGGCACGCACCTGCTGGCGGTGGTCCTGCTCCGCGAGCCAGGCGTCGAGTCGCGCCCGCTCGGCCTTCAGGTCGATGCGGACCCCGCCGGGCGCCGGCTCCTCGGCGACCACCGGGCGGATCTGGATCAACTGCGAAGGTGCGAGTCCCGGCGCATCGCCGGCCGGATCCTGCGCGAATGACGCTGCAGCACACAGAGACCACAGCAACGGAGTCACGGGTGAGTAGCGCATCGGGCGGGAATCCTACGAGGTCGGAGCCAGGTTGGCTGCCACCTCGGTCAGTGAGCCTTTGATGGCCGGCAGCAGGCCGGCGATGCCGCCGAGCAGAGCGCTGCCCAGCACGACCCAGACTTCGGCGATCGAGAACGTCGTCCAATCGACCCGGACGCCGGACCGCTGCTCGATCAGATTGGCCAGGAAGAACGCCGTGGCGTGGCACGCGGCCACGCCGGCAACCGCGCCGACCAGCGCGACCACCAGCGACTCCTGCAGGATGATCCACAGGATCTGGCCGCGGTGCGCGCCGAGCGAACGCATGATCGCGATCTCGCGGCGGCGTTCGTTCATCGTGTTGTAGAGCGCGACCAGGATCGAGGTCGCGGCGACGACGAGGACGAGCGCGAACACGACCCAGAGCACGTCGGTCACGTTGCCGATCAACTTCAGCAACCGGCTGACTTCGTCCCAGGCCCATGCGACCTGCGCGTCGCCGCGCGTCTGGAACGTGTATCGCATCCAAGCCACTGCGATCTCGTGCTTCGGCTCGACGATGATCGCCGACAGCTGCACGTTGCCAGCCGCGGCGTCCTGCGAGCCACGGATCACCTCGTGTCCCGACATCGACAGGAACACCTTGGCCGGCACGAAGATCGAGCGGTCGAGCGGCGTGCCGGTCGGCTGCAACACACCGACCACCTCGCAGATGTCCTCTTCGTGGATGTGCGCGGTCGCTTCGTCAGCGGCGCCGTGCATCGGCGCGACCGGCGCACCGAGCTCGAGACCGAGATCGCGCCAGACGCTCCAGCCGACGACCGCCTCGTGCAGCGGCGAGCTCTTGTGGTACGCGAACTTGCCCCCTTCGCCGTGCGCGTGCGTGCAGTTCTCGTGGTCGTGCGGCGGTGGTTCTTCGCCGCGCCGGGCACGCTCGGCGTATTCCGCGGCGAACTGGATCAGGTCGTCGTGGCCGAACTGCCATAGCCGCCCGTGCGCGAGCTGCAGCGGCCCGTCCTTGCCGCGCGTGAACTTCGAGAACATCTCGTCGGTCGTCCCGAGGATCGGGAAGCCCTTGAAGTTGTCCCCTTTCGCGATCGGGATCGCGTACTCGACCGGGATCGTCCGGTTCTTCCACGGCAGCTTGTTGGCGCGGATCTCCTCGTACGTCGACAGCGGGACGACGCCCGGGCTGACGCCGAGGTTGAACACGACGTTCAACACGAGGTCGAGCGGGGAGCCCTCCTTCGGTCCCACGATCGCGCGGAAGCCGGACGTGCTGGCCTTGTACTTCCGCTCCGTCTCGTGGATCAGCAGGATCATCGCGGCGAGCAGGAACGCACCGACCGCAATCGAGACCGTCGTCAGTGACGTCGACAGCGCGCGGACCCGCAGGTTGCGCAGGCTGATCCGGAACAGGTTCATGCGCTCCTCCGCAGTTCGGCGAGATCCAGCGTGCGCTGCATCTGCGCCGCGCTGGCCGGATCGTGCGTGACCATCAGGACCGTCGTCCCGGCCTCGCGCGCCAGGTCGAGCAGCAGCCGCAGCGCCTCACTGCCCGACTGCCGGTCCTGGTTGCCCAGCGGCTCGTCGGCCAGGATCAGCTCCGGCTGGTTGATCAGCGCGCGGCACAGCGCGACACGCTGTGCCTGGCCGACCGAGAGCTCGTTCGGCCGGTGATGAAGGCGCTCGCCGAGGCCGACGCGTTCGAGCAGATGCGCGGCGCGGGCCTGCGTCTCAGTGCCGCCGCCGCGGGCGAACACGCTGCCGAGCACGACGTTTTCGAGCGCCGTGAACGCCTGCAGCAGGTTGAAGGTCTGAAACACCAGGCCGATGTGGCGCGCGCGGAAGCGGTCGCGCGCCCCCTCGCTGAGTGCCGGGACATCGATGCCGGCGACCTCGACCGTGCCGGAGTCGGGACGCAGGATCCCGGCGATGATGTTGAGCAGCGTCGTCTTGCCGAGGCCGGAGCGGCCGATCAGGGCGACCTGTTCGCCGGCGGCGACGTCGAGCGCGTCGACCCGGCAGGCCAGGACGGACTCGTGGCCGCGCCGGTAGTGCTTGCGCAGGTCTCGGATCCGGATCATCGGGGACACGATACGAAGCAGCGGCGGCGCAGGTCAGCGCGAGATGCGCCGGTGCACGAAATCGAGCTCTTCACGGATGCCGGCGATCAGCGCCGCGTCGCTGGCCGGGGGTTCCGGCAGCACGCCCCACGTATAGGTCTCGACCTCGAGCAGCGGCAAGGGCGCGCGCAGGCCCGCGAGCACACGCTCCAGCTCGGCGCGCGTCGAGCCGAGCGGGCCGGGTGCATCCCAGCCGACCGGCACGTGGAAATGCGTGCGCAGCCGGCCGCCGCGCTGGAACTCTGCCGCGCGCCGGGTGACCTCGTCGAGATCGAGCGCGCGGGGACCTGCGTCGGCGACTGTCTGGTGGAGGTAGACCCGCTCGTCGAAGCGGAGCAGCTGCGGGAGCTGCGTGGCGTCGCGCAGCTCGAGGCACGCCGAGACCTGGATCTTGCCGAGCTGGATGCCGGCCGCGCCCAGCGCGTCGATCGCGGCGAGCGGGTCTTCGCGCAGGACGGCGAGGTGGCACAGGTCGACGCAGACGCCGAGGTGGCGGCGCATCGTCTCCTCCGCGACGGTCCACGCGCCCGGGCGGAACAGCCACTGCTCGAAGAACGCGATCGCTTGCGCCACCGTCTCGAGCGCACAGCACGGCTCCGGCTCCAGCGCCAACACGCAATGCAGGCCGCTGCGCTGCTCCAGGTCGGCCAGCGCGCTCGCGGCACGCGCGAGGTTGCGCGCGCACAGACGCAGGTCGAGCTCGCCGAAGCCGAGTGGCAGTGTCGAGATCGGGAACGACGCGCCGCGCGGCGCGAGCAGCGCGGCGAGTTCGGCGACGTCGCGGGTGAACTGCAGCCGCTCCTCGCGGCTCCAGTCCGGCGTGTAGACCGCAGTCTTGACCGGTGCTCCGTGAAAGCGACCGTACGGGAACGCGTTGCAGGTCCAGATCTCGAGCTCGTGCGCGCGCAGCGCGTCGGCCGCACGCGCACGCGCCGCCTCGTCTCGGCGCAGCTCCGCCGCGACCGCCGCGCTCCACCAGACGCCCAGCCCGAACGGGCGCGGGCGTCCCGCGGCGATCGGCGCGGCCCAGCGCGCGAGCCCGTCGATCCACCCGGCGACGTCATCCGCCGCATGGACGTTGCCGCAGTACGTGAGGCGCGCGTTCGGATGCACGAGGCGCGGCACGTTAGCAGGCGCGTGCGGATCCGCACGCGAAGTGACGTAGTGGGTCTCTGAGACCGCGTGTACCGCTTCGCGCGGGAATTCTCGCGCGAAGTGATGGACGGCGTCTCAGAGACCCCGTGTACCGCTTCTCAGTTGCGGAACTGCGCGAGCGGTGCGCCGCCGAAGAACGTGAACGTGGCCGGCGCTCCGATCGGGGTCTGCCACTGGTACAGGCACTCGACGCCGGGCGGCGGAGCGACCGGGACCGTCACCTGCACGCCGGTCGACACGACGAGCGGGATCGTCGGCGGCGTCTGCAGCGGATCGAGCGCGACCGTCTGCAGGAACAGCGTCGCGCCTTCGAGCTTGACGTCGTACGGCACGCGCAGCTCTGGTAGTGAGACGTATCCCGAGGTCGTGGTCGCCGGCCCGCCGGTCAGCGTCTGGATCGGCAGCGCGAAGATGCTGCTGCACAGGTTCGGGACCTGGATGTTCTGCGGCTGGTTGTCGAACATGAACAACGGGAACGAGCCGATCGGGGCCCAGGTCGTCGAGGCCTGCAACCCGATGCCACCTGTGCCAGCGTTGTCCGCGCTCATCGAGGCGAGCATCTGCGGTTGCGGACTGCGCGACACCCAGTCTCCGGCGACGCAGCCGGGCGAGCCGTACGTGACGCTGTAGGTGCGCGTCGACGCGGAGACGTACTGCCGGTCCATCGAGCCGCTGCCGGAGCCGTTCTCGAGGAACAGGTCCCAGACCAGCGCATCGACGCCGATGTAGTGGTACGGCGCGTCGAACGGGATGATCAGGTCCCAGGCGGCTGGCGGCGTCGTCGGCGCTTGCGTCCAGTCCGGGACGGTGAGTTGCTTCTTGGCGTAGACGATCGTCGGCTGACCCTTGTAGGTCTGGCCCATGTGCACGGTGGTCGTGCCCCAGACGGCATCCCCCATCTGGAACGTCATGTCGAACGTGCGCTGGATCGATGCCGTGCCCCCGCCGTTGTAGGCGCGCCGGAATGCCACCGACTTCAGGCCCGGCTTCGGCGTGCCCTTGTTGGTGTTGTCCACCACCTGCATCCGCCGCGGCTGGTTGTTCCAGTGGAAGAAGGCCTGGTGGTTGCTGTCGGCCGTGTCGTAGCCGGTGGGCGTCGTGAACGTCAGCGTCTGGGCCGCCAACGGCGCCGTCACTGCGGCGCCAAGCAGCATGAGAGAACGCATGGAGTGCTCCTGGTTGGAACGGAGAGGTGTCCACGCCGCATCGGACGCAGCCGCCAATCCCCGGTCAAGCCCGGCCGGCGGCGAAGAGATGAAGCCGCGTGCATTCGGCGGTCGATAGGAAACCGGCTGTAGCAAACCTCGACGCGGTGACTAGCTTGCCTGCGACAGATCTCCTGATGAGCCACGAAGACCCAGGGCACGCCGAACGGCGCGCCAAGATCCTCGCCTCGCCGAGCTACCGGCAGGCGCACCTCGACGAGAGCTTCCTGCGGCGGGAAGAGCTGCGGCCGGTCCGGCTGCAGCTCGAGCTGTTGAAGCCGGACCTGCTGATGCGCGAGTTCGGCGTCAACTCGACGGTGGTCGTGTTCGGCGGCACCAGGATCGTCGAGCGGGAGGACGCGGAGCGGAACGTGCACAAGGCGCGCGAAGCCCTGGCGCGCAAGCCGGACGACCAGGACCTCGCCCGGCGCCTGCGCATCGCCGAGAACGTGCTGCGCAAGGCGCACTACTACGACGAGGCGCGCGAGTTCGGCCGCATCGTCAGCAGCACGTGCCAGCTCAACGGTGACTGCGACTACGTCGTCGTCACCGGCGGCGGGCCCGGGATCATGGAGGCCGCCAACCGCGGCGCGTTCGACGTCGGCGCCAAGAGCGTCGGTCTCAACATCACGCTGCCACACGAGCAGGAGCCGAATTCGTTCATCACGCCGGAGCTCTGCTTCGAGTTCAAATACTTCGCGCTGCGCAAGATGCACTTCCTGATGCGCGCGAAGGCGATGGTCGCATTCCCCGGCGGCTACGGCACGCTCGACGAGCTGTTCGAGACGTTGACGCTGATCCAGACCCTGAAGATCGAACCGATCCCGGTGATCCTGTTCGGCCAGGACTATTGGCAGCGCCTGATCGACTGGGAGATGCTCGTCGAAGAGGGGACGATCGCGCCGGAGGACCTGCGGCTGATCATGCACGCCGAGACCGCGAAAGAGGCGTGGGACATCATCGTGCGGTTTTACGAGCTGCATCCGGAGCCGAAGCTGCCTCGCGGGAGCTGAGCGCGGGGCACGGGCAGCTACACTGCGGCCCATGCGCGAGATTCTCCTGCTCGCTGCTCTGCTCTGCCCTGCCCGCGCCGCGCAGGAGGCCGAACTCGCCGCCGGCAAGCTGCTGCTGCGCGCCGAAGAGGCCGCCGCGAAGGGGCGTTACACCGCGGCGCTGCAGCTGTACCGCCAGATCGTCGAGCGGTATCCGTCGACGACCGCCGGCGCCGTCGCGCAGCGTCGTTGCGAGCCGAATGGATTCCTCGGCCATGCGCCACTGCAGGTCCACGGCCCGTCGTCGAACCGGATCGACATCGTCGTGCTCGGCGACGGTTACACGCTCGACAAGCAGAACATGTTCGACGACATCGCGCGCACCGTGCCGAAGAACTTCGGCCGCGATCCGGTGCTCGAGGAGTACCTGACGTACCAGAACTTCTGGCGCGGGAACGTCGTCAGCCGCGAGGACGGGATCGACGGGTTCGGCCGCGAGTACGACACCGCGCTGGACGGCCGCGCACTCGACGGTGCCGACAGCCAGGCGACCGTGAACTTCGGCAAGGTGCGCCAGATGTTGCGCGAGATCCCGCAGCAAGACGGACTGGCGATCGTGTTCGTCAAGGCCGGCTCACTCGGCACCGGCGGCGGCGGCGTCGCCGTGATCGGCGGCCGCGAGGACGACACCGTGATCCACGAGTGGGGGCATGCGTTCGCGGATCTCGACGACGAGTACATCGACCGCGTGCACCGCGGGCGCGGGCAGAACGGGATCAACGTGTCCGGCACCGGCGATCCCAAGCGCGTGCCGTGGAAGCACTGGATCGAGGCGGGAGCGCCCGGGATCGGCGTCTACGAGGGTGCATCCGGCATGCAACGTGGCGCCTGGAAGCCGACCACCGGCGGCTGCGTCATGGAACACGGGCGCTACTTCTGCGCCGTCTGCCGTGAGGCGGTCGTGCTCGAGATCTACCGGCGCGTGGATCCGATCGACGGCGTGAAGCCGGAAGCCGGGACCGAGCTGCGCGGCGAGAGCCCGCACACGATCGAAGTCGAACTGCTCCGTCCCGCCACGCACGGCTTGGAGCTGAAGCTGTGGGTGTTGCCGGCGGACGGCGCACCGGCCGAACGTCCGACTCCCCCCGGCGCCGGACGCGACGCGCGCGGGCCGCTGCCGCCGATCAATGCCCACCCGAAGTGGTCGCTGCCGGGCACCGGCAAGCAGGCGTCCTACAAGCTGTCGGTCCGCGATATGGATCCCGGGCGCTACGTCGTGATCCTGCGGGTGCGTGACACGACGAAGGTGCCGCGCGACACGCTTCCTTGGGTGTTGAAGGATGACGCCGGCGTGCTCGAGTCGGAGCGACGCTGGCCGTTGGTCGTCGGGCAGTAGGCGCAGCTGCCCCGCTGACCCCTGGCGCCTGCTGCCGTGCGACGGCGGGTGAAGCCCGGTCTCACCCGATCGAACCGTGCTTGCGCCGGTTCGCGAGGTACGCGTCGAGCGAGTACTTCCCGCCGCCGGTGCAGACGAGGGCGAGGAACGCCGTCAAGAACAACATCGCCGGTTCCTTGCTGGGCGGAGTGGGGCCCATCGTCCACGGGTCGTTCGCGTGCACGACGAACGCAGCCACCCCCATCGTGATCACGACCGGGATCGCGGCGTAGCTCGTGAACAGCCCGAGCAGGACGAGCAGTGAGCAGCCGAACTCGGCGCCGGCCGCCAGGAACAGACTCAGCGTGTTGCCGAGCCCGATCGGGTCGCCGAACTTCTCGGACTCACCGGCGATCAACATCTGCACCTTCCCCCACCCGTGCGTCATCAGGTAGGCGCCGAAACCGACGCGCAGGATCAACAGACCGAGGGAGAGCGAGCCTTCCGAGCGTGCCATGGGTTACTCCTGGAGCGGTATCTCAGGCGGGACCGGGTGCCCGCGCCAGCGTGCTACGGAGGAAACGCGCGGGCGGTCCATTCCGTGCTCGCCTGCCGCGCCGTTGGCGCGCCTACCGCGCGATCTCGAGCGAGGAGTAGCGGTAGTAGAGCTGCAGCGTCAGCAGGCATGTTGCCGACACGCCGATCCGGCCGTGTTCGGTCGCGAAGGACCCGCTCCCTGCCCAGGTCGGGAAACCGTCCTCGGCGCGCTGTTCGGCCTTGACCAAGACGTTCGTGAGCCAGTTGCTGGTCTGCTTCCACTGCCGGCCACCGAGCTGCCAGCATGCAGCTGTGAAGTAGAAGAGCTCGAGCGGATCGGCGAGCGGGTCCGCAGGGAACGGGAGCGGTTGCTGGCCGGGGCGTGGCCGCGGGTCGGCCAGCAGGTCGCGCAGCCGCTGGACCGTGCGGTCTCGCGCCGTCGCCTCGGTGAGCGGTGGCAGCTCCGCGACGGCATCGGCGAGCTCCTGCGCGCCCAGCGGCACGTGCTTCGCTTCCAGCACGCGCAGCGAGCGCTGCAGCATCTCGCACCACAACCGCGTCTCGAGGCTGGGCGCGGGCCGCATCCTCGCGAGTGTCCGGTGGAGCACGGTGCAACCGCGCTGCAGCGCGGCGAGATCCTGCACGGGACGTTCGTAGTCACTGACGCGCAGCATCTCACTGTGCGCGTACAGCACCATGGCATGGTCGAGCAGCCAGTCCGGCTCGCTCGCGAATCCGTAGCGCCCCTGCGGATCCTGTTGCGCGAGCAACCACGCGCGGGCCTGCTTCAGCGAGTCCCGGTACGGCCCGCTGCGCAGCGTCGAGCCGTCGCCCACCAACACGAGCGCCATCCAGGCAGTCACGCGGACGTCCGCCGGGCTCGGGTGCCTTGCGTCGATGGCGCGCCAACACCCGTCGTCGGTCTGCTGCCAGGCGTTGCGCTGCTCCTGCTCCTCCGCTTGCTCCCGCTGCGCCGGCATCGCGACGCCAAGCAGCATCCAGGTCCACGGCAGCCAACGCATCGTGCGCAGGAACGCGCGGGAGGCGGTGCTGGTTCGGCTCCCGCGCAGCACGGCCTCGCGGCCGCAACGCATGGGCCGACCTCGTTTCGCTCGATCGGCCCCCCGCGCCTCGGCCGCGCTTCCTGCGTCCATCGAGTTGCTCCGGCTCGCGCCTGCGCAACTCAGCGAAACGTCACGCGTGCAACCGGGACTGGGGGCGCGCCGGCTTCGACGACGAACGCGGCCTCGGCGGACCGGCCGGAGGCGGTCGCCACCTGCGCCGTGTAGCGACCCGGAGGCAGGCGGACCCGCAACATGTGCGGATTGGGCAGCGGCCGCGTCAGCCGCTGGGCGTGGGTCCAGCGACGACCCTGCTCGTCCGCGACCGAATACTGCGCCAGCCGCTCGCCGTCGGGGCAGGCGATCTCGATCGAACAGAGTCGGGCCGCTCGGATCCGGACCATCGCACGCACCTCGGTCCCGGCACGGATCGTGACCTGCGCGCCCGGTTCGACCGCGATGTCGTTGCCATAGCCGGCAAGCTGCATCGAGCCTGGAGTCAGGTTGTCGATGCGGCATTCGCGGTCGGCTCCGGCCTTCGCCGATCGCCAGCCACCATCCTCGCCGCGCAACGACAACGTCAGCTCGACGGTCTCGGTCCCCGGCTCGCGTTCGATCTGCACGATCAGCGATCCGGCCCCCTCGGTCGTGACGATCCCGACGTCGCGGTCCTCGCCGGCGGCCAGCTCGAACTCCGGCCCGACGTAGACCGGCTGCTCGTCCGCCAGGATCGAGACCCGGTACTTGCCTGGCGGCACCTTGTCGAACTCGAACGCATCGCCGTCCCACTTCGCGCCGACTCGCCACTCGTTCTCCGTGCGGAGGATCACGCCACGCGCTGCCGCGCCGAGGCGCGCGCCGGCATCGAGCACGCGCCCGCGCACCTTGCCGGGCGCCTGTTTGACCGGTGCGTCGTAGTTGACGACGAATCGCAGCGGCTCCTGCCCGGGCCAGACGTTCTGCTGTTGCAGCGGCGGTTGGTCCGGCGGCGCCGACAAGAGCTGCACCGAGACGTCGTAGGCCTGTGGTTCCAGGCGCACGAAGCGGAATCGTCCCTGGGCGTCGGTCACCAGGACCGCGCGCATGTGCTGCGTCGCGTACTCCTTGCCGTGCACGAGCGCAGTGACGAACACTGCTTTCATCGGCGCGCCGTCGCGATACAGCACGACCCCTTCGATCGTCGCGCCGGGGTCGAGCACCGGGTTCCACTCGATGCGCGCGCCGGGTGTGGCGTCGAGCTTCGCGTGGTCCCACACGACCGAACCGAGCTCGCGCGAGAACGTCCCCGGACCTGCGTACGCCTCGATCGTTCCGGGCGCAGCGTTGCGCAGCTCGTAACGGCCGTCCGCGCCGGCGATCGCAAACGGGTAGCCGAAGATGCTGTCGAAGTCGTACTGACCCCCTTGCAGGAACGTCTCGTCGATCGGACGCGGGAATGCCCGTACGATCGCGCCTTCGAGCGGCAGCCGATCCTCGCCGAGCACCAGCCCGTGCAACGTCACACCCGCTTCGAGCCGCACGTCGAGTTGGGCCGTTGCGCCGAGTTCGATCGTGCAGGTGCTGTGCCAGAACGGATGCTCGCGCGACCAGACTTCGACCGTGTGCGTGCCTGGCGCGAGGCTGTCGAGTTCGAACAAGCCGTCCGCGCCCGTGGTCACCGTGCGGGCGGCCCAGCGCTCGGTCCGGTTGCCCGACCTGCCGTGGTCGACGTGGTACTTCTGGCTGCCGACTGCGACCAGCGCACGCGCCACGGCGGTGCCGCCCGCATCGACGACGCGCCCGCGGAGCGCGCCACCACGCGCTTCGACGACGAGCTCCACGCGAACAGGTATCGCGCTGGCGTCGAGCGTCTCGAGATCGACCAGCGGCGACGGCGCATAGCCGGGCACGAGCGCGCCGAGCGATTGATCCTTGGGGACCGCGCGCAGCCGGAACGCACCCTCTGCGTCCGTTCGCCCGACGATGCGGCCGCCGGCCCAGGTCATCTGGTGCGTCGTCAACCAGATGCTCGCGTTCGCGACGCGCTCGCCGGCCGCCGTGCGCACCGTGCCCTCGACGTCGACGCCGGCGAGCACCAACTCTGCGTGTTGTTCCTGCTGCGCCTGGATCTCGACCCGCTTGCCGTCCCCGCGGTCGGTCCACAGCTCGACCTGCCCTGCCGGCAGGGCTTCGAACCGGCAGCGGCCGTCTGGGCCGGTGATCTCGCGCGCGAGGATGCGGTACGGCTGCCCGCGGCGATAGCGCGTGACCTGGACTGCGATGTCAGGCGCGTCGGTCTGGTCGCTCCAGCGGACGTGGACGACGAGCGACCCGGTGTCCGTGGCGGCGTGGGATTCCTGCGGCGCGACTTCGGTGCGGGTGGGTTCGACGCGCTCGGTGCCTGCGCTCGCGCCGCCGGCCTGCGCTTCGGGGGGAGGTGCTTCCGTGCCGGAACCATCGGCAGCGATCTGGGCTGGCGCAGCCGCGTCGCCTGGCGTCCCGCGGGCCGACTCGAAGATCAGCCAGAACAGCAGACCCACGCTCAGTGCGAGGCCCGTGACGAGGAGCAGGGCTCTGGAGCGGTGCGGGATCATCATGGCACCGAAGGCGGCGCAGTCTAACGGGACGATGCGCGATCCGGTTCAGCAGCGCTGACATCTGCTGTGATGAGCGCGATGATGCGAAGCAGGCGGCTCATCGATCGAGCTGTCAGCGACGGAGGTCCTGGTCATGCAGCATCTGGTGTCCGCCGTGGTCGGCGGTCTGCTCGTCAGCATTGCGTTGCTGCTGTTCCGCGACGATGCGCCGGCAACGGTGGCGCCAGCCGCGGCGGTGGCGACCGAGCCGGTCGATGTCGAGGCGCGTGCGCAGCTCGCGAAGCTGGAGGAACGGTTCTCGTCGTTGCGGGCGGCGAGCGTCGTGGCAGCGCCGCTCGACAGCGCAGCGCCGCGGGTGCCCGCGGAACCGTCGCCGCTGCCGGACATGATCCGACGGATCGATGCGCTCGCGCGGCGCGTCGACGAGCTGGAGCAGCGCGTTGTGCTCGGCTCGCTCCACGAGCCAGCCGCTCCGTCCGAGCATCGACGTGCGGCGCTGGAGGAGGCGCTGGCGGGCGGCGGCCATTGGCTGCACTCCAAGCCCGAGCGCTTCGTGGCGATGCTGGTGCAGGTTCCGCTCCGGATCGAATGGTTGGAGTCGGGACCCGGCGATCCGAAGGCAGTCCAAGCGCAGTTGCGCGAGCTCGTGAATGAACTCTGCAGCCTGCAACAACACCGAAGAGCGAAGGCCGCGATCGAGCGCTTCGGTCCCAAGTCCGGCTTCGCCGAGTGGCAGCTCGACGAGCTTCGCTTTCAGACGGCCTTTCGGCCGGACGAGCGGATCGAGATCGCCCGCAGACTCGCGGTGAGTCCCGTAGATCCAGCCGTCAAAGCTTGGGCGATGTACCACGCGGCTGCCGACCTCCACAATCTCGGCCGCCGGACGGACGCGCTCACGATGCTGGAGAGCCTGCTTCAGCAGTGCCCCGATGCACCCATGGCCGAAAGCGCGGCGAAGTTGCGCAGGCAGTTCCTGTCCGATCGGTGAGGTCGCTGCACGTCACCGCCGATCCGCCAGCCACCCCTTCACGCGGCGGTACAGCGGACTCGCCCAGTACTTCTCGACGAGCTCCTCGTACTTCTTCCACCCCGCGTCACGCTGGCCCTGCTGGAACAGCTTGCGTGCTTCGCCGTACAGCTGCCTCGCCGGGCCCAGGTGCTCTGCGCGTCGCGCATCCCAGGCCGCGATGACCTCGCGTGCGCAATCCGCCAACTCGAACTGATCGCGCCAGTCCAGGAACTCATCGACCCACGCGCCACCTTCGCCTTCGGCGATCAGCGGCGTGAACCGCGTGACGCCCGGCTCGGCGTACGCGTCGATCTTCGCCGCGAGCTCCTTCACCGTCGCCGCAGGCGCGCCCTTCAGCTCACGCAACCGCAGGACCGCTGCGCTCGCGTCGCGATACGCCTCTGCATCGATGCGTGCCTGCGCCCAGCTCGCGAGCGCCGCTGGATCGTCCCCCGTCGCGGCTTCGAGCCACTCCACCGCGTCGACCCACGGCAACGACGAGAACCCATGGCCGGCCGCGTTCTTGAACAAGCGCAGCCACGGGAACCGCTGCTCGCAGAAGCTGCGATACGCCGATTCACCAGCGCTGAACGCGACGACCGGATCCCGCTCGCCGTGCACGACCGCGATCGCGACCCGGCGCTGCGCCTCGCGCAGCTTCGCGTCGTCGAACACGTCCGGCTCGCACTGGATCACGAGCCCGCACGAGATCGGGAAGATCCCATCCACCAGCTCCGGGGTGTGCATCGCAAAGAACCAGCTCAGGAACCCACCCTGCGAATGCCCGCCGACGAAGACCTTGCGCGGCTGCAACTGCTTGCGCAGCGCTGTGAGCAGTTCCGCGACCAGGGCCGGGCTCTCGCGGTGCGTGTTCGGATACCCCTCGAACGTGCTGCGCCCCATCCAGTTCACATACGTGTAGTTCTGGCGCGGATCGTCCGGCTTGCTCCAGTCCTGCCACTGCTCGCCGTCGATCCCGACGATCATGAACCGGTCCGCGATCGGCGACGCGGCGGCGCTCTCGACGTACGGCTTCGCCCCCATGTTCGACCCGTGCAGAATCACGAGCAGCGGCGCACGGTCCGACTTCTTCCAGCCCTTCGGCGCACGCAGGTAATACGTCAGCCGGTTGTCGGCGAGGCCGGCGACGATTGCGCCCGGCTTCGGCTGCGGACTCGCGGCGTAGCCGTCCAACCGCTGCGCCTGCCACGCCCATTCGCCACGCGCGTTGCGCACCGAGCCGAATGCCGCTTTCCCGTCAGCGTCGACGTCGAACGCGATCGTGCCGGTGCCGAACGGACTCTCGTATTGCAGCTTCGCGTGGCGGCCCTCGAGCTCGCCCTCGAACGTCGACCATCCCTGCGCACCGAACCCGCCGCGCAGCGACTTCGCCTTCGCCTCGATCTCCAGCAGTCCCCAGCTCGTGCGCCATGCGCCGTCGAGCTTCGCTGCCCGCCCCTTCTTCGCAGCCGGGTCCTCGCGCCAGCCGCGCCACTCACCGTCACCGTTCGGCCCACGCCAGGATCCGGTGAACCGATGCCCGGATGCGTCGAGGGCCAGCGCGCCGCTCAGCTTCGCGTTCCCTTCGCTCGCGTCGAACGCCAGCTTCGCGCCGTCAGCCTTGCCGGTCAGCTCGTGCCCGTCGCCGTAGCGGCCGCTCAGCGCGCGACCATCTGCGTCGATCGTCAACACGCCACGCGTCGTGAACCACTTGCCGGGCCAGCCGGGATCCTGTGCCGTGGCCACCGAAGAGAGCAGGACGAACGCGAAGGGCAGGGCTCGGTGCATGGCGCTCCGTATCGAAAGCCGGTCAACGCCGGTGTGGAACGTGCAACTCCCGGTCGAGTGCCGGGAATCTCGCGGGCGGGCCTTTCCGACCGGGCCGGCTACCAGCCGCCGCAGAGCACAACGAACTCCTGCATCATGGCCGGACGCTGAGCCACAACACCCAGGGCACCCCGATCACGAGCGTCAGGTTGGTGATCGTGTGCGCGAGCAACGACGGCCCCAAGCTGCCCGTGATCTCACGGAGCGTCCCGAACGCGATGCCGCCGACGAACAGGAACGGATAATCCGCCATGCGCTCCCAACCGTGGCCGATGGTGAACACGCTCGACGTCAGCAGCAGCGTCGGCATCACGCCGACCTGCGACCGGATCGCGTGCCACAGCACTCCGCGGAACAACAATTCCTCGACGGCGGGCCCGACAAGGATCATCAGGATGTACGACGCGTAGATTCCGACCGCGATCGATCCCGACACTGGCAACGAGACCAACGTCTGCACGACCGACACTCCTGCGATCAGCACCCCCACCACGACGCCGGCAAGCATTGCGACTGGTGTCGGACGGTTACCGATGGCAGCGCACCATGCGCCAGATCCGAGCAATGCGAGCGCAAGCGTGGCAGTCGCGACGAGGACGACTTCAGAGCAGAACGCGCTCGCCACCTCGCCAAGCGCCGCTGCGGCCTCGGCCAGCACCGCGGCACGCGGCCGGGTGATGCAGATACAGATCAACGTCACCAGGAGTCCGGCGGCGAGGGCATTCGATCCCGCTGGACGCGACGTCACTTCGATCGACGTCACGGCCGCACCTTGATGCAGATGTGCAGAGGGACAGGCGCAGCAGCGTCCGCGTCCGCCGCGGTTGCTGGCTCCTCCTCCAGTCCGATGCTGAACAGCGTCGTGTAGCTCGATCGCGCCGGCGGGACTGACATCCGCGGGAGTCGCGGCAGCGCGAACGAATCACGATCGACCTCGAAACGTGGCCCGAGGCGGCTTGCCAGCTCGGGATGATCCGCGGTCGCGAGCACACGGCCGTCACACGGGAGCCAATCTCCACCCAGCGCCGTCAGGTCTCCTCGCACGAGCGCAACGGTCCCGACGCTGAGTGACCCGGGCACTTCGTGCGCGTCATGGATGCGGACGTCTTGCTTGTGGACCGGCGCATCATCGTCGGTCAACCTGAACGTCTCCCACGGTCGGAACGCATAGATCAACAGCAGAACGAATGCCGAGTAGAACGGCCAGAACGACCAGTGCGTGGTCCAGCGGGCGATCCTACCGGTGTTGGTCCGAGTAGCAGTCGACGGCGATCCGATCATCGGGTGACTCCACGGCAACCTTGGTGGCACTCCAGGTTCTACCGGCATGCGCTCTGCAGTCGGGGGGCGAGCGTCAGATCCTGCCCCAGTCGACGACTGCAACCCAGTCGAGTTCGTCGGTGGACCACGTGACGGTTCCATCGGCCGTCAGTTCGTCGTCCGAGAGGCGGAGCAGAACGCCCTCACACAACTGAATGCCGTGGCGTGCAAGATCGCGGTGCGTACCTCGGCAGTTGAGACGCACCCGTCCAGCCGGATCCGCGTTCATGAAGTCCGCGAAGATGCGGACGTCCCGCCGATCGAGATCGGATCCGTGGTCTACCACGACGCGCAGCCGCAAGCCGTCGACGGCGACGTCACCATGGGACCGTGAACCGTGCCACTCCGAACAGCAGCAAGGCGGCGACGCCCAACGCCCAAGTGGTCCGGACCCTCGCCATGCCGGGTCCTCCAACAGGCCGGTTGATCAGCAATGCCGCGCAAGCAGCCGCGCAGGCAATCGCCGAGGCTGCCAGCCACTACGGCAGCAGCGGAACATCGAACGCGACATCCGCGCGTGGAAGCACGACCAGCGTGATCCTACGGCTGCTTCAGCAGCTTGTATCCGGCAGCCTTGCCGTCCTCTCCGAACTCGACGCGCCACGCGATCGCGAGGCGCTTGCCTTCGATGCTGTCGAGCTGCGCGCGTAGCGAGTACGTGACCTCCCGGCAACCGGACGCGTACGGCTGCTCGCTGCCGACCAACTCCTCCCCGTCGTTCGCCTCGCCGTCGCCATTCTTGTCGTCGATGACGAAGAAGTACAGCTTGCGGATCCCACCTGCCTGCCCGTCCTTCAGCCGCACGTGGATCGGACCTGCGGTGACCTCGTGATCCACGAGGCGCGGTTCGTCCACGACGACGACGATCGCATCGGTCTCGACGCCGCCAGGGGAGGGCGCTCTCTCGCAGCCCACCGCGGATCCGAGCAAGACGAACAGGCATACGCCACTTGGAATACGAAGACTCATGTTTGCTCTACGCCAGCGACCACGGCGATCGCCATGGAACCTCGGAACCGCCACGGCCGCTCGCTCGCTGCGCCAATCCACCCGGTGATCATCTTCTCCCCGGCGATAGCACCAGCTCTTACGGCCGCGTGCACGCCATCGCGGCGCCACCGTGATGGAATGCGAGGGCAGCTCGTCCCGGGATCAACGAAAAGACAGCGTCGAGCTGCGCCATCGTCGCGACCGTCGCGGCCATCGGCGCCGTGAGCATGCAGCAACCACCATCACTGGCGACGAACACCCCTCGTTGGTCGCCGAATCGCGCGGCCAGCTGCGAGGGGAACGATTCGTTTCCTTCCAGGATGGAGCACTTCGAGGTGATCAGCCACTTCTGGACGAGCTGCGACAGCTCCGCGCGCAGCTTGCCCGACCCATCCACCAGCAGGAGCTTCGCGCGAGGTCTCCGCGGCGGGATGACGAACGCCCGCACGAAGCTCTCCATGTGCAGCCGGCGTTGCTCGTCCGAGCACGGCGCCGGATCGACGGCGACTGGTGCGAACCTGCTCGATTCGTTCACGCGTGACGCTCCCCGCTTGGGCAGGCAGCTACGGCACCTTTCGAGGCACCGGACGAGTCGCGGGAGTACTGGCCGTGCGAGCGCCAACCGGCCACCACGGCAGCGCCACCCTCTCGTTTCCCTCGCGTTTCCCTCCCATCGCGACCGCGAAGGCAACTGGAGCGGGCGAAGAGACTTGAACTCTCGACCCTCACGTTGGCAACGTGCTCAGGCTCGCGATGCGAAACCCGTGTTCTCTAACGAATTCGAAGGCTACAGGCCGAATGGAGGCTTTGCAAGGGGGCGCAGCGAGTCGCGCAAGTTTGCACAGAATCTTGCTCCTGTGCACGCCAAGCGTGCACGTGCACGCGTTCGGTGGTCGAACTTGCCCGATCCGCTGTGCTCGCAGCCGATCGGCGACGGCCCGTCGGGGACGATCGGGAGCGCGTTCCGTTGGTTCCCCTCCTCGCCCCGCTGCGCCCCCCGTACACGCAGCAGGCCGGCACCATCGCCGGCCCACTCCGCCCTCCGTGCGCCCGTCCTGCGCCGCTACGTGACCGGCTGCCCTCCGGCTGCCGGATCCGCTTCGGGACCAGGTTCCGCAGCCGGCAGCAGCGCCCGCACGCTCGCCGGCAGATGCTCGCTCCTGCCGTGCCAGGCGCCGCCGCTCCAGTGGAAGCCGGCAGCCTTCAGCGCGTGCAGCACCTCGCGCGGCGGCTTCTCGGCGAACGTCACCGAGCAGTACCCGACCGGATGCTCGGCGAGCACGACCCCGCCCGCAGCCTCCGCCTGCTGCTGGCGCTGCGCACGCTTGGCGATCTCGGCGATGCGCTGCTCGGCTCTCCGGATCTCGCCGCCCAGGTTCTGCGTGACGTACCCGGGGAACGGACCGCGCGGCATGAAGTCGTGCGCCATGTTGAGCCGGCCCTCGCGGAGGATCTTCGCATCCGACTCCAGGCCGAGCGCTGCGGCGATCCCGGCCCATGCCTCGCTTGCATCCGCCGCCGGCCTGCCGGCCTTCCGCCATGCCGCGTTCACGGCCTTGCAGAGCTCGCGGCGCTGCTCCAGCCCGGCGACCTTGGCGCGGAGCTGCTCCACCGCGTCCGGGTCGTCGGAGTAGATGCTCCGCTCCAGCTGCTGCGCCAGCCCGTCCGCCTTGCCGGCGTGATGCTGCGCAAGCTGCTGTTCCTCGCAGCCCTTGGCCATGTTGCCGTCGATCCGCGCAAGGTCGCGCCGGTGGCGCTTCTCGGAGTGATGGCCGACCAGGATCGGCTGGCCGAGCGGGATGCCGTCCGCGAGCCGGCGCGCAGCGTCGAACCGCTGCGCCGCCCGCCGGCCGGCCTTGTCCGCCCATTCCTCGCGCTTGGCGAGCTTCCGCTCCAGACGTTCGCGTCGCGTCATGCCGCACCCCCTGCGCGCTGCTCAGGCGCCGGCCGGTAGCCGTCGTACGGCACCTCGTTGCGCCGGATCGTCTCGCCGGCGTCGTTCGTGTACGCGACCGGGCGCACCTCCACGAGCGCACGGCGCCCCTGTAGGTCCTCCGGCTCGATCCCGACGCATCCCTCCGCCGTCAGACCGAGCGCACGCAACACGCGACGCAGCCGCGCACGCCCGCGCAGCGACCAGACCAGGTTGTCGTACGCCGCGTGCCGTCCCGCGTGCTCGCCTTCCACGACCACGAGCCGCAGCGACCAGAGTTCATCGCCGGCACGGCTCGTACGCGTGCGGATCTCCGCCACCTCGCACAGGTAGGTACCCGCAGGGACCGACAGGTAGCACCCGTCCGGCCCAGAGCGCCCGGGGGAGACCCCGTCCGCCTCGCGCACCTCCGCGCCGGCCGACTGCGCGCGGATGCCGTAGTACGTCGCCCACTGCCGCCAGCACGCGCCCTGCGCCTCCTGCACGGCCTGCTGCACGTACTCCCGGCCTTCCGCCGTCAGCGGATTGCCCAGGAACAGCCCGCAGCAGTCGCAATGCTGCGGGGAGTCCGCTTCGCCGCCGCCGTCGGGGTACGGGCCCTTCGGCCATTCATCCGAGTCCCACGTCGCTTCGTCCTCAGGATCCGCGCCGTGCGGGAACGGCACGTCGTCGCGCACGTCGCTCGCGCATTCCTCGCACAGGAGCGAAGCCTGGAACACGTAGCACGGCAGGCTGCCGGCCTGCTCAGGCTCCGGGAAAGAGGCGCGCCGGATCATGGCGCACCCCCTTCCTGCCGGTCCTGGAGCGGCATGCCCAGTTCCTCGCATGCGTAGAGCGACAGGCTTTCCGCATCCGATTCCACGAACGCCCACTGCCGCGCGGAGTAGCCGGCGAAGTACTCCCGGTCCGTGTCGCCCGGCCGCAGCGTCAGGAAGCCGAGCAGCGCGCGCACCGTTTCGTCGGAGTCCACGGCATGCAACGGCGAGCAGCCGAAGTCCTCGCCTTCGAACACCGTGTCGCCTTCGCCCTTGCTCAGCCTGTAGCCGAGCAGCGACTTGCCGTCGCTCCGGCTCCGGTCCGTGTCCCACAGGTCCAGCCGGTAGCCGTCCAAGGCAACCGACCGCAGCAGCGCCGCAGGGGCGCGCCGGCTCACGGCGCACCCCCTTCCTGCGCAGCCGCCGCAGTTTCCCGCGCAGCAGCCGCAGCCGCGCGCTTCGGGTTCGCCTGCCGCTTCACGATGCCGGATCCCGGCGCCGAGATCGGCATCAGCAGCCCGCGCGCACCCGGCACGGGCGAGCAGTCGCGCACGCCGCCGGTGCTCGGAAGCACGACGATCGGCAGTCCGTCGTCGTGTAGCTCCAGCGTGACGGCATCGCACCCCATGGCGGCGGCGATCTCGGCGAGGAACTTCGCATCGAACGTGATGCGGTACTCCGGCTCGCCGCGCGGAGTCACGTCCTCGACCGGCGGGAAGCGCCCGAACGGCTGCCCATCCGAACCCTGCTCCGGCCGCGGGAACGTCGCCCCGCCCGGGATCTCCAGCGACCCGTTGGCGCGCACGTACACGTCGTCGCCGCAGGACTTCGGCCGCGCCTTGCCGGCTGCCGTGATCGCCTCGCGCGTGACGGCGCCGTCCGTGTCGCCTTCCTCGCCGTCCACCGGCAGGACCACGGCGCGCCTGCCGTCCGTCGCCGCCAGCGCGCGCGTGCCGTCGCGCAACGTGATCAGGAACGGATGCTCCGTCCCGTACCGGCCCGCTTCTCTCGCCGTGCAAAGCCACGGCTTGCCATTCCTGTGCAGCTTCATCGTCACCCTTCCTTCGTTTCGCGTTTCGCCCGTGCTGGGGCTTCATCAGCGGCGCAGCAACAGCGCCGGACGCGACTGTTGCCGCGTCACGCGCTCCCCCCCATCCGCAACACCTGCCCGCCGGTGAAGCTGAAGCACGCGCCATCGCCGATCACGACGTGATCCAGCAGCGGGATGCCGAGCAGCTCGCCGGCATTGCGCAGCCGCTCCGTGACGTTGC